>NZ_CP019724.1:3682500-4282500 GCF_002005225.1 Streptomyces pactum
AAGACGTTCCGATCGCACCTGGTGGTTGCGCTGATCGGTGGGGTGCGACCGCCTGCCGGGGTCCCGTTGGCCGTATCGCGTCTCAGGATGCCCGTACGGGCGTCGTACGCGGCGTCGTGGGCCTTCTCGCCGTGCGTATGGGGAAGTCGGTCCACGGGGCCAGCTCCAGCCCCTCATTGGCCTCCTCGTACCAGCCCGTGCCTTCGACCCAGGCGCGCAGCCAGTCCGTGAGGCTCGGGGCGTCGATGAACCAGGCCTGGTCGACGTCGCCGGGGTTGGGTTCGAAGAGCAGGACGGTGGCCTGCCGGGAGCGGCAGTCCACGCAGGCGTACATCGCGCAGCCCCAGTGGGATATCGGCAGGACTCCCTCGGGCCAGGGCCAGTCGGGATCCTTCTGACCGCCCTCGCGGTTGGCGAGGTATTGGGCCACCGCGGCGGGCTCGCCCGAAGGCGGGCTGTCGAGCAGGGGCAACAGGCCGTACTCGGGGCCGAAGCCACCGTCTCCTATCCGCAGGTACAGCTCGGCGAGCAGCGGTGGGAGGGCGAAGCCCAGGGCGGCCTCGGCACGGGCGGACGTCGCCTCGTCGACGGGCTCGGGCAGGGAAGCCCAGCCCCACGGACGGGTGTTGCGTGCCTTGGCGGCCACCCGTGCCAGCAACTGCTCGTTCTCGGTCATGGGCTCATGATGCAGGTCGCCACTGACAGCCGGGCGGGCCTGTGGACAACCCGTGGTCTGTGGAGAGCCGCGGCTCCTACCAGCCGGTCCGCTGGGAGGTGCCGGTGGCCGTGAACGGCTGGTCCGTCCGCACGATCTCGCGTCCCATCGGGAGCAGCGAGACCGGGATCAGCTTGAAGTTGGCGATGCCGAGCGGGATGCCGATGATCGTGACGCACAGCGCGATTCCGGTGACGATGTGGCCGATGGCAAGCCACCAGCCGGCGAGGATCAGCCAGAGCGCGTTGCCGATGCAGGAGGGCGCTCCCGCGTCGCGGCGCTCGACCGCCGTGTACCCGAAGGGCCACAGAGCATAGACACCGATGCGGAAGGCCGCGATGCCGAACGGGATTCCGATGATCGTGATGCAGAGCAGCGCACCCGCGACCAGGTAGCCGAGGAACAGCCAGAAGCCGCTGAGCACGAGCCAAATGACGTTGAGGATGGTCTTCACTGCTGACGACCTGCCATCTTTTCGAGTCGGGCGATTCGCTCCGCCATCGGCGGGTGGGTGGAGAACATTCTCGAGAGTCCCTGTCCCGGCCTGAAGGGATTCGCGATCATCATGTGGCTGGCGGTCTCGATCCTGGGCTCCGGGGGCAGCGGAAGCTGCTTCGTGCCGAGTTCGAGCTTGCGCAGGTCGCCGGCGAGGGCGATCGGGTCCCCGGTGAGCTGGGCGCCGGAGGCATCGGCCTCGTATTCCCTGGAGCGGCTGATCGCCAGTTGGATGACGGTGGCGGCGAGCGGACCGAGGATCATGATGAGGAGCATGCCCAGCAATCCGGGTCCGTCATCGTCGTTGGAGCGTCCGATGGGGATCAGCCAGGCGAAGTTGACCAGGAACATGATCACGGAGGCCAGGGCCCCGGCGACGGAGGAGATCAGGATGTCGCGGTTGTAGACGTGGCTGAGCTCGTGCCCGATGACGCCGCGCAGCTCGCGCTCGTCGAGCAGGCGCAGGATGCCCTCCGTGCAGCACACGGCCGCCTTGCGCGGGTTGCGGCCGGTCGCGAAAGCGTTGGGTGCCTCCGTCGGCGAGATGTACAGGCGCGGCATGGGCTGGCGTGCCTGGGTGGAGAGCTCACGGACCATGCGGTACAGCGCCGGGGCCTCGAATTCGCTGACCGGCCGTGCGCGCATCGCGCGCAGTGCGAGCCTGTCGCTGTTCCAGTACGCGTACGCGTTCGTGCCCAGGGCGACGAGGACGGCGACGACGAGCCCCGCTCGGCCGAAGAAGCTGCCGATGACGATGATGAGCGCGGACAGTCCCCCGAGGAGTACTGCGGTCCTGAGCCCGTTGTGCCGGCGGTGCACGGTACGCCCTCCAAGTGGTGCAGCAGGGGAACCCTTTGCTTGCTGGTGTCGCTCGCTGTGGTGGCTTCCTGGTCTCCGGCGCCACCGGTGCCGTGGCGTCACGTCCAGTGGACCCTTCTGTACAGGTCAACGCCAGGCGGGGGTCGCCAGTTCCCCGGCGGCTACGGCAGCGCGCATGGTCCGAACGGGTGACGGCCACGGTGTCCGGCACGCGCGCGTGGAGGGTGGTTACCGCACGCGTGCCCGAAGCGGCTGCCGCTCAGAAGAGGCCGGTGCCGGCGAAGCGCAGGATGAGCTGGGGTGCTCCCGAGAGGGCGACGGCGAAGACAGCGGTGACGGTGATCGCCGCCGTGAGAGGTGCGGGGACCTGGTGCTTCTCGGTCGCGTCCTCGGGTGCCCGGAACAGCAGAGTCGTCCACTGGAGGTAGTAGAACAGCGCGATGACGACGTTGACCGCCATGACGACGGCCAGCCAGCCGAGCCCCGCGTCGACGGCCGCGGCGAAGACCGTGACCTTGGCGAAGAGGCCGATGATGCCGGGCGGCAGTCCGGCGAGGCAGAGCAGGAAGAACGCCAGGAGCAGGGCCGTCAGCGGGTTGGACGTGTAAAGGCCGCGGTAGTCGGCGACACGGTTCTGGGACTTCGTACGGGCCACGAGTGCGGCCACCGCGAAGGCTCCGAGGTTCACCGCCGCGTACATGAGGGCGTAGGCGACGGTGGAGCCGATGGAGCGTTCGGGGTCGTCGGAGTACGCGGCGGCGGCGATCGGCACCAGGAGGTAGCCGGCCTGCCCGACGGACGACCAGGCGAGCAGGCGTACCGCGCTGTACGCGCGCGTGGCCTGCTGGCGGAGGGCTCCGACGTTGCCGACCGTCATGGTGAGCGCGGCCAGTGCCGCGAGAGCCGGCCCCCAGACGTCGGCGTAGGACGGGAGGGCGATGACGGTGACGAGGATCAGGCCGGTGAAGCCGACCGCCTTGCCGACCACGGACAGGTAGGCCGCGACCGGCAGGGGCGCGCCCACATAGGTGTCGGGCACCCAGAAGTGGAAGGGTACGGCGGCCGTCTTGAAGGCGAAGCCGACGAGGGTGAGGACGACGCCGGTCTGGACGAGCGTGGTGAGCTGCCCGTCGACGTGCTGGATGCGTTCGGCCACCTGGGTGAGGTAGAGGGTGCCGGTGGCGGCGTACACGAAGCTGACGCCCATGAGGCTGACCGCGGTGGCGGTGACCGATGACAGGAAGAACTTCAGCGCCCCCTCGGAGGACCGCCGGTCGCCCTGTCGCAGGCCCACGAGGGCGAAGGCGGGCAGGGAGGCGACCTCCAGGGCGACAATGAGGGTCGCGAGGTCGCGCGAGGCGGGCAGGAGAGCGGCGCCGGCCGCGGAGGAGAGCAGCAGGAACCAGAACTCGCCCTCCGGGAGCCCTCGGTCGGCGTCCTTGACGGCGGTGACCGAGAGCAGGGCGGTCAGGAGAGCCCCGCCGAGGACCAGGAACTGGATGGCGAGGGTGAAGGTGTCCGCGGTGTAGCTGCAGACGTCGGCGTCGCCGGTCAGGCAGAACGTCGAGCGGTCACCGTTCACCAGGGGCAGCAGCATGAGCGCGGCGGCGGCGAGTCCGGCGACCGACACCCAGCCGAGCAGCGGCTTGCGGGCGTCCTTGACGAACAGGTCGGCGACGAGTACCAGGAGGCCGACGACGGCCGCGATGGTGGGCGGCGCGATGGCGAGCCAGTCGACGGACTGGACGAGGTTCTGGGCCGGTGGCGCCGCCACGAGCTGGACCGGGGAGCTCATCGGGTGCCTCCTGAGAGGAGCTGCTGCACGGCCGGGTCGGTCAGCCCGAGGAGGACCTTGGGCCAGAGTCCGGCGACGACGGTGAGGGCGACGAGCGGCGTCCAGGCGGCGAACTCGTACGTGCGTACGTCGGTGAGCTTCGGGGCTTCCCTCGGTACGGCGCCCATGCAGACGCGGCGGACCACGATCAGCATGTACGCGGCGGTCAGGAGGGTGCCGAAGGCGGCGACGGCCATGAAGGTGAGGAAGGCGGGGCGGCTGAGGCCCTCGTGGGGGTCGAAGGCACCGAACAGGGCCAGCATCTCGCCCCAGAAGCCCGCCAGGCCCGGCAGACCGAGCGAGGCCACCGCGGCGAAGGCGAGCAGTCCGCCGAGGCGCGGCGCCTTGCCGTACAGGGCGGCTCCGGTCTCCTCGGCGAGGGTGTCGAGGTCGGTGGTGCCGGTGCGGTCCTTGAGCGCGCCGACCACGAAGAAGAGCAGGCCGGTGATGAGGCCGTGGGCGATGTTGGCGAACAGAGCGCCGTTCACACCGGTCGGGGTCATGGTCGAGATACCGAGCAGGACGAAGCCCATGTGGCCGACGGAGGAGTAGGCGATGAGGCGCTTGAGGTCGCCCTTCGCGCCCCGTTTGGCGAGAGCCAGGCAGGCCAGGGAGCCGTAGATGATGCCGACGACGGCGAAGGCGGCGAGGTAGGGCGCGAAGGTGTGGAAGCCGTCCGGCGCGGCCGGGAGGAGGATCCGGACGAATCCGTACGTGCCCATCTTCAGCAGGACGCCGGCCAGCAGGACCGAACCGACGGTCGGCGCGGCCGTGTGGGCGTCGGGCAGCCAACTGTGCAGCGGCCACATCGGGGTCTTCACCGCGAGCCCGATCCCGATCGCCAGAACGGCGATGACCTGCACGGATGTGGTCATCGACCGGCCGTTGTCAGTGGCGAGTGCCACCATGTCGAATGTGCCCGCCGTGATTCCGATCAGGAGCAGGCCGAGCAGCATGACGACGGAGCCGAGGAGCGTGTAGAGGATGAACTTCCAGGCGGCCCCGGCCCGTCCCTCGCCGCCCCAGCGGGCGATGAGGAAGTACATCGGGATGAGGACCATCTCGAAGGCGAGGAAGAACAGGATCAGGTCGAGGACGGCGAAGGTCGCGAGGGTGCCGGACTCCAGGACGAGCAGCAGTGCGACGAAGGCCTTCGGGCTCGGGCCCGAAGGCATCTTGAAGTACGTGTAGAGCGCGCAGAGGAAGGTCAGCAGCGCGGTCAGGACCAGCAGGGGGAGGGAGATGCCGTCGATGCCGAGGTGGATGCGCACGTCGAGTGCGGGGATCCAACTGATGTCCGTGGCGGCCTGCATCTTCGCCGGATGGTCGTGGTCGAAGCCGAGTACGAGGGCGATCGCGGCGATGAGGACGGCCCCGGTGACGGTGACGCCGTGCCGGAGGACCGCCTGGTCGGGCGATTTCCCCTTCAGCCCGGGCGGGGCCGGCAGGAGAGCGGCGGCGGCACCGAGGAGCGGGCCGACGACGACGAACGCGAGAAGGAACTGCATCACGGACTCGTTGATATCGATCACGCCTGCTCACGCTCCCGTGGCGACGAGGACGGCGGCGACCGCGAGGACGACGGTGCCGGCGAGCAGCGCGCTCACATAGGTCTGCACATTGCCGGTCTGGGCCCGCCGTACGGCGTCGCCGAGCCGGCGGGGCAGGGCGCCTGCCCCGCGCACGTAGGTGTCGACGACCTCGCGGTCGAGGAACCGGACGAGGCTCGCGCCGGCCTGCACCGGGCGGACGAAGAGGGCCGTGTACACCGCGTCCAGGTGGAAGCCGACGGCCGCGTGCCGGTGCAGCGGCCCCAGCAGGAGCCGTCCGGGGTCCGACGGGTCGGGGGCGTAGGCGATGTTTCCGTAGGCGGGCTGGTGGCTGGCGATGGCCTCGGCCTCCACCAGGGCGGCGTCGCCCTCCGGGTGGGCCGCCACGGCGCCCAGTGGAGGGCGGCCCGCGAGGGCCGTGGTGTGGCGCCAGGCGGCGTAGGTGACGATGCCGCCGACCAGGGCCACACCCGTGCCGAGCACGGAGGTGGTGAGGGTGGGGGTGAGGTCGTGGCCGTCGAACCAGTCGGGCAGCAGGCGGAAGGCGAGTCCGCCGAGGGCGAGTGAGGGGATGGCGAGGACCCAGAGCACGGCGTTCATGACCAAGGGCTGCTTGCCGTGGTCGGGGGCCTCGGCACCCCGTCCGCGGAAGGCCAGCAGCCACAGACGCGTCGCGTAGGCGGCGGTGAGCAGGGCCGTGAACAGGCCGGCGAGGAGGACGGTCCACCCCGCGGTGCCGGGCGCTTGCTCGGTGTGGCCGGTGGCGACGTGCTCCGCGACACCGAGGACGGACTCCTTGGAGAAGAAGCCGCTGAAGGGCGGGATCGCGGCGAGGGCGAGCAGCGCCACGGTCATCGTCCAGTAGGCGTCCGGGACGCGGTCGCGCAGGCCTCGCATGCGCGACATGGCGGCCAGCGAGTTGGTGCCGGCGGCGTGGATGATCACGCCGGCGGCGAGGAACAGCAGCGCCTTGAAGGCGCCGTGCGAGAGGAGGTGGAAGACGGCGGCACCGCGGTCGCCGGCGGCGAGGGCGCCGGTCATGTAACCGAGCTGCCCGATGGTCGAGTAGGCGAGGACGCGCTTGATGTCGTCCTGGGCGAGCGCGGCGAGCGCCGAACCGACCATCGTGACCGCGGCCATGACGGCGAGGACGATCATCGCGGCGTGCGAGGCCTGGAAGAGCGGAAGAAGCCGGGCGACGAAGTACACGCCGGCGGCGACCATCGTCGCGGCGTGGATCAGCGCGGAGACGGGCGTCGGGCCCGCCATCGCGTCGGGGAGCCAGGTGTGCAAGGGGAACTGCGCCGATTTGCCCGCGACACCGGCCAGGAGCAGCAGGGCGATCAGCGTCGGATGGTCGAGCGAGCCGTTCGCGACCGCGCCGAGGATCTTGGTGATGCGGAAGGAGCCGGCCTCGGTGGCCAGCGCCAGCAGGCCGATCAGGAAGGGGACGTCACCGAGTTTCGTCACCAGGAAGGCTTTGAGGGAGGCGGCGCGGGCCTCCGGGGTCTCCCAGTAGTGGCCGACCAGGAAGTACGAGCAGATGCCCATGATCTCCCAGCCGACCAGCAGCACCATCAGGTCGCCGGAGTAGACGACGAGGAACATGGCGGAGGTGAACAGGGAGACGAGAGCGGCGTAGGAGGCGTAGCGGGGGTCGTCGCGCAGGTAGCCGGTCGAGTAGATCTGCACACAGGTGGCGACGCAGCCGACCAGTACGGCGACGAGGGCGGCGAAGCCGTCTATGTGCAGGGCGAGTTCGACGGGCACCGAACCGGTCGGCGTCAGCTCGGTGACGGCGTCGACGGCCCGGCCGCCGCCCTGGCGGGAAGCGACCAGTACGGCGAGGACGAGAGCCGCCAGTGTCGGAAGGACGGCGAGCGGGCGGACGAACCCGGGCGCCGTACGGCCCAGCAAGAGGCCGGCGGCTGCCCCGAGGAAGGGGAGGAGGGGGACGAGTACGGCGAGGGTGGTCGTGGTCACGCGGTGGCCTCAGCCTTCTCGGCGGCCGTCCCGGTCGCGGGGGCATCGGTTTCGGGGCCGTCGGGGTCCTCGCCGTCGGGGCCCTCGGCGGTGTCGCGGAGCTTGTCGATGTCCGACGTGCCGCGGTTGCGGTGGACGGCGAGCACGATCGCCAGGCCGATGCCGATCTCGGCGGCCGCGATGGCGATCGTGAACAGGGTCAGGGCCTGGCCGGAGTGCAGGGTCTCCTCGGCGGCCTTGCTGAGCCAGACGTCGAAGGCGACCAGGTTGAGGTTGACGGCGTTGAGCATCAGCTCGACCGACATCAGGACCAGGATCGCGTTGCGGCGGGCGAGGACGCCGTACAGACCCGTGCAGAACAGGAGGACGGACAGAACGGCGGGATAGGCGAGGTGCATCAGCGGACACCACCCTGGTCGCCACCGTCCGGGCCGGTCGGCCGGTCGGCTTCGGTCGTACGGCTGGTGTCAGCTACTCGGCGGGGGGCGGGTGCACGATCGGCGCCGGGTGCGCGGCCGGAGCCGGGGCCAGGTGCGCGGTCGGAGCCGGGTGCGCGGCCGGAGCCGGGGCCAGGTGCGCGGTCGGAGCCGGGTGCGCGGCCGGAGCCGGGGCCAGGTGCGCGGTCGGAGCCGGGTGCGCGGTCCCCCTTGGCCTTGCGGGAGAGGACGATGGCGCCGACCAGGGCGGCGAGGAGGAGGACGGAGAGGGCCTCGAAGGGGAGGACCCAGTTCTGGAAGAGGCTCGCCCCGGTCACGGCTGCGGAACCGGCGGCCGGTCCGTCCAGGTCGATCCAGGTGGTGCGGAAGGCGTCGACGACGACCCACACCAGGGTCGCGGCGGCGGCCACGGCCACGGTGAGGGCCGCCCAGCGGTTGCCGGAGTCGGCGTCCGCGGACCGGCCGATGGGTGCCCTGGTGAGCATCAGGCCGAACAGGATGAGGACGACGACGGCACCGACGTAGATGAGGACCTGCACCCACGCGATGAACTCCGCGGTGAGCAGGAGGTACTCGACGGCGAGCCCGCCGAGGGCCGCGACCAGCCACAGGGCGGCATGGACGAGCTGCCGCGTGGTGACGGTGACGACGGCGGCGCCGAGGGTGACGAGGCCGACGAGGAGGAAGGCGATCTCTACCCCTGTCGGGGAGAGGAAGCCGTGGGAGGCGGCGGCCCTGGTCGTGGAGTCCGCGACGAGGTGCCCGACGGTCGTGGCGGGGGTCAACTCCTGCCCTCCTGCTCCGGCTGGTCCGACGTGGGCTGTGCCTGATCCGACGTCGTCCTCGGCTGGTCCGTCTGCTGCTTGGAGTCACCCATCGGGCGGGTGGGCCGCTCGGCGGCGCGGGCCTGTTCGTCGGCGGCGCGCGCCTGCTGGTCGGCGGCGGAGGCCTGTGCGTCGGCGGCGGAGGCCTGTGCGTCGGCGTGCGGTTCGGTTGCCCGGGGCGCGTCCTGCTGCGCCGCCTCTTGTCGGGCCGTCTGCTGCTGGGCGGCCAGCTTGTCGGCCGTCTTGCCGGCGGCGACGAGTTCCTTCGGTTCCTCCGCGCCGGGATCGAGGGCGGGCGGGGCCGGGACCGTCCACATCCACTCGCGGAGCTTGTCGCGTTCGTGGGTGAGGTCACGGATGTCGGTCTCGGAGTACTCGAACTCCGGGGACCAGAACAACGCGTCGAAGGGACAGACCTCGATGCAGATACCGCAGTACATGCACAGGGAGAAGTCGATGGCGAAGCGGTCGAGGACGTTGCGGCTGCGGTCGCGCCCACCGGGGGCCGCCGCCGGGACCGTCTCCTTGTGGGAGTCGATGTAGATGCACCAGTCCGGGCACTCGCGGGCGCACAGCATGCAGACCGTGCAGTTCTCCTCGAACAGACCGATCACACCCCGGGTGCGGGGCGGAAGCTCGGGCTGGGCGTCCGGGTACTGCTCGGTGACGGTCTTCCTCGTCATCGTGCGGAGCGTGACGGCCAGGCCCTTGGCCAGGCCCGAGCCGGGGAGCGGACGGCGGGGCCGCCCGGAGGACGTCGTTGACGGGCGGTGTTCGGGCGAGGGGCGGGACATGGTTACTGAATCACCACCTTGACGACGCCGGTGACGGCGATCTGGGCGAGAGAGAGGGGGACGAGGAGAGTCCAGGAGAGCCTCTGGAGCTGGTCCTCGCGCAGGCGCGGATAGGTCACACGCAGCCAGATCACGACGAAGGCGAGAACGGCCGTCTTCAGCAGGGTCCACACCCAGCCGAGCCCGTCGGCGCCCCAGGGACCGTGCCAGCCGCCCAGGAAGAGGACGGTGGTGAGCCCGCACAGGACGACGATCCCGGCGTACTCGGCGAGGAGGAACAGGGCGAAGCGCAGACCGGTGTACTCGGTGTAGGCGCCGAAGATGATCTCCGAGTCGGCGACCGGCATGTCGAAGGGGGGCCGCTGCAGTTCGGCCAGCCCGGCGACGAAGAAGACGATCCCGCCGACGATCTGCCAGGGCAGCCACCACCACTCGAAGGCATCGAGGATGCCGACGAGTGAGACGGTGCCGGCCGCCATGGCCACCGAGGCCGCGGTCAGCAGCATCGGCAGTTCGTACGCGAGGAGCTGGGCTGCGGTGCGCAGGCCGCCGAGGAGGGAGTACTTGTTGGCGGAGGCCCAGCCGGCCATGAGCGAGCCGAGGACGCCCACGCCCATGACGGCGAGGACGAAGAAGATGCCCGCGTCGACGACCTGGCCGACCGCGCCCTCTCCTGGGCCGATGGGGATGGCCAGGAGAACCAGGAGGTACGGCAGGAGGGCGACTGCGGGGGCGAGCTGGAAGATACGGCGGTCCGCGGCGGCGGGGACCACGTCCTCCTTCTGCGCGAACTTCACGCCGTCCGCGACGAGCTGGGCCCAACCGTGGAAGCCACCCGCGTACATCGGGCCGAGGCGGCCCTGCATGTGGGCCATCACCTTGTGCTCGGTCTGGCCGACGAGCAGGGGGAAGGTGAGGAAGACGACGAAGACGACGAGGAGGCGCAGGGTGACGTCGAGCGCGTCGTTCACTGCTGGCCTCCTGGGGGGTTCGGGCGGTTCTGATTCTGGGGGTTGTCGGGGGCGTCGGGGCCGTCGGGGTCGTCGGGGTCGTCGGGGGTGGCGGCTTGGTTGGAGGCGCCGGCCTCGGTGGGGGCGCCGGCCTCGTCCGGGGTCTGCGGCTGCTCACCTGAGGGCTGCGGCTCTCCGGCGGCCTGCGGCTCGCTGAGGGCCTCCGGCTCTTCCGAGGGCTGCGGCTCGCTGGGGGCCACCAGCTCTTCCGAGGGCTGCGGCTGACCAGCGGCCCGTGGCGCGTTGGTCGTGCCGGGCCGGTCGGAGGTGCCGGGCCGGTCGGAGGTGCCGGGCCGGTCGGAGGTGCTGGGCTGGTTCGAGGTGCCGGGGCCGTTCGAAGCTTCCGTCCCGTGAAGCCCGTGAAGCCCGTGAAGCGACTCCGGCTCGGACTCGTCGAAGGCGGGACGGGCGTGGTGCCACGGGGCGTCCGGGCTGCGCGGTGTGGAGGGGGCGGCCTTCGGGGCCGGTTCCCCGGTGCGCGGCGATGTGGCGGACTCGTCGCCGACCGGGGTGGCGGGACCGGTAGCCGTCTGGTCGGGCGTCCCGGCGTCGGAGGTGGAACGCTGCCTCGCCGAGCCCTCGGACGCGCTTCCGACACGGCGGGACCCCGCGGTGCCGCCCGATCCGGCCCGCTGCGACGCCGAGCCCTCACCGGCGCTGCGCGCGCGTCGAGTCCGAGTCGGCGGCGCGGTCGCCCCTCCGACGTCCGGTCCGGCCGTTCCCTGTCCTGCCGACGCCTGCTCAGCCGCTCCCTGTCCTGCCGAGGCCGGCTCAGCCGATTCCCGCCCGGTCGTACCGTGCGCACCCGGCCCGTGCGCACCCGGCCCGTGTTCGGCCGTTCCCTGCTCGGCCGTTCCCTGCTCGGCCGTACCGTGCGCACCCGGTCCGTGCTCAGCCGATGTCCGCCCGGCCGTTGCCTGCTCAGCCGGTCCCTGGCCGGCCGGCGTATCCGCGGTGGGCTGGTCCGTCGGAGCGTCCGTCCGCTGGGACGCCGAGCCCTCGCTCGCGCTCCGCGCACGCCGGGCCGGCGGGGCAGCCGAGGGTTCGGCTGCCGGGGGTGTCTGGCCGACGGAGCCCTGCGCCGCCGTGCGGGAGCGGCGGGGGGCGGCGGGGGTGCCGGGCGCCGTCTGACTGACGGAGCCCTCGCCGGCCGTACGGGTCCGACGGGCCGGGCGGTCACCTGCCGCGCGGGCCGGACGCTCCCCCGCCGCCCGTCCCGCTCCACGGGCGGGGCGGGCCGGAGCGGGAGGCAACTGGCCCTTCAGCGGGCCCCACTCGTTGGGGTCGGGCACGCCGGGCGGCAGCATCTGGCGGCGCCGGGGGCCACCGTGATCGGACTCGCCCGGCTCCTTGGCCCCGGGCCAGGCCTTGGCCACGCGGGCGGCGAGTACGAAGTCCTTGCGCAGGGGGTGGCCCTCGAAGCCCTCCGGCAGGAGCAGGTGGTCCAGCGCGGGGTGGTCCTCGAAGGCGATGCCGAACATCTCGTGGGTCTCGCGCTCGTGCCAGGCCGCGCCGGCGTACACCGCGACGGCGGTGGGCAGGGCCGGGGCCTCGTGCGGGACCGTCGTACGCAGGAGCAGTCGGCGCACGGGCCCGAGGGCCACGACGTGCGCCGCGACGCGGAAACCCGTGCCCGGTTCGTCGACGGCGCTCAGCCAGTCGAAGTACGTGCAGCCCAGCCGGTCACGCGCGGTCTCCAGGGCGGAGATCCAGGACGCCGGCGGCACGTCCACGGTGAGGACGTCGTACGACTCCTCGGCCGTGGCCTGCGTACCGAAGAGCTCCTCGGCATCGTCGGGCAGCCAGCCGACCGCGGTCATCGGGCCTCCCAAGAGCCCGAGGCCCGGTCCGCGGCGGAGCCCGGGGCCGTGCCCGGGGCCGTGCCCGGGGCGGGCGGCCGCACCAGGCCGCTCCGCAGCGTGGCCGCCGACGGCCGGGGCGTCGTGCCGTACCGCTCGCCCAGCGACTCCCGCGCGATCTTCTCCTGAAGCTTCAGGATTCCCTGGAGCAGCGCCTCGGGGCGCGGCGGGCAACCGGGGACGTAGACGTCGACCGGGATGATCTGGTCGACGCCCTTCGTCACGGAGTAGGAGTCCCAGTAGGGGCCGCCGCAGTTGGAGCAGGCGCCGAAGGAGATGACGTATTTCGGCTCGGGCATCTGCTCGTACAGGCGCTTGACGGCCGGCGCCATCTTGTCGGTCACCGTGCCGGACACCACCATCAGGTCGGCCTGGCGGGGACCCGGCGCGAAGGGGATGACCCCGAGCCGGATGAAGTCGTGGCGGGCCATCGACGCGGCGATGAACTCGATGGCGCAGCAGGCGAGGCCGAAGTTGAAGACCCAGAGGGAGTACCGGCGGCCCCAGTTCAGGACGACCTTCATCGGCTCCGGGGCGAGGCGTGCGAGGGTGCCAAGCCGCTTGGGCTCGGGGAGCGGCACGGGTTCGGCGGGGTTCACGTCCACGACAGGACGCCCTTCTTGTATGCGTAGAGCAGGCCCACGGCGAGGAAGCCGAGGAAGATGAACATCTCCACGAGGGTCGTCGCTCCGTATCCAGGATCGGCGAAGACCGTCGCCCAGGGGAAGAGGAAGATCGAGTCGACCGCGAAGATGACGTAGAGGAACGCGTAGACGTAGTAGCGGACCTGGGTGTGGGCCCAGCCCTCGCCGACGGGATCGACACCGCACTCGTACGTCAGCAGTTTCTCCGGAGTCGGGACCACGGGCCGCAGCAGGCGCCCGGCCCCGAACGCGACGGCGACGAAGAGCACGCCCACGACGGCGAGCAGCCCGACGACCGAGTAGGACTGGAAATAGTCCGCGGCGAGCGCGACGGTCGGTTCCGGCACGTGCGTCCCTCGCTCCCTGTCTGAACGCTGCTGTTCGACGATCTGTGCGTACGGGAGTCTAGGGCCTGATAAAGAGACGGTAAGCAGCCCGTCACACCTTGGGACGCGGGGGGTGGGGTTTTCCTCAGTGGATCCCGGCGGTCCACCTCATGGCGCGGCGCCGCGCCGCACGGCACGCTGACTCGTATGACCGAACGTCTCTCGACATCGAATCCCGCCGGGACCACCGGCGCAGCGACCGGCGACCGCCTGCCGTCGGCCCGTTTCGCCTACGACTGGCACACCTGGAAGGAGATCGCCCACCTGCTGGCGAATCTCCCGGCGTCGCTGCTCGGATTCACCTACGTCGTGACGATGCTGGCCGTCGGTGCCGGGTTGACGGTCACGGTGATCGGATTCCCGCTGCTGGCGGCCGGACTGCTGGGCGCGCGGCAGTTGGGCAGGCTGGAGCGGGCCCGGGCCCGGGCACTGCTCGGGGTGCGGGTGGACGAGCCGAGCCGGCTGCCGTGGCGGCGCGGGGAGGGGTTCTTCGCACAGTTGTGGATGGCCCTGAAGGACCCGGTGGGCTGGCGCACCGTCCTGTACGACTTCATACGGCTCCCCTGGGGCATCCTCACCTTCGTCATCACGTTGACGTCGTTGTTCGTGCTGTGGCCGGTGCTGCCGTTCATCGCGCGGGGCCTGGCCAACGCCGACCGGGCGATGGTGCGCGGGTTCCTGTCCCCTTCCGACGAGCTGGAGCGGCGGATCGCCGAGCTGGAGTCGGACCGGGGGGTCGTGGTGGACACGGCGGCGGCCGACCTGCGGCGCATCGAGCGCGACCTGCACGACGGCGCACAGGCCCGCCTGGTCAACCTGGCCATGGGGCTGGGTCTGGCCAAGGAGAAGCTCCTGGAGGACCCCGACGCGGCGGCGGCCATGGTCGACGAGGCGCACGGAGAGGTGAAGCTGGCCCTGCAGGAGCTGCGGGACCTGGCCAGGGGCATCCATCCCGCCGTCCTGACCGACCGCGGCCTGGACGCGGCGCTGTCCTCGGTCGCCTCCCGCTGCACCGTGCCGGTCAAGGTGACCGTCGACCTGACGGAACGCCCCGCGGCGGCCATCGAGGGAATCGCCTATTTCACCGTCTCGGAGCTGCTCCAGAACGTCAGCAAGCACAGCGGGGCGAAGTCCGCCTCGGTGGAGGTGTGGCGGTCGTCCGACCGACTGCTCATACAGGTGGAGGACGACGGCCGCGGAGGCGCACGCCTCGACGGCGGTACGGGGATGAAGGGCCTCGCCGACCGGCTGACCTCCGTCGACGGTCTCTTCGTCGTCGACTCGCCGGAGGGCGGCCCGACGACGGTGACGGCCGAGCTGCCCTGGCGCGACCGCGAGGACGCCGACAGCACCGCCAACGCCCGCGCCCACGCCCCCTCCCCCGCCTCCTCCGGCCCGAGGTGACCCACCGCGAGGCGCTGGAGCGGCGCCCCTAGGTGACCCACCACGAGGCACCGGAGCGGCGCCACCTGTCTCGGCCCGGGGGGTGGGGAAAACCCCCCTCCTGAGACGCCGACGAGCTCCATGGCCCGTGGGTGTGCGGCCGAGGAGGGTGGAGTTACGACGGCACAGCCGTAGGACGAGGAGAGGGACGGCACCGATGGCCACGGATTACGGACAGGGTTACGGGTTCGGGAACGGGCCCGGCTTCCCCGGGGACACCGGTGCGCGACGTCACCGGCTGCCGGCGGGGCTGCGGGCACCGTTCGAGGCACGAAGCTGGCGCGAGTTCGGCTATGTGCTGCTGAGCCTGCCGATCGGCGTCCTGCTCTTCACGTACGCCGTCACGATGGTGTCGCTGGGAGCGGGACTGCTGGTGACGTTCCTGGGCGTCCCGGTGCTGGCGGCGGCACTCGCCGGGTGCCGGGGTTTCGGCGCGATGGAACGGGCGCGGGCGCGCGGCCTGCTGGGACTGCGGGTGCCCGACCCGGAGCCGCTGCGGCTGAAGAAGCGGGGCGCGATGGGCTGGATGGGCGCCGTGCTCAAGAGCGGCGCCTCCTGGCGGAGTCTGCTGTACGCGGTGCTGCAGTTCCCGTGGTCGGTGTTCTCGTTCGTCGTGGCCGTGAACGTCTGGGCGTTCGGCTGGGCGATGCTGACGTACCCGCTGTGGTTCTGGGTGTTCCCGATGTACGCCGGCCAGGACGGGCTCCAGCTCTACGGCGACGAGACACACCAGGTCTACCTGGACAACCCCTTCGAGGTCACCGTGACCGCTCTGGTCGGGCTGCTGTTCACGCTGGCGACGCCGTGGATCGTCCGGGCGTTGACCACGGTGGACCGGCTCATGGTGCACGGGCTGCTGGGACCGTCGCGGCTGGCGACGCGGGTGGTGGAGCTGGAGTCGGACCGGGGGGTCGTGGTCGACACGGCGGCGGCCGACCTGCGGCGCATCGAGCGCGACCTGCACGACGGCGCACAGGCCCGCCTGGTCAACCTGGCCATGGACCTGGGTCTGGCCAAGGAGAAACTGCGGGAGGACCCGCGGGCGGCGGCGGTCATGGTGGACGAGGCGCACGGAGAGGTGAAGACGGCACTCCAGGAGCTGCGGGACCTGGCCAGGGGCATCCATCCCGCCGTCCTGACCGACCGCGGCCTGGACGCGGCACTGTCGGCGGTCGCCTCGCGCTGCACCGTGCCGGTGCGGGTGGAGGTCGACCTGGTGGAGCGGCCGGCGTCGGCGATCGAGGGGATCGCGTACTTCACGGTGTCGGAGCTGCTGCAGAACATCAGCAAGCACGCACGGGCCACGTCGGCCGCCGTGGAGGTCTGGCGGGTGGAGAACCGGCTGATGCTCCAGGTCGTGGACAACGGTGTGGGCGGAGCGGACGCGTCGGCCGGGTCGGGGCTGGCCGGACTGGCGGAGCGGCTCGACGCGGTGGACGGGATCCTCGTGGTGGACTCGCCGGCCGGCGGACCGACGCGGGTGACGGCAGAGCTGCCGTGGCGGAGCGAGCCGGTGGCCGGGTGAGCCGCCGCGAAGGCTGACGCGATGGCCGTCGCGGAGACCGTCGCCAGGCCATCGCGGAGACCGTCGCAGAGCCCCGCGCGGGGACGCCTCAGAGCCCCGCGACGGCCCGAAGACCCCCGCAGAGCCCTCTGGCCCGCCCGCCCCCTCGCCCCGGTCCCCGGGCCCCGGCCCCGGCCACGGCCCTCAAAGGGCGGCCAGCGTGATCGGAAACCGGCCACCGAGCAGCCGGCCCCGGACTGACGCCCCGCTCTTCCCGCTCTCTTTCCCGTTGTCCGAACGCATCAGGCCTCCGATGCTGGGATGCTGGACCCGTCGCACGGACGGTTCGTGGACGCGGCACGGGCCGCGCGGGCCGTGGGGTGAACGGGCTGTGGGGGGCCGAGGATCGTGGAGGACAGGGTGCGGGTGGTCATCGCCGAGGATTCAGTGCTGCTCCGAGAGGGGCTGACCCGGTTGCTGACCGACCGCGGGCACGACGTCGTGGCCGGTGTCGGCGACGGTGAGGCACTGATCAAGACCATCACCGAGCTGGACGGGCAGGGTGCGCTGCCGGACGTCGTCGTGGCGGACGTGCGGATGCCGCCGACGCACACCGACGAGGGGGTGCGTGCTTCGGTGCAGTTGCGCAAGGCGCACCCCGGTCTCGGCGTACTGGTGCTGTCCCAGTACGTGGAGGAGCGGTACGCCACGGAGCTGCTGGCCGGTTCCAGCCGCGGTGTCGGTTACCTGCTGAAGGACCGGGTGGCCGAGGTACGTGAGTTCGTGGACGCGGTCGTGCGCGTGGCGGAGGGCGGCACGGCGCTGGACCCGGAGGTGGTCGCGCAGTTGCTCGGGCGCAGCCGCAAGCAGGACGTGCTGGCGGGACTCACCCCGCGGGAGCGGGAGGTGCTGGGGCTCATGGCCGAGGGCCGGACGAACTCGGCGATCGCCCGGCAGCTCGTGGTGAGCGACGGGGCCGTCGAGAAGCACGTCAGCAACATCTTCATGAAGCTGGGCCTGTCCCCGAGCGTGGGTGATCACCGGCGGGTGCTCGCCGTGCTGACGTATCTCAATTCCTGACATCAGCGGCCCACCCGTCGGAAACGGCCGACGGGCCCGGTGGCCCGGGTCCGGCCCGGGTGCTCATCCGAACGAATGAGAACCGGCGCACGAGCGGGGTGCGTCTTCACGAGTGTCACGCGTACCAGGGGGTGGGGGAACGTGAGATCCCGAAGCGGCGGGCCGTCTCAAGGTCGTGTCCATCATGCGAATGTCCACCGGAAGCCAACACCTGCGGACGTAGGGTTGATCCCGGGACGGTCGGTGGGAGACCGGTCCCCGGACAGCCGCCTCGAGGGAGGTCCAGTTCAGTGACCAGCCAGGTCAGCAGCCCAGCGGAGCAGGCCGACGGAACCGTCGTAGGAGAGCAGCGCAAACCGGTCGGGGCGAAGGACGTCCGCCGGCTGGACCGGGTGATCATCAGGTTCGCGGGGGACTCGGGCGACGGGATGCAGCTCACCGGCGACCGTTTCACCTCGGAGACCGCGTCGTTCGGCAACGACCTTTCGACGCTGCCGAACTTCCCGGCCGAGATCCGGGCGCCCGCCGGCACGCTGCCGGGCGTCTCGTCCTTCCAGTTGCACTTCGCCGACCACGACATCCTCACCCCGGGCGACGCCCCCAACGTGCTGGTCGCGATGAACCCGGCCGCGCTGAAGGCGAACATCGACGACATGCCGCGCGGCGCGGAGATCATCGTCAACACGGACGAGTTCACCAAGCGGGCGATACAGAAGGTCGGCTACGACGCGTCGCCGCTGGAGGACGGTTCGCTCGACGGCTACCACCTGCATCCGGTGCCGCTGACCACTCTGACCGTCGAGGCCCTCAAGGAGTTCGACCTCACCCGCAAGGAGGCCGAGCGCAGCAAGAACATGTTCGCGCTCGGGCTGCTGAGCTGGATGTACCACCGGCCCACCGAGGGCACCGAGAAGTTCCTGAAGTCGAAGTTCGCCAAGAAGCCCGACATCGCCGCGGCCAACATCGCGGCCTACCGGGCGGGCTGGAACTTCGGGGAGACGACGGAGGACTTCGCGGTCTCCTACGAGGTCGCCCCGGCGGCGAAGGCGTTCCCGCCCGGCGTGTACCGCAACATCTCCGGGAACCTGGCCCTGGCCTACGGCCTGATCGCCGCCTCACGCCAGGCCGATCTGCCGCTCTTCCTCGGCTCGTACCCGATCACCCCGGCCTCGGACATCCTGCACGAGCTCAGCAAGCACAAGAACTTCGGCGTGCGGAGCTTCCAGGCCGAGGACGAGATCGCCGGCATCGGCGCGGCGTTGGGGGCCGCCTTCGGCGGCTCGCTGGCCGTGACGACGACGAGCGGTCCGGGGGTGGCGCTCAAGAGCGAGACCATCGGGCTCGCGGTCTCCCTGGAACTGCCGTTGCTGGTGGTGGACATCCAGCGCGGCGGGCCGTCGACCGGTCTGCCGACCAAGACGGAGCAGGCGGACCTGCTCCAGGCGATGTACGGGCGCAACGGCGAGGCGCCGGTCCCGGTCGTCGCCCCCCGCACCCCGGCGGACTGCTTCGACGCGGCGCTGGAGGCGGCGCGGATCGCACTGACCTACCGCACTCCGGTCTTCCTCCTCTCGGACGGCTACCTGGCCAACGGCAGTGAGCCGTGGCGGATCCCGGAGCCGGACGAGCTGCCGGATCTCGCGGTGCGGTTCGCGCAGGGCCCGAACCACACCCTGGACGACGGCACCGAGGTCTTCTGGCCCTACAAGCGCGACCCGCACACCCTCGCCCGCCCCTGGGCGGTGCCGGGCACCCCGGGGCTGGAGCACCGGATCGGCGGCATCGAGAAGCAGGACGGCACGGGGAACATCTCCTACGACCCGGCCAACCACGACCTCATGGTCCGCACCCGCCAGGCCAAGATCGACGGCATCGACGTCCCCGACCTGGAGGTCGACGACCCGGACGGCGCCGGGACCCTGGTGCTGGGCTGGGGCTCGACGTACGGCCCCATCACCGCCGCCGTGCGCCGGCTGCGGGGCGCCGGGGAGGCCGTCGCGCAGGCGCACCTGCGCCACCTCAACCCGTTCCCGCACAACCTCGGCGCGGTTCTCAAGCGGTACGACAAGGTGGTGATCCCCGAGATGAACCTCGGCCAGCTCGCCACCCTCATCCGGGCGAAATACCTGGTCGACGCGCAGTCGTACAACCAGGTCAACGGCATGCCGTTCAAGGCGGAACAGCTCGCCACGGTCCTGAAGGAGGCCATCGATGGCTGAGGCACTGAAGCTGGTCCCCCGGGCCGAGGGCAAGCAGTCCATGAAGGACTTCAAGTCGGATCAGGAAGTGCGCTGGTGCCCCGGCTGCGGTGACTACGCCATCCTCGCCGCCGTGCAGGGCTTCATGCCCCAGCTCGGCCTGGCGAAGGAGAACATCGTCTTCGTCTCCGGCATCGGCTGTTCCTCCCGCTTCCCGTACTACATGAACACGTACGGGATGCACTCCATCCACGGCCGCGCCCCCGCCATCGCCACCGGCCTCGCCGCCTCCCGCCGCGACCTGTCCGTCTGGGTCGTCACCGGAGACGGTGACGCGCTCTCCATCGGCGGCAACCACCTGATCCACGCCCTGCGCCGCAACGTCAATCTCAAGATCCTGTTGTTCAACAACCGGATCTACGGCCTGACCAAGGGCCAGTACTCCCCCACCTCCGAGGTCGGGAAGATCACCAAGTCCACCCCGATGGGGTCCCTGGACGCGCCCTTCAACCCGGTCTCCCTGGCCATCGGCGCGGAGGCCTCCTTCGTCGCCCGGACCGTCGACTCGGACCGCAAGCACCTCACCGAGGTCCTGCGACAGGCCGCCGACCACCCGGGCACGGCCCTGGTCGAGATCTACCAGAACTGCAACATCTTCAACGACGGCGCCTTCGAAGCCCTCAAGGACAGACAGCAGGCCGAGGAGGCGGTGATCCGCCTCGAACACGGGCAGCCGATCCGCTTCGGCACCGACGGGACGAAGGGCGTCGTGCGGGACCCGCAGACCGGTGACCTGAAGGTCGTCACCGTCACCGCGGACAACGAGGCGGACGTCCTGGTCCACGACGCCCACGCCGCGTCCCCGACCACCGCCTTCGCCTTGTCCCGGCTCGCCGACCCGGACACCCTGCACCACACCCCGATCGGCGTCCTGCGCTCCGTCGACCGGCCCGTGTACGACACCCTCATGTCCGACCAGCTCGACACCGCCATCGAACAGAACGGCAAGGGCGACCTGGCGGCGCTGCTCGCCGGCGGCGACACCTGGACCGTGGTCGGCTAGCGCCGGCGACGGTGCATGGCGAGGGGAGAGGCCCGGACGCTTCCGTCCGGGCCTCTCCCCTTGCCATGCCGCCCGGGCCCCGACTCCTCGGGCTGACTGCCACGCGCCCACATACTTACCTACCGGTAAGTACCTAACTTTAAAGTGGGCACTATCCTGTAGTTAGCGCTGCCTTTAGGGTTGGTGGCATCGCACCCCCACAAGGAGTACAGAAGCCATGAGCATCGTCGTCACCGGAGCAACCGGACACCTCGGCCGCCACGTCGTACGGCAGCTACTGGAGAAGGTGCCGGCGGACCAGGTCACCGCGGTCGTCCGCGACCGCGACAGGGCCGCCGACCTCGCCGCCCGCGGCGTACGGCTCGCCATCGCCGACTACAACTCCCCCGAGACCTTCGACGCCCTGTTCGCGGCCGGCGACCGGGTACTGCTGATCTCCGGCAACGAGTTCGACCAGGGCCGCGTCCAGCAGCACACGGTCGTCATCGACGCGGCCAGGAAGGCCGGCGTCGCCCTGCTCGCCTACACCAGCGCCCCCAGCAGCCTCACGGCCGCGCTCGCCGACGACCACCGCGCCACCGAGGAGGTGCTGGTCGGCTCGGGCGTGCCGTACGTGCTGCTGCGCAACGGCTGGTACCACGAGAACTACACCGAGCAGCTCGCCCCGGTCCTGGAGCACGGCGCCGTCGTGCAGGCGGCCGGCGAGGGCCGGGTCTCCTCCGCCTCCCGCGCCGACTACGCGGCCGCGGCCGTCACCGTACTGACCGGCGAGGGCCACGAGAACACGGCGTACGAGCTGGGCGGTGACGAGGCCTGGAGCTTCGCCGAGTACGCCGCCGAGCTGAGCCGGCAGACGGGCGAGGAAATCGTCTACAACCCCGTCTCCATCGAGGCCTACACCGGAATCCTCACCGGCGCCGGGGTGCCCGGGCCGCTGGCGGACGTCTTCGCCGGCGTGGACGCCGCCATCGAGAAGGGCGAGCTGGTCGTCTCCACCGGTGACCTGTCCCGGCTGGCCGGCCGGCCGACCACGCCGCTCGCCGAGGCCGTCGCCGCAGCGCTCAAGAGCTGACCTCGACCACACGCCTCGGCCGCGGGCCCGACCACACGCCTCGAACGCGGGCTCGACCACACGCCTCGAACGCGGACCTCGGCCACGGCCCCTCGGTCGCGGGCTTCGATGGCGGGCTTCGACGGCGGGCCGGACCTCCGCAACACTCACCCCCGTCTGTCATGACCGTATGCCGATACGGGCATGACAGGCGGCCGGGTGCGGCGTTACCTTCGTCCTGGCATGCATCCGTTGCGGCATGCCGAACGCGAGAAGGAGGTGCCCGTGGCCGGGTCGTCGAGGAGTGAGCAGCGAATAGGCCTGCTGAACGGCTTCGCGGCGTACGGGATGTGGGGGCTGGTCCCACTGTTCTGGCCGCTGCTCAAGCCCGCCGGGGCCGGGGAGATCCTCGCCCACCGGATGGTGTGGTCGCTCGCCTTCGTCGGCGTCGCCCTGCTCGTCGTACGGCGCTGGGCCTGGGCCGGCGAGCTGCTGCGGCAGCCGCGCAGGCTCGCCCTGGTCACCGTGGCCGCCGCGGTCATCACCGTCAACTGGGGCGTCTACATCTGGGCCGTGAACAGCGGCCATGTCGTCGAGGCCTCGCTCGGGTACTTCATCAACCCGCTGGTCACCATCGCGATGGGCGTACTGCTGCTGAAGGAACGGCTGCGGCCCGCCCAGTGGGCGGCGGTCGGGACCGGCTTCGCGGCCGTGCTCGTCCTCACCGTCGGCTACGGCCAGCCGCCGTGGATCTCCCTCTGCCTCGCCCTCTCCTTCGCCACGTACGGACTGGTGAAGAAGAAGGTCAATCTGGGCGGCGTCGAGTCGCTGGCCGCGGAGACGGCGATCCAGTTCCTGCCCGCGCTCGGCTATCTGCTGTGGCTGGGCGCACAGGGCGACTCCACCTTCACCACCGAGGGCGCGGGACACGCGGCCCTGCTCGCCGCGACCGGCGTGGTCACCGCGATCCCCATGGTCTGCTTCGGCGCGGCGGCGATCCGCGTACCGCTGTCCACGCTGGGGCTGCTGCAGTACCTGGCCCCGGTCTTCCAGTTCCTGCTCGGCGTCCTCTACTTCGGCGAGGCCATGCCGCCCGAGCGCTGGGCCGGCTTCGGGCTGGTGTGGCTGGCGCTCACCCTGCTCACCTGGGACGCCCTGCGCACCGCCCACCGAACCGCCCGGACGCTCAGGGCGCACCTGGACCAAGCGGGCGCGGGCGTGACACCGGTCAAGGGGGGCGCCCCGCGGGAGTCGGGAATCGTGGCCTCCGGAGCGCCGGCCCCCGGTTCCGTCGGGTCGGAGCAGCTCGACACGGCGGCAAGGAAGCCGTAGCGGCCCGGTCGCCCCGCCGCTGTCCGTCGTCACCCCGTCCCGGGCGCCCGGCGCGCGCGGTGGGCCCGCGCCTTCTCCCGGTTGCCGCAGTGCTCCATCGCGCACCAGCGGCGGCGGCCCGGGCGCGAGGTGTCGACGAAGAGCAGCCGGCAGTCGTGGGCACCGCACTCCCGGATGCGGTCGGCGTACGGACCGGTGAACAGCTCGACCGCGTCGCGCGCGACCGTCGACAGCAGACGGGCGCCCGTGGCGCCCGGGGCCCACCCGCGGGTGCCGTCCGCCTCGATGCGGGCGACGAGCGGGGGCCCGGCCGCCGCCGCGTTGACGGCGCCCAGGTGCTCGGCCCGGAGCGGGCGTCCGTGCGCACGGTCCGCGGTGAGCAGGAAGAGGGCGTCGCGCAGGGCCCGGGCCCGCTCCACATCGGTCTGTTCGACGGCCGGATCCAGCCCCTCCGGCAGTCTGCTCCGGCCGGCCCACGCGGCCAGGTCGGCGGGCTCGTGCAGCACCTCCCAGCGCGCGTAGGCGCCCGGCCCGCCCGTCGTCAGCAGTTCGAGACAGAGCGCACCAGGGTCGAAGCGGTACGGCTTGCCCTCGTGCGACAGCAGCGTCAGCCCGGGGGAACCGGGCGGACCCGCGGACGGTTTCGGCGATTCCATTGCCCGCTCACTCATGTAACCACTATAACTGGTTACATGACATCGACCTCTGGACCGGCCCCCCTGCACTTCAAGATCGTCATCGACGCCACCGCCCCGCACGCGCAGGCGGACTTCTGGGCCGCCGCCCTCCATTACGAGGTGGAGGACAACAGCGCGCTCATCGAGAAGCTGCTGGGTTTCGGGGCCGTACCGGCCGAGTTGACCGTCGAGTCCCACGGCCGCCGCGCCTGGCGGGACCTGGCCGCCGTACGGCACCCCGACGACCCCTACCAGGAGGAGAGCGGCACCGGGCTGGGACGACGGCTGCTGTTCCAGCGGGTGCCGGAGGCCAAGACCGGCAAGAACCGGCTCCACCTCGACCTGCACCCGGGCGAGGGGCGGCGCGAGGAGGAGGTCACCCGGCTGGAGGCGCTGGGAGCGAGCGTCCTGCGGCACGTGAAGGAACCGGGCGGGGAGTGGATGCTGATGGCGGACCCCGAGGGGAACGAGTTCTGCGTCCACTAGGACGCTCTCTCCGCGCCCACCAGGATGCGTCCTCCGCGCCCGGCAGTATGCGTCCTCCGCGCCCGGCAGTATGCGGCTTGCACCGTCGGCAGTACGTGGCTTCCACCGCCGGCAGCACACGGCTTCCACCGCCCGGCCGGGCGTCACCAGGGGCTTCCGATATACGCGACACCGTGGCCGAATAGCGGTCTTGACGGTCGGTCAGCACCGGCCACACCATCCAGGCACCCCATTCACTGCGGAGTCCCCTCCCCAGGGCCTCCCTAGGAATCCGGAGCCCCCCACATGAAGCTCCCCCGTTCCGGGCGTGCGCTGGCGGCCGGTGCCGTCGCGGTCGCCACTCTCATCAGCGGCGGATCGATGGCCGGCGCCGCACCCGCGGCCGACACCGCACCCGCGGCACTCGCCGCGCCCGACATACCGATAGCCAACGTCAAGGCCCACCTGACGCAACTGCAGTCGATCGCCACGGCGAACGGCGGCAACCGCGCCCACGGCCGCCCCGGCTACCAGGCCTCGCTCAACTACGTGAAGGCCAAGCTGGACGCGGCCGGGTTCACCACCACCGTCCAGCGCTTCACCGCGTCCGGCCGCACCGGCTACAACCTGATAGCCGACTGGCCCGGCGGCGACGCGAATCAGGTTGTCATGGCCGGGTCACACCTGGACAGCGTCTCCTCCGGCCCCGGCATCAACGACAACGCCTCCGGCTCCGCAGCCGTCCTGGAGACCGCGCTCGCCGTCGCCCGCTCCGGCCACCAGCCCACCAAGCACCTGCGTTTCGCCTGGTGGGGCGCGGAGGAACTCGGACTGGTCGGCTCCCGCTACTACGTCAACAGCCTCGGTTCCGCCGGCCGCGCGAAGATCAACGGCTACCTGAACTTCGACATGATCGGTTCGCCCAACCCCGGTTACTTCGTCTACGACGACGATCCCACGATCGAGCAGACCTTCCAGGAGTACTTCGCGGGCCTCGGCATCTCCACGGAGATCGAGACCGAGGGCGACGGCCGCTCCGACCACGCACCCTTCAAGAACGCGGGCGTCCCCGTCGGCGGCCTCTTCAGCGGCGCCGACTACCGGAAGACGTCCGCGCAGGCGGCCAAGTGGGGCGGCACAGCGGGCCAGCCGTTCGACCGCTGCTACCACTCGTCCTGCGACACGACCGCCAACATCAACGACACGGCCCTGAACCGCAACAGCGACGCCGTCGCGTACGCGATGTGGGAACTGTCGCGGTAGGGCCGGCACCCCGCCTCCCCGAGGCCCGCCCGGTCAGCCGGTCCGGGCGCGGGCGCGTTCGGCGAGGCGGCCCATGCGGTTGCGGGCGGACTCCAGTTGCTCGGAGTCCGCGGCGGCCGGGCCCTCCTCGGCGGCGAGTTCGCTCCACAGGCCGACCAGCTCGTGCCCCAGCTCCAGGCCCCGTGCCGGGTCGCGCACGGCGCGCCAGGCGGTGGCCGCGCTCTGCACGTTGCCGTACGCCGCCTCCGGGTCGCCCGCGCGGCGGTGAATCCGGACCAGGTCCAGGGAGACGCGGAGGGCGTGGTCCGGGTCGCCCGACAAGTAGGCGATGTAGGCGGTGAGTTCGCGGAGCCGGAGTACCTCCGGGTGCTCCGGCCCCAGCGTTGCCGAGGCTTCGGCCACGGTCTGCTCCGCCAGTCGCGCGGCCGACTCCGTACGTCCCTCCTTGACGGCCTCGTTGATACGGGCCGTCGGCTCGGCGAGGAGCGCGGGGGCGGTGGCGTCGCCGGGTGCGGTGAGCGGTTCGTCACCGAGCACGGCCTCGGCCACGGCGTCGAAGCCGCGTGCGGGGGTGGGCTTGGGGTCGGGATCCGGGTCGGGGTCGGGGACGACGTCGACAACCGGCCCACGCGTGGGCGGCGGCGTCGAACTGTCGGAGGCGCCGGTCGCCGAAACACCGTCCATCCGGGGCGGCGGTCCGAACTCCCCCGTCGGCGGCGCCACCGTACCGGGCGCCGGGCCCGCGGCCGGTTCCGGCAGGGCGCGCAGCGTGAACGTCGGGGCGGACTCGCCGGCCGGCGCCCCCTGCGGCCCGGGCGTCGTCGGGAGGCTATCCGTCGGGTCGCCGTCCCGCACCGGCTCCACCGGCCGCAGGACGTGAGTGTGCCGGTCACGCTGTACGGCGGGCCCCCCGGGAACGGTCGGCACCGGTTCCGCGGCGAGGTGACTGGAGCCGTCCGGGTCGACGCGGAGCGGGACGGAGTAGCCGATGCGCTCGTCGTGGACCGTGGCGAGAACGGGGCGGCCGGCGGCGAGGGCGAGGCGGTGGAGGCGGTTCAGGACGGCGTTCTGGATCTCCTCGCCGGGGGCCGCGACGACCGGTGAGCCGTCGACCGAAGCGCTGCGGGGGCCGGAATCGGCCACCGGCACGCGAACGTCGATCGGCGTCGCCGCAGGAGCGGGCGAGCGCTCGGCGCCCTCTTGGTCCCGCTGTTTCTCGCGGCCGAGTCGAGACATCGTTCCCCCACTCATCGGCGGCTTCCGTCGGCGGTTTCGCTTCCCTGCCGTCCAGAGCCTGTCATGCCTGTCGTACACCTGCTGTCGAGTCTCTCCGCTCGCTCGCGATTCTCGCGTCACCGGGGTGTCACAGGCTCGTTCCAGGAGGTCACGTCGGTGTCCGCGAGTCCAGAGGGGGCGGGCACGCGGGGGGCGTGAGGCGGGAGGGGACCGGGCACGGCGGCGCCGGTGTCTCGACGCTCGCCGCGGTGTACGGCGGGCAGGACTGCGGGCGCGACTGGCCCGGCCCCGGCGACCCGCCGTCGGTGCTCCTCGTCGCCCGTACGCACGCGGCCGGGCTGGCGGCGGTCGACCGTGCCGTGGCGGCCTTCCGGCGCGGGCGGGTTCCGGCGGGGCTCGGTCTCGACTCCGGCGTCCTCGTCGCGGACGCGCCCGGGCGGCTGCCCCGGCCGCTCGCCCAGCGCGTGAGGCTGCTCGAAGCGGTGGTGGACGTCCACCGCGTTCCATGGGTTCCCGCCTGGCGCCTCGGTGAGGTGGACGGACGCCCTCCACGAGGCACGGACACCCTGGCCGGCCGCACCGGACGGGTGCGCTGAGCCTTCCGACGTCCGATGGACTATTCCTTGCGCACACATTGCTTGCGTGTGCATATAATGCAGGTGCTGGTATTCGCGCACCCCAACCAATCGGGGAGACCCCATGAACCGCCGCTTCCTCTTCCTGCTCGGCAGCAGCCGCCCCGGCGGCAACACCGAACTGCTCGCCCGCCGTGCCGCCGAGCAACTGCCCGCGGACACCGAGCAGCGGTGGATCGACCTGACCGAACACCCGCTGCCCGAGTTCGAGGACCTGCGGCACGACAGCGACCACGTCCGCCCCACGGAGGGCAGCGCGGGCCTGCTGCTCGACGCCACCGTCGCCGCCACGGACCTCGTGATCGCCTCGCCGCTGTACTGGTACTCGCTGTCCGCCCCCGTCAAGCGCTACCTCGACTACTGGTCCGGCTGGCTGCGCACCCCCGGCCTCGACTTCAAGGCGACCCTGGCCGGCCGCACCCTGTGGGGCGTCACCGCCCTCGCGCACCAGGAGCGGGAGGTCGCCGACCCGCTGATCGGCAGCCTGAGCAACTCGGCGGCCTACATGGGCATGCGTTTCGGCGGGGTGCTGCTCGGCAACGGCAGCAAGCCCGGCGACGTCCTGAACGACACCGAGGCCCTGACCCGCGCCAAGACCTTCTTCGCGCAGGATGCACCGCTCGCCCGTTTCCCGTACGACCGCACGGAGGTCCGTCCTACGACGTGATGTCCTACGACGTGATGTCCTACGACGTGATGTCCTTCGTCGTGAACCGCGCCCAGGCCGCCGAGCCGAACACCGCCGCGTAGAGGGCCTGGAGGCCCAGGTTCTTCACCAGGTCGTCCCAGTAGACCGGTTCGCGCATCAGGTCGGCGAAGGACAGCCAGTAGTGCGAGAAGAAGTACGGCCGGAGCGCGTCGAGCTGCGGGATCTGGTCGAGGATCTGGACGGTGATCAGCAGCCCGACCGTGGTCGCCATCGCCGCGATGCCGCTGCCGGTCAGGGTCGAGACGAACAGGCCGAGGGCCGCGACGCCGACGAGAGAGGCGGCCACGACCAGGGCGATCAGCAGGGCGCGGCCCAGGCCCTCGGCGTAGGTGATCCGGGTGCCGGAGATGGTGGTCAGTTCGCCGACCGGGAACAACAGCGCTCCGACAGCGAGCGCCGAGACCGCGACCACCAGCGTGGCGGCGAGGCAGAACGCGATCACCGTGGCGTACTTGGTGAGCAGCAGGCGGGTGCGGCCGGCCGGGGCGACCAGGAGGTAGCGCAGGGTGCCCGCGCTCGCCTCGCCCGCGATCGCGTCGCCCGCGACGACACCGACGGCCATCGGCAGGAAGAACGGGAGGGTCGCGGCGAGCGCGGTGAAGACCAGGAACAGGCCGTTGTTGCTGATCTGCGAGATGAACGCCGGGCCCGCGCCGCCGCCACCTCCGCCACCGCCACCGCCACCGAACGACGCCCCGTCGCTCGTCTCGATCTTCACGGCGATCCCCACCAGGACCGGCACGGCGGCCAGCACGCCCAGGAGGGCGAGGGTGCGCCAGCGCCGGAAGGTGATCAGCAGTTCGCTGCGGAGCAGCCCGAAGGACCACAGCGGGCTCGGGGCGCGCACCGCGCTCGGCACCCCGGCCCGCGGCGCCCGCTCCGCCGCCCACGGCGCCCCGGCCCGCGGCGCCTCAGTCCCCGGCACCTCAGTCCCCGGCCCCTCAGCCCGCGACATCGAAGCCCTCCCCGGTCAGCGCCACGAACGCGTCCTCCAGTGAGGCGCGTTCCACTCCGAAGCCGCGGACCCGGACGCCGGCCGCGACCAGGGCGGCGTTCAGGTCGGCGAGGTCGCGGTCCGGTGGTTCCGCCGTCACCCGGTCCTCGGCGACCGCGACGTCCCCGGCTCCGTGCTCCTTCAGCACCCGGGCGGCCTCCCCCGTGTCCGGCGTGGTCACCACCAGCCGCCCGCGCGCCCCGGCCGCCAGGTCGGCGACCGGACCCTGGGTGATCAGCCGCCCCTGCGCCATCACGGCGGCGTGCGTGCAGACCTGCTCGATCTCGTCCAGCAGGTGGGAGGAGAGGAAGACGGTGGTGCCGTCGGAGGCCAGTTCGCGCACGAGCGCGCGGATCTCGCGCATGCCCTGAGGGTCGAGCCCGTTGGTCGGCTCGTCCAGGACGAGCAGGCGGCGCGGCTGGAGCAGCGCAGCCGCGAGTCCGAGCCGCTGCTTCATGCCGAGCGAGTACGCCTTCGCCTTCTTGCCGGCGGCGGCCGCGAGGCCCACCCGGTCCAGCGCCACCGCGACGCGCTCGCGCCGGGTGCGCGGGTCTGCGGCCGGGTCGGCGGCGTCGTAGCGCAGCAGGTTGTCGCGCCCGGAGAGGAAGCCGTACAGGGCGGGCCCCTCGATGAGGGCGCCGACCTGGGGCAGCACGGTGCGGGCGGCGCGCGGCATGGGCCGGCCCAGTACGCGGGCGGTGCCCGAGGTCGGCTCGATCAGGCCCATCAGCATGCGGATGGTGGTGGTCTTGCCGGAACCGTTGGGACCGAGGAAGCCGAAGACGCTGCCCGCCGGAACGGTCAGGTCCAGACCGTCGACGGCGAGCTGTCCGCCGCGGTAGCGCTTGGTGAGCGCCCGGGTCGAGATGACGGCGTCGTCCGCGCCGCTCGCCTGGCCCGGGCTCCCCGCTTCCGTGGCGGACGCTTCGGCCACCGGCTCCCTCACTTCGTCGTCACCGCTCCATGCTGACCACCGCTCCGTACGGACACCGCCCCGTACGGACACCGCCCCGTACGAACACTGCCTCGTAAGGACACCGCCCCGTACGGACACGGCTCCCGTCCGACGCCTACTGGGCCGCGTCGGCCGCCTTCACCAGCGCGTCCTTGGTGACCGCGCCGGCGTAGACCTTGCCGTCGTCCGTGATCAGGGCGTTGACCAGACGGGTCTTGAAGACCGTGCCGGATCCGAAGTCACCCTTGACCTGGTCGCCGAAGGAGCCGAGGAAGCCACCGAGGTCGCCGCCCGCGGAGGCCGTGGGCAGACCCTGGCCACCGGTGTCGAAGGTGGCGATCGAGTTCCAGCCTTCGCCGATGACCTTCAGGCCGTCCGTCCCCTTCAGACCGTCCATCTCCTCGGCGAGGCCGCCCCCCGCCTCCCGGCCGTGCTCCGCCGCCTCGGCCGCCTCGTCGGCCTCTGTGACCTTCGCACCCTTGGGCGGCGTGAAGTCGAACGTCGACGCGTCCGGCTGCGCGAAGCTGACCTTGGTGAAGCCCGCGTCCACGACGGCCGCGCCGCCGCTCGACGGGGTCAGCGTGAACTTCAGCGGCATGCCGGTCTTCGCGTCCACCGCGACGCTGACGGCGCCGACCGTGGAACCGTCCTGCTTGGGCTTGATCACCAGTCGGTACGCGTCCCGGCCGGCCACCTGCGCGGTGCCGTCGACGGTCACGGACGTGGTGTCGTCGACCGCCTTGAGGGCCTGGTCGGCGAAGTCCTTCGGGGTGACCGGCGCCTCCTTGTGGGGCTGCTCGGCGCTGCCGGACGCGGTCGAGTGGTACACCTCGTTGGACTCGCTGTCGTAGCCCCAGACGTCCTTGCCGTTGTGGATCAGGCTGTACTCGGCGGCGTTCTCCAGCAGGGACAGCTTCTGCCGGTCGGGGCCGTCGGCGGCGACCCGGAGCGTGTGGGTGCCGGAGACCAGCTCGGTGAGCTTGGCCGACGGGTCGGCGGCGGAGCCGTCCTCGTCCCCGCCCGACCCCGGACCACCAGACATTCCGGACATCAGGCCGCTCTCCAGGCCGCCGAGGTCCGGCAGGCCCAGGTCCGTGCTGATCTTGACCGTGCCGGACAACTGCTCGACGTCCGACTTGGCGATCTTCTCGATGAGCTGCTGCGCCGTGATCTCCGGCAGGTCGGGGTCCCCGGAGTCGGCGAGCGCGGGGACGAGCCCGATCGTCGCGGCCGCCACTCCCATCACCGCGACCGGGACGACGTACCGCGCGGCCCTGCGCCGTCCGGACCGCAGGCCCTCGCCCGCCCCGGCGGTCGTGCTGTCGTCGGAATCGATCGGTGCCATTGTGTGCCCTACCTCCGTCGTCGGCGGCGGCTTTCCCACGGCCTCGCACTCGTTCACCCGTGAGCCGCCATTCTCACCCGAATCGGTGAGGATTGGTGTCTTCCGTGGTGTCCATCTGACCAAATCGGCCAACCGGAGTCGTCAGACCGCGGGCTCAACTCCGCATACTCCTGCGGGATGACACGGAGGGGCTGCGGCTCCCCCTGCCCGTAGGGGGCGGATACGCCGCCGGACACTCCCGGCCCGCGGGAGTCGAGGTACGCGGCCGGACACTCCCCGGCCCACAGGAGACGGGGTGCGCACGCCGGACACTCTCCGGCCCACAGGAGACGGGGTGCGCACACCGGACACTCCCCGGCCCACAGGAGACGGGGTGCGCACGCCGGACACTCTCCGCCCACAGGAGGCGAGGTGCACGGTCGGACGCTCCCGGCCTGAAGGGGGCGGGCGGGACGCGCTGCCGGGTGCTCAGCCGGCCCGGTGCACCACGGCGTCGCACAGCTCCACCAGCGCGGACTTCGCCTCGCACTCCCTGAGCGGGGCCAGCGCCGCCCGGGCGTCCTTGGCGTACCGGACCGTGTCCCGCCGCGCCTGCTCCAGCGCGGGGTGGGCGCGCAGCAGGCGCAGCGCCTCCGCGTGCCGCGCGTCGTCGCTCAGGTCGGAGTCCAGCAGCTCGCACAGCGCGATGTCCTCGGCGAGCCCCAGCCGGGCCGCCCGCTCGCGCAGCCGCAGCACCGGGAGGGTCGGGATGCCCTCGCGCAGGTCGGTCCCGGGCGTCTTCCCCGACTCGCGCGAGTCGGAGGCGATGTCCAGGACGTCGTCCGCGAGCTGGAAGGCGACGCCGAGCCGCTCGCCGTACTGGGTCAGCACGTCCACGACCGTCTCGTCGGCGCCGGACATCATCGCGCCGAACCGGCAGGAGACCGCCACCAGCGAGCCCGTCTTGCCGCCCAGCACGTCCAGGTAGTGGTCGACCGGGTCCCGGCCGTCCTGCGGCCCCGCCGTCTCCAGGATCTGGCCGGTGACCAGCCGCTCGAACGCCAGGGCCTGCACGCGGACCGCCTCGGGCCCGAGGTCGGCGAGGATCTGCGAGGCGCGGGCGAACAGGAAGTCGCCGGTGAGGACCGCTACCGAGTTGCCCCAGCGGGTGTTGGCACTGGCCACGCCGCGCCGCACGGCGGCCTCGTCCATCACGTCGTCGTGGTAGAGGGTGGCGAGGTGGGTCAGCTCCACGACGACGGCCGAGGGCACGATGCCGGGGGCGTAGGGGTCGCCGAACTGGGCGGAGAGCATCACCAGCAGTGGCCGAAATCGTTTACCGCCGGCCCGCACCAGGTGCTGGGCGGCCTCCGTGATGAACGGAACCTCACTTTTGGTTGCCTCAAGCAACCCTTCCTCGACCGCAACCAATCCGGCCTGGACATCGGCTTCCAGAGCCTGGTCCCGCACGCTCAGCCCGAACGGCCCGACGACGGTCACGAGGGGTCTCCTGTCTGCTGGTGTCTACTGGCGATTACCTGGTTTGTCGATAGGTCGCTGCCACCACTCAAGTCAGCGTATCCGGTCACCTTTCGATCACCGCTAGCGCCCACCGTTACAGGCCGGTCGGTATCAGATCATGCACAGTATGTTTTTGATCAGGTGATATGAGCACATATTGATCGACATCACCAGGGCCGGAATCCGCCACGAAGATCACATCACTCCTCCCAACGGCCCGCACTCCGAATACGTCACCCACCCGGCTCGCTCCGCGCCCGCCCCGAACGGATGCCCGCACAGCACACGGAAACACCGGACGGAGCGGGGCCGGAGAGGGGGGCGCGCGCGACGGCGGACCCGCCCGGCCGGCGGTCGCCACCCGAAGCCCTCCCACTCTGCGGCCGATTGACTCGCGATTGGCCCTAATGCCCGATTTGCCATTCTTGTTGAGTCAGTGAGTTGACTCACTCCTCCACACCTGTAGGCAACCCCGCCGCCGACCGTGCCCTCCCTTTGCGCCGCAAGCCAGTTGAGCCTTGGCGGCCGCAAAGGATCAAGCGCACCAAACACCCCAGACCAAGGTCAACAGGCGCGTTGGGTGATTCCTGCACTTGTTTCGGACATGTGCTCTCGCATACGTTCCCGGCCTGTCGGGCGGACGCCGAATCCTGCCACCGCCCGGTCACACAGTCATCCGCCAACAAACTCGCAGGCAGGAGCGGGGGACCCAGGTAAGTCGCCGCACCGGTCACCACCGGAGCGGCTCGGGGTGAAGCCGTGCCCGTCAGGGCCCGGCCGGGCACCTCCCCGCCCGAACCCGACAGCTCACCTCGCAGGCGTAAGGAGAGGGACTCAAGCATGTCTGCCAACGGTCAGAACCGTCACGCCCGCACCGCCCGCCTCGCCCGGAAGCTCGCCGTGGCCGGCACCGGCGCCGCCGTGCTCGCCCTGCCGCTCATCGGCGCCACCAGCGCCTCCGCGGCCACTCCGGCCGCCACCACGGCCGCCACGACCGCCACCACGGCGGCGACGACGTACCCGGACAACCTCGACGGCTGGATCCGTGAGTCGCTCGACATCATGGCGCAGCACGGCATCCCCGGGTCGTACGACAGCATCCACCGCAACATCATGCGGGAGTCGTCGGGCAACCCGCTCGCCATCAACAACTGGGACATCAACGCCATCAACGGCACCCCGTCCAAGGGCCTGCTCCAGGTGATCGACCCGACCTTCCAGGCGTACCACGTCGAGGGCACCTCCTGGGACCCGTACGACCCGGTCGCCAACATCACCGCCGCCTGCAACTACGCGGCCGACCGGTACGGCTCGATCGACAACGTCTTCGGCGCGTACTAAGAGGTACCGAAGACCCGCTCGAGGACGACGGCCACGCCGTCGTCCTCGTTCGTCGTGGTGATCTCGTCGGCCACCGCCTTGAGTTCGGGGTGGGCGCCGGCCATGGCGACGCCGTGGGCCGCCCAGTCGAACATGGGGATGTCGTTGGGCATGTCGCCGAAGGCGATCGTCCGCCGCCGGCCCAGCCCCAGGCGCTCGGCGGCCATCGCCAGGCCGGTCGCCTTGGTGATGCCGCACGGCTGGAGCTCCACCGTTCCCGGCCCCGACATCGTGACCGTGGCGAGCGAGCCCACCACCGCGCGCGCCGTCGCCGCCAACTCGTCGTCGGTCAGGTCGGGGTGGCGAAGGAGCACCTTGCTGATCGGCGCGCTCCACAACGCGTCGCGCCGCTCGACCCGCACCGCGGGCAGCGTCGGATGGGGCATCAGGTACCCCGGCTCGATGAGCGTCAGGCCGTCGACGCCGTCCTGGTCGACCGCGGCGTGCACCTGCCCCACCTCGGCCTCGATCTTGCCGAGCGCGGTCTCGGCCAGCTCCCGGTCCAAGGTGACCGACCACAGCATCCGGTGCTCTCCGGCGTCGTACACCTGCGCGCCCTGGCCGCACACCGCGAGCCCGGTGCAGCCGAGGCGGTCGAGCAGGGACCGCACCCGGGGTGCCGGCCGCCCGGTCACCACCAGGTGCCGCGCACCGGCTCCGGCCACCCGCGCCAGTGCGGCCAGCGACCGGTCGGACACGGTGTCGTCGCCGCGGAGCAGCGTGCCGTCGAGGTCGGTGGCGACGAGTGAATAAGCGGTGCGGTCCATGATCAGAGAATACGGACACCGCACCTGTCCGACTCACCCACGATCGCTTCCGAACGAGGACGCGCGAGGTAGGCACGAGTCCGCACGAGTACGGCACAAGTGCGCACGAGGACGCACGTTCGTGTCCGAAACCTGGCACATCATCGGCTTCATCGGCTAAGGCCGGTTAAGGGCCTGTGCACCGGTTGGCAACAACATGGTCCGCTACCTACCGGCCGGGCCGTCCCCGGGGGTACCTTCCTTCTGTCCAGGGGGACTTGATCGGGGGGTCGGGTTGAACAGCGGACGTGTGCGCGTGCTCAGGCCGGAGGAACTGGGCGAGGGGGAACGGGAGCGCTGGCGCGAGCTGCGCGCCAAGTCGGCGGCACCACGCAATCCGTTCATGGAACCGGAGTTCACCGGCGTCGTGGGCCGGGTAAGGCCGCGGGCGCGGGTCGCGGTGGTGTACGACGGTGGTGAGGCGGCCGGTTTCCTGCCGCACGAGCGCGGGCCTCTGGGCCAGGGCCGGGCGATCGGGCTCGGCGTCTCGGACTGCCAGGGCGCGGTGCTGCGCCCGGGCCTCGCCCCGGACACCCGCGAACTGCTGCGGGCCTGCTCCCTGTCGAGCTTCGCCTTCGACAACCTCGAGGCGGAGCAGGGGCTGTTCGTGCCGCACGCCGCCGAGGAGCACACCGCCTACGTCATCGACGTGGAGCAGGGATACGAGGCGTACGAGAGCGCCCTGCGCGACCGGTCGCCGAAGTTCCTGAAGACCACCCTCGCCAAGGAGCGCAGGCTCGGCCGTCAGGCCGGGGAGGTGCGCTTCGTGTTCGACGAGCATGATCCGGCCGCGCTGCGCACGCTCATGGAGTGGAAGTCGGCGCAGTACCGCAGGACGGGACGCCGGGACCGGTTCGCGCAGGAGTGGATCACCCGGCTCGTCGGACGGCTCGCCAGGACCCGGGCGCCGGAGTGCACCGGCACGCTGTCCGTGCTCTACGCCGGCGGCCGGCCGGTCGCCGCCCACTTCGGACTGCGCTCGGCGACGGTCATGGCCTGCTGGTTCCCGGCGTACGACCCCGAGTTCGCCAAGTACTCACCGGGGCTGGTGCTGCATCTGCGGATGGCCCAGGCCGCCGCCGCCGAGGGCATCGGCATGCTCGACATGGGGCGCGGTGCGGCGGAGTACAAGGACTCGCTGAAGACCGGCGGCCTGTCCGTGTACGAGGGGGCGGCGACGCGGGCGGGGGCGGGTGCCGCGCTGCACTGGCTCGGTCGCGAGCCGGCCCGCCGCGCGCACGGCTTCGTACGCGACCGGCCCCGGTTGGCGTCGCTGGCGGTAAGGACGTTGAGGGGCGCGGCCCGGCTGCGCCGGTCATGACGGAGGGCAACCACGAGGGGGTGGGCGCATGGCCGGTGTGCGGCGTGCGCGGCAGCAGACACGGCGGGAGACGGAGCGGGAGATAGAGGGGTTCCTGAGCATCGGGCCGGTGCAGGTCGCCGAGCTGGATCTCGGGGCCGAGGATACGGAGGGTACCGAGATCACGGAGGGTGCCCAGGCTGCGGAGAGGGCCGAGGATACGGCGGTGGCCGAGGGTAGGGAGGGGGCGGCGCTGAGACCCGGGCCGGGTAGTGCTCCGGTGACGTCCGGTGCGGTCTTCCTGCTGGTCAGGCGGGCGGGGGTACCCGTCGGCACCGTACTCGGCCAGGTGCCCGAGGGCGCGGATCCCACCGAGGTGCTGGCCGGGCTCGCCCGGGAGCTGCCGCGCGGGGAGCCGCCCGAGCCGTTGCCCGCGCCGCCCTCCGCCAGCGTCGTGGTCGCCACCCGGGAACGCGCGGACCAGCTAGCCCGCGCGCTGGACTCGCTGCTCGCGCAGGACCACCCGGACTTCGAGATCGTCGTCGTCGACAACGCGCCCGCGACCGAGGACACCCGCGAACTGGTCGAGCGCAAGTACGGCGAGCGGGTGCGGTACTTGTGCGAACCGGTGCCCGGACTCGCCATCGCCCACAACCGGGGCCTCGCGGCCGTACGGGGCGAGGTGGTCGCCTTCACCGACGACGACGTGGTCGCCGACCGGCGCTGGCTCGCCGAGCTGACCGCGCCCTTCGCCGCCGACCCGCGCCTGGGCTGCGCCACGGGGCTGATCCTGCCCGCGCGGCTGCGCACGCCCGCCCAGGTGCTCCTGGAGAGCCACGGCGGCTTCGCGAAGGGGTTCACCCCGCGGACGTACGACCCGGCGCGTCCGCCCGCCGACGAGCCGCTGTTCCCGTTCACCGCCGGCCGCTTCGGCTCCGGCGCCAACATGGCCTTCCGTACGGCGGTGCTGCGGGCGGTCGGCGGCTTCGACCCGGCGACCGGCGCGGGCACGCGCGCCCGGGGCGGCGACGACCTGTACGGCTTCGTCCGCGTCCTCGCCCAGGGGCAGCGGCTGCGCTACACCCCGCGCGCGCTGGTCTGGCACCACCACCGGGAGACCTGGCGGGACCTGGAGACCCAGGCGTACGGCTACGGCGCGGGCCTCACCGCCTACCTCACGGCGATCCTGGTGAACCGGCCCGCGCTGCTGCCGGCCTTCCTCGCCCGGGTGCCGGGCGGGCTGGCACACGCGCGGGGGCTGACCGCCGTACGCGCCACCGGCGGCGGTGCGGACGCGGCGGCGGAGGTGCCGGGCGGGCACGACTCCCGCACCCATCCGTGGCCGCGGCGTCTGTCCCGGTTGCAGCGCCGGGGCATGCTGTACGGCCCCGTCGGCTACCTGCGGGCCCGCCGCGCCCTGCGTACGGTCGGGCTGGAGGCGCGATGAGCGGGGCGGCCGGTGCTCCGGGAGCGGCCCGGGGGCGGGACGGCGTCCCCGCGGCAGGCGGGCCGGGCGGGCACATACCCGTCTTCCTCTACCACGCGGTGATGGACGATCCGCCCTCCTGGATCGCCGAGTTCACCGTCACCCCGAAGGCGTTCGCCGCCCATCTGGACGCGATCGTGGACAGCGGTATGACGCCGGTCACGATCAGCGTGCTCGCCGACCACCTCGCCGGGCGGGCGCCCCTGCCGCCCCGGCCGGTGCTGCTCACCTTCGACGACGGCTTCGCCGACCTGCCCGGTCCCACGGCCGAGGCGCTGGCCGGGCGCGCGCTGCCCGCCACCGCCTATCTCACCACCGGGGCCATCGCCCCGGGCGGTCGCAGTCTGCTGCCCCCGGCCCCGATGATGACCCTGGACAAGGCGGCGGAGCTGGAACGTTCCGGCATGGAGATCGGCAGCCACACCGTCACCCACGCCCAGCTCGACACGCTGCCGGCCAAGGGGCTGGCGTACGAACTGCGCACGTCCAAGGCCGTACTGGAGGACGCCCTGGGGCACCCGGTCCGCCACCTCGCCTACCCGCACGGCTACAACAGCGCGAAGGTGCGGTCGCTGTCGGCCCGCGCCGGGTACGAGACGGCGACCGCCGTGCGGCACGCGCTCAGCTCGGACCGCGACGAGCGGTACCGCATCGCCCGGCTCATCGTGCGGCGGAGCCACACGGTCGCCGACGTCGAGGCGTGGCTGGCGGGAGCGGGCGCCCGGATCGCCCCCTACCGCGACGGTCCGAAGACGGTCGCGTGGCGGTGGTACCGGCGGGGGCGCGCCATGGTGCGGGGGCCCGAGTTCGCGGGGTAGCCAGTGGGCGCCGGCGCGGGGCCTGGGCACGCCGGGCGGCCATCGGGCACCGGCCTGGGGCCCGAGTTCACGGGGGGCCGGCGGGCACCGGCGCGGGGCCTGGGCACGCCGGGTGGCACGGGCACCGGCCCCTGGGACCGAAGTCCGCCGGGCGGCCGGCGGGCACCGGCCCGCGGTCGGGCGTTCGCCGGGTGATCAGCGCGCACCGTCCCGCGGTCGCGAGTTCGCCGGGTGATCAGCGCGCACCGTCCCGCGGTCGCGAGTTCGCCGGGTGATCAGTGCGCACCGTCCCGCGATCGCGAGTTCGCCGGGTGTCCGTGACGGTGGCTCCGGTCAGTCGAGCGGCTGGTTGAGGTGGGGGTCGGCGGCCGCCTCGCGCAGGCTGTCCCACGCCCGGTCGTTGGCCACGGCCAGGTTGCAGTGCGGTCCCGGGTCTCGGTAGTTCCACTGGAGCGCGGCCTTGACGCCCTCCAGGTCCTTCAGGACCCGGGGCACCCGCGCGTACCAGTCCGCCTGCCGGCCCGGCCGCTTCGGATCGGCGGCGCTGCCGAACTCCGAGAGCATCAGGGGCTTGTCGTCGGAGAGGTTGGCGCGGATCCAGTCGTGGGTGGCGTGCTGCGTCTCGGCGAAGCTGAGCCAGTCCGCCTTGTGGCAGAGGTAGTAGTTGTACTGGTTGTAGCCGATCCAGTCGACGTACTCGTCCCCCGGGTACATCTTCTCGAACAGGTCGGCGTGGTTCAGGTAGCCGGTGATGATCCAGGTCCACACGACGTTGTCGACGCCAAGCTCGCGAAACCGGTCGTGGATGTGCCGGTATGCCCGTACGTAGTCGGCCGGGGAGCCGTTGTCCGGGGTACGGGTGTCCATCTCCAGGTCGAAGGAGAGGAACACCTTCTTCCCCGTGCGCTGCCCGTACTCCTTGACGCGCTGGGCCTGGACGTCGATCACGGAGTCGTCCAGGCCGCCGGCGGCTATCTCTTTCCAGGTGGGCTGCTGCCGGTCCGTACCGCCCCACCACTTGCTCTCCCAGGAGAGCAGCAGCATGCGGTCCTCGCCGACGCGCTGTTCCTGCTCGGTGAGGAGCTGTCCCTCCCGGCGGGTGTCCGTGACCGCCGACATGTCGTGGTATGTGTACACGATGTCGAGCCTGCGGCCGACGTTCTTCTCGTAGGCGTGCACCTTCTCGGCCAGGTCGGACTTGTCGTGCGGCACGAAGGCGCCGAACCAGGCGCCGCAGGGCGGTACGAGGAGCTCGGTCGGGCGGCACTTCGCGTCGTCGGCCGGGTCGGCGGGGCCGGAGGCGTCACGCAGGGCGAGCACCGCGACCAGGACCGCGCAGGTGGCCGTGACGGACGTGATCAGCAGCCGGCGCCGGCCCGGGTCCCCGGGAGCCTTCGGCCTGCGGTGCTGTCCGGTCGTCGTCGAGTCCCCGGTCGTGCGGCGAGCGGGACGGGTGAACCTCACAGAGTGGAACCCTTCCGTGTCCTCGGCGCCGTCCCCGGCGCCGCACCGGGCGTCGGCGGAGAGGCACGCAGGCGCGGGCAGAACCCGGCGAGCGTGGTCAGCAGGGTGAGCGTCAGCAGGACGCGGTCCCCGCTGAAGGCGTGCGCGGCTATCAGTACGGTGGCGACGAGCATCGCGGCGCCCACGCTCAGCAGGACGGCCAGCATCAGCCGTTCCAGCAGATCGGAGTGGCGTTCGAAGTCCGCGTGCCGGCGCTCGACGGGGCCTTCGGCACGGCGGGCCCGTAGCGCGGGGCCGCAGAGTCCCACCAGGGCGGCGCCCGGTCCGACGGCCAGGAACGCGGCGACCGCCGCGCCGCGCAGAGGTGAGCCGCCGGGCAGGGCGAGCGCGGCGAGTGCCAGCCAGCCTGCGAACGGGGGCAGCATACGGATCACGAGGTCCTGCGGTGTCATGGCTTCCTGCCGTGTCGAGGCGTCCTGCGGTGCCCTGGCGTCCTGCGGTGTCATGGCGTCCTGCGGTGCCCTGGCGTCCTGCGGTGTCATGGTCTGACTCGCTCCCCTTGTCAGCTCGCCGGCTTCAGGACATAGAGCACGCCGGCACTGTTCTCGGCGATGAGCTCGAACCTGGGTGAGGCCGCCACGGACTCCCGTACGCGCTCCAACTGCGCCTTGTCCAACTGGCCGTTCATCTCCGAGTTGGCCGTCTGTCCCTGGGTGAGCAGGAAGTAGGCGCGGGCCGGTGCCTCGACCGCGGCCATGTCGCGGGCGAGGACGGCGGCCGGGTCGCGCACGATCTCGTCGACGTGGCGCCGTTCGTCGTCGAGGAACCAGTAGTGGTCGACTCTCCAGTACTGCTCGTAGGCGAGCGGGTAGTTCCGGTTGGCGGCGACGACCAGGGAGTCGTCGGGCGCCTGGTCGAAGAGCTGCTGGACGAGGGCGACTTCCCGGGGCGGGAAGTAGTTGACGCGGTCCTTGCCCGAGTAGCTCGGCACGAACGCGAGAGTCCCTGCGAGCAGCACGAGCGGCGGCACCCACGCGCCGTAGCGCAACGAGGGCGGTGAGGGCAGCGGGTTCAGCGAGGCCAGGGGGAAACGACGGCGCCGGGCGGCGGCGGCCGGCGAGCGTCCACCCCGTCCGCCCCGTACACCCGGCTCCCGCGCGGCGGCGTCGGCGGCGTCGGCGGCGTCGGCGGCCAGCGTGCGGACCCTGGGCAGCAGCGCGGCGGCGGCGAAGAAGGCCGCGCCGGGCAGCATGAACATCAGCACCCGGAAGATCATCTCGCTGCCGTAGCTGCTCGCCACGAACATCGGCAGCGGCGCCGCCGCGACCAGCACCAGTGGCCACGCCCGGTGCCGCAGCACCCGCTGGCGCAGTACGCCCACCAGCGCGAGCAACAGCACGGAACCCGACAGCAGCCGCGCAGCCCAGGAGGTTACCACCGCTCCGGTGCCGGTGGGAGTGGCCCCGTACCCGGTCTCGACGTTGGCGCCGACATCGCCTATGGAGCGGATCATGTCCGGCATGGCGGCGGAGAGGAAGGGCAGCGCGGCCGTCAGACACCAGGCCAGGAAGATCACGACCGTGGTGACCACCGGGACCCAGTGGCGGTAGCGGCGCGTGAAGGCCAGGGCGAGGAGCGTGACGACGAGCATGCCCGGTGTCAGTTGGTGCGAGACGACGATGGCGGTGACCAGGGCGCTGAGCAGTACGGTCCACACCACCTGGCCCGGCCGGCCGCGCCGCCCGCCGGAACGGCCGTAGCGGCGCAGTACGACCGCGATGACGCCCAGGTGCAGGGCGAACGCGACGGACTGCGGCGAGAAGTAGTCCTGGCCCACCCAGTTGGCGACGCAGAACAGCCACACGGAGGTCCAGATCAGCCGCCGGTCCTCGGTGAAGGTCCGGTAGATCAGCAGCAGCGGAAGCAGCAGCAGCGCGCTGGAGACCAGCGGCCACCAGGCCATGTACATCGCGGCGTTGTCCACGCCGAGCAGCCGCACCAGCGCCGCCTGGGCGGCGAAGAAGCCGGGCCACTGGTCGTAGACGGCCATGTCGCCGAGCTGGTCCGCGTTCTGGAGTCCGCCGGACGTCAGCAGATGGTCGATGACCGCGTCGTGCTTCCACGCCCACGCGTAGAGCGGGGTCGGGTAGAGAAGGGCCTGGGTGGCCCGCTCCATCACCAGCAGCGCCAGAACGTACGCGAGCGACCAGCCGCCCGGGCGGCGCGGGTCGCGGACCGTGAACCAGAAGCCGGCGGTGAGCACCGCGAGGCCGGCCCAGAAGGTGGGGTGCAGGGCGCTGACCAGACCGAAGTCGTCCAACGCGGAGATGTCGGTGCGCCGTATCGCGTAGCCCCACAGGGCGAGTGCGACGAGCAGCGGCACGGCCGGCCAGGCGGCGGCCGCACGGGTCGGCCAGGCGGCTGGGGTGAGATCGGACAGATCCGTCACGGGCGGCTCGACGGCGGAACCCGAGGGCTCCTGGGTAGGGGGGCGGTGGGCGCGTGCGGTGTTCTCCCGGCCGGGCCGGGCGGACGCCTCGTCCGAGGCCGTGGTGGCCGACTCCTGCGAGGTGCGGGGGGCCGGTTCCGGCAGGGTGCGGGTTTCCCCGGCTTCCGGAGCGTCCGAAGCCGTCGGTTCGGCCCGGTTCGACGTGTCCGGGGTTCCCTGCCCGGGCACGGGCTCTGGTGCGGATCTCTCCCGTGGAGTTGCTGGCGGACGCACGACGGTTCCCCCCTGGCGATTCGGCTCTGCGCTGGATCAGTCCCTGGACATGCCGTTCGGTCTGGTGCGGTGCTGGGGCTCCGTCGTGTCCGTCATGTCCGTCGCCCTGGACGCACTCGTCGCACTCGTCGCACTCGTCTCGCTCGTCTCGCTCGTCGCGCTCGTCGCAGGGGACGCACTCGTCGCGCCGGGCCCACTCGTCGTTCTTGTGGCGCTCGTCGTTCTCGTGGCGCTCGTCGTTCTCGTCGTGCTCGACGCACTACACGCGCTCGTCGCACTCGTCGTGCTCAAGGCACTCGTCGTGTCCGTCGTCGAAATCGGGCTGCGTAGTGACAGGAGCAGGACGACGAGGACGAGCAGCAGAAGGAGGGGCGGCGCGAAGGGGGCGAGCTCCTGACGCCAGACCCATCCCGCCACCGCGGCGAGATACAGAACCCCCCAGCGTCCCTGCCACCGCAGCCGGTCGCCCGCCTTCGCGAGCAGCAGCCACAGCGGTACGAGACACAGCAGATGCAGGACGAGCGGAGCCCAGCGCAGCAATGTGCCGGGCCCGTCGAGCCCCGCCGCTTCCGCGATGAATCCGGCCGTCTCGGTGTATAACGTGCCCCCGACCGCCTCCGGTTCCCGGCCCAGCGCAACGGGTGCCGCGTGCAGGGCGAGGACGGCGGCGCCCAGCGCGCCACCGGGCAGCCACGGGTCTTGCGCGGCGCAGAGGGTCACGGCCGCCACGAACACCACGAGCACCAGGGCCCCCGCGACCAGCGTCGGCAGGGGCAGTTCCCGCAGAAGCTCCTGCCCGGTGAGTTCGGCCCCGGTCCCGGAGACGCCGCCCAGCCACGGCAAGTCGCGCAACGCCACCAGGAAGACGACGGTGGCGACGCCGAGCAGCAGCCAGAGTGCAGGCCTCAGACGCCGTTCGGGGACCGTCCCGATCCTGCCGTCGAACCCGTCGTCCCCGTTCTCGGCGAACTCACCGACACCGCCCCCGCCCCCATGGGCGTAGCCGTGGTCTCCGACGGCTACGGGACGGGAGCCGGAGCCGAGGCCCGAGTCCACCCCGGTCGCCTCGGTCTCGGCGGACGCGTCGGCCGATTCGCGCGCGTCGGGTGCGCCCGGCACGCCGGCCGGTTCGGGCGCGTCGGTCGTATCGGTCGCGCCCGGCGCGTCGGGCAGATCCGATGTGGCGTCCGACGTCGCCTCCGGACCGGCGGATCCGGGCTCGGCGTCCGGGTGCCGGGAGCGCCGGACGATCACCGCGAGGGTGTCCGCCTCCAGGGCTTCCCGCTCGTACCCCGGGCGCCCTATGAACAGGGCGACGGTGTCGTCCCGTGACGCCTCGCCGGTCCGCCCGTCCTCGTACGCCGCCCGCCGTGCCCAGCTCGTGCCGTACCCGGCGGTGGCGTTCAGCCGGGCCCAGTGAGTGCCGTAGGAGGTGCCGGAGCCCGGTTTCCGGTCACCCCGCGGTCCGATGCCGCCGGAGACGCCCGCGCCCCCGCGCCCGCCGGAAGGACCGGCTCCGTCGACACCGCGCAGAGCGGCGCGCAGGCCGGGCGCGCAGCCGACCGCGACCACCGTCATGCCGCCCAGTACCGCCCAGCCGGCACCCGCGATCCCGGCCGGGGTGAACAGCATCGCCGCGCTGCCCAGCACGAGGACGCACATGCTGCCCTGCACGGCGGCGAGCATGCCGGTGCGCCCCTGGACGCGCAGCACGCCGATGTACAGCTCGACCACGATTCTCGGCAGCGCCCCGATGGCCAGCAGCCGCAGCACCGTGGAGCCGTGCTCGGCGTAGTCCTCGTCGAAGGGCGCGAGGATCTGCGGGGCGAAGACGACCAGGAAGAGGACGACCGGCACCAGCAGCAGTGTCATGCGGCGCAGTGCTCCGCGGACGCCGTCGGCGAGGCGGCGCGGGTCGTGCGACGCGTGCGCGGTGAGGGAGGAGGCCATGTTGATGGCCATGAACTCCATCGTGCCGCCGACGGTGTACGCCACGTAGAAGTAGCCGTTCTCCGCGGCACTGAAGTTGACCGCGACCATGACCGGCAGCAGGTTGATCATCGCCAGGCTGAACAGCGCGCCCAGCGAGTCACCGGCCAGGAACCGCCCCATCTCCCGGACCTTGGGCGGCTCCACGTCCCGGTCCGCGGCGGCCTGGCGCGGGATGAGCCTGCGGAAGATCAGCCAGCCGAGCGGCAGTGTGGAGAAGGCGATGGCCACGGCCCAGGACACGAAGATGCCGAGCACCGGCAGCGTGGTGGCGAACAGGGCCAGCAGGATCAGCTTCCCGACCGAGAACACCGCGTTCCCGGCGGGCACCCACTCCGCCTTGCGCAGTCCGGTCAGCACACCGTCCTGCAGCGTGAGCAGTGCCCAGGCCACGCACGCGGCGACGAACAAAGCCCCCGCCTCGGCGGTGCCCAGCGGGGCGTACGACGCTCCCCACAGGTCGAGCGTGAGCAGGAAGACGACGGCGGCCACGGCGACGACCACCGAACTGGCCGCGTACGCCCGCCACACCAGCGGCCCGGTGGTACGGCCGGCGCGCGGCACGAAACGGACCACGGCGCCGATCATCGTGGTCGCCGTGATGCTGGCGAGCAGCCGCATGGCGGCGATGGCGGCGGAGCCCTGTCCGACGGCCTCCTCCGAGTAGTAGCGGGCGGCCACGAGCCAGAAGCCCAGGCCGAGCACCGCGGAGACACCGGTGCTGAGCATCAGGAAGTAGGCGTTCTTGAAGAGCGAGTCGCCACCGTGCCCGCTTTCGGGCAGCGTCGGGCCGCCGCCCGCGGCTGCCGCGGCGGTCTCCTGGACCCGCGTCTCAGCCACCGGACGGAACCGTCCCTTCCGGCGCCCCGGCCGGTCGTACCGCGGACTCCTCCAGCGCCGCTACGGCCGCCCGGGCCCGCAGCGGGTCCACGGGCAGCGCGTGCCGCGCGAACCAGCGCGCTCCCTCGGGTGAGGGCGACGGGTCGGTGAAGGCGGTACCCGCGTAGTCGTCCAGCGGCGGGTCGTAGAGGTATCCGACGACGATGCCGCGCCGGGCCAGCGCCCGCACCGCCGCGTCCCGGTCCGCCACGAGCAGCGGCACCCGGAACAACGGCTGCGCCGCGCCCGGCGACCGGCTCCTGGCACCCTCCCACGCGGCCGGCTTCGCCCAGCGCGTCGAGAGCAGCAGCTCCGTACCCGCACGGCAGCCGGCGAGTACGTCGTCCAGCCGGTCGAGCCGCCGCCCGATGCGCCCGAGCCGGAACCGGCCGGCCGCCAGCCGGTAGTCGTGCATGTCGACGCGGACCCACGGGTCGTGGGCGTCGAGACCGGGGGCCGAGGCGAGCGCGCGGGACAGCTCCTCCGGACGCAGCGGCATCCGGATCTCCTCCCGCTCCATCAGCCCCAGCAGGCGCATCGTGGCCCAGGCGGCCCGCCGCAACCGCAGTCCGCGCACGGCGGCCTCCGCGTACGGCCGTACCGCGTAGGCGAGTTCGGCCCTCCCGCTACGCGGCAGCAGCAGGTCGTCGCAGGCCTTCTCCAGCGCCTCCCGCAGCCCGGGGTCGGCGACCGCGAGGATCCCGCCGGCCTTGGCACCGACGTGCTTGGACAGGCTGAATACGGAGGCGTCGCCCCAGGCGCCGACCGGACGCCCGCCCACCTCGCTGCCGATGGCGTGCGCCGCGTCCTCGAACAGCGGGATGCCCAACGCGTCGCAGCGGGCCCGCAACCCGGGCGCCGGGTCCGGGTTTCCGTACAGGTTCGTCGTCAGTACGGCGGACAGCGAGCTCCACGTCTCCTCGGGCACGGCATCGATGTCGATGGACGCGTCCGACGGGTTCAGCGGCGCCTGCACCGGCCGCAGTCCGGCCGCGAGCACGACGAAGAAGATGACGTCGTCGTTGACCGGCGACATCAGCACCCGGCCGCCCGGCGGGCACCAGTGACGCAGCGCCGCGTACAGCCCGAAACGGCACGACGGTACGTACACGCATTCCCGGCCGAGTCGGCCGCGCATGGTCTCTTCCAGCCGCTTCCTCGGCTGCGAACCATCCCGCACCGAACCCGGACCGGCCTCCCCAATGGCCATCCGTCCCCCTGATGTGCCATCGAAAGCCCCCTCCCCGAGGCCTTCCGGCACCCGCCCAGAGTCGCCCCGTTCGCACCGCTCCGTCAAGATTGCGTACCGGCCTGTGGACAACTTCCCGCACACGATCGGACGCGGAGCGCCACATCCCCGCACGTTCACGCGGGCGTACGCGGGCGGCGAGGGAACCGCCCCACAGGTCACTCTCCCCGCCTCACGCACCGGCGCGCGGACCACTCCCCGCACGTCAGCCCGCTCGAGCGCGCCCTCCCCCGCCACGCACCGCCACCTCCCGACGCACTGCCCAAGACCGGCATGTCACCCGTAACGTGTGGCCCGGCCACGAACCACGTGGCGCACACGGCGCGCACGGCGCACATGGCGAGCACGAAAGCGAGGCAGCACCCGATGCCCCCCTTCGATGTCCCCGAGGGCGACCCCTTCGGCCCGCACAACCTTCCGTACGGCGTGTTCTCGGTCCCCGGCAGGAAGGAGCGGACGGTGGGCGTCCGGCTCGGCGACCGCGTCCTCGACGCCGGCGCGGCGGCCCACGCGCTCGGATCGCCGTACGCCTCCCTGCTCGCGCGGCCCACCCTGAACCCGTTGCTGGCGGCCGGCCGCACCGCCTGGTCCGACGTACGGCGCGCGCTCACGGCCTGGGTGACGGTGCCCTCCCACCGCGAAACCCTGGGACCCCTCTTCCATCCCCTCTCCTCGGTGACGCTGCACCTGCCCTTCGAGGTCGCGGACTACGTCGACTTCTACGCCTCCGAGAACCACGCCCGGAACGTCGGCCAGATCTTCCGCCCCGACGCCGCCGACTCCCTCACCCCGAACTGGAAGCACCTCCCCATCGGTTACCACGGCCGCTCCGGCACGGTCGTCGTGTCCGGCACGGACGTCGTACGGCCGTCGGGGCAGCGCAAGGCCCCCACCGACGCCGCTCCCGTCTTCGGCCCGTCCGTCCGCCTCGACATCGAGGCCGAGGTCGGCTTCGTGGTGGGTGTGCCGTCCGAACTGGGCAGCCCCGTGGCGCTCGGCGACTTCCGCGAGCACGTCTTCGGGCTCTGCCTGCTCAACGACTGGTCCGCGCGGGACGTCCAGGCCTGGGAGTACGTCCCCCTCGGCCCGTTTCTCGGCAAGTCCTTCACCACCTCGGTGTCGGCCTGGATCACACCGCTGGACGCCCTGGAGGAGGCACGGGTGGCCCCGCCGGAGCGCACCCACGAACTGCTGCCCTACCTCGACGACACGGCCGGGGAACGCGACGAACCCGGCGGCTACGACCTGCGGATCTCCGTCGCCGTCAACGGTCACGTCGTCTCCGAGCCGCCGTTCGCCACCATGTACTGGACGGCCGCCCAGCAACTGGCCCACATGACCGTCAACGGCGCCTCCCTGCGCACCGGCGACCTCTACGGCTCCGGCACGGTCAGCGGGCCGACCGAGCGGGAGCGCGGGTCCCTGCTGGAGCTGACGTGGAACGGACGCGATCCCCTCGAACTCCCCGACGGCAAGCGGACGTTCCTGGAGGACGGGGACGTGGTGACCCTGTCGGCCTGGGCACCGGGACCGGGCGGTACCCGGGTGGGACTGGGCGAGGTGACCGGGCGGGTCGTCGGGGCACCGGCCGGACGGTGACCCCCGCCACTGCCCAGCGCCCGGATCCGCTGCCCTCCGGGTCCTGACTCGCACCGCCCGGCACCGTCATACTGGCGTCGGGCGGTGTGCGCGGCAGGTCCGCACGCGCGCGGCACCCTCGCACACCGGGCCCGCCGCGGCCCGGCACCGCCCACCACAACCGCACCACAGCCAGAGCCGCCCTTCCGACCAGGATCCGGAGCCCGTGGCATGACCCTCTGCCTGCTCCTGCTGTTCGTCGTCGCCGTGACCGCCGCGGTACCGGTCCCGCGCGCGCTGACCCGGTCCGCCTGGCCCGAACGGGATCCCGTGGTCGCGCTGTGGGTGTGGCAGTGCCTGGTCGCCACCGTCCTGCTGTGCTGTCTGACGGCCCTCGTCCTCGGCGTCGCCGCCGTCTTCGGCACCGCCCGCGCCCAGCTCTTCGCGCCGGCACCACCCGCGGTGACCGCGGCCTACAACCTCTCCGCCGGCCCGCCCTGGGCGGCCGCCCTCACCCTGCTGCTGGCCGGCGGCGCCGCCTGGACGACCGCCATGCTGGCCCGCGAACTGGTCGAGGCCCGCCGCCGCCGCGCCCAGTCACGCGCCCACCTGCGCGAACGCGCCCCCGACCTGCCCGCCGGGCTCCCCGCCGCCCGCGGTCCCCTCCTGGTGCTGGAGGACGAGTACCCGGACGCCTGGTGGATGCCCGGCAGCCCGCCCCAGCTCATCGTCACCACCGGCGCCCTGCGGCGCCTCACCGACCACCAGCTCGACGCCGTACTCACTCACGAACGCGGCCACGCGCGGGCCCGCCACGACTGGCTGCTGCACCTGTCCACCGCCCTGGCCACCGGATTCCCGCGGGTCCCGCTCTTCGCCCATTTCTGCGACCAGACCCACCGCCTGGTGGAACTCGCCGCCGACGACACCGCCTCCCGCCGCTGCGGCCACCTGACCACGGCCCTGGCCCTGATCGAGCTGAACCAGCACCGCGGCGTCCTGTCCTGCTCCTCCAGTCACCGCCTCCTCGGCGAACGAGTCGACCGCCTCCTCGAGCCCCCGCCCCGCCTGCTGCCCCGTCACAGGGCCCTGACCACGGCGACGGCCGCCCTGGTCCCCCTCATCCCCCTGCTGATCACCTTCGCGCCGGGTCTGACGGCGCTGGCGTAGGCAGCCGCGCGCCGCGCGAGGACGACGTCCGGCCGACGCGGCGCACCACCGCCTCCGGCGGGCCCTCTACATCCAGTCGTCCGGCTCGGGCTCCTGCCCGGGCCAGCCGTCCTCATCGTCCGAGCCGGGAAGGGAGGCGACCGAGGGGCCGCCCGGCTCCGGCTCGGCGGCGGCGACCGGTCCGGCCAGCCCCGCCAGCACCGCGAGCACGCCCTCTCCGTAAGTCACCAGCTTCTTCTCGCCGACCCCGCTGATGCCTCCGAGCTGCCCGATCGAGGTGGGCCAGGCGGTGGCGATCTCCCGGAGCGTGGCGTCGTGGAAGATGACGTAGGCCGGGACACCCTGCTCACGCGCCTGCTCCGCGCGCCAGGCACGCAGCGCCTCGAAGGCGGGGAGCAGTTCGTCCGGCAGTTCGGCCGCGGCGGCCTTGGGCTTGCGGTCCCCTCGTCCGCCGCCCGCCGACCGTGCCGTGGCCGGCTTCCCGGGCTCCTTGCGCAGCGGCACCTCCCGCTCCCACCGCAGCACCTCCCCACTGGTCTCGGTCAGCACCAGCGTGCCGTACTCGCCCTCGACCGCGAGCAGTCCCTGGGCCAGCAACTGCCGGGCGACGCCCCGCCACTCGCCCTCGGTCAGCTCCTCTCCGATACCGAACACGGAGAGCTGGTCGTGGTCGAACTGGATCACCTTGGCGGTGCGCTTGCCCAGCAGGATGTCGATGATCTGCCCCGCGCCGAACTTCTGCCCGCGCTCCCGCTTCAGCCGCACCACCGTCGACAACACCTTCTGTGCCGCCACCGTGCCGTCCCAGGTCTCCGGCGGGGTGAGACAGGTGTCGCAGTTGCCGCAGCCGGCCGGGCCGGGTTCCTGGCCGAAGTAGGCGAGGAGCTGGCCGCGGCGGCACTCGGCGGTCTCGCACAGCGCGAGCATCGCGTCCAGGTGGGACTGGGCCCGGCGGCGGAACGCCTCGTCGCCCTCGCCGGACTGGATCAGCTTGCGCTGCTGTATGACGTCGTTGAGTCCGTACGCCATCCAGGCGGTCGACGGCAGGCCGTCCCGCCCGGCGCGGCCGGTCTCCTGGTAGTAGCCCTCGACCGACTTGGGCAGGTCCAGGTGGGCGACGAACCGCACGTCCGGCTTGTCGATGCCCATGCCGAAGGCGATGGTCGCCACCACGACCAGGCCCTCCTCCCGCAGGAACCTCGACTGGTGGGCCGCGCGGGTGCCCGCGTCCAGTCCCGCGTGGTACGGCACCGCCTCGACCCCGTTGCGGGACAGGAACTCGGCGGTCTTCTCGACGGAGTTGCGTGAGAGGCAGTACACGATGCCCGCGTCGCCGGGGTGCTCCTCGCGCAGGAAGCCCAGTAGCTGCTTCTTCGGGTCGGACTTCGGCACGATCCGGTACTGGATGTTGGGCCGGTCGAAACTCGCGACGAAGTGCCGCGCCGCCGGCATGTTCAGCCGCTCGGTGATCTCGCGGTGCGTCGCGTGTGTGGCCGTCGCCGTGAGTGCGAGCCGAGGTACGTCCGGCCAGCGCTCGCCGAGCAGGGACAGGGCCAGGTAGTCGGGCCGGAAGTCGTGGCCCCACTGGGAGACGCAGTGCGCCTCGTCGATCGCGAAGAGGGAGATCTTCCCGCGGGAGAGCAGATCGAGGGTGCCCTCCAGGCGCAGCCGCTCGGGTGCCAGGTACAGCAGGTCCAGCTCGCCGGCGAGGAACTCCGCCTCCACCACGCGCCGCTCGTCGAAGTCCTGCGTGGAGTTCATGAACCCGGCTCGCACACCGAGCGCCCGCAGCGCGTCCACCTGGTCCTGCATCAGCGCGATGAGGGGCGAGACCACGATGCCGGTGCCGGGCCGGACCAGGGACGGAATCTGGTAGCACAGCGACTTGCCGCCGCCGGTCGGCATGAGCACGACGGCATCGCCGCCCGCCACCACGTGATCGACGACCGCTTCCTGCTCGCCGCGGAAAGCCTCGTACCCGAAGACCCGGTGCAGCGTGGCCAGCGCCTCGCTGTCCATGTCCCTCGCCTGTGCCGTCTCTGCCATCTCGCCGATCACGCCTGTCCCGCCCATCGTCCCGTCCCCCGTACGTCCTGCCTCGTCCGTCTGGTCTGTCTGGTCCGCCCTGTCCCGACCACTGCCTCAACGATAGGGGTCCGCGCCGACAGCTCCGGAGTTATCCACAGGTCGCCCGCCGCGGCCCGCGTCAAGGACACGGAAGTCGGTCACACGTTCGCGGGAGACCCGTCCGTTTCCGGCGGATAGTCTGATTGCACCCGCGAGACTCCGTCCCATGGGAGCACTGATGAGCGTCGCGCCGAAGGCGTCCACACCCGACTGGCCGACCCCGCCCGAGGGCGGCTGGACCGCGGACGACCTGGACCGGCTCCCGAATCTGCCTCCGCACACGGAACTGATCGACGGAAGCCTCGTCTTCGTGAGTCCGCAGACCCTTTTCCACTCACGCGCGGTGAGCTTCTTCGAATGGCAGCTCCAGTCCCTCGCCCCGGCGGAGTTCGAGGTCATCCGCGAGTTCACCATCGACATCGACCGGCAGAACCGGCCGGAGCCGGACGTGATCGTCGTGCGGGGTGACGTGGTCGACGACCCGGAGCAGACCCGCTACCCCGCCGAGGCCGTCACCCTGGCCATCGAGGTCGTCTCGGCCGAGTCCGTCTCCCGCGACCGCGAGACCAAGCCCTTGACGTACGCCCGGGCGGGCATCGCCCACTACTGGCGGGTAGAGAACGAGAAGGGGCTCGCCGTCGTCCACGCCTTCGAGCTGGAGCCCACCACGCGCGCCTACGCCAGCGTGGGCATCTTCCGTGAGCGCATGAAGCTGAGCGCCCCCTTCCCGATGGACCTGGACCTGACCGGCATCAAGCCGCGCCGCGGCGGCGAGTAGGGCCCGCGCACGACGGCGGCCCGGCACCCCTGAAGGGTGCCGGGCCGCCGCCTCCGTACCGGCGGGCGCCGCGTCAGCGCACGAACACCCCCGCTTGTCCCGCGAGGTCCAGGAAGTACTGCGGCGCCACACCGAGCACCACCGTGACCGCCACGCCGACGCCGATCGCCGTCATCGTCAGCGGTGACGGCACCGCGACGGTCGGGCCCTCCGGCCGCGGCTCACTGAAGAACATCAGCACGATGACGCGGATGTAGAAGAACGCCGCGATGGCCGACGAGATCACTCCGACGACGACCAACGGGACCGCGCCGCCCTCCGCCGCCGCCTTGAACACGGCGAACTTGCCGGAGAACCCGGAGGTCAGCGGGATGCCCGCGAAGGCCAGCAGGAACACCGCGAACACCGCCGCCACCAACGGCGACCTGCGTCCGAGGCCGGCCCACTTCGACAGGTGGGTCGCCTCACCGCCCGCGTCGCGCACCAGTGTCACGACCGCGAAGGCACCGATCGTGACGAAGGAGTACGCGGCCAGGTAGAAGAGGACGGAGGAGATGCCGTCGGGCGTGGTGGCGATGACACCGGCGAGGATGAAGCCCGCGTGCGCGATCGACGAGTACGCCAGCAGCCGCTTGATGTCGGTCTGGGTGATCGCGACGATCGCGCCGGCCAGCATGGTGACGATCGCCACGGCCCACATCACCGGCCGCCAGTCCCAGCGCAGGCCGGGCAGGACGACGTAGAGGATGCGGAGCAGGGCGCCGAAGGCGGCCACCTTGGTCGCCGCCGCCATGAAGCCGGTCACCGGTGTCGGCGCGCCCTGGTACACGTCCGGCGTCCACATGTGGAACGGCACGGCGCCCACCTTGAACAGCAGGCCCATCACGATCAGCGCGGAGCCGACGAGCAGCAGCGCGTCGTTGCCCATGGTGTCGGCGAGTGCCGGGGTGACGTTCTGGACGGTGCCGTCGACGACCTGCGCGATCGTGCCGTACGACATCGAGCCCGCGTAGCCGTAGAGCAGGGCGATGCCGAACAGCGTGAACGCGGAGGCGAACGCGCCGAGCAGGAAGTACTTGACCGCCGACTCCTGCGACATCAGCCGCTTGCGGCGGGCCAGTGCGCACAGCAGGTACAGCGGGAGGGAGAAGACCTCCAGCGCCACGAAGAGCGTCAGCAGGTCGTTGGCCGCGGGGAAGACCAGCATGCCCGCGACGGCGAAGAGCAGCAGCGGGAACACCTCGGTGGTGGTGAACCCGGCCTTCACCGCCTTCTGCTCGCTCTCGCTGCCCGGTACGGACGCGGCCTGCGCGGCGAAGGAGTCGACACGGTTGCCGTGCGCCTGCGGGTCGAGGCGCCGCTCGGCGAAGGTGAAGAGGGCGACCAGACTCGTCAGCAGGATCGTGCCCTGCAGGAACAGGGCCGGCCCGTCGACGGCGATGGCGCCCATCGCCGCGATGCCCGCCTTGGTCGTGCCGTATCCGCCCACCGCGAGCGCGACGACCGCGGCGAAGGCGGCGACGAGCGCGACGGCGGACACGAACATCTGCGCGTAGTAGCGGGACCTGCGCGGCACGAGGGCCTCGATCAGGATTCCGATGACCGCCGCGCCGATGACGATGAGGGTGGGCGACAGTTGCCCGTATTCGATCTTCGGCGCGTCGATCTTCGAGATCGGATCGGCCGCCGTCGCCGCCGTTGTCCACAGGCTGTGGACGGCTGTTGCGCTCACTTGGCCGCCTCCACCTCAGGCTGGGGGTCCTTCTTGTGTACGTCGGACATGGTCTGCTCCACCGCGGGGTTGACGATGTCCGTGACGGGCTTCGGGAAGACGCCCAGGAAGATCAGCAGCGCCACCAGCGGCGCCACGACCACCAGCTCACGCACCCGTAGGTCGGGCATCGCGGACACCTCCGGCTTCACCGGCCCCGTCATCGTCCGCTGGTAGAGGACGAGGGTGTAGAGCGCGGCGAGCACGATGCCGAAGGTGGCGATGATGCCGATCACCGGATAGCGCGTGAACGTGCCGACCAGGACCAGGAACTCACTGACGAAGGGCGCGAGGCCCGGCAGGGACAGGGTCGCCAGGCCGCCGATCAGGAAGGTGCCGGCGAGGACCGGGGCGACCTTCTGCACTCCCCCGTAGTCGGCGATGAGCCGCGAGCCGCGCCGCGAGATCAGGAAGCCGGCGATCAGCATCAGCACGGCGGTCGAGATGCCGTGGTTGACCATGTAGAGCGTCGCGCCGGACTGGCCCTGGCTGGTCATCGCGAAGATGCCCATGATGATGAAGCCGAAGTGCGAGATCGACGCGTACGCGATCAGCCGCTTGATGTCCCGCTGGCCGACCGCGAGCAGCGCCCCGTAGATGATGCTGATGACCGCCAGGACGAGGACGACCGGCGTCGCCCACTTGCTCGCCTCCGGGAAGAGCTGGAGGCAGAAGCGGAGCATCGCGAAGGTGCCGACCTTGTCGACGACCGCCGTGATGAGCACGGCCACCGGGGCGGTGGACTCCTGCATGGCGTTGGGCAGCCAGGTGTGCAGCGGCCACAGCGGTGCCTTCACCGCGAAGGCGAAGAAGAAGCCGAGGAACAGCCAGCGCTCGGTGCTGGTCGCCATGTTCAGCTCGCCGCTCGCCCGGGCCTCCGCGATCTCGGTGAGCGAGAAGTTCCCCGCGACCACGTAGAGCCCGATCACCGCGGCCAGTATGATCAGCCCGCCGGCCAGGTTGTAGAGGAGGAACTTCACCGCCGCGTACGACCGCTGGGTGGCGGCCGTCTTCTCGCCGTGCTCGTGGGCCCGGTCCCCGAAGCCGCCGATGAGGAAGTACATCGGGATCAGCATGGCTTCGAAGAAGATGTAGAAGAGGAAGACGTCGGTGGCCTCGAAAGAGATGATCACCATCGCCTCGACGGCCAGGATCAGGGCGAAGAAGCCCTGCGTCGGCCGCCACCGGCTGCTGCCGGTCTCCAGCGGGTCGGCGTCGTGCCAGCCCGCGAGGATGATGAACGGGATCAGGAGGGCGGTCAGCGCGATCAGCGCCACCGCGATGCCGTCCACGCCCAGTTCGTACCGGACGCCGAACTCCGCGATCCAGGAGTGGGACTCGGTGAGCTGGTAGCGGTCGCCGCCGGGATCGAATCGGATCAGGATCGTGATCGCCAGCGCGAGCGTGGCCAGCGAGACCAGCAGCGCCAGCCACTTGGCCGCGGTGCGTTTCGCGGCCGGCACGGCCGCCGTGGCGATCGCCCCGACGGCCGGGAGCGCCGCCGTGACTGTCAGCAGGGGAAAGGACATCGGTATCAGACCGCCCTCATCAGCAGGGTCGCGGCGACGAGGACCGCCGCACCGCCGAACATCGAGACCGCGTACGAGCGCGCGAAGCCGTTCTGCAGCTTGCGCATCCGCCCGGACAGGCCGCCGACCGAGGCCGCCGTGCCGTTGACGACCCCGTCGACCAGGGTGTGGTCGACGTAGACCAGGGAGCGCGTGAGGTGCTCGCCGCCGCGGACCAGGACGACGTGGTTGAGGTCGTCCTGGAGCAGGTCGCGCCGGGCGGCCCGGGTGAGCAGCGACCCGCGCGGGGCGACGGACGGGACCGGCCGGCGGCCGTACTGCGCCCAGGCGACCGCCACGCCGATCACCATCACGGCGACGGTGGAGACCGTGACCGTCAGGGCGCTGATCGGCGCGTGGCCGTGGTCGTGGCCGGTGATGGGCTCCAGCCAGTGCACGAAGCGGTCGCCGATGCTGAAGAACGCGCCGCCGAACACCGAACCGACGGCCAGCGCGATCATCGGGATCGTCATGATCTTCGGCGACTCGTGCGGGTGCGGTGGCGTGTACTCGCCTCGCGTCTCGGCGGCGGGCTCCACGTCGGGCTTCGCGGGCGACGGCGTCGGGGCGTTGCGCCAGCGCTCCTCGCCGAAGAACGTCATCAGCATCACGCGCGTCATGTAGTACGCCGTGATGGCCGCGCCCAGCAGGGCGCAGGCGCCGAGAATCCAGCCCTCGGTGCCGCCCTTGGCGAACGCCGACTCGATGATCTTGTCCTTGGAAAAGAAGCCGGACAGACCCGGGAAGCCGATGATGGCGAGGTAGCCGAGGCCGAAGGTGACGAAGGTGACCGGCATGTACTTGCGCAGTCCGCCGTAGCGGCGCATGTCGACCTCGTCGTTCATGCCGTGCATGACCGAACCGGCGCCGAGGAAGAGACCGGCCTTGAAGAAGCCGTGCGTCACCAGGTGCATGATCGCGAAGACGTAGCCGATGGGACCGAGACCGGCCGCCAGCACCATGTAGCCGATCTGCGACATGGTCGAACCGGCCAGTGCCTTCTTGATGTCGTCCTTGGCGCAACCGACGATCGCACCGAACAGCAGCGTGACCGCACCGACGATGGTGACGACCAACTGCGCGTCGGGCGCGCCGTTGAAGATGGCGCCGGAGCGGACGATCAGGTACACGCCCGCCGTCACCATGGTCGCGGCGTGGATGAGGGCCGAGACCGGGGTCGGGCCCTCCATCGCGTCCCCGAGCCAGGACTGCAGTGGTACCTGGGCGGACTTGCCGCAGGCGGCGAGCAGCAGCATCAGGGCGATCGCGGTGAGCTTGCCCTCGTCGGCCGAGCCCGCGAGTCCGGCCTCCCCGTGGCCGCCGAGTACCGGCCCGAAGGCGAAGGTGCCGAACCACAGGAACATCAACATGATCGCGATGGACAGGCCCATGTCGCCGACGCGGTTGACCAGGAATGCCTTCTTCGCGGCGGTGGCGGCGCTGGGCTTGTGCTGCCAGAAGCCGATCAGCAGGTAGGAGGCGAGGCCGACCCCCTCCCAGCCGACGTACAGCAGCAGGTAGTTGTCGGCGAGGACGAGCAGCAGCATCGCCGCGAGGAACAGGTTCAGGTAGCCGAAGAAGCGGCGGCGGCGCTCGTCGTGCTCCATGTACGCGACCGAGTACAGATGGATGAGCGAGCCGACGCCGGTGATCAGCAGGACGAACGTCATCGACAACTGGTCGAGCCGGAAGGCGACGTCGGCCTGGAATCCCTCCACCGGGATCCAACTGAACAGGTGCTGCGTCAGGGTGCGGTCCTCGGCGCCGCTGCCGAGCATGTCGGTGAAGAGGACGACACCGATCACGAAGGACGCGGCGGCCAGCAGCGTACCGATCCAGTGACCGACGGCGTCCAGCCGGCGTCCGCCGCACAGGAGGACCGCCGCTCCGAGCAAGGGCGCCGCCACCAGCAGCGCAATAAAGTTCTCTGCGTTAGTCACGGTTCTAGCGACCCCTCACAGCTTCATCAGGCTGGCGTCGTCGACCGAGGCCGAGTGGCGGGAACGGAACAGGGACACGATGATCGCAAGCCCGACCACGACCTCCGCGGCGGCGACGACCATCGTGAAGAAGGCGATGATCTGGCCGTCGAGGTTGCCGTGCATGCGGGAGAAGGCGACGAACGCGAGGTTGCAGGCGTTGAGCATCAGCTCGACGCACATGAAGACCACGATCGCGTTGCGCCTGATCAGCACGCCGGTGGCGCCGATCGTGAACAACAGGGCCGCGAGGTACAGGTAGTTGACGGGGCTCACTTCGACGCCTCCTCGGACCGGTCGGAGTTGCCCGGCTCGACGGCCTTGCGCTCGAGGCGCTCCTCGGCCCGCTGCTCCAGCGCCTTCAGATCGCCCAGCGCCTCCATCGACACGTCGCGGATCTGGCCCCGCTCACGCAGCGTCCTGCTGACGGTGAGCTCGGACGGGGTGCCGTCGGGCAGCAGGCCCGCGATGTCGACCGCGTTGTGCCGGGCGTACACGCCGGGCGCCGGCAGCGGCGGCAACTGCTTGCCCTCGCGGACGCGCCGCTCGGCCAGTTCGCGCTGGGTCGCCGCCCGTTCGGTGCGCTCGCGGTGGGTGAGCACCATGGCGCCGACGGCGGCCGTGATGAGCAGGGCGCCGGTGATCTCGAAGGCGAAGACGTACTTGGTGAAGATGAGGGACGCGATGCCCTCCACGTTGCCGTTCGCGTTGGCCTGGGCCAGACCGCTGAACTCCGTGACGGACGCGTTGCCGATGCCGGCGATCAGCAGGATGCCGAAGCCGAGCCCGGAGAGCAGGGCCAGCCAGCGCTGCCCCTTGATGGTCTCCTTCAGGGAGTCCGCCGCGGTGACGCCGACGAGCATGACCACGAACAGGAACAACATCATGATCGCGCCGGTGTAGACGACGATCTGCACGACGCCGAGGAAGTAGGCACCGTTGGCGAGGTAGAACACCGCCAGGATGATCATGGTCCCGGCGAGGCAGAGTGCACTGTGCACGGCCTTCTTCATGAAGACGGTGCACAGGGCGCCGACCACCGCGACGGTGCCGAGGATCCAGAACTGGACGGCCTCTCCGGTGGATGTGGAGTAGGCGGCGAGCTGCTCGGTCATCGGCGGATCACCTCCTCCGACGCCGGTTCGGTCCCGCCGAAGGTCGAGTCGGCCTCCTGGACGACCTCCCCCTTGGAGTGGGCGACCTGCTGGACCGTCCCGGGCGCGGCCTCGGTGACCAGGCCCCGGTAGTAGTCCTGCTCGTCCGTGCCCGGGTAGATGGCGTGGGGCGAGTCGACCATGCCGTCCTCGAGACCGGCGAGCAGTTGCTCCTTGGTGAAGATGAGGTTGGCGCGACTGGAGTCGGCGAGCTCGAACTCGTTGGTCATCGTCAGCGCGCGTGTGGGGCACGCCTCGATGCACAGGCCGCACAGGATGCAGCGGGCGTAGTTGATCTGGTAGACGCGGCCGTACCGCTCCCCCGGTGAGTAGCGCTCCTCGTCCGTGTTGTCCGCGCCCTCCACGTAGATGGCGTCGGCGGGACACGCCCAGGCGCACAGCTCGCAGCCGACGCACTTCTCCAGGCCGTCCGGATGGCGGTTGAGCTGGTGCCGTCCGTGGAAGCGCGGAGCGGTGGTCTTCTGCTGCTCCGGGTACTGCTCGGTCAGCCGCTTCTTGAACATGGCCTTGAAGGTCACGCCGAAGCCGGCCACGGGGTTCAGGAAACCGGGGTCGGTCTCCTTGGGTTCCTCAGTCATCGGACGCCTCCTTTCCATCCGTAGATCCGCCCAGAGATTCGTCACTCTGAGTATCGGGCCCACCACTGACAATCAGCTCCCGCTCCCGGCGCGGACGGCGCCGCGGCACCGGTGGCAGCTCCTGTCCGGGCATCGGCGGTACCGGGAAACCGCCGGCCATCGGGTCGAAAGCGGCCGGCTCCTCGGCCGGGGCCGCCGCCTGTTTGCCCTTCTCGCGGTACATGTCCACGACGAAGGACAGCAGCAGCAGGACCAGGACACCGCCGCCGATGTAGAGCGCGATGTCGGCGAAGCCGTAGTTCTCGTTCCTGAGGGCCCGCACGGTCGCGACCAGCATCAGCCAGACCAGGGAGACCGGGATGAGGACCTTCCAGCCGAGCTTCATCAACTGGTCGTAGCGGACCCGGGGAAGCGTGCCGCGCAGCCAGATGAAGAAGAACAGCAGCAACTGGACCTTGAGCACGAACCAGAGCAGCGGCCACCAGCCGTGGTTGGCGCCCTCCCAGAAGGTGCTGACCGGCCACGGGGCGCGCCAGCCGCCGAGGAAGAGGGTGATGGCGACCGCCGAGACCGTCACCATGTTCACGTACTCGGCGAGCATGAACATCGCGAACTTGATCGACGAGTACTCGGTGTTGAAGCCGCCCACCAGGTCGCCCTCGGACTCCGGCATGTCGAAGGGGGCTCGGTTGGTCTCGCCGACCATGGTGACGATGTAGAGGATGAAGGAGACCGGCAGCAGCACGATGTACCAGCGGTCGCCCTGCTGAGCGACGATCTCCGACGTCGACATCGACCCCGAGTAGAGGAACACCGAGGCGAACGCGGCGCCCATCGCGATCTCGTAGGAGATCATCTGCGCGCAGGACCGCAGCCCGCCGAGCAGCGGATAGGTCGAACCGGAGCTCCAGCCCGCCAGCACCATGCCGTAGATGCCGATCGAGGCGACCGCGAGGATGTACAGCAGGGCGATCGGCAGGTCGGTGAGCTGCATGGCGGTGCGCTGGCCGAAGATCGAGATCTCGTTGCCGGCCGGTCCGAAGGGGATCACCGCGATCGCCATGAAGGCCGGGATGGCCGCGACGATCGGCGCGAGGACGTACACCACCTTGTCGGCGCGCTTGACGATGACGTCTTCCTTGAGCATCAGTTTGATGCCGTCGGCGAGCGACTGGAGCATGCCCCAGGGGCCGTGCCGGTTCGGGCCGACGCGCAACTGCATCCAGGCGACGACCTTGCGCTCCCACACGATGGAGAACAGCACGGTCACCATCAGGAAGGCGAAGCAGAAGACCGCCTTGACGACGACCAGCCACCACGGGTCGGTTCCGAACATCGAGAGGTCTTCAGCGGCGAGGTACGGGCTCATGCCTCCACCTCCTTGGGGGCTACGCCTGCCGGCGTCGCCGGCCCGATGCGGACGAGGGTTCCGGGCAGCACCCCGGCGTCGGAGGCGACGCCGGTGCCGGCCGAGTTCAGCGGGAGCCAGACCACCCGGTCGGGCATCTCGGTGATCTGCAGCAGGAGTTCGACGGTCCCCGCGGGGCCGGTCACGGCCAGGAGATCGCCGTCCTTGACGCCGGCCTCGGCGGCCGTGGCGGCCGAAACGCGCGCGCGGGCGGCGTGCCGGGTACCGGCGAGCGCCTCGTCGCCCTGCTGGAGGACGCCCCGGTCGAGCAGCAGCCGGTGCCCGGCCAGTACGGCCTCACCGGCGGCCGGCCGCGGCAGCGCGCCCGCGGTCCCCAGCGGTTCGGTGGCCCGCGGCCCGTCCCAGGCGCCGAGCCGGTCGATCTCCGCGCGCGTGGTGCGCAGATCGGGCAGGCCCAGGTGTACGTCCATGGCGTCGGCCAGCATCTGGAGCACGCGGGCGTCGGCGGGCGCCATACGGCGGGTCATCTGGTCCGGCTTGAGGGCGGCCTCGAAGAAGCGCACCCGGCCCTCCCAGTTCAGGAAGGTCCCGGCCTTCTCGGCGACCGCGGCGACGGGCAGGACGACGTCGGCGAGTTCGGTGACCTCGCTGGGCCGCAGTTCCAGCGACACCACGAAGCCGGCCTCGGCGAGTGCCGCACGCGCGCGTGCCGGATCGGGCAGGTCGGCGACCTCCACGCCCGCCACCAGCAGCGCCTGCAGCTCACCCCGGACCGCGGCCTCGACGATCTCGCCGGTGTCACGGCCGTAGCGGTGGGGCAGGTCGGCCAGGCCCCAGACCGCGGCCACCTCCTCACGCGCGCGCGGGTCGGTCGCGGGGCGGCCACCCGGCAGCAGTGACGGCAGCGCACCCGCCTCGATCGCGCCGCGCTCCCCGGCCCGGCGCGGGATCCACACCAGGCGGGCGCCGGTCGCGGCGGCGGTCCGTACGGCGGAGGTGAGGCCGCCGGCCACGGACGCCAGTCGCTCGCCGACGACGATCACGGCGCCCTCGGCGCGCAGTGCCTCGGCGGCCCGGGCGCCGCCGTCCTCCAGTCCGACACCGCTCGCGAGCGCGTCCAGCCACTCGGTCTCGGTACCGGGGGCGGCGGACAGCAGCGTGCCGCCGGCCTTCTGCAGGCCTCGCGTGGCGTGCGTGGCCAGCGAGAAGACCTCCTGCCCGTGCTTGCGCCAGGCCTTGCGCAGCCGCAGGAAGACGCCGGGCGCCTCCTCCTCGGCCTCGAACCCGACCAGCAGGACGGCGGGCGCCTTCTCCAGCGTGGTGTACGTGACTCCCGTGCCGTCGAGATCACGGCCGCGTCCGGCGACCCGGGAGGCCAGGAAGTCGGCCTCCTCGGGGCTGTGCACGCGCGCGCGGAAGTCGATGTCGTTGGTGTCGAGCGCCACGCGCGCGAACTTGCTGTACGCGTAGGCGTCCTCGACGGTGAGCCGGCCGCCGGTCAGGACGCCGGTGCGCCCCTTGGAGGCAAGCAGCCCCTGCGCGGCGATCTGCAGGGCCTCCGGCCAGGAGGCGGGCTCCAGCTCGCCCTCGGCGTTGCGCACCAGGGGCGTCGCCAGCCGGTCCCGCTGCTGGGCGTACCGGAAGGCGAAGCGGCCCTTGTCGCAGATCCACTCCTCGTTGACCTCGGGGTCGTCGGCCGCCAGGCGCCGCATGACCTTGCCGCGCCGGTGGTCGGTGCGGGTCGCGCAGCCGCCGGAGCAGTGCTCGCACACGGACGGCGAGGAGATCAGGTCGAAGGGGCGGGAGCGGAAGCGGTACGCCGCCGAGGTGAGCGCGCCGACCGGGCAGATCTGGATGGTGTTGCCGGAGAAGTACGACTCGAAGGGGTCACCCTCACCGGTGCCGACCTGCTGGAGCGCGCCCCGCTCGATCAGCTCGATCATCGGGTCGCCCGCGACCTGGTTGGAGAAGCGGGTGCAGCGGGCGCACAGCACGCACCGCTCGCGGTCGAGCAGCACCTGCGTGGAGATCGGCACGGGCTTCTCGTAGGTCCGCTTCCTGCCCTCGAAGCGGGAGTCGGCCTGGCCGTGCGACATGGCCTGGTTCTGCAGCGGGCACTCGCCGCCCTTGTCGCAGACCGGGCAGTCCAGCGGGTGGTTGATGAGCAGCAGCTCCATCACACCGTGCTGGGCCTTCTCGGCGACGGGCGAGGTCAGGTGGGTCTTCACCACCATCCCGTCGGTGCAGGTGATGGTGCAGGAGGCCATGGGCTTGCGCTGGCCCTCGACCTCGACGATGCACTGGCGGCAGGCGCCGGCCGGGTCGAGGAGGGGGTGGTCGCAGAACCGGGGGATCTCGATGCCGAGCTGTTCGGCGGCCCGGATGACCAGGGTGCCCTTGGGCACGCTGATCTCGGCGCCGTCGATCGTCAGCGAGACGAGGTCCTCCGGCGGGACCGCCGCCTCTCCCCCTCCCGAGGGAGCATTGGTGGTCACGGTCATGCGTTCACCTCCGTGCGGTCGGCCCAGGCCGTCGACTTGGCCGGGTCGAAGGGGCAGCCGCGGCCCGTGATGTGCTGCTCGTACTCCTCGCGGAAGTACTTGAGCGAGGAGAAGATCGGCGAGGCGGCACCGTCGCCGAGGGCACAGAAGGACTTGCCGTTGATGTTGTCGGCGATGTCGTTCAGCTTGTCGAGGTCGCTCATCGACCCCTTGCCGGCTTCGATGTCGCGCAGCAACTGGACGAGCCAGTACGTGCCCTCGCGGCAGGGCGTGCACTTACCGCAGGACTCGTGGGCGTAGAACTCGGTCCAGCGGGTGACGGCGCGCACGACGCAGGTCGTCTCGTCGAAGCACTGCAGTGCCTTGGTGCCGAGCATGGAACCCGCGGCGCCCACTCCTTCGTAGTCGAGGGGGACGTCGAGGTGCTCGTCGGTGAACATCGGCGTCGAGGAGCCGCCCGGTGTCCAGAACTTCAGCCGGTGACCGGAGCGCATGCCGCCGCTCATGTCGAGGAGCTGGCGCAGCGTGATGCCGAGCGGGGCCTCGTACTGGCCGGGGCCCGCGACGTGGCCGCTGAGCGAGTAGAGCGTGAAGCCCGGGGACTTCTCGCTGCCCATCGACCTGAACCAGTCCTTGCCCTTGTTCAGGATCGCGGGAACCGATGCGATCGATTCGACGTTATTCACCACAGTCGGGCAGGCATAGAGGCCGGCCACAGCAGGAAAGGGGGGACGGAGCCGCGGTTGACCCCGGCGGCCTTCGAGCGAGTCGAGCAGCGCGGTCTCCTCACCGCAGATGTACGCGCCCGCGCCCGCGTGCACGGTGAGTTCCAGGTCGAGTCCGCTGCCCAGGATGTTCTCGCCGAGGAAGCCGGCCGCGTAGGCCTCGCGCACGGCCTCGTGCAACCGCCGCAGCACTGGGACGACTTCACCACGCAGATAGATGAAGGCATGCGAAGACCTGATGGCGTAACACGCGATGACGATGCCCTCGATGAGGCTGTGCGGGTTCGCGAAGAGGAGCGGGATGTCCTTGCAGGTCCCCGGCTCCGACTCGTCGGCGTTGACAACTAGATAGTGAGGCTTGCCATCCCCCTGGGGAATGAACTGCCACTTCATCCCCGTCGGGAACCCCGCGCCGCCGCGTCCGCGCAGACCCGAGTCCTTGACGTACGCGATCAGGTCGTCCGGCGACATCGCCAGCGCCTTGCGGAGCCCCTCGTACCCCTCGTGCCTCCGGTAGACGTCCAGAGTCCAGGACTCCTCCTCGTCCCAGAAGGCCGACAGCACGGGTGCGAGCAGCTTCTCCGGACTGGTGCCCTTGATCTCGGCTGCCACGGTCATCACTCCCCCTCCTCGGCGGTAGGCCCTGCCGGGTGGGAAGGGTCGGATGCCGATGTGTCCTGCGGCGCATCGTGCGAGCTGAGGTGTTCCGTCGGGGACGGGTCGTGCACGGCCCGGCCCTGCGTGGCGTCGTGCGGCCCGCCGTCCCGCGGGTGCACCACGCGCGCTGCGGACGCCTCGCCCTTGGCCAGCTTCAGGCCGGCCAGGGAGGCGGGACCCGCGCTGCCGCCGGCCGCGACGGCGCCGTCCCGCTCGTCGGGGAAGCCCGCCAGGATCCGGGCGGTCTCCTTGAAGGTGCACAGCGGCGCACCGCGCGTGGGGCTCACCGGGCGTCCCGCGCGCAGATCGTCGACGAGGCGCCTGACGCTCGCCGGGGTCTGGTTGTCGAAGAACTCCCAGTTGACCATCACGACCGGTGCGAAGTCGCAGGCCGCGTTGCACTCGATGTGCTCCAGGGTGACCTTGCCGTCCTCGGTGGTCTCGCCGTTGCCGACGCCCAGGTGCTCCTGGAGGGACTCGAAGATCGCGTCGCCGCCCATGACCGCACACAGCGTGTTGGTGCAGACGCCGACCTGGTAGTCGCCGCTCGGCCCGCGCCGGTACATGGTGTAGAAGGTGGCGACCGCGGTGACCTCGGCCGTGGTCAGGCCCAGTACGTCGGCGCAGAACTGCATCCCGGTGCGCGTGACGTGCCCCTCCTGCGCCTGCACGAGGTGCAGCAACGGCAGGAGGGCGGACCGGGAGTCCGGGTAGCGGGCGATGATCTCGCGCGCGTCGGTCTCCAGTCGGGCCCGGACGTCGTCCGGGTAGGCGGGCGCGGGCAGTTCCGGCATGCCCAGGCTGACGCCCCGCTCCGAAGAAGAGGTGGTCACCGGTCGACGCCTCCCATCACGGGGTCGAGGGATGCCACGGCGACGATGACGTCGGCGACCTGGCCGCCCTCGCACATCGCCGCCATGGCCTGCAGGTTGGTGAAGGACGGGTCGCGGAAGTGAACCCGGAAGGGGCGGGTGCCGCCGTCGGAGACGACGTGCACCCCGAGCTCGCCCTTGGGCGACTCCACCGCCGCGTAGGTCTGGCCCGGCGGCACCCGGAAGCCCTCGGTGACCAGCTTGAAGTGGTGGATCAGGGCCTCCATGGAGGTGCCCATGATCTTCTTGATGTGGTCGAGGGAGTTGCCCAGTCCGTCCGGTCCCAGGGCGAGCTGGGCGGGCCAGGCGATCTTCTTGTCGGCGACCATGACCGGGCCGGGCTGGAGCCGGTCCAGGCACTGCTCGACGATCCTCAGCGACTGGCGCATCTCCTCCAGCCGGATCAGGAAGCGGCCGTAGGCGTCGCAGGTGTCGGCGGTCGGGATGTCGAAGTCGTAGGTCTCGTAGCCGCAGTAGGGCTGGGTCTTGCGCAGGTCGTGCGGCAGGCCGGTGGACCTGAGGACCGGGCCGGTGGCGCCGAGCGCCATGCAGCCGGCCAGGTCGAGGTAGCCGACGTCCTGCATGCGGCCCTTGAAGATGGGGTTCCCGGTGGCGAGCTTGTCGTACTCCGGGAGGTTCTTCTTCATCTTCTTCACGAACTCGCGGATGTGGTCCACCGCGCCGGGCGGCAGGTCCTGGGCGAGTCCGCCCGGGCGGATGAACGCGTGGTTCATCCGCAGGCCGGTGATCAGTTCGTAGATGTCGAGAATCAGTTCACGATCACGGAAGCCGTAGATCATGATCGTGGTGGCGCCGAGTTCCATGCCGCCGGTGGCGATGCACACCAGGTGGGAGGAGAGCCGGTTCAGCTCCATCAGCAGGACCCGGATGATCGTGGCCCGGTCGGGGATGTCGTCCTCGATACCGAGGAGCTTCTCGACGCCCAGGCAGTACGCCGTCTCGTTGAAGAACGACGTCAGGTAGTCCATGCGCGTCACGAAGGTGGTGCCCTGCGTCCAGGTCCGGTACTCGAGGTTCTTCTCGATGCCGGTGTGCAGGTAGCCGATGCCGCAGCGGGCCTCGGTGACGGTCTCGCCGTCGATCTCCAGGATGAGGCGGAGCACACCGTGCGTGGACGGGTGCTGCGGGCCCATGTTGACGATGATGCGCTCGTCGTCGGTGCGGGCGGCGGACTGGACGACCTCGTCCCAGTCGCCGCCGGTGACCGTGTAGACGGTGCCTTCGGTGGTCTCGCGCGCCGAGGCCGCGGACGCTGACTGTGTGCTCACGAGTACGACCTCCGCTGGTCCGGAGCCGGGATCTGGGCGCCCTTGTACTCGACGGGGATGCCGCCGAGGGGGTAGTCCTTGCGCTGCGGGAAGCCCTGCCAGTCGTCCGGCATCATGATCCGGGTCAGGGCCGGGTGACCGTCGAAGACGATGCCGAAGAAGTCGTAGGTCTCGCGCTCGTGCCAGTCGTTCGTCGGATAGACGGAGACCAGTGACGGGATGTGCGGGTCGCTGTCGGGCGCGCTGACTTCGAGGCGGACCAGCCGGTTGTGGGTGATCGAGCGCAGGTGGTAGACGGCGTGCAGCTCGCGGCCCTTGTCGTGCGGGTAGTGGACGCCGCTGACGCCGGTGCAGAGCTCGAAGCGCAGGGCGGGGTCGTCGCGCATGGTGCGGGCGACTCGGACCAAGTGCTCGCGCTCGATGTGGAAGGTCAGCTCGTCGCGGTCGACGACCGTCTTCTCGATGGCGTTGTCGGGCAGGAGTCCCTGCTCCTCCAGCGCGCCCTCGAGTTCGTCGGCGACCTCGTCGAACCATCCGCCGTAGGGCCTGCTCGCCGGCCCGGGCAGCCGGACGGAGCGGACCAGGCCGCCGTAGCCGGAGGTGTCGCCGCCGTTGTTGGCGCCGAACATTCCGCGCTGGACGCGGATCTCCTCGCCGCCCTGACCGCGCTGGCCGGGGAGGTTCTCGGCGGACAGGTCCTTCTCGGGGTTCACCCCGTTCCCGTCACCTGCCGTGTTGTTCGCGTCGCTCACCGCAGCAGCCCCTTCATCTCGATGGTGGGCAGGGCCTTGAGCGCCGCTTCCTCCGCCTCGCGGGCCGCCTCCTCGGCGTTCACCCCGAGCTTGGAGCCCTGGATCTTCTGGTGAAGCTTGAGGATGGCGTCCATCAGCATCTCGGGCCGCGGCGGGCAGCCGGGGAGATAGATGTCGACCGGGACGATGTGGTCGACGCCCTGGACGATCGCGTAGTTGTTGAACATGCCGCCCGAGGAGGCGCAGACCCCCATGGAGATCACCCACTTCGGGTTCGGCATCTGGTCGTAGACCTGCCGCAGCACCGGCGCCATCTTCTGGCTGACCCGGCCCGCGACGATCATCAGGTCCGCCTGCCGCGGTGAGCCGCGGAAGACCTCCATACCGAAGCGCGCCAGGTCGTAGCGGCCGGCGCCGGTGGTCATCATCTCGATGGCACAGCAGGCGAGGCCGAACGTGGCGGGGAAGACGGACGACTTGCGCACCCAGCCCGCGGCCTGCTCGACGGTGGTCAGCAGGAAGCCGCTCGGCAGTTTTTCTTCGAGTCCCATGTCAAAGGCCCCTCAGTCCCATTCCAGGCCGCCGCGCCGCCATACGTACGCGTACGCGACGAAGACGGTGAGCACGAAGAGCAGCATCTCCACGAGCCCGAAAATCCCCAGGGCGTCGAAGGTGACGGCCCAGGGGTAGAGGAAGACGATCTCGATATCGAAGATGATGAAGAGCATCGCCGTCAGGTAGTACTTGATGGGGAAGCGCCCGCCGCCGGCCGGCGTGGGGGTCGGCTCGATGCCGCACTCGTAGGCCTCGAGCTTCGCCCGGTTGTACCGCTTCGGACCGATCAGCGTGGCCATGACCACGGAGAAGATCGCAAAGCCTGCCCCGAGGGCTCCCAGTACGAGGATGGGCGCATACGCGTTCACCGCTCCTCGCTCCTCTCAGTCGGCACTGACTGCTGGCGGTTGCATCGGACTCACCACCGCCCCGACAGCCCCACGAGCCCCGCTCGTCCCGGCGAAGATCGCGAACATGTGAAGCAGGTCACAAGCCCAACTGCCTCGCATCCTATGCCCGCCGCTCTGTGATCTGCGACACGGGGTATTGCACAAGCTTTGTGATCTCTACCACCTGACGAACGATCATGAAGTCGGATGAGCAGTGATCTTCACACAAGAAGCGTTCAGGTGATCACCAGAGGTGACATTTTCGTTCGTCGCCGCTGGCCAGAGGATGTGGGAGGCGGCGTCTCAATATCAAGATGGTTCCCTTGCATGCAAATTGGTGTCGGACGCGAACCCTTGATAGAGGGCGCGTTCACACATGAGAGGGAGCGTCGGGGTGCGATGTGGACACGTGCACGCGTTCACGAGCACTCAGGACCCGTCGCGCGCCACGGACGCGACCGGACGGGTAACCGTTCCGTGACCTGCGCCACATTCATGAGAGACGTCTGAGAACCGGGCTTGGCCAACTGTCCCAACAAGTGGTAAGCACGGGGCAATTCGGGCGTAACGATCAAAGTCCGTGATCACAGGCCGGTTACGGGCCGCCCGCAATGTCCGTTAGGGCGTCAATAAGGAGCGACACGCCCGGGATTCGGGACCCGATTGAACAACTGTGGCGCAGCACACGTTTCTTGAAGGTATGGAGGAGCTCCTGATACCGGTTGTCCCTATGTCCCACACCGCTCACATACGCAGCCACCGGAAGCCCCGCCGCAGCGCGTCGACCATCGCGATGCGGGCCGGAGTTGCCGGTGGCGTCCTCAGCACCCTGGCAGTGGCCGGGGCGTCGGGTTCGGCCAACGCGGCCGAACCGGTGACGCAGACCCTTGAACTGCCCACCCTGACGGCCGACCTGGCCGCTCAGGTCGCCCAGTCCGCGGACGTCACGCAGCAGGCGGCCGCGAGCTACGAGCTGCAGGCCGAGCGTGACGCGGCCGCCGCGAAGGCCGCCAAGGAGGCCAAGGCGGACCTCGCCGAGGCCAAGAAGAAGGCCGCGGAGGAGAAGAAGAAGGCCGAGGAGGCCGCGCGCAAGGCGGCCGCCGAACGTGCCTCGCGCAGCGCCGAGCGCGCCACTCTGAGCGCTTCGGCGGACACCGGGTCCTCCGACAGCTCCACCGGCTCGGACAGCAGCGTCACCAGCAACACGTCCACGGCCACCGGCTCGGCCGCCGCGGTCGTCGCCTTCGTTCAGTCCCAGGTCGGCGACGCCTACGTCTCCGGCGGCACCGGCCCCAACTCCTGGGACTGCTCCGGCCTGGTGCAGGCCGCCTTCAAGTCGGTCGGCGTCGACCTGCCGCGCGTCTCCCAGGCCCAGTCGACCGCCGGCACCCAGGTGGGGCTGAGCAACCTCCAGCCGGGCGACATCCTGTACTGGGGTGGCGCGGGCAGCGCGTACCACGTGGGTGTGTACGTCGGCGACGGCATGTTCGTCGGCGCGCAGAACTCCTCCACCGGCGTCGTCAAGGCGTCGCTGTCGTACGACCCGCCGAGCGGCGCGGTGCGCGTGCTCTAGTCCAGGCACGCGGACACCACGCACAAAGCAGATACATCCGCCCGAAGGGGCGCGGCCGCTCGGCGGTCGCGCCCCTTCCGGCTCTTGCGTGCTGCGGACTTCTGCCGCCCCGGTCTCCTGACGTTTCCGGACTTCTGCCGCGCTCCGGTCTCCTGACGTTTCCGGACTTCTGCCGCGCCCCGGTCTCCTGACGTTTTCCGGACTCCTGCCCGCGCTCCGGCGCCTGGGGCTCCCACCACGCTGATGCCGCCTCGCGACTCCCTCAGTCGGCCCCACCGGCCCCCCGTGGCGCCCGCGGCCCCGCCCCACTCCCGCCCCCGCGGCGCTCCGGGCCTCGCGTGCCGGGCTCTCGCGGGTCCCCGCGCCTCCTGGCATGCTCGGCGCGGGCCGGTCCCCGCCGGCCCGCGCCGAGCCGAAGGAGAGAACGTCATGCCCAGTGTGTTCGTACAGGGGCGGCCCACCGCCGTCTACCCCCCGCTCGCGCCCGAGGCCCGGCGCGGGTCGGTGCGGCGGGTCACCGAGGTCGGTGAAGAGGTGCTGCACAAGCCGTGCCGGGACGTCACCGAGTTCGGGCCCGACCTCGCCGCGCTGATCGACGACATGTTCCGCACGATGTACGTCGCCGAGGGAGCCGGGCTGGCGGCGAATCAGGTGGGCGTCGGCCTGCGCCTGTTCGTGTACGACTGCCCGGACGATGACGGTGTCCGACATGTCGGACACATCGTCAACCCGGTGCTGGAACACCTCGAGCCGGCCGCGCGGCGGCTGCTCGACGAGGGCGAGGGGTGTCTGTCCGTACCGGGAGCCACCATGGCCGTACCGCGCCCCGACCGGGCCGTCGTGCGGGGCCTGGACAAGGACGGCGAGCCGCTCGTCGTCGAGGGCAACGGCTATTTCGCGCGCTGCCTCGCCCACGAGACCGACCATGTGAACGGGTACGTCTACCTGGACCGGCTCTCCGCGCGCGACCGCAAGGCGGCGCTGCGGCAGTCGGCGGACCGGCGCGCGGAGGTCTTCGCGCGCCGGTCCGCCAACGCCCGGGCCCTCGAGGAGGACTCGGGCGGCCTCACGGGGTCCCGGGCCTGACCGGAGCCGCCGGCCGTCACGCCTTAGGCGCGACCTTGCTCAGTCCGTTGATGATGCGGTCCATCGCGTCGCCGCCCGTCGGGTCCGTCAGGTTGGCGAGCATCTTGAGGGTGAACTTCATCAGGACGGGGTGGGTGAGGCCGCGCTGGGTCGCGATCTGCATGACCTTCGGATTGCCGATGAGCTTCACGAAGGCGCGGCCCAGCGTGTAGTAGCCGCCGTAGGTGTCCTTCAGGACGCGCGGGTAGCGCTGCAGGGCGATCTCGCGCTGAGCCGGCGTGGCCCGCGCGTGGGCCTGGACGATGACGTCGGCGGCGATCTGGCCGGACTCCATGGCGTAGGCGATGCCCTCGCCGTTGAAGGGGTTCACCAGGCCGCCGGCGTCGCCGACGAGCAGCAGGCCCTTGGTGTAGTGGGGCTGGCGGTTGAAGGCCATGGGCAGGGCGGCACCGCGGATCGGGCCGGTCATGTTGTCCGGGGTGTAGCCCCAGTCCTGGGGCATGGAGGCGCACCAGGCCTTGAGGATCTCGCGCCAGTCGATCTCCTTGAAGGAGTTGGAAGTGTTCAGCACGCCCAGGCCGACGTTCGAGGTGCCGTCACCCATGCCGAAGATCCAGCCGTAGCCCGGCAGGAGGCGGTCCTGGGGCCCACGGCGGTCCCAGAGTTCCAGCCAGGACTCCAGGTAGTCGTCGTCGTGGCGGGGCGAGGTGAAGTACGTGCGGACGGCGACGCCCATCGGACGGTCCTCGCGGCGGTGCAGGCCCATCGCCAGGGACAGTCGCGTGGAGTTGCCGTCGGCGGCCACGACCAGCGGCGCGTGGAAGGTGACCTCGCGCTTGTCCTCCCCCAGTTTGGCGTGCACGCCGGTGATGCGGCCGGTGCGGTCGTCCACGACGGGGGCGCCGACGTTGCAGCGCTCGTACAGGCGCGCGCCGGCCTTCTGGGCCTGCCGGGCGAGCTGGTCGTCGAAGTCGTCGCGCTTGCGGACGAGTCCGTAGTCCGGGAAGGAGGCCAGATCCGGCCAGTCCAACTGGAGGCGGGAGCCGCCGCCGATGATGCGCAGGCCCTTGTTGCGCAGCCAGCCGGCCTCTTCGGAGATGTCGATGCCCATGGCGACGAGCTGCTTGACCGCGCGCGGGGTCAGGCCGTCACCGCAGACCTTCTCCCGGGGAAAGGCGGTCTTCTCCAGCAGGAGGACGTCGAGCCCGGCCTTGGCCAGGTGGTACGCGGTCGTGGAGCCGGCTGGCCCCGCGCCCACGACGATCACATCGGCGGTGTTGTCGGAGAGGGGCTCGGTCACGGCGGGATCTCCCCAGAGTTCGAAAATCTGCGTGCCGACGGGCACTGGACATGGGCAGTCTATTCAGCGTCACCGATCACCCGGCTGAAGGGCTGCCCAGTGAACCGAGCTCTCCCCGTTGTACGGTTGCGCGTCCCCACCGACGAGGACGCCGTCGCCTGGCACCGCGTCTTCGACGACCCGGACGTCATGGAGTTCCACGGTGGGAGGTCCGCGGAGCTGTCCGTCTACGAGGAACTCACCGCCCGCCAGCGCCGCCACGACGCCGAGCACGGCTTCTGCCTGTGGACCATGGTGGACGAGGACGACCGGGTCATCGGCTTCACCGGCGCCCAGCCGTGGCCGCAGGACTGGGGCCCCAAGGGCGACATCGAGATCGGCTGGCGCCTCGGGCGGGCGCACTGGGGCAAGGGGTACGTGACGGCGGCGGCCCGGCAGACCCTGGAGCGGGTGCGGGCGGCGGGTGTGGCGGAGGTGGTGGCGATGGTCAACGCGCGCAACGCCCGGTCCATCGCGGTCACGGAGCGGCTGGGCATGCGGCTCGACGAGGTCTTCACGACCCCGGTCTCGCGGCAGCGGGGGCACTGCTACCGGCTTCCACTACAGCAGACATGACGGAAAGTAACCGACTGTCACAGTAAGTCACTTGCCGCTTCTCGGCGGTGCCCCGCGGAGCTACGCTGCCGGGTGCCGCCGGGGGGTGACGTCCGTGCGCCTGGTGCCCGGGAAGTCCGACGCACGCGTACCGCGCCCGGCCGGCCCGATGGCCGTGGCCGCGCGGGAGGCCGCTCGGGCGCAGGGCCTGTCCCTGCACGCGCCGGACCGGACCGGCCGGACCTCCGCCTCGCCGTCGTCGACCACGTCGTACGCCGGTATCCGCGGCCCGGCGCGCACGTGCCCCCGACGTCGACGGTGTACGTGTGGTTCGGCTTCGGGGAGGGCGAGGGCGGCGGGGCATCCGAGAGCCACGCGTGCCGGACCCGCCCCGCGGCGGACTCCGGCGGGAGCCGGCCGAGCCGGGGGAGCCTGGTGGACCTGGGGTGGATGTGGTGAACCTGGTGAGCCGAGCGAGGGCGGGCCGCCCCGCTGTGCGGTCCTCAGTTCTCCCTGAACCGCCTCAGCCCTGCTTGAACCCCCGGTGCAGCGCCACCACGCCGCCCGTCAGGTTCCGGTACGCCACCCTGGACCAGCCCGCCTTGCCCAGCCGCTCCGCGAGCGCCGGCTGGTCGGGCCAGGCGCGGATGGACTCGGCGAGGTAGACGTACGCGTCGGGGTTGGACGACACCGCGCGGGCCACCGGCGGCAGGGCGCGCATCAGGTACTCGGTGTAGACGGTCCGGAAGGGCGTCCACGTCGGGTGCGAGAACTCGCAGATGACGACCCGGCCGCCGGGCCGCGTCACCCGGTACATCTCGCGCAGCGCGGCGTCGGTGTCCTGCACGTTGCGCAGCCCGAAGGAGATGGTGACCGCGTCGAAGACGTCGTCCTTGAACGGCAGCCGCATCCCGTCGCCCGCGGTGAACGGCAGCCACGGGTGCCGCTCCTTGCCCACCCGGAGCATGCCGAGGGAGAAGTCGCAGGGGACGACGTAGGCCCCGGTGCGGGCGAAGGGCAGGGAGGAGGTCGCGGTGCCGGCCGCCAGGTCCAGGACCTTCTGCGCGGGGCGGGCGTCGACGGCTCTGGCGACCTCCTTGCGCCACGCCCGGTCCTGGCCGAGCGACAGCACGGCGTTCGTCAGGTCGTACCGTTCCGCGACGTGGTCGAACATGGAGGCGACTTCGTGCGGCTGCTTGTTCAGGGAAGCGCGGGTCACGGGCCCATTGTTGCAGCCCGCCCTCCTCCCGGCGCGGACGGGCTCACGGCAGCGGGCGCGGCCTCCTCCGCGCGGCGACGTCCTCCACCACCCGAACAGCGGCACGAACGCCGCGATCAGGCACCTGCGGCGTCCAGGTGGGGTTCGGGCCGTCGTCGAAGGTCAGGGCGATCGTCTTGTCCGGGACGGAGACGGTGGCCTGGCCGCCACCATCTCCGTCCCGGACACGGTGGTGGCCTGGCCGCCGCGGAAGGTGAGGATCGGCCCACCGTCGAGCACCTCGACGCGGACACGGACGACGCGGCGACCGACTGCAGCGGTGTGACGCAGGAGGCGGGGGCGTTCGGGGCGGCGTTCGGGGGCTGACGGGTGACCGCGTTCAGCGGCGACGGTGCACCAGGCGTCCCGCGCACACGGTGGCGACGCACACGCCGTCGTCGTCGAGGACGGCGAGGTCGGCCCGGCCGAGCTCGACGAGGGCGGTGGGGCGGGTGCGGGCGAGCACCACGACGTCGTTGCGCTCGGCCGCCGCCCGCAGTGCGGGTGAGCCGGCGTGCTCCTCGAGGACGGCCACCGCGCCCAGTTTCAGCACGGCGTGGATCCGCTCGCGCGGCGTGGGGGCGTGGGGCAACGGGCCCTCGTGGACCCGCGCGGGCCCGAGCACACCGGGCCAGCGCCGCACCCGCGCCGCCGGGAACCGCTCCGCCAGCTCGGCGAGCGGCCCCACGGCGGCGATCCGGACGCCCTCGACGGCGACGGCACCGTCCTTGACCGGTTCCGGATCGTCCCAGACGTACCGGACCTCCGCCGCGGCGTGAATCGTCAGCACGGCGGCGTCAGTTGGAAGCGAGCAGCTTCAGTTCCGGATGGGCCGTGCCGCCCTCGATGGCCGTGGACGAGATGTGGGACACGACGCGCTCGTCGACGGGGTCGTTCGCCGGGTCGTCGTGCACGACGAGGTGCTCGTACGTCGTGGCGCGCTGCGCCGGTACGCGTCCCGCCTTGCGGATCAGGTCGATGATCTCCAGCCGGTTGGACCGGTGCTTGGCGCCGGCCGACGACACCACGTTCTCCTCCAGCATGATCGAGCCGAGGTCGTCGGCGCCGTAGTGCAGGGAGAGCTGGCCGACCTCCTTGCCGGTCGTCAGCCAGGAGCCCTGGATGTGGGCGACGTTGTCCATGAACAGCCGGGCGATGGCGATCATCCGCAGGTACTCGAAGAGCGTGGCCTGCGTGCGGCCCTTCAGGTGGTTGTTCTCGGGCTGGTAGGTGTACGGGATGAAGGCGCGGAAGCCGCCGGTGCGGTCCTGCACGTCCCGGATCATCCGCAGGTGCTCGATGCGCTCGGCGTTGGTCTCGCCGGTGCCCATGAGCATGGTGGAGGTCGACTCGACACCCAGCCGGTGCGCGATCTCCATGATCTCCAGCCAGCGCTCGCCGGACTCCTTCAGCGGCGCGATGGCCTTGCGCGGGCGCTCGGGCAGCAATTCGGCACCGGCGCCGGCGAAGGAGTCGAGCCCGGCCCGGTGGATCCGGGTGATGGCCTCCTCGACCGACACCTTCGAGATCCGGGCCATGTGCTCGACCTCGCTCGCCCCCAGGCTGTGGATGACGAGCTCGGGGAACTCCTTCTTGATGGCGGCGAAGTGCTTCTCGTAGTACTCGACGCCGTAGTCCGGGTGGTGGCCGCCCTGGAACATGATCTGCGTGCCGCCCAGCTCGACGGTCTCCGCGCAGCGGCGCAGGATGTCGTCGAGGTCGCGGGTCCAGCCCTTGGCGGTGTCCTTGGGCGCGGCGTAGAAGGCGCAGAACCTGCACGCCGTGACGCACACGTTCGTGTAGTTGATGTTGCGCTCGATGATGTACGTGGCGATGTGCTCGGTACCGGCGTACCTGCGCCTGCGTACGGCGTCGGCGGCGGCGCCCAGCGCGTGCAGCGGGGCGTCGCGGTAGAGGCCGAGCGCCTCTTCGGGGGTGATCCGCCCACCGGCGGCGGCGCGGTCGAGGATGGGCTGAAGGTCGGCCTTCTCGGTCACCGGCGTCCCTTTCGCAGAGTTCGTAAGGGTTGTGGACGGACCCGCCCAGCCTACGCCAGCCCTTCGGGCCGGTGATCCTCAGGCCGCGTAGGCCCCCGCGAGCACACCGAGGAAGGCGCCCGCGATCAGGAACGGCCCGAACGGGATGGCCGTCTTGCGCCCCGCCCGCCGGGCGACGACGAGGGCACCGCCGTAGAGCGCGCCGAGCAGGAACCCGGCGAAGGTGCCGAGCATCACCGTCGGCCACCCGTACCAGCCGAGGACCGCACCGGCGCCCAGCGCGAGCTTCACGTCACCGAAGCCCATGCCGGCCGGGTTGATGAGGAACAGCACGAGGTAGCCGGCGCCGAGGGCGAGGGCGCCCAGCAGGGCGGTGGTCCACTCCCCGGCGTGCTCGGGCACGAGGGCGGTGAGGCCGAGGAGGCCGAGGGCGGCGCCCGCGAGGGGCAGGGTGAGGGGGTCGGGCAGCCGCCGCACCCGGAGGTCGACGACGGCGAGGAGCACGCCGGCCGGGGCGAGCAGCAGCCAGACCGCCACCTCGGGGCGGGTCCCGGTGGCCGCGGCGAGCGCGGCGCAGACGAAGGCGGTGACGGTGGCGAGTACGGCGGTGCGGGGGCCGTAGGAGGACGCCCCGGCCTCGCACCGCCCGCACCGGGCCCGCCCGAGCCAGCCCCGGACGGGATGCGCGCCGCCCGGGCACCGCTCGCGCCACGGCTCCCCCGAGGGGGCGGAGAAGCGGTAGGCCGCGCGGGGCAGCAGCACGCCGGCCGCCGCGCCCCAGACCGCGGCGACCAGGACGATCAGAAGCTCGATGTTCATCCCGCGGCGGCGACGCCGTCGCGCCAGGTCGGCAGCAGTTCGTCGAGCAGTGCCTCGGTGCGCGGCGGCAGACCGCGCGCCCCGCTGCGGCCGATGAGGTCGGCGGCGAGCGCGTGGAGCCGGCCGGCGTCGTCGGTGGCGTGCGTGGCGCGCAGCAGCTCGTGCCACAGGCGCTCGTCGGCGGGTGCGGTGCGCAGCGCCGCGTTCAGTGCCTCGATGGCCTTCTCCGCCCGGTTCTTCTCCAGGTGGAACTCGCAGAGCGCGAGGCCGGTGTCCGCCACGAGCAGTGGGAGCTGGGCGTCGATGATCTCGTGGGTGAGCCAGCGGTAGCGGCCCTCGGGCCGGTCGGCGAGCAGCGGCCCGCGCACCAGCACCAGCGCGTCGGTGAGCAGCCGCCCGCGCACCTGGCGGCTGCCGACGCCCCGGCCCTGCGTGGCCTCGTAGTAGAGGGAGCGCAGCACGTCCAGGTCGGAGACGACGGACTTGGCGAGGGTGAGCCGTCCGCCCGCGTCCGTACGCAGTCGTGCGCTGCCGTCGGGGTCGGTGCCCAGCCAGGCCCGCAGCCGCTCGAGGAGCGCGTCACGCACGTCCGCCGTCACGCCGCGCGGCCACAGCGCGGAGGCCAGCACACGCGGGTGGACGCCCTCGCGGTGCAGCAGGAGCAGCGCGAGGGCCTCGTGGAGCTGGGCGCTGCGCTCGCCGTCGGGCGCGTCCAGGCCGATGATCTCGTACGACCCGACGAGACGGGCGTACACCGCGGGCCGCCCCTGCTCGCTGACGTCGACGAGGAACGGCGGGGTGTTGGCCGGTCCGCCGGGCCCGCGCTCGGGGTCGGCGTCGGTGAACAGCTCGACGACGGCCCGCTGCTGGGCGACCGGCAGCAACTGGGCCTCCAGCTCCAGCCCGAGGAGCGGGGCGAGCAGCTTCCCCTCGCCGGTGATCTCCATCTCCCAGGCGGCGCCCGGCAGGTCGGCGCCCTCGGTGCCGACGAGGTAGCCGATGCCGAGGCGGGCGGCGTCGGCGGCGAGTTCGGCGAGCCTGAGGGCGTCCTCGTCGGACGGCTGGGCGGCGAGCAGCACGAGGTGCGGCGCCCAACGCGTGTGCTGGGCGGGCCCGGTGCGGCCGGTGAGCACGGAGTCGTGCCCGGCCGCGCCGAGCGCGCCGCGCCGCTGCCGGGTCTCGGCGGACATGGTCTCGAAGAGGTCCTCGAACCCGTCGAGGTGGCGGATCCGGTTGGGCGCGAGGGGCGTGAGGTCGTCCCCGAACCCGACGAGCGTGATGGTCATACGGTCCGACCAGCCGTTGGTGGCCAGTTCGGCGGCGACCGACGCGAACACGGCGGCCCGGTCGGCCTCCGTGCCGCTGAGCGAGACGATGCCGGGCACCGCCTCCAGGTTGAGCAGCAGCCGGGAGTCGTCCATGGTTCCGAGGCTGACCAGCCCCGGGTACGGCGCGGCCGTGTCGGCGTCCTCGTACCCCTCGGCGTCGGCGCGGGCCAGCATCCAGAAGGTCTGGTCCTGCCCGTGCTGCCAGGGCGTGGGCGGCTTCCCGGCCGGCTGGGCGAGCTGCAGGTGCAGGTCGCCGTTGCTGCTCATCCAGGCCGCGTACACGACGGGCAGCGGCCGCGACTCGGCGGCGAGGGCTGCGGCCAGCCCGCGCAGCGACCGGTCCAGCAGGCGTACGCCCTCGGGGTCGGCGCCGACGAGCAACGCGTCCTGCGCGTCCTGGGCGTCGCCGGTCGGCGTGGGCGGCTCCATGCCGCGCCGTCCGCCGACGTTGCCGAGCGCCGACTGCCACAAGGCCTGCCGGCGCCTGCGGCCGAGGGCGCCGAGGAGACCGGCGGCGAGGAGGGGCGCGGCGAGGAGTGCCTCGGGGAGCCCGAAGGAGTGTCCGACCGCCGCGGTGGGGGCGGCGTGTTCCTGGCCGGTGCTGGGGGCCGGGGCCGGGGTGGCGGGCGTCGCCGGGGTGGGCGCGGGCCGCTGCTCGGGGAGGGAGACCCGGGCGTCACCGGCGCCCGCGCCGCCGCCCTGGGCTCCGCCGCTCCCCTGCGCGTGGTCACCGGTCTGCGCGTAGTCGCTGATCTGCTGCTGCACCTGCTCGGAGACGTTCGGTGCCGCGTCGGGCATCTCGACGAGCTCGCCGCCGCGGGCGTCGCCGGGCATCTCCATGATCCACCCGGGCCGGATGAGGCTGGCCTCGGACAGCTTGGACCCGTCCGGCTGCACACGGTCCTTGTTGAGCTCGAAGATCTCCTTGTACCGGCGTCCGTCACCGAGGTGCCGGTCGGCGATCTCCCAGAGGGAGTCGTGGTGGCGTCCCTCGGGCGGCTGGATCCGGTAGTACTTCGTGTCGCCGTGCGCGGCGGCGGCGCCGTCGGCGCGGGCCGCGGCCTGTCCGGCCTGCTCGGCGAGGGCGTTCGCGGTGCCGGCGGCCTGCTCCTGCTGCTGGGCGAAGAGCCCCGGCGTCTGCTGGGCGGCGGCGACGGACGGCTTCTGGTTGCCCTCGATGCTCTGCCCGAGCTGCGACAGCCCCGGGGTAAGGCTGGCCGCGGTGGCGCCGACGAGCAGCAGCGCGGCGACGAGCTGCCGGGCGAGCAACTGACTGGGCCCGGACCCCGGCACCCGCCCCGGCACCCCGACACCGGACAGCGCGGCCTTGACCTCGACCAGCACGCAGGCGGTGAACTGCGCCCACGCGAACCAGACGACGACGGTCAGGATGCTCAGGAAGGTGTGGACGGTGATCTCGCGCTGCAGCCAGTCGAGGCCGGGCACGCCGTCCGGCAGGGGCCAGCCGATCTGCGTGGCCAGCGCCAGGGGCACCCCGACGACGAGCACGAGCAGCACCACGAAGGCGAGGAACGCCTTGACGAAGTCCCCGAACGACCGCCGCCGCACCCGCACCGGTTGGGGCGTCCGGTTCCTCGGAGCCGGCGAACTTCCCGTCGAGCTTGACGAGCTGGTGGTGCGGCGTCGAGGCATGGCGGGTTTCCCGGGTCGTGTGTCGTGTGTGGGCGTATGCGGACGTATGTGGAGGGCGGCTGGAGCGTCCGGTATGAGGGGTGTGCTGAGCCTACAGAGATCTTATGGACTCACACCGACACCGTCGAAGGCCCACCACGAGACCCGATCGCAACCCCGGCCCCCTTTACGGCCTTTGCCCCATGACGTCGACCACACGCCGGCCCCCATTCACACCCCCCACACAATCCTCAGAAACCGCCCAGGGCCCCTGCACCTCGCCCTGATAGTTCGTTCCCTGTCGCACACGCCGTACCCCGGGGGGAACCAACCGTGGCCCGCAGCGCCCTCACGATCACCGCCGCCACCTTCACCGCGACAGCGGCCCTGCTGCTGACCGCCTGCGGCGGAGGCGGCGACGACTCGGCGCCGGACGACATCGAGGGGGCGGGGGCGGGGGCGAGCAGTTCCGCTCCGTCGGCTTCGGCGTCCTCATCGACGCCGCCCGGCGTCGAGCGGCCGGTGATCAAGCTTCCCGGTAGCTTCCAACTGACCTTCGAAGACTGGACGAGCAGCGATGCTCAACAACAGGCCGTGCTCAACGACGCCAAGGAAGAACTCCGGGCAGGGTACGCCGCGATCATCGCCAACGACCCCGACAGCGCAGCCGTTGCCTTCTACGACACCGATTCCGGCCGCTCCCAGAGCAAGAAGTGGATCAAGTCGTACACGGACAAGAACGTGACGGTGATCGGCAAGCTCCCGGTCTTCGACCCCAGGGTCACCGTGCTCGACGGCGGCACGACGGCGTCTCTCGGTTACTGCACGGACGAGAGTGAGGCCTACACCAAGCACCGGAAGACCGGCAAGGTCGAAGGGAATCCCGCGGACATGGATCCCGAGGTGTATTACCTGGTCACGCTCAGGAAAAGCAGCCAAGGCGTGTGGCAGAACGCTTCCGTCCGCTCGGAGAGGGGCGAGTGCGCGAAGTGAGGGCTCGCCACAAGGGGCTGTCCGTGATCACAGCGTCGCTGGTCACGGCACTCTGCTGTTCCGCTCCCGCACACGCCTTCGGCGGCTCCGGCACGAGAGGCGAAGCCGAGGGCAGCGAACTGACCGCCTCGGCCCAGCACACGAGCATCAAGATCACTCAAGTGGGCGGCCCTACCGGCGGCCAGCGGGGCAACCTGGCGTCGACCGATGTCGACTGGGAGCCGCCGCCCTGCTGGTACGAGCCCGTGTTCACGCCCGAACAGCTGAAGGACTTCACGGAGAACGACGGTGGCGGTGACGTCAGCCTCCGCCAGGGGTGGTACGGATCCAAGCTGTGGACCGACCACTTCAAGGACGGCAAGGACGCGCCCAACTACTTCGGCACCCCAGCGTCCGTACAGGGCTACAAGGACTACAACCTTGGGGAGAAGGGATTCTTCTGGCGCGGAGTCGCCCCGAGCCTCTCCGCTCTCGACGACACGTCCCTCTGCAACAGGCTCATGTTCTGGCAGGACGCCGGCGAGATCCCCGATGTGCCGAACGCTCCGACCCCGGAGATCCTCGCCGAGTACGCCTACGACAAGGTCGAGGTCCCCGCGACCGAGATCGAGGCCAAACCGGCAACCAAGTCCACCGTCAACCTCCCCACCTGGGTCTGGCTGGACAAGGGCACCTTCAAGGAGGTCAAGGTCCGCGCCGAACTGCCCAATACGGGCCTGTGGGCCGAGACGACCGCGAAGCCCGTCGCCCTCCACCTGGAACCCGGCACGGACGACGCGGAGACCTTCCCCGCCTCCGGCGACTGCGAGATCAACGCCGACGGCTCCATCGGCACGCCGTACACGAAGGGCAAGGCCGACGAGACCCCGCCCTGCGGCATCCGCTACCTCCGCGCGTCGAACGGCGAGCCGTACCATCTGAAGGCGTCGGTCACCTGGGAGATCTCCTGGGAGGGCAACGGCGGAGCCGCGGGCGACCTGCCGGACGGCACCTTCGAGACGACGCAGGACATGGAAGTCCAGGAGATCCAGTCCATCAACCGCTGAACAGATCCTCGGCCCGCTCCACCGTCATCGCGCGCCGGGCCAGGACTTCGAGCTGGTCGAGGTCGTAGCAGTCGAGCACGCGCTCACGCAGAGCGAAGCACACGGGAATGTCCCGCCACTCCAGGATGCGGAGCGCCATCGCGGCACGTGCCTCGATCCGCCCCTCCACCCGGCCCTCCTCGCGCACCTGCTCAGCCACCGGGTTGTCGAAGAAGTAGCGAATCTTTCTAGGCACAAACCCCACCCCCACCCTCCGCGAACGAGTAGAAACGCGGCTCCGGGAATGGACCACGCAGCACGTCCTGATACGCGACCGCATGCAGCACCTCCTGCGACGAGCCGACCATCAGTTCTCCCTCCTGTACGACGCGGTCAACGCGCTACGCCGCGACAAGGTCACACCACACGTACTTGCCCCGGTTCCCGCCCCTGGCCAGCGGTTGCCACCCCCACACGTCCGCGCACGCCCGCACGAGCGCGAGCCCCCGCCCCTCCTCCGCATCGACGAGCGCCTCCGCCCTCCCCGGCGGCTCGGGCGGTTCCGGGTCGGCGTCCCACGCCCCGATCCGCAGCACGCCGGCGGCCCACCGCACCCGGAGCGCGGCAGGGCCCTTGGTGTGCCCGAGAGGCCGGGTGGCGTCGGGTCAGCCCACCTCGTTCTCCGCCACCGCCTGACCGTGGACGACCACGTCGCCGCCGTAGAACATCCCCGTGAAGACGGGGGAGTAGGTGAGCCGGACCTCGACCTGCACCTGCTCGGCGTCGGCCGCCACGCAGTGCGTCGCGGCGATGTCCGGGCCGGTCATGTCCATCTCCGCGGCGAAGGCCTTGACCCGCGCGTCGCAGTTCTCGTGGTTGATGGGGGCCGGGCCGCCCACGTCGTCGTAGAGGGCCTCGCGGTCGATGTCCTGGGCGGCGTAGCGGGCGGCCTGTTCGGCGATGTCGGCGGCGCGTTCGCGCTTGGAGATGGACATGCCGCCGTCGATGACGAAGGCGGAGAGGGCGAGGAAGACCAGGGCGAAGATGATGACCGCGCCGGCACCCGAACCGCGGTCGTCCATCCGCGCCCGCCGGTCCGCGAGCCACACCCGGGCGGGAGATCTCACGCCGTCCTCCGGTACGGGTCCAGCGGGGAGCTGAAGCTCGCCGACAGTGTCGCGGGGAGGTCCAGGCCGATCATCGCCAGGCCCCGCACCTCGCAGCTCACCTCCACCGTGAAGAGCGTGTCGGGTTCGAAGCCCGCGCTCTTCTGGACGACGGTGACCGGGCCGGAGCAGACGCCCTCCAGGTTGGCCCGCGCCGCCTTCCTCGCCTCGGCCATGGCCGTGCCGTGGTCCTTCTGGATCGAGCCCGCGCGGGCCGCGTCCCGGGCCGCCCCGTCGAGGGCGCCGCGGCCGTCGACCAACTGGCCGAAGCCCACCAGGACCAGGATGAAGAGGATCATCACCGGTGCCAGGATCACCACCTCGATGGTGGACAGGCCCCGGTCCCTGTCGTCGGCGTGCCGCAGCCGGGCGGTTGCCGTGCGGGAGATGCCCACCTAGTTCTCCCCCTCCTGGACGAACCGCTCCACCGGCCCCACCGACTGCGCGTGCACCGTCAGGTCGAGCCCCGGGAACACCGTCGGGATGCGGGCCGTGATCTCCACGCCGACCGTGTCCTGCTCCGGCTGGAGCATGGTCACGTCCGGCGACACCACGAGCTGCGGACCGAGTTGGCGGATGTAGCTGTCGACCACGTCCCGCGCCTCGCCCCGCCACGCGCCGGGCTGGTCGTGCGCCGTGGCACGGGCCTTTCTCGCGCCCGCCTGGGCGGCGGCCTGGGCGACGTGGTCCGCGAAGAAGTACAGCCCGAACTGCACCGTCGCGAAGATCATGAAGAACAGGATCGGCGTGAGAAACACGAACTCGATCGCGGTCATGCCCGCATCGCCGCGGGTGGCCGCCGCCGCGCGTGCGGCCTCCACCCTGCGGCGCACCCGTCTGAGCACGCTTGCCGGCATCCTCGTGTACCCCGTACGTCCGAGTCCGGTCAGCAGGTGCCGCTCGCGTCGGCGCCCTCGATGCACTCGCCGACCTTGGTGGCGCCCTTGTCCAGCGCCTGGCTGATGATGGCGGCCACCACGCCGACGATCGCGACGACGACCGCCGAGATGATGACCCACTCCACCGCGGACGCGCCGCGGTCCAGCTCGCCGGAGCGGGCCCGCTCCACGCGGCCCTGCAGGAAGGTGACCAGGAAGTCCACGGCCGGGATGCCGGTGCGGAAGTTCCGTCCGTTCATGGTGAGTTGTCCTCTCGTATCAGTTCTGGGAGCGAAGCGGCTCGGAGCTGCTGAAGCGAAGCTGAGAAAGCTGCGTCACACCTGAAACACCCGCATCGCCGCCGGATAGATCAGGAACACCAGGAACCCGGCGCACAGCAGGAGCTGGGCCACGAGCATCGACTGGGACTTCTCACCCGCGCTGCCCTCGATCTCGGCGAGTTCGCGGTGCCGCATGGTCTCGGCGCGGGAGGAAAGGGACTCGCGGACCTTGGCGCCGTCGTCCGCGACCAGGGCGAGCGAGGCGGAGAGGTCCTTGAGTTCTTCGACGCCGAGGTCCTCACCGAGCTGCCCCAGCGCCTGCCACTGGCTGATGCCCGTGATGCGCGCGTCGGACAGGGCGTTGCGGATGCGGTGGGTCGCCCAGCCGTCCGACACCTCCGCCGCCGCCATCAGGGCCTCGGGCAGCCCGCGACCGCCGGCCAGGCTCATGGACACCAGGTCCAGGTACGCGCCGATCACGCGTCGCAGGTCACGGCGCTTTTCGGCCGCGTCCCGGCGTACCTCCAGGTCGGGGAGGAAGAAGAAGAGCGCCGCGCAGAGCAGGGCCAGCCAGACCGGGATGATCGGGCTGTCGCCGAAGCCCAGCGTCCAGACGATGGCGAACAGGAACGGACCGAAGAACAGGCCGCCCACGCCCAGCAGCGCCTTCGTCGCCAGGAACTTCTCCCAACTGCGGTCCAGCACCGCCAGATCCGCGCGCAGCGAGCGCAGCTCCCAGCCCTGCTGCATGTACAGCTCGGCGACACGTGCGCCGACCTGGGCGCGCAGCGAGCCGATGCGGCCGGTGTCCTTCGCCACGCGGGCCGACTCGTACGCGGCCCCGCGTGCCCGCATCGCGTCGATCCGCGCGACCTGCTGGACCGGGCTCTGCCTGCTCGGCATCAGGGCGCGGACCAGGGCGTAGACGCCCAGGCCGATGACGGCGCCGACCAGTACCGGCATTGTCAGGTTCATCGTCGTACCCCCTCGTCACCAGACGCCGGCGACGGCTGTGACGGTTGCGGCAGCCGCTGCACGGGCTGACCCGCCTGACCCGCCTGACCCGGCTGGCCCTGCTGACCCGGTGTGCGGGGGCGCACGAACTGGATGTCGGAGCCGTCCCGGACCAGGAAGCGGTCGGGCGTCTCGATGGTCGACAGCTTGCGCATCCACCAGAAGCCCAGCGCGAACAGGCCGCACACGCAGGCCAGGACGAGCTGGCCGACGGGCGAGCCGTACGGTTCGACGAAGTCCCGGTTGAAGATGGACAGGCCGAGGACGAAGAGGACCGAGACCGCCACGACGATCTGGACCGAGCGGCGGGTCGAGGCGCGCTGCGCCATGACGCGCTGGCGCATGTCGACCTCCTCGCGCGCCGACTTGGCGAGCGCGCCGAGGACCTGGCGCAGACCCGGGCCGCGCAGTCGCGCGTTGAGGATGAGCGCCGCGACGATGATGTCGGCGGACGCGTCGTCGATCTCGTCGGCGAGGTGCTGGAGCGCGTCGGGCAGCGGCGTGCGGGAGCGCAGCCGGTCGACCAGGGCGTCCAGGTGCGGGCGCAGGACCGGGGCGGCGGCGCGGGCCGAGGCCGGGATGGCCTGCTCCAGGCCGACCGCGCCCGCGATGGTGTCGCGCAGCGACTCCGTCCAGGAGGCGAGGGCCTCCACCCGCTTCATGGCGGCGCGCTCCTCGGCGGCGCCGCCGAAGAGGCGGTCCCAGAAGAAGACGAGGATGCCGGCCGCGATGCCCAGCACCGCCCAGCGGGTGAGGAGCAGGACGACGAGGCCGACGATGGCCGCGAGGGAGCCGCGCCGGCCCGCCCAGCGGATCAGTTCGCTTGCCCGCTCGCTGGCCTGGCGCTTCTCGTGCTCGGGCTTGGCGGGCAGTCCGCGTACGGCGACCAGGAAGAGGGCGAGTCCGCCGCCGACGGCGACGCCGCAGCCGAGCGCGTACAGGACCGTGGTGGAGAAGAGGCCGCCCATGGAGCCGAGGGAGTCCAGCGCCGCGAGGGGCACGGCGGCGGCGTGCGTGGTGGTGTCCGACATGTTCGTCATGTCCATCACCCCCACGTTCCGTTGGGCCGGTAGCCGTAGGCGATGAGTTCCTCCAGGCAGGCTATGGGGGCGTGCGGTACGACCCGGCCGTCGGGCGCTTCGGCGAAGACCTCGCTGGACAGCACGCGTCCGTCGACGCCGTTGACCTCACGGACCGAGGTGACCACGCGCTGGAGGCGACCGCCGCTCTGGAAGTTGTTGCGCCGCTGGATGAAGACGACGAAGTTGACGGCGCCGGCGACCAGCATCTGGCTGGCCTCGATCGGCAGCCGTTCCGTGGCCTGGAGGGCGTACGTCGAGATGCGGTTGAAGACCTCGTGCGAGCTGTTGGCGTGGATCGTGGACAGCGAGCCGTCGTTGCCCTGCGACATCGCGTTCAGCATGGTCACGATCTCGTCGCCGAGCACCTCACCGACGATGACGCGGGAGGGGTTCATACGGAGGGAACGGCGGACGAGTTCCGCCATGCTGATCGTGCCCTGGCCCTCGGAGTTGGGCAGCCGCTCCTCGAACGCCACCACGTTGGGGTGGAGGTCGGGGAAGGTGTCGAGGCCGAGCTCCAGGGCCCGCTCCACCGTGATCAGCCGCTCGTGCGGGGGGATCTCGTTGGCGAGCGCGCGCAGCAGCGTCGTCTTGCCGGCGTTCGTCGCGCCGGCGATCATGATGTTCTTGCGGGCGCGCACCGCGCAGGCCAGGAAGTGGCCGAGCTCGGGGGCGAGGGTGCCGTTGCCGACCAGGTCGGAGATGAAGACCTTGCCCATGCGCGCTCGGCGGATGGACAGCGCCGGGCGCCGGGCGACGTCCATGACCGCCGACAGACGCGAACCGTCCGGCAGCCTGAGGTCGAGCTGCGGGTTGGCGGAGTCGAAGGGGCGGGAGGACAGACCCGAGTAGGCGCCGAGGATCTGGATCAGCTCGATGAGCTCCTCGTCGGTCTCGGCGACCGGTTCGCCGCGCTCCTCGCGCCCGTCGGAGTAGCCGACGAAGACGTGGTCGCAGCCGTTGATGTCGATGTTCTCGACCTCGGGGTCGTCGAGGAGCGGCTGGAGCCGCCCGACGCCGAACAGCGCGGCGTGCACCGCGGCGGCGTACTGCTCCTCCGTCTCCGCGTCCAGCGGCGTACGCCCGGCGTTGATCTCGGCGCGGGCGTACTCCTCCAGGATCTGCGCGATGACGGCGCGCGCGTACTGCCGCTCGTCCTCGTTGGACATCGGCGTGACGCCGCTGACCTGGTCCTGGCGGCGCTGCTCGGAGATGCGGTCGCCGGCGTCCTGCCGGAACCGCTTGACCAACGAGTGGTCGACAGCGGTCATCGGCCGGCCCCCGCGTGGCCGGTCAGGTCGGCGCCGGCGGGTCCGGTGGGCATGGACCAGGCGGCGCCGAACTGCTGGTACAGGTCCGAGGTGACCTTGCGGGCGGAGCGGATGAGCAGCGACTTGTCCAGCCGCCCGCGCTTGCGTCCGGCCAACTGGTCGGCGCCGGCCGGGTCGTCGGCGATCGTGCCGACCACGCGGGCGCCGGTCTGGGCGTGCACGAGCATGTCGTTGACCTGCCCGGAGAGCTTCGCGGCGTTGTTCGTGTCGGCGACCAGGACGACGCCGATCATCGGCATGCCGAGGCTCGCGGCGCCGCGCGGGCCGCCGTGCAGCTTGGCGGACAGAGCGGCGGCACGGTCGCGCACGCGGGCGATGGCCTCCGGCTCGGTGCGGGAGACCAGCAGCACCAGGGCGGCGTGCGGGAAGAGCTCCGCGGCCGGGGTGTCCCCGCTGACGCGGCCGCAGTCGGCGATGACGTCGGCGGGCGCGTTCGGGGACTCGGCGAGCGAGGCGAAGGCCCGGCCCAGGGTGGGCCACAGGCCCGTGAGGCCGGCGGCCTGCTCGGAGCTGCCGAGTCCCACGAGGACTTCGAGGCCGCCGCTGAGCGGCTGCACGTGGTCCCAGAGCTGGTCGGGCACGAGGCCGCGCCGCGCGGTGGCGGCGATCGACAGCATGCCGGTGTTGGGGTTGAGCGGGCCGCCGTGCGCTGCGGCGGACCGGTACACCAGGTCGCCGCCCGCCGGATCGGTCTCGGCGAGCAGGACGCGGCGCGGCCAGACCGCCGCGAGGGCGACGGCCGCGGTGGTGACGCCGGGGGAACCCTTGTCGGCGGCGAGGGCGATGAGGGCCATGGCTGCTTCGGTCGCCTTCTACTTGCCGGGAACGCGCACGACGGCGAGCTCGCCGGCCGCGGCCGCCGAGGCGAGGGCGGCGGCGTCGGCCTCGTCGGCGAGGAGGGTGACGGACTTGTTGCCGGTACTGACGGTGGCGTCGCCACCGTTCTCCTTGACGCTCGCCACCCGGGCGTTCGCGATGAGCGCGTTACCGGAGGAGGACGACGAGGAGTCCTCGTCGGACGAGCCGCTGGAGACGTCGGAACCGACCCGGTAGGCCGCTACGGCGTCACCGTTCTTGATGTCCTCGTAGTACTGGCCTTCCTTGAGCGCCAGACCTACGTACGCCTTGCCCTGCTCCATGCCGGCCTTGCCGCCGAACATCTGGCCCACGACCACCGTGCCGGAGTACAGGGTGGACTTGGCCTGGAGCTTCTTCAGGGACTCCCGCTGCGACCACGGCACGAACTTGGCTCCGGAGTCGTCACTCACCATCACCGGCTTGATCTTGTCGTCGGTGATCGACGAGCCGGCCGGAACCTGACCGGTCAGTTGAATGACCTCCACCCGGTCCCCGACCCGCAGCACCAGCGTCGTGGCGCCCAGCGCGCCCAGCAGGATCAGCAGCACCGCCAGCGCGGCCAGCGCCGGTTTGCGCTCGCGAGGAGGGCTGGGAAGCCGGTCACCGACCGACGGCTGAGCCGGAGCCGCGGAACGTCCCGCGCCCGCCCCCGTACGCTCCTGGATCTTCACGCAACCGCTCCCCGTACACCCAAGAAATCGTCTGTCATGGACCGCTTGAGCACTTACCGCTCAAGCGGTCGAAGTCATTGGCACATTCGGACACTTCACGCGTGCCCACCCGACCCGTGGCGTCTCGGGACAACCCCTGACGCACCCGCCCGACCTGGGCGAATAACCAGCAGTGAGGCGAGTGTCAAGCCATCGCACCGTATCAGCCGCACATAAGCCCCTCAAGGCGTGCCCGCCCCCTTGAACCCCACCCGCACACGATTACTCATCTGCAACTTCACGTCCGCACAACCCTTTTGGCGAGCGCTTCAGGTCACGCCGCACCAACTGTGCGCGTGCGAATCCACCGTCGGCGCCACCGGACACCGCCCGCGTGCCGTTCGTCACGGTGCGGCCATGATGCCTGCACGATTCACTCACGAGGGAGCGGGCCGGCCGTGCCATGATCTTCGCTCGGATCAGTGACCGGGGGCGGCACGAGGACGACACGAGGACGACACGGGGGACCCTGATGGACCTTCTTCCGGTGAACGGGGCGGCGCTGGCCTCCGACCCCAGAGCCCTGGAGGCGGTCCGTGCCGTGGGCGCACGGCACGGCGTCGACTACACCGACGACGCCGCGGTGACCGCGCTGCTCGCGGAGCGGCGCCGGGCCATGGAGGCGGAGCAGCGCCGGCCCGCGGCGTGGCTGGGGGTGCTGGCGCTGACGGCGGGTCTGCTCCTGCCGTGCGTCGTCCCGATGGTCCCGGCGCTGACCGACCGCCTCTTCGCCGCGCTCGGCGCCGCGGGCTGTCTCGTCGTCGTCGGTACGGCGCTCGCCGTGCACACGCGCACCCGTTGGAAGCGGGCGCTGACGCACGACGCCCTGGCCGGCTACCGCGAGATCCTGGGCGTGGCCCGCGCGCACGGCATCGCGCTGACGCACGTACCGGCGTGGCTGGAGGGCCGTTCGTCGACCGGCGGCGGGAAGGGCGCGGCGCCGATTCCGTCGTACCCGCCGGCCCAACCGCTCCCGGACGGTCCGTCGCCGGCCGAACCGTCGCCGCCCGGGGCACCGCCGGCCGGGGCACCGCCGGCCGAGCCACCGTCGGGCGGGGCACCGTCGGGCGGGGCACCGTCGGGCGGGGCACCGTCGGGGGACGCGCTCCCGGGGGAGCCGGCGGTGGAGGTGGGCGCCGCCGTCCCCGCCGTCCCCGCCGTCGCCGCACCGCCGAAACCCGAGGCCGTCAGGTCGTACGAGACGATGGCCGACGAGGGCGGATGGCACGACGAGGCGGGCTGCCTGCTGGTCCTGCTGGGCGCGGCCGGCACGATGTGGGCCGCCACCTCGGACGAACCGGTCGGCTACGGCGCTCTCGTCCTCGTGCCCCTGGCCCTGTACGTCTGGCTGGTGGGCAGCCGCCAGGGCGGCGAGAAGGAGCGGTTGCGACAGGAGGCGCTGGCCTACGTCAGGGCCGTCGCGGCGGCACAGGCGGCCGGGGCCCAGGTGCCGGAGCTCTCCCCGGAACTGCGAAAACTGGTGGACGAAGCCTAGCCGCGCACCGCAAGCCCCCACCCACCAGCCGCCCACCCCCACTCCCTCCCCCACACCACGAGGAGCCCCATGAACCGGCCCACCACGGCAGCCCTCTGCGCCCTCTCCCTGCTCTCCCTGGCCGCGCTCACCGCCTGCGGCGGGGACGCCGGTTCGGACTCGGCCGCGGACGAGCCGACGGCGACCGCGTCGCGGGAACGGCAGGAGAAGCAGACGACGCCGGAGGAACGGCTGAAGCGGATCGCCATCACGGAGTCGGACGTCCCCGGCGACAGGAAGGTCACGGAGCCCGGCGACGAGTTCGTCTTCGCCAAGTCGGCTAAGGAGGTCACGGTGGACAAGCCCGTCTGCACCCCGCTGGCCCTGGCCATGAACCAACTCCCCCTCGGCGAACCGCGGGCCGACCTCACGCGCGTCATCGACAGCGGCGGGGCGAACATCGGCGCGTTCACGTACGTGACGCTCACGGCGTACGAGTCCGGCGGCGCCGAGTCCGCGACGTCCGGTCTGTCGAAGGCGGTGGACGCCTGCGGTGGCGGCTTCACGGCCGAGTCGGACGAGAACACGAGCGCCTACGACTCGGTGACCGCCGAGAAGCCCGTGGCGGCGGCCGGCGACGAGTCCCTCGCGTTCCGCTCCACGCTGACCTTCCGGGGCGCCACGCACACCGTGCACACCCAGGCCGTACGCAGCGGTGACGTCCTCGCCGTGTACTTCTCGGTCGACGGCAGCGCCATCGCCAACGCCAGGCCGAGCGACGCGAAGCTGCCGGCGGCGGTGGTGAAGGCGCAGAACGGGAAGTTGGGGTGAGCAAGCGGGTGGTATCACCGTAGCGAAGCCGTGCGCGCCCCCAGCCCGAGGCGGAGAGGTCGCGGTGTTGGGGATTCCGGCGCCGTTCGCGGTGTTCGTGGTGGCGGGACGGAGTGAACGGCTGGGGCGGTGGGTGCGGTTCCAGACGGTGGAGTCGCCGAAGGGTGCGTTGGCCTGAGGCCGGCGGGCCCGCCTACCGCTGCCGGGCGGCGCGGCTCTTCCCCTTGCCCTTCTCTCGGAGCTTCCGCAGCCGCTCCCGCTCCCGGGCCCGGTGCTCCTCCGCGACGGCACCGCGCCACCGGTAACAGAGCCATCCCAGGAGAGCCACACAGCCGACGTACGAGAGGAGCGCGGGTCCGGCCCCCGGGATGTAGGCACAACCCGATTCGTACGAGTGGCAGTTCTTGCCCTGCAGGCCGCTGAAGAGGAACGGGACCGGCCCGATCGCAGCCACCCAGCAGACACCACGGGCGATCGTACGAGCCACCCGCGGCAGCCTGCCCGTGCGTACCGCGGAAGGACGGTGGAGCCAGTCCGACACCGCCCCGGCCCACCCGAGGACGCTGACCAGTCCGAGAGCGCCCCCGGCTGCCCAGGACCCTCCGGGCAGGTCGTAGAAGACCGGAGCACTCGCGCGCGCGAACCACCTCGTGCCCCCGATGGTGAAGACGAGCACGGCCCCGACCAACACGACGATCGACAGAAGCCCGACCCCGTCCCTCACCCGGAGCCCATCACCACGCGCCTTCACCCCCGTCGGCCCCCGCTCACCTTCCGTCATACTCCCGGTCCCACCTGCTCTGCCGAACGCCACCCCACGTGCCCATCACGACGGCCGCCCCGAAGAGCGTCGCGAGGAACACTCCGTTCGAGTCGCTGTCCCGGTCCTCGGTCGGACTGGCGAGACCTTCCGGGTCGTAGCGCACGCGCAGCTTGTCGCCCTTCGACACCCAGTCCTCGCAGCCGTCGCCCTCCGAGAGCGAGGGGGATATCGCCCACCCGTCGACCGAGCGCAGGTCGCAGTGGTTGGTACCGCTGTCATCCATGCGTACGACCACTGCGTCGGTCCACTCACCCCGGTTCGCCAGCGCGACCTGATCACCGGCGTCGGTGCCGAAAAATCCCATGGCCATCCCCGCCATCAGGGGCACGGTGAGCTGCCATGCGAGCTTCCTCTTCTTGCGCGGCACCCGCCGCAACACGAGCACCGGGACCAGCAGCGAGGCCAGCGGAAGCACCAGGACGGCGAGCAGGAGCCCTGCGCCCCGCAGCACAGACGGAAGCGGCACCACGGGCCCCAGCCAGGAGAGCCCCAGCGAACCGCCGGCACACACCAGACTGAACAGCAGCCACCGAACCCAGTCGGCCCGCCACCACACGCCCGTACCGCCACCCCGCTCCGGCCGAACAGCGGCCCCCACCCCGGATATGTCGTCTGCCACGCGCCCACCCTAACGAGCACGGCGCGGCCGCGAACGCCCGTGAGCTACGCGCCCGCCGGACCTACGCCTCGGCGTCGTCGTCCGCCACCTGGCCGGCTTCCGGCGGGTACGCGACGAAGGTGCCCTTGGCGGGGAGGGTGACGACGAGGCCGCGTTCGCGGAGTTCGCGGACAGCGCGACGAGCGGTGAGGTAGGCGACCTCATACTCCTGGCCGAGGTCTCGTTCGCCCGGCAACCGCGCTCCGGGCCTCAGCTCACCCGACGCGATACGGGCAGCGATGTGGTCGGCCACCTGCATATAGACGTACGCGATCTTGTTGGGGTCGATCGGCGAGTCGCCCGTGTCTGCTGCCATACCAGTCACCGTAAAACAGCTCTGAGCTGCAGCAATAGGCGCATTGCTGCGTACTGCTATGCACTGACATGCGCAGCAATGTACGCTGATCGCAGAAGACCCCGGCGACGGAGGCAAGCCGTCCCGGGGCATGGCCGACGCTGCAAAGGAGCGCCAACATGCTGGACCTTACCGCCCGCCTCCTCGCCTGGATGCTGAGCATCTGCACACCCAACCCCCGGGGCCGTCACCGCCTCGGCACCGCGCCGCCCCTGCGTTTCATCCCGGCACCCCCGCCCCGCTTCACCGAGATCCTCGACGGCAACGCGTCCCGCCTCGTACGCCCCTACGTCCTGGACCCCGCCGAACGCCGCCACCAACGCGAACGCCGCCGCGCCGCACACCCGGCCACCCTCGGCGTCGACGTCGGCCCGAGGCACATCCACGGCGTACGGGTCCCGGCGGCAACCCGATGACCGGGCGGCCTCCCCTGCGGATGTGCGCCCGCTGCCGGCGCACCACCGACGAACCGGTCCTGGTCCACGAGGTCCACGCCGCCACGGGCCCCGGCTTCAACGTCTACGCGTGCCCTGAGTGCGCGGAGCACTACCCGCCCATGACCGACGTGCTGGAACTACTGGACTCCGCCGCCCGCCGTCGCGCCCACACCGGCGGGCCGCTCACCGAACCGATCCCCTGCTCGTCGACGAACCCGCCGTGCGCGTGCCCGAGGTGCACAGCACGGCTATAGAGAAGGCCCCCCAGCGGCTCCGGACGCAACACTCCCCAGCGTGCCCGGGGCCGCTTCCAGCCCGTCGCCCGCTGGGACACGATCAGGACACAGCACATTGCGGGAATGCCAGCGAACGCCCGAAATGCCCAAGCTGTTGGGACAGTTCGCTCTGGCGAAACCAGCAACCCCACCGCTAGCGTCTGTGCTCTTGACTGCACCTTTGTCCCACGGGGAGTCCACTGTGAAGCGCCGCTCTTTGCCCGTTGCCGCCGCGCTCGCCGCGGCAGCGGTACTACTGCTGACGGCCTGTGGCAGTTCGGATGACGCCTCGAAGGCCAACGACGAGATCGCCGGGGCCGACGCTGGAAGCGAACAAGAGTCGGCTACGCCGGCCACGCGCCCCAGCGACACGGCTCAGCATCCGAAGGTGACATTGCCGAAGGACGTCGCGAACGTCTTCGAGGGCTGGAAGACCGGAGACGCCACGAAGGACGCGGTCCTGGCCGACACATCGCGCCGCGTCGATGCGCTGACCTACGCCATCACCCAGGCGGAGCCGGACGAGCCCGCGCTCGGCTTCTACTACAAGGGGGACGCCCTGCTGGGCGCTGCTGACTGGGTCCAGGAGTTCGTAAAAGCCAAGAAGTCGATGACGGGCGAGACCCGCTACTTCAAGCCGACCGTCGACGTGTACGCCGACGGCAAGGCGACGCTGACGTACTGCTCCTTCGAAGGCAAGGCGTTCGTCAAGGACCGGAAGACCGGTGAGGCGGAGAAGACCCCGGTCACCGATGACTCTTACCTCCTCTACTCCACCCGCATGGAGAAGAACGAGAAGGGCGTGTGGCAGACCGCCGTGCTGAACTCCGAGAGGGGTAACGACACATGCGCACCGTAACTCCTGCCCGCCGCTGGCTCCCTGCCGCTGGCCTCGCCATCGCATGCACCACCCTCATCGTCCCGCCCGTGTATGCCGACGTGAGTCTTGGCGATGGCAATGAAGGCGCCCAGGTAGAACAGGAAGGCTCAAACAGCGGTAAGACGTTGGAGTCGCGGATCACGTTCCGCGGTTCCACCAACGGTGGTAGCAGCTCCGACTCGGGAAGCCTGGCTCCCGTCGGAAACTGGACACCACCTGCCTGCTGGTATGAACCACGGTCCGCCCAGGAGTTCGCTGAGTACATAGAAAACATGTACAAAACTACCGTCAATACCCCTGGTCAGCACAGCTACGCCAAGACAAGTGCGGGCAAGACTCGGGAAAAATACAAAGACGGTAAGTACAAGAACTACAACCTTGACCAGAAGGACGAGGGCAACTGGTGGGTTGCCGTCCGAGACGAGGACCGTTGGATGGAACCGGAGGCTCAAGTTTGCGACGAGGACCCCTTCTGGGCGGAGAACGGCGCCGCTCCGCCGGTTGAAAACGCGGTCACTCCGGAGGTACTCGCCGAATTGGCCTACAACCGCATTCAACTGCCGACCACCGAAGTCGACCTCGCCCCTGCCGAGGCCACCAAGGTCAACCTCCCCACCTGGGCCTGGCTCGACAAGGCAAAGTTCGACAAGGTGTCGGTCACAGCGTCACTTGACGCGGGCGCTGTGAACATCCAGGCCACCACCACCGCGACGCCGGTGTCCCTGAAGTTGGAGCCGGGCACCGAAGACGCGGAAACCTACCCGGCTTCCGGCGAATGCGCGATCAACGATGGCGGCTCGATCGGCGAGCCTTACTCCCAGGGCAAGGCCGACCAGACCCCACCCTGCGGCATCAAGTACCTCCGTTCCTCTGGAGACGGCTCCTTCGAACTCCAGGCGACAGTCACTTGGGAAATCGCCTGGACCGGCACGGGCGGCGCGGGAGGCGACCTACCCGACGGCACCTTCGGCAACGACCAGGCGGTCATCGTCCAGGAGATCCAGTCCGTCAACCGCTAAACAGTAGACCACCATCCTTGTGACGTCCAGAAGATTCAGGCTGTCAAACGCTGACATCGCACACCACCCCAGCACTACCACCCTCGTTACGTCCACAGGAGACCAGTAAGCGATCATGGCAGGCGACTCAGATCTCATTGTCAATGTCGATATCCTCGTTGAATCGGACACCAACCTGCGCAAGATCAAGAAGGTACTTCAGGACATCAACGACAGGAAAGACGACATGCGCCCCCACTGGGGCAGCGGCGAGATCAGCGACGCCATGGGTGACTTCGTCGACAACTGGGATGACTACCGCACGCGGATGATCGAGAGCCTCGAAAGCGTCGGGAAGCTCGTTACCAATACCATCGACGGGTTCACCGGCGCCGACGCCGCGCTCGCGAAGGAACTGAAGAAGGCGAGGAAGGGCAAGTGAGCGCCTCCTCAAAGCCTCGCCCTCGGGACTGGCACCCGCTCGCGGAAACTGATCCGGTGCCAGGGGATCCAGCAGAAATCCGCGACGAAGTAACACACATGAAGAATGTGGCATCCTCACTAAGGGACCAGGCAGGCCGACTTCGTGACATTAAGGATGACGACGAGCTCAAAGGAAAGTATGCGGGAAAGTTGCGCGACGAGTCCGAGGTGCTGGAGAAGCACCTCAGGGAAGTCGCCAGTCGCTACGAGCGCGTCCACGTCCACCTGACCAATTGGGCCAACGAACTGGAAGAATTCCAGGGTACGGCCGACAAGGTCTTGACCAATGCGAAGAAGGAACAGGAAGAAGTAGAAGCCGAGAAGAGCAAGAAGGATGCTCGCGGTGACGACTCTTCCAAGCGCGCGGATAGCGATCCAGAGGATCCACTGCAGAAATACCGCAATCAGCTCAACGGAATCACAGGTGACCGGGACAGCCGAGCGGGACACTATGCAAAACAGATCCGCGACGAGATTTCCGATATCATCGAGGACAGCTTTTGGGATGACTTCAAAGGCTTGATTCATGACAACATCGACAAAATAAAATGGGTACTCGATGCCCTTGGGTGGGTAGCTTCCGCATTGGGCACGTTGGCACCCTTCCTCGTATGGATCCCAATCATTGGTCCTGCTCTCGGAGCTATTGCCCTTGGGCTGTCCATCTTTATCGCAGCATCCCGACTGATTCTGTTCTTCGCGGGCGAAGCCAGCATGACAGAGGTGCTGATGGATTGCGTCGGCTTGGTAGCCTTCGCCGCCGGAGCAAAAATGTTGACCAAACTGAAGACGGCCAACCAAGCAGTCAAGTCTGCGTCGAAGGTGCAGCGGAAGGATCGACTCAAGGGACTATTGAGAACGAACCGAGCCACACGCGACGAGCTCACACGTCGTATAGCGACGGCTGCAGACGACAACGCGAGAGAAGCCGCGCGGGGGCACCTTAATCGACTTCGTAAAGACATGTCGCGGCACGCCGGCCGCGTAGCCGACGAAGCGCCAGTCCGCCCCACCGCACTCGAAAATCTAGGGTTCGGGAGTCCTGACGCCCGCGCAATCGTCACGAACATCCGTCAGAACACCTCGACGTTCTCCGACGCAGCCGCAGCCGCCGGGAAGTCCGACACGTACTACAGGGTCGCCGTGGGGAGTGCGGTGGTCGGTGCCACCGCAGATGTGACAGACAAGACCCTCGGCGAGAGTCCTGTTTTTCCAACCAAGCCTTATAACCAGTCGTACGAGGACTTCAAGGGAGAAACCGGTAAGTTGCCAGAGGACACTCACTGGTGATGTAGTGCTCAATCAGAGAAGAGACGCCATGAATTTTACCCAGCAAAGTCGAGAGGTCGGACGTCTCGGCGAGGGGCCTACTGCTCTGGCCAGGTTGTGTCTTATCACGGGTACGAGCTCAATCTTTCTAGTCATGGCAGCCTCGGTCATGCCCGATTCCGCCAGAGACACCGTCTATTTGATTCAACGGTCGATCGTGGCCGCAGCAATTCTCACATTGCTCTGCATCTTCTACAGGCATCCTCGCCCCACCCGGCGTCCATCTGGCCTCACAGAAGTCTTCATTTACTCACCGGCGCTTTTTCTGGCCGCTTGGGTAACGGGCATATGGCCCGGAGTCTTCATTGCACCGCTGATTCCGCTACTTACTTTCGGTGCATGGCTCACAGAGAGGCTCAGGCGTGACTGAACAGAGTCGAACAGTGCCGCAAATGCCCGTTGGGTTCAATCTCGTCCTACCACCTGGTTGGGACAAAATCAGGCTGCAGGAAGAGTTCTTGGACGACTCGATCCTGGCTGTGGTAGACCGCTCCATCAGGCAACTCCCCGACGACCTAGCGAAAGATGACATAAGCAAGGTTCGAATGGAGCTCTTCAAACAGCTCAGGAAGGCTGCCAGAAAGGCTGCGCGCGCAAATGGTTTGATACTCTACCTGCCCACGGAACGCGTTCACGATACTGTCATTCCAGCATCTTTCGTCGTCACTGAACCGACTCCTGTGACAGGTGACGTCGGGAGTGGAATTCAAACAGACCACATCTTCGCAGCTCTGGCGGCAGATAACAGCACTAGCGAGGCAGTCGAAGTCGACGGCTCGTCAGGCATACGAATGGAAAGGGTCGTTCATCCTCAGGAAGGTTCGGAGATTCCCTTCTCGTCCCGACGAGTTGAGTATGTGTTGTCTGTCCCCGGAAGGCCGCTTCCTCGATGGCTGGCGATCACCTTCAGTACAGTTGGCGACGGAAAGCCCGACAGCGATTACTCGTCAGCCCTGGTTGAACTTTTCGATGCCGTGATGATGACATTCCGCTGGAGCTACGAGTGATTTTCTTCGAGACTGAGGCAGACCCCACCGAGTGGTTCCTGATGCCGCTCCACTGGACGGAGCAGCAGCGGACGGAAATCGACGAGTGGGCCGCCAGGTGTGCGGACATCGTTTATCAACGCCACCGGAAATGGTGGCGCAACCCCAACCGCGCTGTACTGACTGATCGCTTCCGGCAGTTGATCGAAGCTCACCCGCACCCCCGGATCCCGGCACACCAAGTGTTCCTGTATGGAGGTGATCCTCGTAGAGTCCCGCAACCTTTCTATGCTCTCCTGATGCAGGGAGAGGGTGCGGGCCGAGAGTCCGACCTCAGGACACTCGTCCAGGCGACCGAAGAGGGGTCGGTTCGCCCCCCGGATGTCACCGCATTCGACTCGGACCGGATCGGTGAAGGCCTGCGCTGTCTACGCTACTTCAGCGATGACGCCGGCCTTGGTGTCTCGCTGAACTACGGTTGGTGGTCGGAGGAGCTTCAGATCTACGCATCCGTGCGCACAGTGACGGATGAACTCGGCTGGCTGGGTCTCAACATGGACATCTTCGATGACTTCGCCCGCAGTATCTGGCTCAATCCCAACCCGGAGTGAGTGACGTACTGACAACCGGCTGCGCCGCGGATTGCATCAACCCACCTCATCCTGCCAGCCACCGGTGCGGCAGGACGCGCGCTCGCCGCTCGCCCCGCCGCACCGTCACTCGCCCAACTCGCGCCGGCGCTACGAGCCCCGCGGCTGCTTCGCCAATTCCTCGTCGATCTGCGCGACCTTCCGCCGCAGCCGGGCGAGCTCCTCGGCCTCGCTCTCACCCCAGCCGTTGCCAGCCCGCTTGGCACGCGACACCCAGCTCGCCAGCGTCGTCTCGTTGATCTCCAAGTCTCGCGCGACCTCGGGGAGCGGCTTCCCGGTCTCCGCCACGATCCGTACAGCCCCTCGCGAAACTCAGTCGTGAACACCCGACGCTTCTCCGCCATGACTCTCAACTTCCCGAGCAGTCACGGACCCCACACTACGAGGGAAGGCTCACCCGACGGCCTCCCCTGCGGATGTGCGCCCGCTGCCGGCACACCACCGACGAACCGATCCTGGTCCACGAGGTACACGCCGCCACGGGCCCCGGCTCCAACGTCTATGCGTGCCCTGAGTGCGCCGAGCACTACCCGCCCATGACCGACGTGCTGGAACTACTGGAATCCGCCGCCCGCCGTCGCATCCGGACCGACGGGCCACCCACCGAACCGATTCCCTGCCCGCCGACGAACCCGCCCTGCACGTGCCCGAGGTGCACAGCACGGCGATGGAGAAGGACAACCCTCCTCCCACGACGGCCCCGGACGCAGCACTCCCCAACGCGCCCGGGGCCGCTGTCGGCCCGTCACCCGCTGGAACACGATCAGGACACAGCACAGCGCAGAAATGAGAACGTACGCCCGACATGTCCAAGCTGCTCGGACAGTTCGCTCTGGCGAAATCAGCAACCCCACCGCTAGCGTCTGTGCTCTTGACTGAACCTTTGTCCCACGGGGAGTCCACTGTGAAGCGCCGCTCTTTGCCCGTTGTCGCGACGGCAGCACTGCTCTTGACGGCCTGCGGCAGCGGGGAGGGAGAGTCCAGCGACACAGACAAGATCGCCGGAGCAGACACAGGCGAATCGTCGGCATCGGCGCCTGCCTCACCGAGCGCATCGGCCGACGTCAGCCGCCCTGATCTCTCCTTGCCTGATGACGTGAAGGAAGTCTTCGAGGACTGGGAGACCGGCGACGCCACCAAGGACGCCGTGCTCGCCGACGCGGGACACTCGATGACCGCGGTTACCCGGGCCATCACGGACGGAGAGACCGAGTCACCTGCTCTCAGCTTCTACTACAAGGGCGAGGCACTGGCGGGAGCTGCGAAGTGGGTACAGACCTTCGTGGACCACGATGCGACGATCACCGGCACCACGCGCTACTACGCGCCAACCGTGGACCTGTCCGGCAAAGCCACGGCAGCGGTCACACTCTGCGCGGACGAGAGCAAGGCATTCAACAAGTTCCGGAAGACGAACAAGGTCGACCGCAGCGCCCCCTCCGACAACTCCTACGTGTACTACGTCAGCCGTCTTGAGCAGAACTCCAAGGGGATCTGGGTCACAAGTAAGGTCATTTCCAAGCGGGGGAACGAGAAATGTATTCCGTAAAGTCGCCCAGAAGGCTGGCGCTGCCCGGAGCCGTGCTGTTCGCCAGCGCCGCCTTGCTCCCCATGGGGCCGGCGCACGCGGAGACCGGCTTCGGCGGATCTCGGGGGGAGGCCGACACCAGCAGCGGTTCAAGCGGGCGGGACATCACTTCGCAGGTCACCTTCAACACCTCCAGGAACGGGACCGGCGAGTCGACCGGTGCTCTGACCGCTGTCGGCGACTACGACCCGCCTGCCTGTTGGTACGAGCCGAAGTGGACGCCCGAGGAGTACGAGAAGGACTTCGAGCAGCGCTGGAACGTCGGACACTTCAGCGGTGCGGCGCAGGGCTACGCCGCCGAGAAGTCCCGCTACATCGAAGGCAAGCCCTACAAGGACTTCAACAAGGAAAAGTCCGGCGAAGGCATGTTCTGGGGGACGGTCTACGACTGGGAGCGTCTTGAGGGGGATGACTACCTGGCGTGCAGCCAAGCCGACTTCTGGGTCGACAACGGCGACGATCCGCCTGTTGAGGGTGCCCTCGACAGCGAGACTCTGGCGATGCTCGCGTACAACCGGCTCCAGGTCCCCGACACCGAGGTCACTCTCGCACCCGCAGAGGCCACAAAGGTCAACCTTCCCACCTGGGCCTGGCTGGACAAGGCCGACTTCCACGAGGTATCCGTCACCGCGTCTCTCAACGTGGGCGGTTGGAACCTCTCTGCCACCACGACGGCCAAGCCCGTCTCGCTGAAACTGGAACCGGGAACCGCGGACGCCACCATGTTCCCCGCCTCCGGCGAGTGCACCATCAGCGCCGAGGGAACAGTCGGTGAGCCCTACGCCAAGGGCAAGTCCGACGAGACCCCGCCCTGCGGTGTCACATACCTCCGGTCCTCCGGTGAAGGCACCTACGACCTCAAGGCAACCGTCACTTGGGAAATCGCGTGGGAGAGCTCCACCGGCGAGACCGGAACGCTCCCCGACGGCACCTTCGGCAACGATCAGGCGGTGACAGTGCAGGAGATCCAGGCGGTAAATAGGTAACAGTCTTTCTCCGCCCCTCGAGCCACATCACCGCTCTCGGTGCCGCTAGATTGCGGAGAATCCTTGACCATAGGGCACGCTCTTGACGAACGGAATTTCGATTCCGGCCATCACAGACTGGACTGATCCGCATGTCGGACTTGACTGTCGACTTCGACCTCCTGAAAACCTCCGCGAAGCAGCTCAACGCGATTCGCACCGAGTTCAAGGATCTCGGTGAGTGGAAAGACGACATCACCTCGGTTGTGGGCGCTTCCGAGCTCCGGAGCGCCATGACGGACTTTATCGACAACTGGGACGACAACCGCAAGCGCTTGGTCGAGTCGTTGGAGGAAGTCGGAAAGATGGTCGAAGGGACGCGCGATGCGTTCAAGAGCCTTGACGACGAGTTGGCCAAGACCGGCAAAAAGAACAAGTAGCCATGCCGATTGACGTACCGTACTGCTGACTCAGGGGAATTGATGGCGAGGCCCAAAGACTGGCACCCGCTGCGCGAGAGCGATCCGGTGCCCGGTGATCCGAGCGGTGTCCGAGACCAAGTCACGCATATGAAGAAGATTGCCGAATACTTGCGGACTCAGGCGAAGTCACTCACCGCGATGGCGGACGCCGACAATCTTAAGGGCAAATACGCCGAGAAGTTGGCTGAGGACGCTCGCGGACTGGGACGCAAACTCGACTTGGCGGAAGACCGGTACCGAAGTGGCGCGACGCCTATCCCGACAACCCCACACTGGCGTCCAACGCCAGCCAGGCCCAGCGCCACAAGGACGCGATTCAGGGTTCCTGGGCTGCTTCCACAGGGCTCGACGCTGCGGACAAGAGCGCGGATTCCCTCACGAACGACGGATACAGCAGGATGAAGGACCGGATGACCGCGCCCGTCGGCTCGCAATGGTGAGGGAGACTCTCCGATGACCGAAACCCGCGACTCAGGGGGGACCAGCCGCACGGTTGCCTGGCTGCAGTACGGCGTCGCAGGCGTGAAGATCGTCTTCTTGCTAAGCGTCTTCCGTCTCCTGGCCACACCCTTCTCCGAGGAGATGTTCGGAGAGCAGTGGCTGCCGATGCCCACATGGGAATGGGCCCTGGCTTCCGTGACTCCTGTCTTGCTCATCGTGCTGGCACGTCGACCGGCCGACCGGGCCGCGCTCTCCGGCGAGCAGACCATCCTACGCATCGCACTCACCTTCTACCTCGTCTACGGCCTGGCGTTCGCGGCCGTGCAGGACAAGGTCATTCTGTGGCTATCCGTGGTCGCTGGTATCGGCGGCCTGGTGACGATGTACCTTCTCAACCGCAAGGAGCCCCTCCATGGCAGCTGAGCAGAGGGCGGCTGTGGGCCAGGAAGGCCCAAGGGCCACGGGATACCGCCTCCTCATCCCCTCCCAGTGGGCACAGATCCCTCTGCGCAGTGGCACGCAGGAAGCAGTTGAGCGGATCTTGCAGGACGCGTACTCACGCATACCCGCAGACGCCCCTTCAGACAAGATCGGCCCGTACAAGCAGGAGCTCGCCCGGCGGTTCCGCAAGGCCGTGGCCGGGGCTCAGGAACACGATGGCCTCGACCTGTACCTACCGGTCAAACCGGTGAGTGATGAGGAGTTCAACCTCGGGGCCTCGATCCTCGTGACCGAGACCGTGGTGCCGACACGCGGCCCACACGGGTCTCGGACGCCTCCCAGCGAGATAGCCGTTCAGCTGTTGACCAGGGACGGAGCCGAGAACGCCGACCTCAGTTCCGGCGAGGTGGACGGCGCACTCGCCGTACGGCGGGAACACGTCGCTGCGGCGGCTCCGGACCGGGGGGGCAGTGGCAGCCTCTCGCCGCGTCGAGTACATCGTCTCCGTCCCCGGTGATCCCGACCGATGGTTCGTGGCCGCGTTCTCGACAGTCGGAGGAGGAGACCCGAGAGACGAACTGGCGGAAGCCCTCGTCGAATGGTTCGATGCGGTCATGGCCACGTTTCGCTGGAGGCATGGATGAGCGAAGCGTTCTGGCCGGTTATCGACATCGAGTACGTCGACGCATATCCCTGGGTGATCATCCCACCGCGAGCGGGAACATCTGCCCCTTTCGAGGAGTGGGACGACATCCATGCATGGTGTCTGGAACGGGCCGAGGATCTGTGGGCGGACCGTGAACTGGCCCCCGGGCCTAACGGATCAGCCTTCGTTGGAGAGACGCTGGCGCGCTGCGCCGAGGCATTCTGCCCTCCTGGCTCGGATCACTGGCTGTTCCTGCACCTCGACCACCCGACGGATATCCCATTGCCCGTGTGCGCGGCAATCGGTCCGGCCCGAAAGCCACGCGAGGCGACCCTGCGCGCACTCACCGAGGCGAACGACACCACGGCCGTAGAGCCGCCCGTCGTGAGAGCCTTTGACTCCCCTCATCTCGGGGAGGGCATGAGCACGTTCCGGTACGTCACCCAGGAGAACTCGCCACACCTGGCCGCCTGTGTGCGCTATGCGTGGCAGGTGGAGCAGCACGGAGCGGACGTGGTGATCTGGACGGCGACGGAGGATGTCGCTCGCGTCCTCACTGCTGCCGAGGATGTAGAAGAGTTGGCCCGTTCGTTGGCCGTGTTCGTTCCCTGAGGGCGGCAGCGGGCACTGCCTGGCAGGCCGCCGGTGTCGCATTCGGTGCCCACTACCCGTCCGTCGTAGACACAACGGGCCGTTTCGGGAAGGCGCTGACGACCAAGGGCTGAGAGGCTACGGTGTCGGCGGCCCAGGCCGTGAGCCAGCCCCCTTCCTCATCGTTCATCGCCAGGTCGATCTTTCCCGTCCCCGCACTGGGCATGGTGCGGCGGGGTACGCACCCCGCCGCACCACCACTTGCCCAGTTCGCGCCGGCCCTACTAGCCCCGCGCCTGCTTCGCCAGTTCCTCGTCGATCTGCTCGAACTTGTCGGCGGCCATGGTCAGGTAGTCGCCCATGCCGTCGAGGCCGTCGAGGGTGGTCTTGGCGCCCTTGGTGAACTCGTCGAAGTTCTCGTCGAAAGCCTTCGAGGAGGACTTCGTGACGTAGCCCGACTCGACCAGGTTGGCGATGTACTTGCGGAGGCCGTCGAGCTTCTCCTGGAGCTTTTCCTTCTCCTTCACGACATGCTTGGCCGCATCCCGCATGTCCTGGTATGTGATGTCAAGGTCTTTGGCCATGAAGCCGCTTCCTCTCACAACGCCGCAGGGCCAACCCCCGTGGCTCCTTGTTTGCGGATCGAACCGGCGCACCGGTCAAACCGGTCGCAGGTGTCGCATGAAACGACCGGTGTGATCTTCCGCTCTTGAGGCAGCAGCTTACGGGGGTGACTTGTGGTGTCACATCCCTGCATTGCCTTCGGGAACGTTCGGTCACCTCCCTGTTGCCGCACCGCGACACGCAGCGGATATCGTCGCTTGCACTGTGAGCCGTGTTGCGGAAGCGGCCGCAGGGGCCGTTTGGGGAGGACAAGCGTGCGACTGACTCTGACCGTCGTCGACCCGTTCGGCGGGGGCACCGCCGACGTCGTGCTCGATGCCGATCCTGAGTCCACCGTGGGGGACATCGCCGAGGAGCTGGCCAAGCAGGTCGGGGTCGTCGGCGCGCAGGTCATTCCCATCGGGCAGCAGCGGCAGGGGGCCGCGGGCAACGCGCCCCTCGTCTACGTCGACGGGTACGCCGTCGATCCGTCGGCCACCGTCATCGGCTCGCCGCTTCGCGAAGGGGCGGTCGTCTCGCTCCAGGATCCGTCGGGGTGTTTGCCCGGAGAGCCCAGCGGGCTGGTGGAGTTGCGTGTCGTCGGCGGGCCGGGCGCCGGGTTCGTGCACCGGCTGGGGGTGGGGAAGTACGACATCGGCAGCGGGGCCGCCGCGTATGTCCGTATCGACGATCCCGAGGTCGACGCGCGTGCCCTCACCCTCTCCGTGGCCACCGACGGCACTTGCAAGTTCGCCGTGCACGCCGACAAGGAGGGCGTCACCCTCGATGGTGCCACCGTCGAGGAGGACAAGGGCGACTGGCCGCTCGGCGCGCAGATCGCGGTCGGGAACTCCCTCGTCGAACTCGCCCGGTACTCGCCTCCCAACGCGGCGCTGAAGTGGTCCGAGGACGGCATCGGGCTCGACTACAACCGGCCGCCGCGGCTGCGCCCGCCCGAGCGGCAGACCAACTTCCGGCTGCCGTCGCCGCCCCGCGAGTACGAACCCCGGCCGCTGCCCTGGCTGATGGCGTTCACGCCGATCGTCGGCGCCGTCGTCGCCGTGGCGGTCTTCGGGCGCTGGTACTACCTGATCATGGCGGCGCTCAGTCCCGTCTTGCTGTTCGCCAACTACTTCAACGACAAGAAGCACGGGCGCAAGTCCCATGCCAAGCAGGTCAAGGAGTACGAGGAGCAGAAGGCGCGGATCGAGAAGGACGCGCAGGACGCGCTCGTCACCGAGCGGAACGACCGGCGGCACGCGATCCCCGATCCGGCGGTCGTGCTGTCGGTGGGGACGGGGCCTCGGACGCGGTTGTGGGAGCGGCGGCGGACGGACCGGGATCATCTGCTGCTGAGGGTCGGCACGGGGCAGTTGCCCTCCGAGGTCGTGCTCGACGACCCCGAGCAGGACGACCACCGCCGGCAGGTCACCTGGAAGATCGAGGACGCTCCCGTCGCACTGTCGCTGCGCGGCCTCGGGGTCATCGGCATCGCGGGGCCCGGGGACTCGGCACGTTCCCTCGGGCGATGGGCCGTTGCGCAGACCGCCGCACTGCACAGCCCCATGGACGTGCAGTTCTACGTGCTCAGCGAGAACTCCGCCCGGACCGAGTGGGACTGGGTCCGCTGGCTGCCGCACTCCCGGCCCTCCGGAGGCCAGGACGTCAACATTCTCATCGGCACCGACGCCGAGACCGTCGGTGCCCGCATCGGCGAGCTGACGCAGATCCTCGACGCGCGCAAGAAGGCCGCCCAGCAGAAGGGTGGCCCGGGGGCGACCTTCAGCGACCCGGACATCGTCGTCGTGTGGGACGGGTCGCGGCGGTTGCGGTCCCTGCCGGGGGTCGTACGGCTGCTGCGCGAGGGGCCGGCCGTGTCCATGTACGCGCTCTGCCTCGACGCCGAGGAGCGGTTCCTGCCCGGGGAGTGCCAGGCGTTCGTCGTCGCGGAGCCCAAGGTCGAGGAGGCGGGGCAGCAGCAGGGCGAGCAGCAGCAGGCTCAGCAGGTCGCGGGTGGATTTCCGTCCTTCCAGGCCTGGCACACCGGTACCGCCGCCCAGCCCGAGCAGCGGACGCGGGCCGAGAAGTTGCGGCTGCGGGTCGAGGAGGCGGGTGCCGAGCGCATCGCGGACGTGCGGCCCGACTTCGTGACCCCTGCCTGGTGTCTGCGGCTCACACGGTCGCTGTCCGCGCTGCGGGACATCAGCGGCGAGACCGAGGACTCCGCGCTGCCCGGTTCCAGCCGGCTCCTCGACGTGCTGCAACTGGAGCCGCCGACGGCCGACGCGATCAGCGCGCGGTGGCGGATGGGCGGGCAGTCGACGATGGCCGTCATCGGTGAGTCGTACGACGGTCCCTTCGGCATCGACATGCGCAAGGACGGGCCGCACGGGCTCATCGCGGGTACGACCGGTTCGGGTAAGTCCGAGCTTCTCCAGACGATCGTCGCCGCGCTGGCCGTCGCGAACACGCCGGAGAACATGACGTTCGTCCTCGTCGACTACAAGGGCGGGTCCGCGTTCAAGGACTGCGTGAAACTGCCGCACACCGTCGGCATGGTCACCGACCTCGACGCCCACCTCGTCGAGCGCGCCCTGGAGTCGCTGGGCGCCGAGCTGAAGCGGCGCGAGCACATCCTCGCCGCCGCCGACGCCAAGGACATCGAGGACTATCAGGACCTCGTCAAACGGGACCCCTCGCACGCTCCCGTGCCCCGACTGCTCATCGTCATCGACGAGTTCGCGTCCATGGTGCGGGACCTGCCCGACTTCGTGACCGGGCTCGTGAACATCGCCCAGCGAGGGCGCTCCCTCGGCATTCACCTGCTGCTCGCCACGCAGCGGCCGAGCGGCGTCGTCTCGCCCGAGATCCGCGCCAACACCAACCTTCGTATCGCGCTGCGTGTGACCGACGGCGGCGAGTCGAGCGACGTCATCGACTCGCCGGAGGCCGGGCACATTTCCAAGAGCACCCCGGGCCGCGCCTACGTGCGGCTGGGTCACGCCTCCCTCGTTCCCTTCCAGTCCGGGCGGGTCGGGGGCCGTCGGCCCGGTGCCGCCGACCCGGCCGCGCTCGCGCCCTGGGTCGGGCCGCTGGGCTGGGAGGACCTGGGCCGGGCGGCGCTCGCCAAGCCGAAGACCGAGTCCCGCGAGGACGACGAGATCACCGACCTCAAGGTGCTCGTCGACGCGGTGCGCGACGCCAACCGTTCACTCGGCATCCCCGCCCAGCACAGCCCCTGGCTGCCGGCGCTGGACGAGACTCTGCTGCTGGACGAGATCGAGATGCCGGCCCTCGCCGACGCCGCCCCGGGCAAGCTGCCGCCCGCCCCGTACGGCATCGAGGACCTGCCCTCCGACCAGGCCCGCCGCCCGGTCGTGGTCGACTTCGCGAGCTTCGGCCACCTGATGATCGGCGGCGCCCCGCGCAGCGGCCGGTCCCAGGTGCTGCGCACCATCGCGGGCTCGCTGGCCCGCACCCACTCCACCGCCGACGTGCACCTGTACGGCATCGACTGCGGCAACGGCGCCCTCAACGCGCTGACCCGGCTGCCGCACTGCGGCGCGGTCGTCAGCCGCAACCAGACCGAGCGGGTGGTGCGGCTCGTCAACCGGCTCAAGGGGGAGATGGACCGCCGCCAGAACCTCCTGGCCGACAAGGGCTTCGCCGACATCGGCGAGCAGCGGGCCGCGGTCGAGGAGGACGAGCGGCTGCCGCACATCGTCGTCCTGCTGGACCGCTGGGAGGGCTGGGTACCCACCCTTGGCGAGGTGGACCACGGCTCGCTGACCGACGCGTTGCAGACGATGATGCGCGAGGGCGCGAGCATCGGCATCCACCTGGTCCTGACCGGTGACCGCACGCTGCTGGTCGGCCGGATCGCGACCCTCACCGAGGACAAGTACGGCCTGCGGCTCGCCGACCGCAGCGACTTCTCGTCGCTCGGCATCCCGACCCGCAAGGTCCCCGAGGAGATCCCGCCGGGCCGCGCCTTCCGCAACGAGGCCGGTACGGAGACGCAGTTCGCGCTGCTCGCCGAGGACACCACCGGTCAGGGGCAGGCGGCGGCGATCACCGCGATCGGCGAGGCGGCAGCGGCCCGGGACGCGGATGTGCCGCGCGCCCGGCGTCCGTTCCGCGTCGACAGCCTGCCCAGCCGTATCTCCTTCACCGAGGCGTGGGAGCTGCGCGACCCGGAGGCGTCCCGTTCCAAGCTGTGGGCGCTGGTCGGCATCGGCGGCGACGAGATCGTCGGCTTCGGCCCCGACCTCGCGGACGGCGTACCGGCGTTCGTCATCGCGGGTCCGGCCAAGTCGGGCCGTTCCACGGTGCTGATGAACGTCGCGAACTCCTTCCTCGCGCAGGGCGCCCGCCTCGTCGTCGCCGCGCCCCGTCAGTCGCCGTTGCGTCAACTGGACGGTGCGGAGGGCGTGCTGAAGGTCTTCACCGGGGACGACATCGACGAGGACGAGTTCGAGGAGCTCATCGACCAGGCGAGCCTGGAGGAGCCGATCGCCGTCCTGGTCGACGACGGCGAGATCCTGGAGGACTGCGACGCCGAGAGCCAGATGAAGAAGATCGTGTCCCGGGGTGCCGAACGCGGCCTCGCCCTCGTCATCGCCGGTGACGAGGAGGACGTGTGCAGCGGTTTCTCCGGCTGGCAGGTCGACGCCAAGAAGGCCCGCCGCGGCATCCTGCTCTGCCCGCAGGAGTCCTCCAGCGGCGACCTCATCGGCCTGCGCGTATCCCGCGGCATGGTCGGCGGCCAGATCGCCCCGGGCAAGGGCATGCTGCACCTCGGGGACGGGGAGCTGCGTACGGTCGTGGTGCCGGGGTGAGTGGCGGTGCCTACTCGACCTTCGACAACCGCGCCCTGGGCCGCCCCGAGTCCTCGCTGTCGGACTCGTACCGGAGGTCGTCGCCGACGGGCGTGAGGCGGACGGTGTGGAGGGCCTGGTTGCAGACGCCGCGGTTGTCCTCGGCTCCCACGGCGCTCGCGACGATCTGTTTCTCCGTCACCTTCTTCAGGGTCAGTACGTCGTCGCAGGTGCCGCCGAAGAGGTCGGTGTGGCGCAGGGTGCCCAGTTGCTCGCCGACCGCGGCCTCGCGGACGGTCAGGCGGAAGGTGCCGAGGGGCAGGTTGCCCTCGACGGCGATCGCCTGGCCCTCCCAGGTGCCGGCGTAGCGCTCGGGGAGGGGGCGGGGTTCGGCCTCCCCGCCCGCTCCGGGGTCGGACGGCGCGGTCGCCGACGGGGTGTGGCCGCCGTCGTCGGCGTTGTTGCTGCTCCCGCCGCCCGGCAGCAGGTCGAACACGAGGACCGAGCCGACCGTCACCGCCGCCATCGCCCCGGCCACCGCGAGTGCCACGGTGCAGCTCAGCCGCCGGCCGCGCCCGCCGGCGCCCCGGGTGGAGGACGCCGCGACGGACAGGGCGACCTTGCCCGGCGGCGAGGGGTCGCCGTCCCTCGGCCCGGGGACCGGCGGGGCCGGCGACGGGGGCATCACCGGGGGCGGTCCGAAGGCACCGGCGGTGGGGACGACCGCCGCACCCGACGCCGGTACTTCCGACCCCGCCGCACCCGACGCCGCCACCACCGGGCCCGCCGCCCCCGGGCCCGCCACGCCCTCCAAGCCCGCCGCTCCCTCCGGTCCCGCCACCCCCGGGCCCGCCACCCCCGACGCCGCCACCTCCAAGCCCGCCGCCACCTCCGGTCCCGCCACCTCCGACGTGACCGACGGCCTGCTGAACCCCAGCGGCCCCGACTCCGCCACCTCCGGCACCGCCCCGGCCGCCTCCAGGTTCAGCAGCTCCACGGCGCTGCGGCTGACCCGTTCCACCAGCGCCCCCGGCAGCCAGCCGCCGGCCACCAGGCGTGCCGCGCCCTCGGGTGCCAGGCGCCGGGCCACCTCGCCGGGGGTCGGGCGGGCCGCCGGGTCCTTCGCCAGGCACGCCGCCACCAGGTCCCGCAGCCCTCCGTCGGTCGCCCCGTCCGTCGCGCCGTCCAGGGCGCCGAGCCGCGGCTCCTCGTGGACGACGTTGTAGAGGAGGGCCGCCGAGGAGTCCCCCGGGAAGGGCGGCGCGCCCATCGCCGCGAAGGCGAGGACGGCGCCCAGCGAGAACACGTCGGCCGCGCCCGTGACGCCCTTGCCGAGGATCTGCTCGGGGGACATGTAGCCGGGCGAGCCGATCGAGACGCCCGTCGAGGTCAGTGAGGCGGTGCCTTGCCCGGACCCGGACCCGGTCCGGGAGGTGCCCCCGACGGCGCGGGCGATGCCGAAGTCGATCAGGAGCGGTCCGTCGAGGGTGAGCAGGACGTTGGACGGCTTCACGTCCCGGTGGACGAGGCCCAGCTCGTGCACCGCCGCCAGCGCCTCGCCGAGACCCGCGCCGAGTGCCCGTACCGAGTGGGCCGGCAGCGGGCCGCCGTCCGCGACCGCCGCCGTCAGGGAGGGGCCGGCCACGTACCCGGTGGCGACCCACGGCACGCGCGCCTCGGGGTCCGCGTCCAGTACGGGCGCGGTCCAGGAGCCGCCCACCCGCCGGGCGGCGTCCACCTCGCGCCGGAACCGGGCCCGGAACTCCTCGTCGAGTGCGAAGTGCGGGTGCACGATCTTCACGGCGACCGTGCGGCCGCCCGCGCTGCGGCCGAGGTAGACCCGGCCCATGCCGCCGGAGCCCAGCCGGCCGAGCAGCCGGTAGGGCCCCACGACGGCGGGTTCGTCGACATCGAGCGGCCGCATGGCGCCCACCCCTCCCCCGTACGCCGGTACCTGGAAGCAGGGTAGTGGGCCGCCCCCACCAGGGCCCCGGTGATTCAGGGCTGGAGCAGCTCCACCTTCACGTCCGCCGGGAACCCGGTGGTCGGGCCCACGCGGCGGGCGAACTCGGTGACCGCCTCCAACTGCGGGGTGCCGAAGCGGAAGTCGAGGGTGGTGAAGTACTTCGCGAGGGTCTCCTCGTCGAAGGCCTCCCAGCGCGCCGCCTGCTCGGCGACCTTGCCGACCTCCTCCAGGGAGAGGTTGCGGGAGGCGAGGAAGGCCTCGTGCACCTTGCGGGTGATGACCGGCTCGCGCTCCGCGTAGTCGCGCCGGGCCGCCCAGACCGCGAAGACGAACGGCAGGCCCGTCCACTCCTTCCACAGCGCGCCCAGGTCGTGCACCTCGAGGCCGTAGCGCGGGCCGTCGATCATGTTCGCGCGCAGGGCCGCGTCGCCGATGAGGACGGCCGCGTCGGCCTCCTGCATCATCAGGCTCAGGTCGGGCGGGCAGGTGTAGTAGTCGGGCGTGACGCCGTAGCGCTCGGCCAGCAGGAGCTGGGCGAGGCGGACGGAGGTGCGCGAGGTGGAGCCGAGGGCGACGCGGGCGCCGTCCAGCTTCTCCAGCGGGACCTGCGAGACGATCACGCACGACATCACCGGGCCGTCGCAGCCGACGGCGATGTCGGGGAAGGCGACCAGGTCGTCGGCGTTCTTGAGGAATTCGACCAGGGTGACGGGACCGATGTCGAGGTCGCCCCGCACCAGCCGCTCGCTGAGCTTCTCCGGGGTGTCCTTCGTCAGCTCGAAGTCGAGGAGCGTGCCTGTTCTCGCGAGCCCCCAGTACAGGGGCAGGCAGTTCAGGAACTGGATGTGGCCGACGCGCGGCCGGGTGCGAGAATTGTCCACATCGCGAGGCTAGCCCTCCCCCGGTATCCGCCCATCGCCGACCCCCGGCGTGAGCCGAACGGCCGAGGCGTTCAAACATACGGGTGAAGTGATCTTGACCTCTGTTGCGCTCGGGGGCCTGCGTGCTAGGCTCACAGCAAGTTGCAGTTTGGTTTCCCTTGCAGTACAGAGCCTGCGGAGCATGTGACCGCGGGCTCTCGTCGTTCTCAGACGTATGCAGTTGTGCAGCATTCCAGTCTTCACACTTGCTGGTTCTGGAGCAGGGCAACCCTTTGGGCCCAAGGAGGGCTTATGGCTACCGGAACCGTGAAGTGGTTCAACGCCGAAAAGGGCTTTGGTTTCATCGCCCAGGAAGGCGGCGGCCCGGACGTCTTCGTCCACTACTCCGCGATCAACGCTCAGGGATTCCGTTCCCTCGAGGAGAACCAGCAGGTGTCCTTCGACGTCACGCAGGGTCCGAAGGGCCCGCAGGCGGAGAATGTCACTCCTGTCTGATTGACAGCAGTACCCAAGGAGCCCCGCGCCGTTTTCGGCGACGGGGCTCCTGCCCTTTCCGCGTGCCCGGTGAATCCCGCTGGCAGTGCCTGCCACCAGGGCTGTCAGTGCCTGCCACTAGGGTCCCGCCATGACCGACGACACCGGCTTCCTGGACACCACCCGGACCTTCTACGACACCATCGCCGAGGACTACGCGGACCACTTCCGCTCCACGGGCGCCGGCACCCCGCTGGACCGGGCGCTGATGGGCGCCTTCGCCGAGCTGGTGGGGCCGCGGGGGCAGGTGGCCGACCTCGGCTGCGGGCCCGGACGGGTCACCGCCCACCTCGCCTCGCTCGGCCTGCGGGTCTTCGGCCTCGACCTCTCCGCCTCGATGCTCGCGGTCGCCCGCCGCGAGAACCCGGACCTGCGGTTCGAGCAGGGCTCCATGCTGGAGCTGGACCTGCCCGACGGCGCCCTGGCGGGGGCGTCTCCTGGTACTCGTCCATCCACACGCCGTGGGAGCGGCTGCCGGACCTCTTCGAGGAGGTGCGGCGCGTGCTGGCCCCGAGCGGGCATCTGCTCCTCGCCTTCCAGGTCGGCGACGAGCCCCACCGCCCCGACCGCCCGTTCGGCCACCCGGTCGCCCTGGACTTCCAGCGGCGGCGGCCCGGGCCGATGGCGGAGCTGCTGGAGCAGGCCGGCTTCACGGTGCTGTCGCGGACGGTGCGGGTGCAGGAGGAGGACACCTCCACGAAGGTGCCGCAGGCGTGCCTGATCGCCCGCCGCTGAGACCGGCCGGCGCTCCTACCCCCCGTACAGCGCCTCCACGGAGTCCGCGAAGTCCCGCATGATCACCTCGCGCCGGAGCTTCATCGACGGGGTCAGGTGTCCCTCCCACTCCGTGAAGTCCCTCGGCAGGACGGCGAAGCGGCGGATGGACTCCGGGCGGGAGACGAGCTTGTTGGCCTCGTCCACCGCGCGCTGGAGCACCGCCAGGACCTCCTCGTCGTCGGTCAGCAGCTCCGGCGGCACCGGGTGCTTGCCGTTCATGCGGCGCCAGTGGCTGACGCCGTCGGGGTCGAGGGTGAACAGGGCGGAGACGTAGGGGCGGCGGTCGCCCAGCACGATGCACTGGGAGATCAGGGGGTGGGAGCGCAGCCAGTCCTCCAGCGGGGCCGGGGCCACGCTCTTGCCGCCCGCGGTGATCAGCAGCTCCTTCTTGCGGCCGGTGATCGTCAGGTACCCCTCGTCGTCCAGGCGGCCGATGTCGCCGGTGGCGAACCAGCCGTCGGGCGCGGCCTGGACGACACCGCCCGCCTGCGGGTCCCAGTAGCCGTGCAGGACCTGGTCGCCGGCGACCAGGATCTCGCCGTCGGCGGCGATCCGCACGCGGGTGCCGGGCAGCGGCCAGCCGACCGTGCCCAGGCGCGGCTTCAGCGGGGGCGTCACCGTCGCGGCGGCCGTGGTCTCGGTGAGGCCGTAGCCCTCGAAGATCTCGATGCCGGCCCCGGCGTAGAAGGCGGCCAGGCGGCGGCCGAGCGGTGAGCCGCCGCAGATGACGTACCGGACCCGGCCGCCCATGGCGGACCTGATCTTGCGGTAGACGAGGGGGTCGTAGAAGGAGCGGGCGGTCCTCAGGGCGCGGCCCGGGCCGCCGCCCGCGCCCGTCTGGCGGGCCTCCATGGCCTCGCCGTAGCGCACGGCCACCGAGACGGCGCGGTCGAAGGCGGAGGCCCGGCCGCCCGACTCGGCCTTGGCGCGGGCGCTGTTGAAGACCTTCTCCAGCATGTACGGGATGGTGAGGAGGCAGGTCGGGCGGAAGGCCGCCAGGTCCGGGAGCAGGTCCTTGGGTTTCAGGCTCGGCGCGTGGCCGAGGCGGACCCGGGCGCGGACGCAGGCCACGGCGACCATGCGGCCGAAGACGTGGGACATCGGGAGGAAGAGCAGGATCGAGGGCTCCTCGCCCGTCTTCGCCTTGAAGACCGGGTAGAGCAGCTCGATCGCGTTGTCGACCTCGGCGAAGAAGTTGCCGTGGGTCAGCGCGCAGCCCTTCGGGCGGCCGGTGGTGCCCGAGGTGTAGACGAGGGTGGCGAGCGTGCTCGGGCTCAGCATGCCCCGGCGTACTTCGACCTCCGCGTCCGGCACCCGCGCGCCCAGCTCCGCGAGCCGCTCGACGTGCCCCTTCTCCATGACCCACAGGTGCTTGAGGTCGGGGATGCGGTCCAGCTCGGGACCGAGGGCCGCGGCCTGCGCGGAGGTCTCGGTCACCAGGGTGACCGCGCCGGAGTTCTGAAGGATCCAGCGGGTCTGGAAGAGGGACGAGGTCGGGTAGACGGGGACGGTGACCAGCCCGGCCGCCCACGCGGCGAAGTCCAGCAGTGTCCACTCGTACGTCGTCCGGGCCATGATCGCGATGCGGTCGCCCGGCGTCAGGCCCTCGGCGATCATGCCCTTGGCCACGGCCAGCACCTGCTCGGCGAACCCGGCCGCCGTCACGTCGGACCAGTCGCCGTCCGGCGACCTGCGGCTGAGGACCACCCGGCCCGGCACCGCGGCCGCGTTGTCGAAGGGCAGGTCGGCGAGCGAGCCGCGCCGTACCGGCGGGGCGAGCGGCGGTACGTACGCCTCCCGCACGGCCCCGTCCAGCCGCCGCGTCTCGGGCGCCACCAGGGTGGGACCGGGCGAGTCGGCGTAGGCGGCGGACGCGGCGAAGGAGGGAAGCGGGGTGGACACGGGCGGCTCCTGGGACGTGCAGCGGCGAGACTGCTCTGCTGTCACTGCTTCGCTGTCACTGCTTGCTGCGTGACGTGGCTGCATGACGTACGTGCCTCGGGCGCCGAGGCGTTCATCGCCGGGGTCCGCGGACATGGGGTACCGGCGGTCGGTCCCGGGATCGTACGGGGCCCTGGTGGGGAGTTGGTGCGGGTTCCGGGATGGTCCCGCGCCGGAGGTGTGCAGTCTCGGGGGTTACCTGCCAGTAGGTCACGTTCGTTCCAGTATGGCCGTGACGCCCTGGCCGCCCGCCGCGCAGACCGAGATCAGTCCGCGTCCCGGGCCCTCGCGCTCGGCGAGCAGTGTGGCCAGCGTCGCCACGATGCGGGCGCCGGTCGCGGCGAAAGGGTGGCCGGTGGCGAGGGAGGACCCGGCCACGTTCAGGCGGGCCCGGTCCACCGGGGCCAGGCCCCGCTTCTCCCAGGCCGCCAGCGTGGCCAGCACCTGGGAGGCGAACGCCTCGTGGATCTCGACCAGGTCGAAGTCCTCGATCCCGAGCCCGGCACGCTCCAGCATGCGCGGCACCGCGTACGCCGGCGCCATCAGCAACCCGTCCTCGCCGCCCGCCACATCACCGCCGGCGAAGTCCACGGCCGCCGTCTCGTACGCCGTCAGGTAAGCGAGGGGCTCCAGCCCGCGCGCCTCGGCCCACTCCTCGCCGGCCAGCAGCACCGTCGCCGCGCCGTCCGTCAGGGGTGTGGAGTTGCCCGCCGTCATCGTGGGGCCGGGTCCCTGGAGGCCGAAAACCGGTCGCAGCGCGGCGAGTTCCTCCACCGTCGAGCCGGGGCGGAGGTTCTGGTCGCGGGCCAGGCCCCGAAAGGGGATCACCAGGTCCTGGAAGAGGCCGCGTTCGTACGCGGCCGCCAGCCGCCGGTGGCTCGTGGCGGCCAGTTCGTCCTGGGCCTCGCGGGTGACGCCCCAGGCCCGGGCGGTGACCGCGGCGTGCTCGCCCATCGACAGGCCGGTGCGCGGTTCGGCGTTGCGCGGGATGTCGGGGACCAGGTGGCCCGGGCGGACCTTGGCCAGCGCCTTCAGCCGGGCGCCGGGGGACTTCGCCCGACGGGCCTCCAGCAGCACGCGGCGCAGGGTGTCGTTGACGCCGAGGGGCGCGTCGCTCGCCGTGTCCGCGCCGCCCGCGACGGCCGACTCGGTCTGCCCGAGGGCGATCTTGTTGGCGGCGGCGATCACCGCCTGGAGGCCGGTGCCGCAGGCCTGCTGGACGTCGTACGCGGGAGTGCGCGGGTCCAGGGCCGAGCCGAGGACGGTCTCGCGGGCGAGGTTGAAGTCGCGGCTGTGCTTGAGGACCGCGCCCGCGACGAACTCGCCCACGGCGCCCGGCCCCTTCAGGCCGTAGCGCTCGACCAGGCCGTCGAGGGCGGCGGTGAGCATCTCCTGGTTGGAGGCGGTGGCGTACGGCCCGTCGGAGCGGGCGAAGGGGAGGCGTGCGCCGCCGATGACGGCCACGCGACGCGTCGGCTGCGGTGCCAGAGGGCTCATCTCGACCTGCTCCTCACCCGTGACATAGGCTTACCTCCGGTAACCTTACTCCAGAGTAAGCACTGTGGACACGACAGAGTCGTTGGGGAGACAGGACAATGGCCGACCGCTATCTGAGCTTCACCGGCACCGCGCCCGGCCGTTTCCTCACCCGCCGGCTGGGGCTGCCGCAACCCGCCCCCCTCGAACGCCGCTCGCTCGACGGCGGCCTGCTGCACCTCACGGCCGGCCGGACGGACCTCGGCCTCGCCCCCGTACTGGCCCGCACGGGACTCGGCCCGGACGACACCGGCCGCCCCGCCGCCGTCGTCCTCGACGCGACCGGCGTCCGGGACGTCGGCTCGCTCGCCGGGGTGCACGCCGCGCTGCACCCCGTCGTGGGGTCCGTGGCCGCGAGCGGCCGGGTGGTGGTGCTCGGTGCCCCGCTCGACCCGGCCGACCACCACCAGGCCGCCGCCCAGCAGGCGCTGGAGGGTTTCACGCGCTCGCTCGGCAAGGAGATCGGGCGGGGCAGGACGGTCAACCTCGTCCGGCTCACCGACGCCGAAGCCGCCGAGTCCACTCTGCGCTTCCTCCTCTCCCCCGCCTCCGCCTACGTCAGCGGCCAGGTCATCGGGGTCGGTCCCGCCGAGACCCCGGTCACCGCCCCCGACGACTGGGACCTCCCCCTCGCCGGGCGCACCGCGCTGGTGACCGGCGCCGCGCGCGGCATCGGCGCGGCGGTCGCCGGAACGCTGGCCGGACAGGGCGCCCACGTCGTCGTCCTCGACGTGCCACCGGCCGAGGAGGAGGCACGGAAGGTCGCCGAGCGCCTCGGCGGCTCCGCCCTCGCCCTCGACGTCACCGCCGCCGACGCGGGCGACCGCATCGCCGCCGCCCTGCCCGGCGGACTCGACGTCCTGATCCACAACGCGGGCATCACACGTGACCGGCGCCTGGTCAACATGCCCGCCGAACGCTGGAGTTCCGTCCTCGACGTCAACCTCGCGAGCGTGCTGCGCACCACGGACGCGCTGCTCGCGGCGGGGGCGGTGAACCGGGGCGGCCGGATCGTGGCGACCGCCTCGATCGCGGGCCTCGCGGGCAACGCGGGCCAGACCAACTACGGTGCCGGCAAGGCGGGGATCGTCGGTCTGGTCCGCTCCCTCGCGCCGCGCGCGCTCGCCGGGCACGGGGTGACGGTGAACGCGGTCGCGCCGGGGTTCATCGAGACGAGGATGACCGCGGCGGTCCCCCTGTTCATCCGCGAGGCCGGCCGCCGCATGAACTCCCTCGCCCAGGGCGGCCTGCCGGTCGACGTCGCCGAGACCACCGCCTGGCTCGCGCACCCGGCCTCGGGCGCGGTCAACGGCCAGGTCGTACGGGTCTGCGGCCAGAGCCTGCTGGGGGCGTGATGACCACCACGGCCCCCACGACCACCACGCTGACCGGCGTCCCCGCCCTCCCGCCGCTGCTCCTGCGCGGCGCCCTGCTGTCGCCCCTCAAGCGCCCCCGCCCGGACGCCGGGTTCCCCCGTACCCGGCTGGTACTGCCCGGCCTGCGGGTGGACCTCGCGCGGCTGGCCGCGTACGAGAGGGTGTGCGGTATGCCGACCGGGGCGGACGCCCTCCCGCTGACGTACCCGCACGTCCTGGGCTTCCCGGCGACCATGCGGCTGATGAGCGGCCGGGACTTCCCACTGCCGCTGCTCGGGCTCGTCCACACGTCGATCGACCTCACCCGGCGGGCCGTCATGCCCGCGACCGCCGAGTACGAACTCACCACGTACGTCGGGGGCCTGGCGCCGCACCGGCGCGGCACGGAGGCCACGGTCGTGACGGAGGTACGGGCCGGCGCGGACCTCGTGTGGGAGTCACGCAGCACGTACCTGGCCCGGCACCGGACGGCCGGGGGCCCGGCCGCGGAGGGGCGCGAACCCGCCGACCCGGCCGCCCGGCCCCTGCCCGAGCGCGCCCGATGGCGCCTCGCCCACGACGTCGGACGGCGCTACGCCGCCGCGTCCGGTGACCGCAACCCGATCCACCTGCACCCGCTCACCGCCCGCCTGTTCGGCTTCCCGCGCGCCATCGCGCACGGCATGTGGACCGTGGCCCGGTGCCTCGCCGAGCACGGGACGCCGGACGCGGCCGTGGCGCGGGCCCGGTTCCGGGCGCCGGTGCTGCTGCCGGGGACGGTGACGTACGGGGCCGGGGACGGGCGATTCGAACTGCGCGACGGTGAGGGTCGGCGGCTGCACGTCTCCGGCGAGGTCGGGCCCTACCCGGCCTGAACCGGGGCCGCCGGTGCCGGGGGTACCTGTGCCGGGGGTACCGGGGCCGCCCGTGCCGGACTCGCCGGCGCCGGGGCCGCCCGTGCCGGACTCGCCGGTGCCCGCGGCTCCGGCTCGGGCCCCTCCGGCGGGGACCATGGCCGGCCCCTCATCAGGTCGCCCAGGCCCGCCCAGGCGAAGTTCATCAGGGTCGCCGCCGCCTGCTTCGCGGTGACGCCCTCGGTGGCGCCCGCCCAGTCGGCGAGCGACTCTGCGGCGCCGACCAGCGCCTCGGCCAGCCCGGCGACCTCCCCCTCGGGCAGATGCGGGTCCCGGTGCGCGTCCCGTGCCGCCGCGGCGATCAGCTCCGTCACGAACGCGACGATCTCCTCGCGCATCGCCGCCACCTCGGCCGCGAACCGCTCACCATGGGTACGGGCGTGGAGGTGCAGCACCCGCCAGGCGTCCGGGTTCCGCGCGGTGTGCGTGAAGAACGCCCGCAGCCCCGACCAGAGTTGCCCGTCGGCGGACAGTCCCGGACGCACACCGGCCCGCACCGCCTCGGTGAGGGCGCGGGCCTCGCGGCGGATGCAGGCGGTGAAGAGGTCGTCCTTCGAGTTCAGGTACAGATACACCAGCGGCTTGGAGACGCCCGCCAGCTCGGCGATCTCGTCCATCGACGCCGCCATGTATCCGCGTCGGCCGAAGACGCTCACGGCGGCGTCCAGCATCTGCTGCTCACGGACCGCACGCGGCATCCGCTTGGTCTTTCCAGCACCCATGCGAATCAGCGTACGGTCCGTGCGGCGGTGATCAGGACGTCAGCACGTCGAAGGCGACGGTCAGGCGGCGACCGGGACCGGCTCCGACGCCTGCTTCTCCTGCTCCGGCTCGTCGATCGGCGAGCTGTGCGCCTCGCCGTATGCCTTGCGGTCGAGCAGTCCCTCGCGGGCCGAGACGATCACCGGGATCAGCGCTTGCCCGGCAACGTTCGTCGCCGTGCGCATCATGTCCAGGATCGGGTCGATCGCGAGGAGCAGGCCGACGCCCTCCATGGGCAGGCCCAGGGTGGACAGGGTCAGGGTCAGCATGACCGTGGCGCCGGTGAGGCCGGCCGTGGCGGCGGAGCCGACCACCGAGACGAAGGCGATCAGCAGGTAGTCGCCGATGCCGAGCTGGATGTCGAAGATCTGCGCGACGAAGATCGCGGCGATCGCCGGGTAGATCGCGGCGCAGCCGTCCATCTTGGTCGTCGCGCCGAACGGCACGGCGAAGGACGCGTACTCCTTGGGCACGCCGAGGCGCTCGGTGACCTTCTGGGTCAGCGGCATGGTGCCGACGGAGGAGCGGGAGACGAAGGCGAGCTGGATCGCGGGCCAGGCGCCCTTGAAGAACTGCAGCGGGCTGGCCTTGGCGACGGTGGCGAGCAGCACCGGGTAGACCACGAACATCACGATCGCGCAGCCGACGTAGATGTCGGCGGTGAAGGTGGCGTACTTGCCGATGAGGTCCCAGCCGTAGGTGGCGATGGCCTTGCCGATGAGGCCGACGGTGCCGAGCGGGGCGAGGCGGATGACCCACCACAGGGCCTTCTGGAGGAGTGCGAGGACGGACTCGCTCAGGTTCAGGATCGGCTGGGCCTTCTCGCCGAGCTGGAGGGCGGCGATACCGGCGACGGCGGCCATGAAGACGATCTGGAGGACGTTCAGCTCGGTGAACGGCGTGATGACGTCGGTCGGCACGATGCCGGTCAGGAAGTCGATCCAGGAGCCGGTGTGCTCGGGCTTCGCGCCGTCGGCCGGCGTGAGGCCGGTGCCGGCGCCGGGGTTGGTGAGCAGGCCGATGGTCAGGCCGATGGCCACCGCGATCAGCGACGTGATCATGAACCAGAGGAGGGTGCGGGACGCCAGGCGGGCCGCGTTGTTGACCTTCCGCAGGTTGGTGATCGACACCAGGATCGCGAAGAAGACGAGCGGTGCGACGGCCAGCTTCAGCAGGCCGATGAAGGTGTCACCGACCTTCTCGAGGGTGGTGACCAGCCAGGATATGTCCTGGCTGCGGGCCAGCCAGCCCAGCAGAACGCCGAGGACGAGGCCGGTGAGTATCTGGGCCCAGAAGGGCACCTTGAAGTACTTCGTTACGGAAGACACGGACAAGCTCCGTAGGGGGACGGGACGCGGGGGACGGACGCGCTGGGCTGACGTGGAGAACGACGGATGAGGAGGGAACGTCAGGGGCGACAGTTCGCGGACGCGCACCGACAGAGGTCCACGTGCAGGCGCGCCACGAGCGCGAGGCTCGGCGGTGTGTGGGGCGCGGCTGCGTGCTTCATGCACACGACTTTAACACCTGTGCTTTGAGACGCCCAAAGCCTCACTTTGAGAGGCAGGAGAGGCCTCATGCCCGTAAAACGCAGATGGCCCCGGTTTCCTGTGAATTCAGAAACCGGGGCGTGCACGTGCGTGACGGACGTTACGAGGTCTGCCCCTGCGCGCGTGCCGTGTCGTCGGCGGAGTCCTCCTGGCCGCGGTTGGCCTCGAGGTTGGCCTTCATGCGGTCCACGCGGGTCACGACCTGGGCCGAGGCCTGGTCCCGCTGCTTGCGCAGCGCGACGTAGCTGATGGGGGCCGAGATCAGCAGGGAGAGCAGGAGGATCCACATGCCGTTGGAGTCGCCGAGGCCGCGCGGGAACACGCCGACGTAGACGAGCCCCCAGACTGCCACGAGGCAGCCCACGAAGATCCCGAGGCGCATCAGCGTGTAGCGGAGCATCTCAATCCACTCTTCCGTTTCTGGCACAAAGAGGCACTGTCCAGTGAAACATGCCGGATCGTCGATCTCGCAGCGGGGTCGGATCCGGCGGTGGTCGCGCTCGGGCCGACGGCGCGCTCGGGCCGACGGCGCGCTCGGGCCGACGGCGCGCTCAGGTCAGCGACAGCAGCATGAAGACGTCGTCCCGGTCGTCGCCCGGCGCCACGCGGATCGCGCCGGGCACCCGGCCGACCTCCTTGTAGCCGCAGGACGCGTAGAACCGCTCCAGACCCAGGCCGCCGCGGCAGGTGAGCCGGATCGCCTCGATGCCGTCGACGGTGCGGGCCGCGTCCGCGGCGGCGGCCATCAGGTCCCGGCCGTAGCCCCGGCCCTGGTGGCGCGGGTGGACCATCACCGTGTAGAGCCACAGCCAGTGGGTCATCAGGCGGTGCGAGTTGAGGGCGAGGAACGCGGTGGCGGCCACCCGGCCCGTCTCGTCGCGGCCGACGAGCAGGCGGGTGCGGCCCTCGGCCATGCCCACCATGTGCTTGACCAGTTCGGGGCGGATGTCCTCCCGCGTCACCGGCGGCACGAAGCCCACGGAGCCGCCGGCGTTGGAGACGTCGGTCCACAGGTCGAGCACGCCGTCGCGGAGGTCGGGGGTGACGGCCGGATCGAAGGTGAAAGTAAGGGACACACAGCCATGGTAACCATTACCCGAGCGCCTGTGCGGCCACCTTCAGATCCGCGACCAGCCCCCGGTACGCCCCCTCCCGGTCGTCGGCCCGCAGCACCGCCGACGGGTGCACCGTCGGCACCAGCCGCTGAGGGCGCCCGTGGACCTCCTCCTCCAGCACCGTGCCGCGCACCCGCGTGACCCGGAACGACGAGCCGAGCAGCGCCTTGCCGACCGTGGCCCCCAGCACCACGATCAGTTCGGGCTCCACGCGGTCCAGCTCGGCGGCGAGCCAGGGGCCGCAGGCGGTCGTCTCGCGCAGGGTGGGCGCCTTGTGGATACGGCGTTTGCGGGGCTCGGACCGGGTGAACTTGAAGTGCTTGACGGCGTTCGTCACGTAGGCGTCAGCCGGGTCGAGGCCGGCGTCCGCCAGCGCCCGGTCGAGCAGGCCCCCGGCGGGGCCGACGAAGGGCTTGCCCTGCCGGTCCTCCTGGTCGCCGGGCTGCTCGCCGACGAGCATGACGCGGGCGTGCGCCTTGCCGGCGCCGAACACCGTCCGGGTGGCGTCCCTGTGCAGGGGACAGCCGTGGCAGCCGGCCGCCGCGCGGCGCAGGGCGGTGAGACCGCCGCGGGCGGGGACGAAGGGCTGTGCGGTGTAGGCGTCCTCAGGGGCTGACGTGTCGGCCATGCGATGCGGGTACCCGCCGCGGCATTTGGGACCCGTGCCGGCCGCGACCCGCGCGGGGGTCGCTGGTGCGTGCCCACGGGGCGGAGCCGCACATCGACACAGCCCCGCGCCTCTTTCGGGGGCGTCCAGTGGACGCCCCAGAAAGAGGCGCGGGGAACTGCGCGTGCGGCCCCACCGGCCCGCGGCCGGAATACGACCGCGCGGATTCAGACCCGCATCGGCTGCGGCGACTCCCGACGCGCGGGGTCGGGCCCCTCGTACTCCCGGAGGACTTCGTACCGCGTGTTGCGCTCGACCGGCCGGAACCCGGCGTCGCGGATGAGGTCCAGCAGGTCCTCGCGGGTGAGCTTGTTCGGCGTACCGAAATCGTCCGCGTCGTGCGTGATCTTGTACTCGACGACCGAGCCGTCCATGTCGTCGGCGCCGTGCTGGAGGGCGAGCTGGGCGGTCTGCACGCCGTGCATGACCCAGAAGACCTTCACGTGGGGGACGTTGTCGAAGAGCAGCCGGGACACCGCGAAGGTCTTCAGGGCCTCCGCGCCGGTCGCCATCTGCGTCCGGGCCTGGAGGCGGTTGCGTACCTTGCCGTCCTTCATGTCCACGAAGTCGTGCTGGTAGCGCAGCGGGATGAAGACCTGGAAGCCGTTCGTCTCGTCCTGGAGCTCACGCAGGCGCAGTACGTGGTCCACGCGGTGGCGGGGCTCCTCGATGTGGCCGTACAGCATGGTGCACGGCGTCTTGAGCCCCTTCTCGTGCGCCAGGCGGTGGATGCGCGACCAGTCCTCCCAGTGGGTGCGGTGGTCGACGATGTGCTGCCGCACCTCCCAGTCGAAGATCTCCGCGCCACCGCCGGTCAGTGACTCCAGACCCGCGTCGATCAGCTCGTCGAGGATCTCGGAGGCGGACATCCCGGAGATGGTCTCGAAGTGGTGGATCTCGGTGGCCGTGAACGCCTTCAGCGAGACGTCCGGCAGCGCGGCCTTCAACTCCCTGAGCGAGCGCGGGTAGTAGCGCCACGGCAGGTTCGGGTGCAGGCCGTTGACGATGTGCAGCTCGGTGAGGTTCTCGCCCTCCATCGCCTTGGCGAGCTTCACCGCCTCCTCGATGCGCATCGTGTACGCGTCCTTCTCCCCCGGCTTGCGCTGGAAGGAGCAGTACGCGCAGGAGGCGGTGCACACGTTGGTCATGTTGAGGTGGCGGTTGACGTTGAAGTGGACGACGTCGCCGTTCTTGCGCGTCCGCACCTCGTGCGCGAGGCCGCCGAGCCAGGCCAGGTCGTCCGACTCGTACAGCGCGATGCCGTCCTCGCGGGTCAGCCGCTCCCCGGAGCGGACCTTCTGCTCCAGCTCCCGCTTGAGCCCGGCGTCCATGCGATACCTCTTTCTGAGACAGACTCCGTAAACCGTACGCCCCGGCTACTGGACCTCTTCGGGCAGCTCGCCCACCCGGTTCTCCCACTTGGTGGAGAGCACGATGGTGGTCCGGGTCCTGGACACGCCCTTCGTGCCCGACAGCCGGCGGATGATGCTCTCCAGGCCGTCCACGTCGGTGGCGCGCACCTTGAGCATGTAGGAGTCGTCGCCGGCGATGAACCAGCAGTCCTCGATCTCCCGCAGGTCCCGCAGGCGCTGCGCCACGTCCTCGTGGTCGGCGGCGTCGGAGAGCGAGACGCCGATCAGGGCGGTGACGCCGAGGCCGAGCGAGGCGGCGTCCACGGTGGCCCGGTAACCGGTGATGACGCCGGCCGCCTCCAGCCGGTTGATGCGGTCGGTGACGCTGGGTCCCGAGAGTCCGACGAGGCGCCCCAGCTCCGCGTAGGAGGCCCGGCCGTTCTCCCTCAGGGCCTGGATGAGCTGCCTGTCCACCGCGTCCATGCGATCGAAGCCTTCCACTGAAGAGTTCTGAAGATGTGGGTAACAAACGTGTGGGGGGATGTGGTGCTCAGGTGGTGGGGCGGGCCCCGCCGAGGTCGCCGCGCCAGCGGCGGTAGAGGTCGTGCTCGACACCCGCCGCGTCGAGGACGCGCCCGGCGACGAAGTCCACCAGGTCCTGGATGTGCGTCGCCCCCGCGTAGAAGGCGGGCGAGGCGGGCACGACCGTCGCGCCCGCGTCGTCCAGTGTCACCAGGTGCCGCAGCGTCCGGCCGTCCAGCGGGGTCTCCCGGACGGCCACGACCAGCCGGCGCCCCTCCTTCAGGGTCACACTCGCCGACCGCTGCAGCAGGTCCTTCGAGAGCCCGAGCGCGACGCCCGCGACGGAGGCCGTCGACGCGGGCACGATCAGCATGCCCTTGGCCGGATACGACCCCGAGGACGGCCCGGCCGCAAGGTCGCCCGCGCTCCAGTGCCGTACCCGGTCGCCGGCCAGGTCCACGTCGAAGGTGCCGGGTTTGCCGTCGGCGCCCCGGGACAGCCATGCGTGCAGGTCGGTCCGCCAGTGGGCGTCCCGGAAGGAGATGCCGGTCTCGTCGAGCAGGGTGAGCCGCGAGGCCCGGCTGACCACCAGGTCGACGCTCTCGCCCGCGGCGAGCAGCGCCCGCAGCACCGCCGCCGCGTACGGCGTACCGGATGCCCCCGACACCCCCACGATCCAAGGCGCGCGCTGCGATTCTCCTGGGTTCACATCTTGAGCCTATCCGGCCGCCCTCCGTGTGTGTCGGGCGGCCGACTGCAATCCCCGCAGGCGCGGGGAGCACCTCGACCGTCAACGGATTCATGGGCATGGCCCTCGGGCCGTCCCCGCTGGTGCGGGGAGGAGAACCGATCAAGGTCCGATCAACGTACGAATCCCCGGGCGGGCGGACACGGCGGTTCCGCCGACGTCACCTGAAGGAGCTACACCGTGAGCCCACGCACCAGCAGATCGATCAGCGCGCAAACGAAGAGGCAGATACCGATGAAGCCGTTGACCGAGAAGAACGCCCTGTTCAGGCGGGACAGGTCGTGCGGGCGCACGATGGTGTGCTCGTAGCCGAACGCGGCCGCGACGATCAGCAGGCCGAGCCAGAAGAAGGCTCCCGCGCCGGTGGCGACGGCGTACCAGGCGAACAGCGCCGTGGTGACCGTGTGGCAGGCGCGGGCGCCCCAGATGGCCGCCGGGACGCCGAAGCGGGCCGGGACCGACTTGACGCCCACCTCGCGGTCGGTCTCGACGTCCTGGCAGGCGTAGATCAGGTCGAAGCCGCCGATCCAGACGCCGACCGCGAGGCCGAGGATCACGGCATCCCAGGACCACTCGCCGCTGATCGCCAGCCAGCCGCCGATCGGGCCCATCGCCTGGGCGAGGCCGAGGATGGCCTGCGGGAAGTTCGTGAACCGCTTGCCGTACGGGTAGACCACCATCGGGATCACCGCGACGGGGGCGAGGGCGAGGCAGAGCGGGTTGAGCAGGGCCGCCGCGCCCAGGAAGACGACGAGGGCGACCAGCGCGCCGGTCCAGGCGTGCTTGACCGACATGGCGCCGGTGACCAGTTCGCGGTGGGCGGTGCGCGGGTTGCGGGCGTCGATCTCGCGGTCGATGATCCGGTTGACCGCCATGGCGAAGGTGCGCAGGCCGACCATGGCGACGGTGACCAGGAGCAGCCGGCCCCAGTGGATGTTCGCGTCCCACTCGTACATCGCGGTGAGGGCGGCGATGTAGGCGAAGGGCAGCGCGAAGACCGAGTGCTCGATCATCACCAGGCGCAGGAACGCCTTGGTGCGCCCCGGCTGCTGCGGCAGCGCGGCGGAAGCAGACGTCACAGTCCGTACTCCTTCCAGCGGCGGTCGACCTTCGCCGCCGTCTCGGGGTCGGACAGCACCATGTCCGGCCAGCCCCCGTCCCGCGTGTACCCCTCCTCGGGCAGCTTCCTCGTGGCGTCGATGCCCGCCTTGCCGCCCCAGAACTGCTGGTAGGACGCGTGGTCGAGATGGTCGACCGGGCCTTCGACGACGGTGAGGTCGCGGGCGTAGTCGGTGTTGCCGAGGGCCCGCCAGGCGACCTCGTGCAGGTCGTGGACGTCGCAGTCGGAGTCGACGACCACGATCAGCTTGGTCAGGGACATCATGTGGGCGCCCCAGATGGCGTGCATCACCTTCTGGGCGTGCTTGGGGTACTTCTTGTCGATCGAGACGATCGCGCAGTTGTGGAAGCCGCCGGCCTCGGGGAGGTGGTAGTCCACGATGTCCGGGACGATGATCTTGAGGAGCGGGAGGAAGAAGCGCTCCGTGGCCCGGCCCAGCGGGCCGTCCTCGGTCGGCGGGCGGCCCACGACGATCGACTGGAGGAGCGGGCGCTTGCGCATCGTCACGCAGTCGATCTTCAGGGCGGGGAACGGCTCCTGCGGCGTGTAGAAGCCGGTGTGGTCGCCGAAAGGGCCCTCGGGGAGCATCTCGCCGGGCTCCAGCCAGCCCTCGATGACGACCTCGGCGTGCGCCGGGACCTGGAGCGGGACCGTCTTGCAGTCGACCATCTCGACCCGCTTGCCCTGGAGGAACCCGGCGAAGAGGTACTCGTCGATGTCGCCGGGGAGGGGGGCGGTGGAGGCGTAGGTCACGGCGGGCGGGCAGCCGAAGGCGATCGCGACGGGCAGTCGCTCGCCGCGCCGGGCGGCGACCTGGTAGTGGTTGCGGCTGTCCTTGTGGATCTGCCAGTGCATGCCGATGGTGCGCTTGTCGTGGCGCTGGAGCCGGTACAGCCCGAGGTTCCGGATGCCCGTCTCCGGGTCCTTGGTGTGGGTGAGGCCCAGGTTGAAGAAGGAGCCGCCGTCGTCCGGCCAGGTGAAAAGCGCGGGGAGCCGGTCGAGGTCCACGTCGTCCCCGTGCAGGACGACCTCCTGGACGGGGGCGCTGTCGCCCTTCACCTTCTTCGGCGGCACGTGCGTCATCGCGCCGAGCTTGCCGAAGGCCTCGCGCATGCCGACGAAGCCCTGGGGCAGCTCGGGGCGGAGCAGCCCGCCGATCTTGTCGGAGATGTCGGAGTACGACTTCAGGCCGAGGGCCTTGAGCAGGCGCCGGTCGGTGCCGAAGACGTTCATCGCGAGGGGCATGTCGGAGCCCTTCACGTTCTCGAAGAGCAGGGCGGGGCCCCCGGTCTTGTTCACCCGGTCGACGATCTCCCCGACCTCCAGGTACGGGTCCACCTCGGCCTTGATGCGCTTGAGGTCGCCCTCGCGCTCCAGTGCCCTGAGCAGCGAGCGAAGATCGTCGTAAGCCATGCCGTCCAGTATCCCCGAGCGGCTACTCTGGCCCTGTAACCGGGGGCCGTGAGCGTCCCCGCCCACCGCTTCCGCTGGAGAGAGGCCCCATGCTCCGGGTGCTGATGTTCCTCGTGCCACTGGCGTTGAGCGTCTACGCGTTCATCGACTGCATCAGCACGAAGGACGAGGACATCCGGCACATCCCCAAGCCGCTGTGGGCGATCCTCGTGCTGCTCTTCCCGCTGGTCGGGTCGATCTCCTGGATCATCGCCGGCAAGAAGCGGCAGCCGGCCGGCTCGTCGACCCGACAGGGCGGCGGCGGGCGGCGGCAGTGGGTCGCGCCGGACGACAATCCCGACTTCCTGAAGTCGCTGGGCGACCAGCCCGGTGGCGCGGACCGGGACCGGGGTGAGGACGGCCCGCAGGACACCGGCCGGAGCGGCCCCGAGGACGACGACGACCGCAAGGACGGCAAGGACGGCAAGCGGGACGAGGCCTGACCCTCCTCTCCGCCGATCCCGGTCCGGACGTCAGATCCTGGTCCAGCGCTGGGAGGCGGAGCCGGTGCATGTCGTGGTCGTCAGGCCGATCATGGACGCCCGACGGTGGAGGTCGGGGCAGCCGCCCGTCGCGTACCGGCCCTCGTGGACGCCGAGGTAGACGCGGCCCATTCCGCCGGCCCCGAGCCGTCCCAGCAGCGGGATCGGTCCGATCCGGCGTGGATCGTCGTGCTCCAGCGGCTCGGCGCCACTGCCCGTGAGGCCGAATCCGGCTTCCCCGTTCGACTCTCTCCCCGTTCACCGGCTGCCGCGGGCTCCAGCGTGGGCGGTCGCGGCCGCAGTTCGAAAGCTACATCTTTAGCATGCCCGCCCCAAGTACGGTCCTGGGAACGCTTGGTGAGGGGGCATCAGATGGTCAGGCCAGCGTCCTGATCCGGGCGGCGGCGAGGGCTTGGTCGAAGGCCCGTACGTCCCGGATGGCGCCGGGGAAGAAGTCGCGGGGCTCCCCGTTGAAGGACGCCCGGCCGATCACGAAGGCGCCGGTGGCGGGGACGGGGTCGGTGTCCTCGACGACCGCCTCCTGGACGCCGTTGACGTACAGCCGCAGCTTGCGGGCCGGGCCGTCGCAGACGCCGGCCAGGTGGGTCCAGACGTTCGCGGCGGGGGCGGTGCGGCCGACGGCGCGCCGGCCGGGGCGGGAGAAGGCCCAGTTGTCGTCCCCGCTGGAGTACTGGAGGTAGAAGCCGCTGGCGGTGGCGCTGTCCTGGCTGACGGCGGTGGCGAAGACGTCCGGTACGGCGCTGAGCCGGACCCAGGCCGTGACCGTGAAACTCCGGCCCGCTCCCGTCTTCAGCACCGGCCCGTCGGTCACGATCTGGCTGCCGGTCCCGTCGAACCCGGCCCCTTGCCCGCCGGACTGCCACGCGACACCGGTCGCGGTGCCGTCGTGCCCGCCCGCGGTGTCCCGCGCGATCGGTCCCGAGGTCTCGTCCAGGGGCCAGCGCCCCACCGCCACCGGAGGGCGGGGGGTGGCGGTGGCGGGCGAGGACGACGGCGCGGGCGCGGTGCCCGGTCCGTCCGGGGTGGTCGGCCGGTTGAGCCAGAACCCCGTCCCGACGCCGAGCGCGGCGACCGCGCCCGCACCGGAGAGCAGGAAGGCCCGCCGGCTACGACGCCCGGGCTCCCCCGGCGCGGTGGGCCGTACGTCCGGCGGGCCGGGCGCCGGCGGCCGTACGTCCGGCGGGCCGGGCGCCGGCGGCCGCACGGCGTCCACCCGGGTGGCCGGGTGCGCCGCGGCGGGCGGGGTGACCAGGGTGGGCGCCGCCTCCGGACCGGTCGGCCGGACGGACGGCGTCCACTGACCGGCGTACGGCAGGGCCGTCGCGCTCTCGCCGCCCAGCGGGCCGACGCGGGCGAGGATGTCTCGGGGGGTCGGACGGCCGGCCGGGTCCTTGCGAAGGCAGTCGCCGATCAGGGAGCGCAGGGCCGTGTCGGTCACGGCGTCCAGGTCGGGGGCGTCGTGCACGACGCGGTAGAGGAGGGCGGGGGTCGGTCCGCCGCCGAACGGGTTGGTGCCGGTCGCCGCGAAGGCCATCACCGCGCCCAGGCAGAAGACGTCGCTGGCCCAGGTGACCTCGTCGCCGTTGACCTGCTCGGGCGACATGAACCCCGGGGACCCCGCCGTGTACCCGGTCCCGGTGATCGACTCGGCGTCGACGCTGCGGACGATCCCGAAGTCGATGACGCGCGGACCGTCCTCGGCGAGCAGCACGTTGGAGGGCTTGAGGTCGCGGTGCACGAGGTGCGCGGCGTGGATGGACACCAGGGCCTCGGCCAGCCCGGCCGCCAGCGCGAGCACGGCCCGCGGGTCGAAGGGCCCCCGCTCGGCGACCGCCTGGTCCAGCGAGGGCCCGGCGATGTAGCTGGTGACCAGCCACGGCAGGGGCGCGTCCGGGTCGGCGTCGACGACCGGTGCGGTGAAGGCCCCGCTGACCCGCCCGGCCGCCTCGACCTCGCGGCGGAAGCGGTCGCGGAACTCCGGCCGGCGCAGCAGTTCGCCGTGCACCACCTTGACCGCGACGAGCCGCCCGCCCGGTGACCGGCCCAGGAAGACGCGGCCCATACCGCCCGCGCCCAGCCGGCTCAGCAACCGGTACTCCCCGACGGAGCGCGGGTCGTCCGGCTCCAGCGCTGACACAGATGCCTCCCGGCGTGCGGTCCCTCCCCGTATGTCTCTCCGTACGGGCAGACCCAGCATAGGTGCGGCTTCTCGCGGCCCGCCCCTGCCGGCCCGCCGGGATCCCGTACGCCGTACGGCCGTTCGGCCGCTGCTCGGGCTTCAGCGGGTGGGTGCGGCGTGCTTCCCGACGGCGGCCGGGGTGACCGGGGTGAAGAAGTTGACCAGGTTGCCGTCGGGGTCGCGGAAGAGGAGCGCACGGTTGCCCCAGGGCATCGTCGTGGGTTCCCTGACGATGTCGTCCACGAAGCCGGTCAGGTTCCGGTGCACGCCGTCCACGTCGTCCACGAGGAACTCGATGATGACGCTGCGGTTGTCGGCCGGGCGGGCGGAGCCGGGGGCGAAGAGCGGCACCGTCCGGGTACTGCCGATCGCGAGGGTGCCCGACGCGGTGCGCAGTTCGGCGAAGTCCTCGGTGGACCAGTCCGCCCGCACTCCGGTGGCGCGCTCGTAGAACTCGACGAGGCGGGCGATGTCGCCCGTGATGATGCGGATCGAGGCGAGGTTCATGGGATCACTCCTGGTCGTCCGGGGCTGTCGTGACCGCACGCTAGGGCGGATATAGGACAGCGCTCGGCCGCCATCGGGGGCTGCGGTGCCTCCTCCGGGCCGTGCGGGGGCCCGGAGGAGGTGGCGCGGTGGCGGCGCGGGGACTGCCGGGAGACCCGGCGCCCGCGCCACCGGCGCCGTCTCGCGCAGCACGCGGTGCTGGATTCCGGTCAGGAGCGGGCCTGGCCCGTCTGGAGCCACAGGTCGCACTTGTGGTCCTGCGGGAAGGCCGTCGACGCCGTGATCGCCTCGGGAGCGAGGTTCTGCACCATCGGATACCGGTGCCAGCGCGGCGCGTCCGCCGCGTACGGGACGCCGGTGTGCGCGAAGTTGGTCCAGTAGCCCAGCATCTTCGCCGCCAGGGCGTTCTGGGCGGGGGTGCCCAAGACACCGCCGAAGACGTACCGGATCTCGGAGCCGTGCGGGGCGCCGAGGGGGAAGCCGATCGGCAGGTCGAGGTAGTCCATGGCGTGGCGGTCGGCGAACTCGTACTGGTAGGAGCGGGTGTGGTCGGCCATCAGCTCAGCCGTGCGGGACTGGAGGCAGGCGAACTGGGAGTCGGTGAGGATCGCGCCGAGGGCCTCGGCGGGGGTGCCGTACTCCGACAACGGGTAGCGGGCGAGGATCGCCTCGGAGCGGTCGCCGTAGAGGGCGCGGACGGCGACCGGGTACCCGGCGGCGGTGAGTTGGCGGCCGGCCAGGTCGTAGGTGGTCGCCACGGTGAGCCGGCCCTCGTCGGCGGTGGTGCCCTGGAGGACGGGGACGCGGTGGAACCGGCCGCTTTCCAGCGCGTCCGTGATCTGGAGCGGGAGGACCCGGCCGTCGACGTTGGGGACCCAGCGGGCGGTGGGGTTCAGCGAGGCGGTGAGCAGCTCGCCGGCCGGCTTGGACCGCAGACAGGCCGCGTCGGCGCAGCCCAGGGAGTCGGCCCAGGCGGCGCCGGTGCGCTGCTGCGACTCCTGGGTGGGCAAGGGGAAGCCGCAGCCCGACTGGGCGATGGCACGGTCGAACAGGCCGAGCGCGCGGGGTGACACCAGGTGCTGGCAGACGCTGCCGCCGCCGGCCGACTCGCCGAAGACCGTCACGTTGCCCGGATCGCCGCCGAACGCGGCGATGTTCTGCCGTACCCAGCGCAGGGCAGCCTGCTGGTCGAGCAGCCCGTAGTTGCCGGAGACGCCCTGCGGCGACTCACCGGCCAGGCCCGGATGGGCGAGGTAACCGAAGGCACCGAGACGGTAGTTGAGGGTGACGACGACCACGTCGCCCCGGGCGGCCAGTTCGCCGCCGTCGTAGAAGGCACCGGAACCGATCGTGAAGCCGCCGCCGTGCATCCACACCATCACGGGCCGGTCGCGCGGGGAGCGCTCGGCGGGCGTGTGGACGTTGAGGTAGAGGCAGTCCTCGTCGGGGGTGCCGGGTCCGGCCAGATCACCCCAGGGGGTGGACGAGTCGGCCTGCATACAGGGGTCCCCGGGGGTCGTGGCGTCCCGGACGCCCGTCCAGCGCGCGGGCGGGGACGGCGGCTTCCACCGCATGTCCCCCACCGGCGGTGCGGCGTAGGGGATGCCGAGGTAGGCGTGGGCGGACTCCCCCGCCTCGCCCCGCACTTGTCCGTACCGGGTGGTGACGGCCGTGTCGTCCGCCGCCGCGGCGGGCGCGGCACCCAGACCGGCCGCCGAAAGCAGGAGAGCGCCGGCCAGCGCTCCCCGTAAGCGGCGCGTCCACGACGGTGACGAGCCTTGCGTCGTCCTCGTCCTGCGTCTCGTGAGCGAAGTGGTCACCGGTACCTCCGGGTACGGGTCGGGTGGTGGCGCGGTCACCGAAGTGTCGGCGCCCCCGCGCGCCCCCGCATCGCGTGAATCACCAGTCCCGCTCACGGCCCGCGGGCGAGCCGTGCTCGAGGGCGTCGGCCGGCCGGCCGCACGTGCACCTCGGCGACTTGCGCCGGGGCCACCCTGCGTGGTTAATGGATCACTCACTGACGGCTCATCAGCCAGCGGAGGGTCGGGAAGACGATGGAGAGCACGCCGCATCAGGAATTCCAGCCACCCGGCCAGAGAAGCCAGCCACCGGGTCAGTACGACATCCCGCCGCCGCCCGCCGTGCCACCGCAGGCCGTGCGGGGCATCGACCTGCGGGTCAGCAAGCGCCTGCTGTGGGTCGGCGCGGCGGCCTACCCCCTGCAGAACATCACGCGGGTGTACACCTTCACCCTGACGCCCCGGCGCAAGGAAGCCACGCTGCTGTTCCTCAGGCGCACGGCACTGATCCTGTCGGTGGCCTTCGGACTGACGATCGTCGCCGGACTGACGGCGCTCGCGGACAGCTCGACGGCCGGCGGCATTCTCACCATCGTCTGGCTGGGGGCCATCGCGGCACTGGTCTTCTGCGTCGTGGAGCTGTTCTCCGTACTGACGGCGCCGGCCCACTACGTCCTGGCGGTGGAGACGTCCGGGCCGTCCATCGCCATGGTGACCAGTGCCGACCCGCGCCACCTCGACCAGCTCGTCGCGCCCATCGTGCAGGCCATCGAGAACCCCGAGGCGGAGTTCCACGTAAGAGTGGAGCAACTCCTGGTCAATCCCAGCAACTACTACTTCGGCGACAACGTCAACATGTACGGCGGATCGGGCAACGTGGGGATGGGGAAGGCATGAGCGGCGACAACTACCACTTCGGCGACAGCGTCAACATGTACGGCGGCACGCACAACACCGGCATGGTGAAGAACACGGCGCCGACCGCCATGGACCCCGAACTGCGCTCCGCCATCGAGGCCTTGACGGCCCAGCTACGGGACCTGCGGGCCCAGGTGCCGCCCCTGTCGGCGCAGACCATCGACGAGTCCCTGCCGGTCCTGGCCCCCGACGCCGTGGTTCAGCCGCAGGCCCGCACCAGCGCCCTGATGGCCGTCGCCGGCGTCGCCGCGACCGCCGGGGCGCTGGGCGTGCCGATCGTGGAAGCGGTGAACGGCATCCTCCAGCTCCTGGGCGCGCGGTAGCGGACACGATGACGGGCCGGCCGCTCTCCCGCCCACCCCGCCCGCGTGCCGGCGGGCGTCCGTGGCCCGGCGCACAGGCTGCGGGCCGGTGATGACCGACGAGCGCCGTCTGCGCACCGTCGACCTGGCCCGCCTGGCCGGGCTCTCGACCCAGCAGATCCGCAACTACGAGGACGCCGGGATCCTTCCCCCGGCCGGGCGGACGGAGTCCGGGTACCGCGTCTTCGGTCAGGCGCACCGGCGGGCGCTGACGACGTACCGGACGCTGCGGCAGGGGTACGAGCCGGTGCCGGCGGCGCGGATCATGCGGACCGTGCACGACGGGGACGTGTCCGGCGCGCTCGCCCTCGTCGACGCGGCGCACGCCGCACTGCACGAGGAGCGCCTCTCGCTGCGGGCCGCGAGTGAGGCGCTGGAGGCGCTGGCGCGGGAGGAGCCCGAGCCGTCGGCCCGCCCGTCCGGCGGCCTGCGCATCGGCGAGGTGGCCGCGCTGATCGGCGTACGGACGTCCGCGCTGCGGGTGTGGGAGGCGGCGGGGCTGCTCGCGCCCGGGCGGGAGCGGGGCACGGAGTACCGCGTGTACGCACCCGCCGACGTCCGCGACGCGCGGCTCGTGCGCACGCTGCGCAGCAGCCACTACCCGTTCGACCAGATCCGTCCGGTTCTGGACGGCCTGCGGCGGGAGGGCGGCAGCGAGGCGCTGCGCGCCGCGGTCGAGGCACGCGGGCGGGCCCTCACCGCGCGGACGCGGGCGATGCTGGCGGGCTCGGGCGCCCTGCACGCGTATCTGGAGCACGCCCGCCCCGAGTGAACGGCCTCCCGGACGGGCCCCGCATCGGCGTTCGAGGAGCCATCCGTTCCGTTGAACAGTGCCGACACACCAGGTGCGCGGTCGCGAGCACGGCATTCCCTTGGTCGGGTCTGTTACATCTGCGAACGGAGAAACCCCTCGTGCGAATGACCGACATCCAGCGCTGCGGGATCCGGCCCGGGCGCCTCGTCGAGTGGACGCTCAGTCCACGCACCCTCGACATCGCGGCAGCACTGCCCGAGGACTCACGCCCGCCGGCGTACATCCAGGAGTCGCACATCAGGACGGCCCGGTCGGTCCGCGAGGACGGCCTGTTCGTGCCGACCTGGCTCGGCGCGGCCTTCGACATCCCGGGCCCGGTCGACCTCGACGTGCTCCAGGAGGCGCTGCGCGTCTGGACCCTGCGGCACGAGACGCTGCGCAGCGGCTTCCGCTGGAGTGGTGACGCCGGGGACGCGATGCGCCGGTTCACCCTGGACGCGGACGCGGTGTCCCTCCACCGTGAGGACGTCGGCGACTTCCCGGACGCGACGGAGCTGACCCGCCACCTCCAGGACCGCTTCGACAGCGTCGCGGACGCGCTGCGCTGGCCCAACCTCATCTACACGGCGGTCGTCCGCGCCGACGGCGTCAGTGTCTACATGGCCTTCGACCACAGCAACGTCGACGCCTACTCCATCTACCGCATCCCCGCCGACATCCACGAGTTGTACGCGGCCGGCGTCGAGGGCCGGACCGTGCCGCGCCCCCGGGTCGGCAGCTACGTCGACTTCTGCGAGGCCGAACGGGCGGACGCGGACCGGGTCGACGGCGGCCACGACGTCGTCTCCCGCTGGCGGGAGTTCATCCGGCGGTGCGACGGGCGGCTGCCCTCCTTCCCCGTCGACCTGGGCGTGGCCCCCGGCGGCCCGCTGCCCGAGCAGCGGCTGCTGCGCGAGCCGCTGGTGGACGCGGCCGACGCCGCCGCCTTCGAGGCGTACTGCCGTCCCTACGGCGGCAGCCTGGTCGGTGTCCTGGCCGCCACCGCGCTCGTCGTCCACGAGATCGGCGGGGAACCCGTCTACCGCACGGTCGTGCCGTTCCACACCAGGTCGCGGTCGCGGTGGTCGGAGTCCGTGGGCTGGTACGTGGGCGGCGCGCCGATCGAGATCCCCGTGGCGCGGGCCCCCGACTTCCCGAGCGCCCTGCGGGCCGTCCGCGCCGAGCTCCAGGCCAACCGGCGGCTGGCCCGGCTGCCGATCGACCGGGTGCTGCGCCTGCTGGGCACGGACTTCCGGCCCACGTCACCGGACCTGTACTCGATCGTGTCCTACGTCGACGCCCGCGATGTCCCGGGCTCCGACCACTGGCCGGACCTGTCGGCGTACGCGCTGCTCAGGGTGTCGTACGGCGACCAGGTGTGCGCGTGGGTGACGCGGCTCCGGGAGGGCCTGTGGTTCGCGAGCCGCTACCCGGACACCGACGTCGCGCACAAGAACCTGCGGCTGTACGTCGAACGGCTGCGGGGCGTCGTCACGAGCGTCGCCCGTCCCCGGTCCCGGTCCCGGTCCGAGTTCTAGTCCGAGTCCGAGTCCGAGTCCGTTCCCGTTCCGTGCCTGTCTCCTGTCCCTGCCACCCGTACGCACGTCGAAGGCCGGCTCCCGTGACGCCGGGTCACCCGGAACCGGCCGGGCGAGGCGCCGGGTTCAGAAACCGACGGACTGGAGGGCGCCCAGGCCCACGTCCGCGTAGGAGTGCTTGCCGGAGACGAAGATGTTGACGCCGTAGTAGTTGAACAGCCAGCAGCCGAAGGCGACCAGGGCCAGGTAGGCGGCCTTGCGGCCCTTCCAGCCAGCGGTGGCGCGGGCGTGCAGGTAGCCGGCGTAGGCGACCCAGGTGATGAAGGACCAGGTCTCCTTGGGGTCCCAGCCCCAGTAGCGGCCCCAGGCGTCGCCCGCCCAGATCGCGCCCGCGATGATCGTGAACGTCCACAGCGGGAAGACGGCGGCGTTGACGCGGTAGGCGAACTTGTCGAGGGAGGCGGCGGCGGGCAGCCGGTCCAGGACGGAGTTGGCGAAGCGGCCGGGCTCGCCGCCGGAGGCGAGCTTGTTCTCGAAGCTGTCCTTGAACAGGTACATGATCGTGGCGACCGCGCCGACGTAGAAGACCGCGCCGCACAGGATCGCCGTGGAGACGTGGATGTACAGCCAGTACGAGTGCAGGGCCGGGACGAGCTGGTCGCTGGCGGTGTACAGGACCTTGACGGCGATACCGAGGTCCAGGAGGACCGTGGTGATCAGCGGGAGGCCCAGCCAGCGGATGTTCTTCCGCAGGGCGAGCAGCACGAGGTACACGCCGACGGCGACCGTCGTGAACGTGATGTTGAACTCGTACATGTTGCCCCACGGCGCCCGCTGCACCGACAGGGCGCGGGTGAGCACGCCGCCGGCCTCGATGGCGAAGGCGAGCACGGTGAGCGAGATGGCGATCCGCCCGTACAGGTCGCCCTGCACGGTGCCGCCGTGCGCGCCGGGCCCGTCGGGCACGTCGCGGGAGCCGGTCGCCGCCCGGACGACGACCTTCGGCCGCTCCAGTACGGCGGTGCCACCGGCCTTGTTCACGGTGACGGCCGGGGCGGCCTTCGCCTCGCCGGTCGCGGTGAGCGCGGCGGCCGTGCGGCCGACCTTGCTGCGGCTGCCGAAGGTCCACTCGGCGATGTAGGCGAGGAAGGCCAGCGTGTAGACCGCCATCGCGGAGTAGATCAGCGTGTTGCTGACGTTCGCGAGGTTTTCGTTGGTCGCGGCGGCCAGATCGGTTGCGGCGGCGAGAGTCACTGCTCAGCCCCTTCGGCAGATACGACGTGGGTGTCGGGGGAATCGGGGGTGTCGTCGTCGTTCTTCGGCGCGTCGGGCGCCTGCCCGTACAGGATCCCGGCGAGATCGCCGAGCTCTTCGGGGACCTTGGCGGACTCGCTGCGTCCGAGACCGGCCATCTCGACGACCGTGACCCCGTCGGCGCCCCGGACGGCCCGCACCCAGACGCGGCGGCGCTGGATGAACAGGGAGCCGGCGAGACCGAGGATGGCGGCGACGGCGCCGGCGAGCGCCCAGCCGCTGGCGGGCTGCTGGGTGATCTGGAAGCCGGCCCACTCCTGGACGCCGTCGAAGGTGACGGTGCCGGCGCCGTTCGGGAGCGTCATGGTCTCGCCGACCTTGAGCTGCTTCTTGAACAGCTCGCCGTCGGAGTCCTTGAACTCCTTCAGGTTGGTCTTGTCGAGCTGGTAGATGCTCTTCGCGAAGCCCGCGTCGACACCGAGGTCGCCGTGGTAGGCGGAGAGCGCCAGCATGGGGTTGGTCAGCGCCGGGAAGGTCGAGAGCATCGTGCTGCCCTCGCCGCCGTAGGTCGGCAGGAAGAAGGCGTTGAAGCCGAGCTGCTCCTTGGCGCCCTCGGCGTTGCGGTAGCCGTCCCGGACCATGACGGCGCCGGAGGAGGTGACGTTGGAGTCCAGCGGCAGCAGGGCGGTCGCCTCGTGGTCCATCACGACGTTGCCCTTGGCGTCCTTGACGGTGAGGATGGGCGCGTAGCCGTGGCTGACGAGGTAGACCTTCGAGCCGTCGATCTCCAGCGGCTCGTTGACCTTGATGGTGGTCGACTTCTCCTCGCCGAAGGCGCCCTCGCTGTAGTCGACCGTGGCCTCGTAGACGCGCGGGGTGCCGCGGTTGGGCCCGGTCGGCTCGTAGGTGCCGTGGAAGTCCTTGAGGGAGAAGCTGAACGGGTCGAGCTGGTCCGGGTCGAAGAGGTTGCCGGACTTGAAGTCGTCGTACTGGGTGAGGGTGTTGGAGAAACCGTCGCCCTCCAGGATCAGCTTGTTGCCCTCGTACTTGAAGAGCTGGCCCCAGGCGAAGGCGATCAGCATCACGATCAGCGCGATGTGGAAGACCAGGTTGCCGGCCTCGCGCGCGTAGCCCTTCTCGGCGGCGACGGCGTCACCGACGGTGTGGGCGCGGAAGCGGCGCTTCTTCAGCAGCGTGAGCGCGGCCTCGCGGACCTGCTCGGGCTCGGCCCCGGTGCGCCAGGTGGTGTAGGCGGGCAGCCGGTTCAGGCGCCGGGGGGCACCGGGCGGGCGGCCGCGGAGCTGGCCGACGAACTGCCAGGTGCGCGGGACGATGCAGCCGATGAGGGAGACGAACAGCAGGATGTAGATCGCGGAGAACCACACCGAGCTGTAGACGTGGAAGAGGCCGAGCTTGTCGTAGAGGGGCCCGAGGATGTCGTGGTTCTCGCGGAAGTCCTCGACCTTCAGGGCGTCGACGCCCTCCTGCGGGATCAGCGAGCCGGGGATCGCGCCCAGCGAGAGCAGCAGGAGCAGCAGCAGCGCCACCCGCATCGAGGTGAGCTGCCGCCAGAACCAGCGGACCCAGCCGACGACGCCCAGGGAGGGGAGGCCCGGTGCCTCCTCCCTGGGGGCGGTGGTGAGCTGGGAGCCGGCGGCGCCGAGGTCCTGGTCCTCGCCGGCCGTCGGGGTGCCCGTCGGGGTGCCCTTCGGGGTCTTGCCCGTGGTGGTCTTGCTCATCGGTCAGATCCCTACAGTGAAGCCGTTGGACCAGGTCTGCATGTCCTGCACGATGCTGTCCCACACGCCCGTCAGCAGCAGCAGCCCGGTCGCGATCATCATGACGCCGCCGACCCGCATCACCCAGACATAGTGGCGTTTGATCCAGCCGAAGGCGCCGAGCGCCTTGCGGAAGGCGACCGCGGCGAGCACGAAGGGCACGCCGAGGCCGACACAGTAGGCGACGGTCAGTATCGCGCCGCGACCGGCCGTGCCCTGCTCGGAGGAGAGGATCAGCACGGAGGAGAGGGTCGGGCCGATGCAGGGCGTCCAGCCGATGCCGAACAGCGCGCCCAGCACGGGGGCGCCGATCAGGCCGTTCACGGGCTTCTTGTGGAAGCGGAACTCGCGCTGGGTGAGCCAGGGCATCAGCCCCATGAAGAAGACGCCCATGAGGATCATGAACGCGCCCAGCACCTTGGTCAGGACGCTCTGGTTCTCCTGGAGCGTCTGGCCGAAGTAGCCGAACAGCGCGCCGCTGGAGACGAACACGGCGGTGAAGCCGAGGACGAAGAGCGAGGCGCCCGCGACCATCCGACCGCGCCGGGCCTCGGCGAGGTCGGTGCCGGTGACCCCGGTCACGTACGACAGGTAGCCGGGGACGAGCGGCAGGACGCAGGGCGAGAAGAAGGAGACGAGGCCGCCGAGCAACGCGATGGGCAGGGCCACCAGCAGGGCGCCGTTGAGCACGGTGCCGTTGGGGCCCTCCGCGGCGAGCGTGGACAGTGCGCTCACGTCACTGCTCCGACTTGGCCGGCTCGCCCGCCGCGCCCGACTCGTCCTTGAGGTACGGGGCGAGCATCTTGCGGAGCTTCTCCTCGCTGAGCGCCTGAAGGGTGCGGGCCGCGACCTTGCCCTCCCGGTCGATGATCAGCGTCGAGGGGATGGCCTGCGGGTTGAGGGTGCCCTTCTCGAAGCGGAGCATCAGCTTGCCGGTCGGGTCGTACAGGCTCGGGTAGCTGACCCCGAACTCCTCCTCGAAGGCGCGGGCCGGTCCGGTGGAGCCGTCGCGGGTGTTGATGCCGACGAACTGGACGCCCTGGTCCTTGACGTCCTGGTAGACCTTCTCGAAGTTCTTGGCCTCGGCGCGGCACGGCGGGCACCAGGAGCCCCACACGTTGAGTACGACGACCTTGCCCTTGTAGTCGTCGACGTCGAGCCGTCCCCCGTCGACCGTCTCGCCGGACAGGTCGGGGGCGTCGGCCCGCTCACCCTTGGCGACGGTCGAGATGCCGTCCGCGCCGGTGACGAAGCCGGTGTTCCCACCGCCGCCCGAGGTGCCGCCGGAGCCGCAGGCGGTGGCGAGCAGCGCGACCGCGACGGCGCCGGTGGTCAGGGCGACACGGCGACGGGCGCGGACGGTACCGCCGCCGCGCAGCGAGCGGTTCGGCAGGCGGTTCGAGCGGTTCGAGCGGTTCGAGCGCAGGGGGGCGCGGCTGGCGGCACTCATGTGAAAAGTTTCGCATGTCCGTTCCGGGGATCTTGCGCACCCCCCTCACGGGCGGAAACCCGCATTTCAGGCGGCGTTGGCGGACGCCTCGCCGCCGGGCTTCCCGGCCTCCTCGAGGAGGGCCCGCCAGCCACCGGCCGGCCGCCGCCCCACCTCGACGGTGCGGAGCCTGGCGAGCACCTCCGGCTTCTGCACGTCCAGCCAGTCGGTGAACTGGCGGAAGGAGACGAGCCGGATGTCCTCGCCCTTCTCCCTCTCCCGCGCGATGTGCTCGAGCGCGTCCTCGACGGCGTCCATGTAGATGCCGCCGTTCCACTCCTCGAAGTGGTTGCCGACGAAGAACGGTGCCCGGTTCGACTCGTATGCCCGCTTGAAGCCCGATATGTACGCCTCGGTGGCCTGCTTACGCCAGCCGGGGTAGTTGTGGGCGGGCGCCTTGGTCGAGTTGACCGACTGGTTGGCGAGGATGTTGTAGTCCATGGACAGCACCTCGAAGGAGTGTCCGGGGAAAGGTATCTGCTGCAACGGCAGGTCCCAGATCCCGTCCTTCTTCGCCGGCCACACCTGACGGCCGCCGGGCGAGGAGGCGTCGTAGCGCCAGCCCAGCTCGCGGGCGGTGGGCAGCAGGTTGTCCTGACCGAGCAGGCAGGGCGTGCGGCCGCCGACGAGTTCCTTGTCGTAGTCGAAGGGCAGGGACGGCAGGTCGGTACAGCCGGTGTTGGTCCGCCACTCCTTCACGAAGGACTTCGCCTGGTCGATCTCGCTGCGCCACTGCGCCGGCGTCCAGTTCCCGACCGAGCCGCTGCCGGCGCAGAAGTGCCCGTTGAAGTGGGTGCCGATCTCGTGCCCGTCCAGCCAGGCCCGGCGGACGTTCTCGAGGGTGTCCTTGATGTGGGCGTCGGTGAGGTAGCCGATGTCCGAGGCACCGCGCCGGTTGTTCGGCGGGTCGTAGAGGCGCTGCTTCGACTCGGGCAGCAGGTACAGGCCCGAGAGGAAGAAGGTCATGTGCGCGCCGTGCTCCCGGGCCAGGTCGAGGAAGCGCGGGAAGAGCCCGTTGCCGACCTCCCCCGCCCCGTCCCAGGAGAAGACGACGAACTGCGGCGGCGTCTCGCCTGGCTCCAGCGGCACGGGCGCGTCCGGCTGGTGCGGCTGCTTGCCGGTGTACGACGTGGAGCCGTCGCCGATGGGCCGCGCGGGAGCCTTGCCGCTGCCCGAAGGCGAGGGCCTCGGGGAACCGCCGGCCTCGTGGGAGCCGTCCGCCGATGCGTGAGAGCCGGAACCGCAGCCCGCGAGCCCGACCGCGGCCGCGGCTCCCGCGCCGAGTCCGAGCATCCCCCTGCGGGTGAGAGTGCGGGTGGAAGTGCGCATCGCAACCTCGTTCGTCGCGTCCTTGGGTGGTCACCCAGTCAGAGGACGCGACGAACGTGCGGGTTCCGGATATCTGTGCGGATTCGGTAACGGGCGTCACATGCCGGGCCGGCCCACGGACGCCGGGCCGCCGGCCGTTGCGCGGACGGGCGGACGCGCGGACGCGGCGCGGTGCCGGTACGTGGCCGCCGGGCCGGGAGGGCTGCGGGGAGAGGCGGCCCCGACCCCGCGCGGGAGCCGCCGCGACCGGAGAGGGCGCCCTCAGGCCCCGTACGCCTTGCCCTGCCCCTTGACCGGCTTGGCACCCGCGAGGAGGTGGGGCGGGACCAGGTCCCGGGCGGGCTCGGTGTAACCGACGGACACGATCCGGTCGCCCCGGTACGTGAACGTCGTCAGGGACGCCAGCGTGCACTGCCGCTTGCGCGGGTCGTGCCACAGCCGCCGCCGCTCGACGTACGACCGCAGGGTCCAGATCGGTAGCTGGTGGCTGACGACGACGGCCTCGTGACCCCGGGCCCGGTCCCGGGCCGTGTCCAGCGCGCCCATCATGCGCACGACCTGGTCGACGTACGGCTCACCCCAGGACGGCTTGAACGGGTTGACCACGTGCCGCCAGTTGGCGGGCCTGCGCAGCGCGCCGTCGCCGATGCCGAAGGTCTTGCCCTGGAAGACGTTGCCGGCCTCGATGAGCCGTGCGTCGGTGGCGAGGTCGAGTCCGTGCGCCTTGGCGATCGGCGTCGCCGTCTCCTGCGCCCGCTCCAGCGGGGAGGCCACGACGTACGCCACGTCGCGGGGGGCGAGGTGCTCGGCGACCCGGTCGGCCATGCGCCGGCCGAGCTCCGAGAGGTGGTAGCCGGGCAGCCTGCCGTAGAGGACGCCGGTGGGGTTCTCCACCTCGCCGTGCCGCACCACGTGGACGACGGTCAGCTCCTGGTCGGTGTCGTGGCTCACGCCGTCGCCTCCGCAGCCGCGCGGGCCGCCGCCGGGAGGGCGTCGGCGATGCGCTGGACGGCCCGCTCGTCGTGGGCGGTGGACACGAACCAGGACTCGAAGGAGGACGGCGGCAGGTAGACGCCGTTCTCCAGCAGCGAGTGGAAGAAGGCGGTGAACCGGAAGGACTCCTGCGCCTTGGCGTCCTCGTAGTTCCGCACCGGTCCGTCGGTGAAGAACACGGAGAACATGTTGGAGGCGGTCTGCAGCGTGTGCGCGACGCCCTCCTTGCCCAGCGCCTCGGTGACGAGACCCTGGATCTGCTCCGAGACGGCGTTGACCTCGGCGTACGCGGCGTCGTCGAGGAGCCGGAGCTGGGCGAGGCCGGCGGCGGTGGCGACCGGGTTCCCGGAGAGGGTGCCGGCCTGGTAGACGGGGCCGGCCGGGGCGAGGTGCGCCATGACGTCGGCCCGCCCGCCGAACGCGGCCGCGGGGAACCCGCCGCCCATGACCTTGCCGAAGGTCATGAGGTCGGGAACGACCCCTTCCACGCCGTACCACCCGGCCCGGCTGGTCCTGAACCCGGTCATGACCTCGTCGGAGACGAACAGCGCGCCGCCCGCCGCGCACGCGTCCTTCAGCCCCTGGTTGAACCCGGGCAGCGGCGGCACGACACCCATGTTGCCGGGCGACGCCTCGGTGATGACGCAGGCGATCTCGCCGGGGTGCGCGGCGAAGGCGGCGTGCACGGCGTCGATGTCGTTGTACGGCAGCACGATCGTGTCGCTCGCCTGGGCACCGGTGACGCCGGGGGTGTCGGGCAGCGCGAAGGTGGCGAGGCCGGAGCCCGCGGCGGCCAGGAGCGAGTCGACGTGGCCGTGGTAACACCCGGCGAACTTGATCACCTTGGTGCGCCTCGTGAAGCCGCGGGCGAGCCGGATGGCCGACATGGTGGCCTCGGTCCCGCTGGACACCAGCCGCACCTGCTCCAGCGGGGCGACCCGCTCGACCATCGCCTCCGCGAGGGCGACCTCAGCCTCGGCGGGCGTCCCGAACGACGTCCCGCGCGCGACCGCGTCCTGCACGGCGGCGATCACCTCGGGGTGGGCGTGCCCGAGGATCATCGGACCCCAGGAGCAGACGAGGTCGACGTACTCCCGGCCGTCGGCGTCGGTCAGGTACGGCCCGGTGCCGGACACCATGAACCGGGGCGTGCCGCCCACGGCGCGGAAGGCCCGCACCGGGGAGTTCACGCCGCCCGGCGTGACGGCCGCCGCGCGGTCGAACAGAGCCTGCGAGGCCGGTGCTTCGTATGGATATGCCAGTTCGCTCATGACCTGCGACTTCTCCGACCTTCTCGACCTTCTCCGACGTATCGGACTCTGCTCGTCCCCTTCACGGGCCACGCCCGACCTCTGGTTGCCCAGGGTGACCTCATCAGGGTAGACAACCGCCCCGATCGCCGCGCCGTCTGCCAGACTGGAGTCCGTCCACGCAGCTCACGCGGGCGGCGCGGAGAGGGGCTGCCGGCCGCCCGACGGACATATGACGGACATATGTTTCACCGCACGTTTCGGCGAGCGGGCGTGGGGGAGGTCACTGACACGATGATCGGGTTGCGCGGCGGGGGCCACGCGTCCTAGAAAAGCAGTCGGGTGGAGATATGCATCGCGGTGGCGGACTGGGCGAGGGGACCGACGACCTGGGTCCTCGACGTGCCCGGCGGGGAAGGCACCGACGCGACGCGGAGGAAGCGACCGAAGCACGTCAGGCACACGGCGCACCGAGCGAGCCCGACCGGTTCGAGAGGCGGGCCGACCGGCTGGGGGCGGGGAGCGGGAATGGTGGTCGGGTGGGGGTGACCTACAAGTACTTCGGCGCGCCCGACGGCGCGACCGCGGCCCGCGTCCCGATCTCGATGCGCCCCGAGGAGCTCGGCGGCGACGAGCTCGGGATGAACGGCATGTTCACCAAGATCAAGCCCGAGACCATGGCCGCCATGGTGCTCACCGGCATCGAGGGCGTACCCCTGCACAAGGTCCCGCCCCTGGAACTGGTCGTCCTGCACCCCGACTACGCGGTCGTCAAGCTCCCGATGACCGTCGTCGACCCCCTGCGCGGCATCGGCGAGGAGGCGGTCGGCGCGGCTGCCTTCATCTGGTCGACGGTCCCGGACCGTGGCGGACCGCGGGACGCGTTCAACGTCTACCAGTTGCTGCACGAGTGGCAGGACTTCAGCCATCGGTTGCATGAGGCGGGGCATCAGCCGTACTGCCTGGTGTGGCCCTGAGCTGGGGCTTCGGGGAGGTCGGGCGAGGTCTTCGGGCCTCGCCCTTTTTCCTGCCGGAGAGGGGCCGTCGAGCGGCCAGGGCGCATTGAGGACGTATCGGTTTCGCCAGCGGGTGCTGATGTGCCCTGAGTGGCGGGCGCTCGCCGTCGCCTGCCACTGGCCGTCGTGCCGCCCGGTCCGGTGCGGCGCGGACACGCTCGCCGATGAGCACGGCGTCCGCCCGCTCGGTTGACCCACCAGGGGGAACGACGCGGCCCGCGGGTGCGAGCGGTGGCTGGAAGGCGCCCATCGTGAACAGACTGAGGACCACGTCTGTGCTCGTCGCCTGAAACGGGGGTACCCCGGCGGCGCGCGGATCCCCCTCGTCCTCAGGAGGCACTCCCCATGACGTTCAATCCGCTGGAGCAGCGGGGTATCCCGCTGGACCGCCAGCTACGGAGCTGGCGCGAGCTGAACGTGGATCCGATCGACCCGGACCACTGCGACCCCTACACCCGGTGCCGGATCATCACGATGAACGGGATCGAGGTGGAGGCGATCCTGTTCAGCCACCAGCTCGCCCGCAACACGGTCGATCCCGAGGTCAAGCGGCAACTGGCGCGGGTGCGCTACATCGAGGCGCAGCAGCAGAAGGTCGTGAACTGGCTGCTCCCGGGTGTCTCCTCGGTGCTGGAGACGACCATCGCCTACGAGCAGGTCGCGGTCGACCTGACGGCGTGGGTGGCGCGGATGGAGCCGGATCCGTACCTGAAGCAGGCGTACCAGTTCGGTGTCCTGGAGGACTTCGACCATCTGTACCGGTACGCGAACCTGTACGAGATGATCGAGCACCGCAAGGCGGAGTCGATCGTCGACGGCCTGACCGAGGTCATGCCCGGCCGGCCGACCAGGCTGCACCACCGCGACCCGGTCGACAACGTCCGCGACCCCTACGTCAAGGACGAGACGAACCCGCTGTCGAAGCTGCACGCGCTGACGATCATGTCGGCGGAGCAGCAGACCATGAACTTCTACATGAACACCGGCCCCACCTACATGGAGCCGATCGCCCGCCAGCTCTACCAGGAGATCGGGCTGATCGAGGAGGAGCACGTCACCCATTACGAGTCCCTCGTGGACCCGGGTGAGACGTGGTGGGAGCAGCTCGTCAACCACGAGTACAACGAGTGCTACCTGTACCACTCCTTCATGGAGCAGGAGAGCGACCCCAAGGTCAAGGCGATCTGGGAGCTGCACCTGAACATGGAGCTGGAGCACCTGCACGCCGCCTGCGACCTGATGCGCCGTCACGACGGCCGCGACCCCGCCTCGGTCCTGGCTCCCGAGCTGCCCAACGTGCTCACCTTCGAGCCGAACAAGGGCTACCTGCGCGAACTGCTCGACACGCAGATGGACCTGACCACGCTGGGCGCCGGGTACGTGCGGGAGGCGCACGAGCGGTTCGAGAGGATGCAGGAGCAGATCCACGGCGGCGAGGCGCCCCCGAGCGACCGGGTGATGACCCAGCACGACGAGATGTTCGGCCGCGAGTACCGCGTCCAGACCGAGGGTGAGCACCCCGACCCCGCGCAGCGCGAGAAGTAGGGAAGGGCCGAGATGTCCGAGTTGCACACCCCGCACGCCGGGGACGACCGGTCGAGGGACGACGACGTGGTGGCGCTGCTGATGCGCCAGCACGGTGACATCCGCAATCTGTTCGACGAGGTCGAGGCGACCACGGGTGAGGAACGCCGGGACGCCTTCCGCCGTCTGGTGCGGTTGCTGGCCGTGCACGAGACCGCCGAGGAGGAGGTGGTCCACCCCTTCGCCCGGAAGGGTTTCCCCGGCGGCGAACAGGTCGTGAAGGACCGTCTCGCCGAGGAGAAGGCGGCCAAGGAGACACTGGCCGCCCTCGACGAGCTGGACACCGACGACCCGAAGTTCATGCCCCGACTGCTGAAACTGCGCAGGGACGTCCAGGAGCACGCGCGGGCGGAGGAACGCTACGAGTTCACCCACATCCGCCGCAGCACCGACGTCACCAACCTCGCGGCGATGGCCAAGGCCGTCAAGGCCGCCGAGGCGATGGCGCCCACCCGGCCCCACCCGGGCGTCGAGTCCGGGGCGAAGAACATGGCCCTGGGCCCCGTCGCGGCCCTCATGGACCGCACCAAGGACACGGTGCGCAAAGCCATGGGCAAGTAGGTCCCAAGCAGCCGTGACCGGGACCGGGGCCCGTGCCCCGGCCGCAATGGACAGTATTGGCGGCCGGGGTCCGGGGCACACGGGTCGGTGTATGACCCATGTGAGCGTTGGTGACGAGGAAGGCTCCCGAATGCTCTTGGCACACCCCGTCGTGCTGAAGAACCTCATCGAGCAGTACGAGACGCTGCACGCCCTGCACGCCGAGAACGGCACCCAGGAAGCGCGCCGGCGTATGGAAGACGTCGCTTACACGCTGTGCGTGTCGACCGGCACCCGCGACATCGACGCCGCCCTCGTCGCCGCCCGCCACCGGCTGCCCGGGGCCCGTACCGAAGACGACTCCCTCCTGACCACCTGACTGCCCCGGCACCGGCACCGGCACCGGTCCACGAGCATCATGCCCAAGACCGCTGACCTGCCGACGTTCAGCAGCCTCGACGAGCTGACCGGCTCATCACCCGCCGCCGCGGCCGCTACGTGCGCTGGTCCCGCGGGCCGGCGAGCGACCTGCCGAGGACATGGATCGCCGACCAGGGATCACGGACGCCTGCCGCATCATCACCGAACGGCCTGGGAGCTGGGGCAGTGGCCGCCGGGCACCGATGTGGAGGGCATCCGCGGGCGGGGGCGGGGGCGGGCCGTCCGTGTCCGCTCACCGGCCGAACGAACACAGCGCTCCGCTGACGCCCGCCACGCAGACCAGCAGGCCCGACGCCCAGGCGCCGTGGCGTCTGAGCAGGTCGCGTCGAAGCTGGAGGTACCGGGCCTCGTACTCCCGGCTCAGCTCATCGGCCCGGCGCAGGGTCGCCCGGAGCATCTGGCGGGAGAGGTGGAGGCGGTGGGCGACGTAGTGCCGCGTGAGGTCCTCCGCCTGCGCGGTGGTCAGCCAGGGGAGGGCGCTGCAGAGAGCCTGCGCCTCCCGGAGTGCGTCCTGTTGGTGCTCCCGTGCCAGCAGGTAACCCTCCGCCTCCGCAGCGATGACCGAGGCATCGGGGGACGGGCGACGGGCGTCCCTGTCCGTCATCTCCGGTCGCCCTTGTGACCGCTCGGGTCCAGCGCGTCGCGTTGCCCGGTGTTCTCCGCCTGGTCGAAGCTGGCGATCGCGGGGTAGTGCAGGTCGAACGCGGGGGACTCGGAGCGGACCCTGGGCAGGGTGACGAAGTTGTGGCGGGGCGGCGGGCAGGAGGTCGCCCACTCCAGCGAACGACCGTAGCCCCAGGGGTCGTCGACCTCGATCCGCTTGCCGTGCTTGGCGGTCCACCAGACGTTGTAGAGGAAGGGCAGCGTGGACAGTCCCAGGAGGAAGGCGCCGATGGAGGAGACGGTGTTCAGCGCGGTGAAGCCGTCGGCGGCGAGGTAGTCGGCGTAGCGGCGGGGCATGCCCTCGGTGCCGAGCCAGTGCTGGACCAGGAACGTCGTGTGGAAGCCCACGAACAACGTCCAGAAGTGCACCTTCTCCAGGCGGTGGTCGAGCATGGTGCCCGTCATCTTCGGCCACCAGAAGCTGAACCCGCCGAACATCGCGAAGACGATCGTGCCGAAGAGCACGTAGTGGAAGTGCGCGACCACGAAATAGGTGTCGGTCACATGGAAGTCCAACGGCGGTGAGGCCAGGAGGACGCCGGTCAGGCCGCCGAAGAGGAACGTGACCAGGAAGCCGGCCGCCCACAGCATGGGCGGCTCGAACGACAGCGATCCCCGCCACATCGTGCCGATCCAGTTGAAGAACTTCACGCCGGTGGGGACGGCGATGAGGAAGCTCATGAACGAGAAGAACGGCAGCAGCACCGCGCCGGTGGCGAACATGTGGTGCGCCCACACCGTGACCGAGAGGCCGGTGATGGCGATGGTGGCACCGACCAGCCCCATGTAGCCGAAGATCGGCTTTCGTGCGAAGACCGGGATGATCTCTGTGATCACCCCGAAGAAGGGCAGGGCGAGGATGTAGACCTCGGGGTGGCCGAAGAACCAGAAGAGGTGCTGCCACAGGATCGCCCCGCCGTTCTCCGGGTCGAAGACGTGGGCACCGAACTGGCGGTCCGCCTCCAGTGCCAGCAGGGCGGCCGCCAGCACGGGGAAGGCCAGCAGGACGAGGACCGAGGTCAGCAGTACGTTCCACGTGAAGATCGGCATCCGGAACATGGTCACGCCGGGAGCCCGCATGCAGATGATGGTGGTGATGAAGTTGACCGCCCCGAGGATGGTCCCGAAGCCGGAGAGCGCCAGTCCCATGACCCACAGGTCGCCGCCGGTGTACGGGGTGCGCTCACCGCCGCTGAGCGGTGGGTAGGCGGTCCAGCCGAAGTCGGCGGCGCCCTGCGTGGTGAGGAAGCTGCTGAGCACGATGAGGCCGCCGAAGGCGAACAGCCAGTACGACAGCATGTTCAGCCTCGGGAACGCGACGTCCGGGGAGCCGATCTGCAGCGGCATGATGGCGTTGGCGAACCCGGCGAACGTCGGAGTGGCGAACAGCAGCAGCATGATCGTGCCGTGCATCGTGAAGGACTGGTTGTACTGCTCCGCCGACACGATCTGGAGGCCGGGCCGCGCCAGCTCCGCCCGCACCACCATGGCCAGCGCTCCGCCGATGAGGAAGAACGCGAACGACGTGATCAGGTAGAGATGCCCGATCTTCTTGTGGTCGGTCGTGGTCAGCCAGGTGACCACCACGTGTCCCCGGCCACGGCGCTCGGCCACGGGGACGGGAGCCACCGGCTCGGTATGGGTCGCCATTATGTTCTGTTCCTCACTCGGCGGAGCACCTGATCGGCCGTGGGCGGCGACGGTCCGCCGCCCCGGCCCTGTGTCGGGCAGCACGTGTCCAGCCCTCGCGAAACGTAGTGCCGTCCGGTACGCGAGGGCGCCCGCACACGGCCGATCTCCGGCCGAACGGCCGCATGTTCCAGTCAGGCGGGTGACATGCGGGAGGGCTCCGCGTACTGGCGGCCCCGGCTTGTCCCGCCCGTCGCCGTTTCATGCGGATCGTCACGGAAACCCGACGCCCGACGGTGGACGCGGGAACACCACAGCGGAGGGCGTTCGATGAAGCACAGGACCGACGGCTGCGTCCGCGCCGTCATCCGCCCCGACCACCAAGGCTCCGCATGATCGTGTGGCGGGCCGCTCACCGGGGCGCCGAGCGTCTGGCCCGGTGGCGCTCGGCACCGGCCCTGCATCCGCACGGGGTGCTGTGCTCGGGCACGCTCACCGTCGCCGACCGCACGGACGCGGGGTGGGATGTGCCGTGGCTGGACCGGCCCGGCTCCTACCGCGTCACGGCGCGCTGGTCACGCGCGCTCGGTCTGCCCCGACGGCTGCCGGACGGCTTGGGCCTGGCCGTCCGGGTCGAGGACGCCGACGGCCACGGCAACGCGCTCGACCTGCTGTTCACGTCCAGTGGCTCCGGCCGCTTCGGCCGCCACCTGCCCCTGCTGCGGCCCGACGCCCTGGCCGGACCGTACTCCTCCCTGCTGTCCTACCGGGTGGGCGATCGCGAGCGCGTGCTGGCGGCCTTCCCGGTCCTCGCCCCCGGTGCACGGCGGGGCGACGCGCGGCCGACGCTGTGGCAGGAGGTCGCCCGCCGGCCCGTTCGCTTCGACCTGCGTGCGGCGGCCACCAACGAGCCCTGGCGCACCTTCGCCTCACTGTCCCTGGAGGCAGTACACCCCGCTCCGCCGAGCAGCACAGTGTCCTTCGATCCCTACGCGCACAGCCTGCCCAGCCTGCACCCCACCGAGCGGCTGCGTCGGCTCCGGGACGGCGCGTACGCCGGTTCCCGCCACGGACGAACCGGCGACGATCACGACGAGTGACGAGTGACGAGTGACGATCGAGCCTCCGGCGGTGGGCGCCGGACTACCGGCGGATGAAGACAGACCCGGCTACCGAACGCGGCGGCAGGGACGGCGGAACTCCCTCGGATGTCAGTCGCGCCCGTGACGACGGGTGGCACGGACCACGCGGAAGATGACGCCCGCGCCTCCTGCGGCGATGAAGGCCACCAAGGAAGCGCGGCGGGCGACGGGGCCGCTGACCGGCGCGAGGTCACGCAACCGGTCGAGAACGCTGAGGGGGACACCTCGCACAGCGTTGCCCGGCGGGCGCCGCGGGACGCCGGGGTGGGGGCGAGTCGGCGCGGTCGCCCGCACCGTTTCCCACGCGGCGCCGATTCGCCGCAACCGGCGATCGCTGAACGCGTCCCGAAGATGGGGCAGCAGCTCATCCTCCTCATCTCGAATGTCCTGGCGGATGAGGGTGAACGCCTGCTGGATCCACTCGGCGCGCCGTGGGTCGTCGGGCGACTTCTCGACCCGTGCCACCAGATCGCTGATCGCCTGGTGCTCCTCCTCCACGCGACCGGTGAGCTCCTCACCGTGGGGGGCCACACGACGCAGGACGGGCCACAGGACGGTCTCCTCGGCGAAGGCGTGGCTGAACACCATCCGGACGATGTCCTGCCACAGGACGTCGAGCTCTTCGTCCGCACCGCCGGCCAGCCAGCGGTTCATCATCGTGTCGAGCCGAGCGTGGTCCCTGCGCTGGCGCATCAGGATGCTGCCGCTGCCTCCCAGCGCCGCCGGAGCCCGGCGGGTGATCGAGATGGTCACGGTCGCTCCTGCCTCGCGATGCCGCCCTGGGTGTTGGACCGGTGCCGTCCTCCGTGCGGGGGTGCGGAAGCGGAGGTGCGGAAGTGCGGCCGGTCCGCAGAGTCCGGGTTCCCACCGAGGGCGCGCCCCATCATCTGACACCGTTCCTTCTACCTACGGCCTTGGTCTGCGCGCCTCCTTCGCCCGTGCCACCGGCGTGCTCCGCCGACGGAGCCCTCGCCGGCCGAGAACCGACCCGGAACGGCCGTCACCCCGTCGCACCCACCAGCCCGCCGCTCCCGCGAGGAGTCCGTACGATGGGCGCGTGACCAGGAGCACCCGATCAAGCAGCCGCCCGGCCGGGCGGCTGTTCGTGCTGCTGGTGATGACGGTGCTGACCGGCGTACTGGGCATGCACGGCCTCGCCCCCGGCGGGGCGACTCCGGCCCCGCAGCCGGCTGCGGGCCACGCGATGGTGACGGCCGCGCCCGACGGTGTTCCGCACGCGGATGGGGGATGCCACCACACGGACGGCGGATCGAGTCATCTCGACCACGCCGACGGGACGTGCGCGGCGGCCGGAATCGGGTCGGCCTACACGCCACCCGCGCTGACCGGTGCCCTGCTGGGCGCACCCCCGGCCACCGCGCCCACCGCGGCACTCGCGGGATCGCCGCACGACGGCCGGGCTCCGCCCGACCTTTCCGAGCTACAGCTCCTGCGGATATAGAGCGGCCCGCTCGGCGCCCCTGTGCCCGGTGTCTTCCGGTGGGGGTGCCGTGCTTTCGCACGCCCTGACATCCGTTCTCACCACGCGCCGCGAACGGCGCGTCAAGGAGTTGCACCACCATGATCCGCAAGCGTTCACTCGTCCGCCGTCCACTGGTCCGCCGTAGTGCCGCCGTCGTCGCCTCGGGTGCGGCAGCGCTCGTCCTGGCCGCCTGTGGCGGGGACGGCGACGGCGACGGCTCGGCCGGACACGGCGGCCACAGCGACGCCACCGCTTCCGCCTCCTCGTCGGCATCGGCTTCGGCTCCGCAGGGGCAGCACAACGCGGCCGACGTGGCCTTCGCCAAGGGGATGATCCCCCACCACCGCCAGGCCGTCGAGATGGCCGACCTCGCGCCCGGCCGTGCGCGGTCGGCCGAGGTGAAGGAACTCGCCGCAGACATCAAGAAGGCCCAGGGCCCGGAGATCAGGACGCTCTCCGGCTGGCTGACCTCCTGGGGCGAGGAGGTGCCCGCCGAGGGCGCCATGGACCACTCCATGCACGGCATGGACGGGATGATGACGGCCGAGGAGATGACCGAGCTCGAGAACGCCTCGGGCAAGGCGTTCGACACCGCCTTCATGGAAATGATGATCAAGCACCACGAGGGTGCGGTCGAGATGGCGCAGACCGAACAGGCCGACGGCGCCCACGGACCGGCCGCCAAGATGGCCGGAGAGATCATCACCTCGCAGAGCGCGGAGATCGAGCAGATGCACAAGCTGCTCGGCAAGGACTGACCCCGTCACGTCCTCACGGGGCGGGCGCCACCAGCGCCCGTCCCGCACCCTCCTTGCCGCCCCCGGCCCCCACCGCCCCGCAACAGGTTCGGTTCACACTGGCACTATACCCCCCGGGGGTATATGGTTCCGACGTGTGGGGCCGCCAGGGGCCTTGCGGGACGTCGAATGGGGATGAAGGTCATGGACCACGGCACGCACCACTCCGGTACCGCACACGACCACACCGCCCCCACTGACGGCGGCCATGACCACGGCGGCCATGACCACGGCGGGCACGGCGGGCAGCACGGCGGCCACGCGCACGGCACGACCTGGGCGACGGCGATGAAGGCGACGCTGCACTGCCTCACCGGGTGTGCCATCGGCGAGATCCTCGGCATGGTCATCGGCACCGCCCTGATGTGGGGCAACGTGCAGACGATGGCCCTGGCCATCACCCTGGCGTTCCTCTTCGGCTACTCCTTCACCCTCTTCGCGGTGGTGCGCGCCGGGGTGTCCCTGAAGGCGGCGGTCAAGGTGGCGCTGGCCGCCGACACCGTCTCCATCGCGGTGATGGAGCTGGTCGACAACGGCATCATCGCGCTGACGCCGGGAGCGATGGACGCGCATCTGTCGGACGGACTGTTCTGGTACGCGCTGCTCGGCGGATTCGCCGTCGCGTTCGTGATCACCACACCGGTCAACAAGTGGATGATCGGCCGCGGCAAGGGCCACGCCGTCGTCCACGCCTACCACTGACCCGCACCAGCACCACGACGCCGGGCGCCCCCCGGAAGACCCGGGGGCCGCCCGGCGTCGTGCGGCCGGAGTCAGCCCAGGCTCGCGAGCAAGTTCAGGCCGCGCGGCCGGTGAGTTCGTAACCGGTGTCGTCGACGACCCTCGCCAGCAGCGCGTCGTCGGGCCGCGTCGACGCGCTGCGGCGCGACCCTTCCGCCCTCCCCGCCACCCCCGCCACCCCCTCCAACCCCTCCGACCCCTCCACTCCCTCCACTCCCTCCAACCCCCGCACTCCCCTCAACCCCCGCCCCCCGTGGCCCCCGCGGAGCCCTCCCGGACCCGGCGCCGGATACATGCCCTAGGCACGTATCCGGCGCTCCGGATAACGGTCCGGTCTCACCTGCTGGGACTTTCGCTGGTCACGAATCGTGACGTGAGATACATCACTAAAGCTGCGGCAAAGACGTGGTAGAACGGCGCAACTCCGCAGGTGGATCGGTCGACTGCCGCATTGCGGAGAGACGGCCCGCATACGCACCAAGGCCCGGGACGATCACGGTCCGAAGTGGGACCGTGCGTACGGGTTCGCCCACCGGACAACGACGTTCGCTCAAAGACCGCTCACCCGGCGAGACTCCCCAGCCCGCCAGCCCGCGTCATCGAGGTAGCCAGTGTCACTCGACTCCGTCACCCAGTCCGTAGACGAAGCAGTCAGCGGATTCTTCGAGCCCATAGCCGAGTGGCTGGGGGAGGTGGTCTTCTACGCCGTCCCCGTAGGCGGTACCGACCTCCCCCTCATCGTCGCCTGGCTCGTCATCGCCGGTCTGGTCTTCACCGGCTGGTTCGGACTCATCCAGGTCCGCAAGTTCAAGCTCGCCACCGACGTCGTGCGAGGGAAGTACGACGAGAAGGGGTCGGCCGGTGAGGTCAACCACTTCCAGGCGCTGACCGCCGCCGTCTCCGGCACGGTCGGCCTCGGCAACATCGCGGGTGTGGCCGTCGCCGTCTCCATCGGCGGCCCCGGCGCCACGTTCTGGATGATCCTGTGCGGCCTGCTCGGCATGGCCACCAAGTTCGTCGAGGTCACCCTCGGCGTGAAGTACCGCGAGGTGCACGCGGACGGCACCGTCTCCGGTGGTCCGATGCACTACCTGCCCAAGGGCCTCGCCGAGCGTTTCGGCAAGAACGGCAAGACCCTCGGCAAGGTCCTCGCGGTCCTCGCCTCCTTCATGATCCTGTTCTTCGGCCTCTTCGGCGGCAACCTCTTCCAGGTCAACCAGTCCTACGCGCAGTTGGTCTCGGTCGCCGGCGGCGAGGACGGCGCGCTCGGCTCCTCCGCCGGCGCCCTGTTCTTCGGCATCCTGATCGCCGCGATCGTCGGCATCGTGCTCCTCGGCGGCATCCGGTCCATCGCCAACGTCACCAGCAGGCTCGTACCGGCCATGGCCGGCATCTACATCATCGCGTGCCTCGTCGTGATCCTGGTCAACATCACCGCCGTCCCGGACGCCGTCACCTCCATCGTCGAGCGCGCGTTCAACCCCCAAGGGGTCGCCGGCGGTGTGCTCGGCGCACTGATCATCGGCTTCAAGCGGGCCGCCTTCTCCAACGAGGCCGGTCTCGGCTCCGCCCCGATCGCCCACTCCGCGGTCAAGACCAAGCACCCTGCCAGCGAGGGCCTGGTCGCGCTGCTGGAGCCGTTCATCGACACCGTCGTCATCTGCACGATGACCGCGCTGACCATCGTCATCGCCAACCCGGACAGCCTGGGCGAGGACATCGGCGGCGTCACGATCACCTCCGACGCCTTCGAGACGGTCCTGCCCTGGTTCCCGTACGTCCTCACCGTCGCGGTGCTGCTGTTCGCCATCTCCACGGTGCTGACCTGGGGCTACTACGGCCTCAAGGCGTGGACGTACCTCTTCGGCCGCAGCCGGGCCAGCGAGGTGACGTACAAGGTCGTCTACACCGTCTTCGCCATCGCGGGTTCGCTGCTGACGCTGCAGACCCTGATCGACCTGGCCGACGCGGTCCTCTTCTCCCTCGCCGTCATCAACATCATCGGCCTCTACCTCCTCGCCCCGGTCGTCAAGCGCGAACTCAACACGTTCCTGGAGTACGTCCGCGCCCGGAACGCCGGTGAGATCACCGGAGACGACGACGAGGACCAGGAGACGGCGAAGACCATCGTCTGACCGCCTCACCGGCCCCGGGGCGTGCCACGGACGCACGCCCCGGACCGGCAGGGGCCGGGGAGCACGTCCTCGACCCCGCGCAGCAACCGCGCCACGCCCCCGGGGGCCGCGCTCCCCCGGGCCGGGGAGCACGGCCCCCGGGGGCGTCCGCACTCACCGGCCCCGGTCGCGCGCTGCCCCCGCACCGGGTGCCTGCGGGTTGGCGAGGAGATGCCGGGGGTCGGCGGCGCGGGTGATGGCCGACTCGACGGCGGCCACGCGGTCCGCCAGGAGGCCCAGGGCGGCGACCGCGCGGGTGAGGGGGTCGTGCTCGGGGCCGCCCAGGGTGGCGGCACGGACGTGGGCGGCGCGCAGCTCGGCCCAGCGGGCGGCCTGTTCCGAGGTGAGTGTGCCGCGCAGTTCGGCGAGCTTGAGGAGGTTGGCCTCGGCTCCCTGCGCCAGGGCCTGGGCCTCCGCCGTGTAGTGGTCGTCGAGGACCGCGGCGCGTTCGGCGTCGTTCATGACGGGGCGGACGCGCTGGGCGATCTTGTTCATGTTGCGGTACGAGCCCTGGAGCCGGAAGGCCGGCTCCGTACGGGTGCCGTCCGCCTGGGCCGCGGAGGCGATGTAGGCGGCGTTGACGGCCAGAACCGTCTCGCGGACCGCGAGGAGGTGGCGCAGGACGGACAGGACGCGCTCCAACTCGGCCGGTGGGCAGGCGTGGGTGAGCCGGTCGGCGCGGGCGGTGGGGTCGGCGGAGGCGAGGCGCACCAGCAGCTCCAGGTCGGCCCGGTCGCGGCCGGCGAGCGGCGCCAGGACCGGGTTCGCGGTGAGGGCGTTCTCCAGGAAGCTGAGCGCGAAGGCGTCCTCCTTCCCGGTCAGGACGTCGCCCAGGTTCCAGACGTCGGCCCGGTTGGCGAGCATGTCGGGGACCCGGAAGCGGACGCCGGACTCGGTGTAGGGGTTGCCGGCCATGCAGACGGCGAAGCGCTTGCCGCGCAGGTCGTAGGTGCGGGGCCGGCCGTCCCACACGCCGTCGACGCGGCGGGTGGCGTCGCACAGCGGGATGAACTTCTGGAGGAGTTCGGGGGAGGTGTGCTGGATGTCGTCGAGGTAGAGCAGGGTGTTGTTCGCGGCGGCCAGCGCGAAGTTGATCTTCTCGATCTCCTGGCGTGCGGTGGCGTTCGGGGCGTCGGCCGGATCGAGTGAGGTCACGGCGTGGCCGAGCGCGGGGCCGCTGACCTTCACCAGCATCAGGCCGAGGCGGTCGGCGACGTACTCGACCAGGGTCGTCTTGCCGTAGCCGGGCGGGGACAGGAGCAGCAGGAGGCCGCCGGTGTCGGTGCGCTTCGTGTCGCCGGTGGCACCGAGCTGTTTGGCGAGGCTGTCGCCGATGAGCGGGAGGTAGACCTCGTCGACGAGGCGGTTGCGGACGAAGGCGGACATGACGCGCGGGCGGTGGTCGTCCAGGCGCAGGCGGGTGCGTTCCGCCGCCACCAGGGCCGTCCGGCGCCGCTGGTAGGCGCGGAACGCGGGCACGTCCAGCGCCGCGAAGCGCGCGGTACGGGCGAGGAACTCGTCCAGCCGCAGGGGCAGTCGGCCTCCGTGGACGCGCGGGTGCGTGCCCAGCAGGCCCTCGGCCGTGCCTGCCGGCGGGGCTTCGCCGTCGTAGCGGGGCAGGTCGGGGCAGAGCTCGGCGGCCACCGCCTCGGCCAGGTCGCCGGGGGTGAGGTCGGTGCCGGTGGCGGCCGCGTACGACGACAGCCAGGCCTCGACGAGCTGCCGGCGGGCGGCGAGGTCGTCGAGCGCGGCGAGGTCCTCGTCGTAGGCGGGATCGCCCACCGTGCGGCGGAACTTCTCCAGGAGCGTGCGCGTGCCCGCGCCGAGGACGAAGCCGTCGGGGGTGCCGGTCAGTTCGTGGAAGAGGTAGGAGGCGGCGGCCCCGGCCGCCTCCTCGGCCTGCGGGGTCCACGCGCCGATGGCCTGTGCCAGCTCGGCCTCCAGGTCCGCGATCGCGGAGGACAGGCCGAAGGTGTCCCGGGCCCGGGCCAGGGACACCGCGCGCCGGGTCCACGTCTGGCGTGCCTCCTGCGTGGCGCCGTGGGACCAGAAGAGCTGGGCGGCGGCGCGGGCGGCCGGCTCGTGGCGCAGGGTCCCGGCCCTCTCGTACAGGGGCAGCAGCGTGGTGAGGACGACCGTCGCGTCGTGGTCGTGCACGCCTCGCTCGTAGCCCTCGTCGTACGCCTCCCGCGCCGCCTCGCGGACGAGAGCGGGCAGGTCGTCGGCCGAGGCGAGGGCGCCGGGGCCGTGTTCGCGCAGCAGGCGGGCGGCGAGGTGTTCGGCGCGGTAGACGTCGGGCGACTCCGACGGCAGCGAGCGGTCCCAGTAGGGGCGGGTGGCGGCGAACGCGGGGTCGGTGACCGGCGCGCGGTAGTCGGTGCCGGTGAGGGCGAAGGCGATGCCGTCCTCGTCCGGGACGAGGGTGAGGTCGAGGGGCTGGGTGTTGACGGCGAAGCGGTGGGTGCCCAGGCGCAGGGTGCGGCCGTCGTCGGCGTACAGGTCGGTGCGGTCGCGCAGGGCGCGGGAGGCCTCCTGGCGGGCCGACTTGAGGCGGCCGTCCAGCTCCTCCGCCCGGACGGTGTCCCCCAGGGCGCGCAGTTCGTCGGCGGTGCGGCGGACCTTGGCCACCATGGGGTCGGAGGCGAAGTAGGTGCTGACCGCGTCGGTGTCGGTGAGCGTGGCGCACCGTCTGCCGATCGTCTCGAGGATCCGGGCGGCGGAGGCCGCGAGTTGTCCGGCGCGGCGGGCGCGGGTGTCGGCGAGGGCCTGCTTGCGGGCGGCGAAGGCCTCGTAGACCTCGGTGCGCCGGTCCGTGAGTTCGCCGAGGAAGGCGTCGAACTCCGCGAAGCGGGACTCCAGGTCCTCCAGTTGGGCCAGCAGCCGGGCCAGTTGGTCGTCGCACCGTTCGGGGGTGTCCGCGGCGGCGAGCGCGGCGGTGACCGCCTGGCCGAGCAGCGTCGTCTCGGCGGCGAACTCGGCGCGGCCCTCGTGGTCGAGGAGGGCGCGGCGGCGGGCGTCGAGGGTGGCGCGGGCGCGGTTGACGCCGCCCAGGACGGCGGACACGCGCTCCAGGAGGGCGGTGCGGACCGTGGCGTCGCCGAGGTCGAGTTCGGCCACGACGCCGGTGACCGTGCGCAGCCCGTCGGCGAGTTCGTCGATCCGGGCGGCGACGGGGCCGGCCTCGGCGACGGTGGTGACGGCCTGCGCGTCGGCGACGAGCCGTTCGACGTCCTCGCGCTGGGTGTCGAAGGCGTCCTCGCGGGCGAGGAAGGTCACGGCCCGCCGGCCGAGGTCGGCGAGGGCGGTCCCGGCCTCCTCGGCGAGGGCGTCGATGCCGGGGCCGTCGGCGTACCGCATCTCCTTGACGTTCAGCAGGTGCCCGTGGGCGCGCCGCAGTTCGGTCAGGCCGCGTACCCAGGCCGCGGCCTGGCGGGGTGCCTCGCCGCGCAGTCTGCGGACCACCGCCGCGATCCGCTCGGCGGCCTCGTCGCGGGCCTCGGCCGCCTGCCGGGTCAGCGACCGCACGGTCTCGAACTCGGCCAGTACCTGCTCGGCGGTCTCCCGTACCGCCGCCAGGACGGCGGCCAGGTCGCCCAGGTCCTCCTCGCCCAGCCAGTGGTGGCCGTCGGCCGCGCGCACGCAGGCGGCGGCCAGCGCCCGGTACCCTTCGGCCGTGCTGATCCCCTCGCCGACGGCGCCGGCGACGGACAGGCAGGCGGCGATGCCGCGTACGAGGTCGGCGTTGCCCACACGGGCCAGCGGGCCGCTCCCGGCGGGCGCGGCGGCGGCGTGGGTGTCGGAGACGTAGGGCGAGTGCCACAACTGCACCGGGTGCACCTGGGCCGGTTCGTCGCCGTCCGCCCGCAGCACCGTGAAGGTGCCGTCGTCCGCCAGGGCCCAGCCCCGGCAGGGCAGCGGGTTCGCGACCTCCTTGCGGATCGTGTTGTACGACAGCAGCAGGCCCCGGCTCTCACCGCGCGCGCGGAAGGAGAACAGCACGTCCTCGCCGTTCGGCGAGCGCGTCTCCCGCTCGAACTCCAGCCCGGTCGTGTCGAGTTCGTACGTCTTGTGGGCGCCCGTGGCCAGGCAGTAGCCGCCGGGGAAGACGATGCCCTGCCCGTCGGGCAGCCGGCGGCAGGCCAGCCCGATACCGTCCAGGCGGACCACCGACCTGGTGAGGGTGTTGACCACCAGGTAGCGGTCGGTGTCCTCCTTGTAGGGCCGGACCCGCAGCAGGATCAGGGCGCCGACCCGGGCGTGCGCGACGTCGGCGTCGGCCAGCGCCTGCAGGGGCTCGTCGACGGGCTCGCTGTGGACGCCCTCGCCCGTCTCGGTGTCGTTGTCCAGCTTGACGGTGAGGGCGCCGCCGACGGCGGAGACGTAGACCTCGCCCTGGACGGCCACGTGCGGGTGGCGGCCCAGCACGTGGTCCTCGCGGGTCGCCGCGGTCCACTCGAAGTCGTGGGGCGGGGGGAAGACGTCGTCGCGTTCGCCCCGCGCGTCCAGGAAGGCCGCCGTCCGCCCGTCCTCGGACAGCGTCCAGCGCAGTACGCGGATGTCGTCCGCCTTCTCGCCGGTGCGGAAGACGGCCAGCAGCCTGCCGTCCACGGGGCGCAGCCGCAGCAGGCGGGCCTGCCGGTAGTAGCGGTGCAGGTCCGCGAACTCCCGTACGAAGGACGGGTCGTCGAGCAGTCCCGGTACGGCCGGCTCGGGCAGCCGGTTCAGGTCGCGGTCGTACAGCGTGAAGACGTCGGCCACCGCGGTCTGCGTGCGGGGGCCCGGCCGGCCGGTGGAGCCGAGGAGCAGGGTGTCCCCCACGGCGACGATGTCGCACGGCACGCCCGGGTGCTCCGTGCGCAGCCGCTCGGTGCCGGCCAGTTCGAGCCGGGCCGAGCCGAACTCGTCCACCCGGCGGGTGTTGAGGAGTTCGGTCCGGCGGGTGAGTTCGGCGGCCTGCGCGGCGAGGCGGTCGCGCAGCACCTCGTACGCGCCGGCGTCGGCAGCGTCGTGCGGGACCGGCCCCGGGACGCCGGCGGCGTCGTGCGGAACCGGCCCCGGGACGCCGGCGGCGTCGTGCGGAACCGGCCCCGGGACGCCGGCGGCGTCGTGCGGAACCGGCCCCGGGACGCCGGCGGCGTCGTGCGGAACCGGCCCCGGAGGGGCGGCGGCGTGCGGGGCCGGCTCTGAGGCGGTGGCCATGATGTTCGTCCCTTCCAGGAGGCGGGGCACCGGAACCGCCGACCCCCGTGCGGCGGCTCCGGCACCCGGCGGTTCAGACCCGGGCCGCGCCGTTCAGGGCGGTGAGCGGGGTGTCGGCGAGACCCAGTTCGCCCGCCCGGTCCAGGAGCCGCTGCACCTGACCGGCGTCGGTGCCGCCCGACTTCATCAGCTTCATCAGCAGCGCGGAGACCGTCAGGTTCTGCACGTCGGCCGTGGAGACCGAGCCGAGGACGCGGGTCAGGTCGTCGGGAAAGCTCTGCGAGCCGTCCAGCCAGGGACCGGCGAGGGCCTGCGCCGTCTCGGAGTTCTTCACGAACCCGTCGACGCCCTTGCCCAGCGCGATCGAGGACATCAGCCGGTCGAAGAAGACCGAGTCGCCGCCCACGATGTCGATGTCGGCGTTCTCCAGCCCGGTGGCGAGCACCGTGGCCTGCGCCTCGGCGACCTGCCGCTGCACGTCCAGTCCGGCGAGCCGGATGTCCTTCTCGGCCTCCAGGCGCAGCCGGTACTCCTCGTGGCCGCGCGAGGCGTCGTCCAGGGCGGCCATCGCCGCGGCCTTCTCGGTCAGTCCGGCCGCCTCCGCCTTCAGCTTCCCGCCGATGGCCTCCGCCTCGGCCAGGGCCTTGGCCCGCGCGCCCGCCGCCTCTGCACGCATCCGGGCCTCGGTCGCCTCGGCCTCGGCGCGGCCGGCCTTCTCGATGACCTCGGCCTCCTTGTCGCGGACCTGGACCGCCGCCAGTCCTTCCGCGGCGGCCTCGGCCTGGAGCCCCTCGGCCGTCCGCAGCTTGGCCCGCGCGTCGAGGTCGGCGCTCTTCAGCCGGGCCTCGGCCAGGGTGAGCTCCTCGGCGGCGCGGTGGGTGGCGGCCTGCTCGGCGGCCTCGGCGGCCTTGATGTCCTTGACGAGCCGCTCCTGGGCCTCCGCCTCGGCGGCGATGATCACGGCCTGCCGCTGCCGCTCGGCCTCCTCGACGGCACGCAGCTTCTTGATGGACTCCTCCTGCTCGGCGACCGTACGGTCCACGGCGACGCGCTCGCGGATGACCTCGGCGATGTCCCGCTTCTCCGCCTCGACCTCCTTCTCGGCGGCGATCCGCGTCAGCTCGGTCTCCCGCTCGCGGCCGATGGCCTCCAGCATGCGGTCCTTCTCGATGCGCTCGTTCTCGACGGCGATGACCCGCTCGCGGTTCTTCGCGGCGACCGCGACCTCGCGGGCCTGGTTCTCGCGCTGCACGCCGAGCTGCTCCTCCGTGCGCAGGAAGGCCGTCTGCGCCCGCAGCCGCTCCTCCTCCATCACCCGTGCCGTCTCGGCCTCCTCGCGGGCCCGGGTGGTGTCGATCTCGCGCTTCTGCTTGATCTCGGCGTCCGCCTGGCGGCGCTCCAGCTCCAGTACGGCCTCGCGCGCGTCGACGTTCTGCCGGGTGATCTCCTTCTCCTCCGTGCGCCGGGCCTCGTTGGTGCGCACGTGCTCCACGGCCGTCAGCTCGGTGATCTTCCGGATGCCCTGGGCGTCGAGGACGTTCGCCGGGTCGAGCTGGGTCAGCGGCGTCTGCTCCAGGTAGTCGATCGCCGCGTCCTCCAGGTGGTACCCGCTGAGGTCGACGCCGATGACCTCGATGATCCGGTACCGCAGTTCCTCGCGCTTGGTGTAGAGGTCGGTGAAGTCCATCTGCTTGCCGACGGTCTTCAACGCCTCGGAGAACTTCGCGTGGAACAGTTCCTGGAGGGTGTCGCGGTCACTGGCGCGGGCCGTGCCGACCGCCTGGGCGACCTTGACGACGTCGTCGACGGTCTTGCTGACCTTGACGAAGAACGAGATGCGGATGTCCGCGCGGATGTTGTCCCGGCAGATCAGCCCCTCCTTGCCGGCCCGCGTGATCTCGATCGTCTTCACCGAGATGTCCATGACCTCGGCCTTGTGCAGCACCGGCAGCACCACCTGGCCGGTGAAGGTCACGTCCACCTTGCGCATCTTCGAGACGATCAGCGCCTTGCCCTGCTCCACCTTGCGGAAGAGCCGCGAGACGCCGAACAGCAGGAGGGCGACGACGAGCAGACAGACCAGGGCGAGCACACCGATGACTTCCATGGCATACGTCCTTAGGGACAGGAGACGGCTGGCTTGGGGCAGGAGACGGCCACGCCGGGGCCCCGGCCGGAGTGACGTGAGCAAGTGAGGGGAGGTGAGGTGAGGCGAGGCTGCGAGGGGTCAGACGGCGCGGCGGTCGTGTGACGCGGCGCGGCCCGCTCGGCCGGGTTCGTCCGGGAGGAGCCGGTGCAGCGGCCGGACGAGCCGGAAGGCCATCGGCATCGTCCGCTCCCCCTCCCTACTCCGGCTGATCCGACCGGCGCACTCGTGCCGGACGGGCTCCGATGCCGGAAACCCCCCGCAGTGCTCCCCGTACGCCCATGATGTACGACCGTCCCGCCCGCGCGCATTGCCGGTTTCCGGCAACGTTCACCGGCGCCTGGATGCCGGGGGGCCGTCAGGAGAGAGCGTCACCCGGTACGCAGGTACACCCGTCGCCGTACGTGCACCCGGCGCCGCACCTGCGCCGGGCCGTCCCGTGCGCCGGCGTCGTCACGTGCCCCGCGCCGTCCCGCACCCCCTCGCCGTCGGCACCGGGATCGGCGTGGGGTCGCCCTCGGCGCGCGGCGCCCGGCTGCCAAGGCCGAAAGCCCCGCGACCGGACGGCCGGGCTCCTCAGCGAGATCTCACCCCGCGGGCCGCAGCGCGGCGAGCCGCTCCTCGAAGGGCACGACCCCGTCGGCGGACGCGGCCGGTGCCGCTGCCCGCTCGGCTGCCTGCCCCGCGGTCTGCTCGGCGGCCTGCCCCGCGGTCTGCGCCGGAACCGCCGACAGCCCGCCCATCAGCGCCGCCAGCTCCCCCGCCGCCCGCTCGATCCGCCCGTCCAGGCCCTCGGCGCCCCAGTCCTCCGAGGCGGCGTACACGCCGGTCGGGACGACGACGGCCTTGAGGTAGGCGAAGAGCGGACGCAGCGCGTGCTCCAGCACCAGCGAGTGCCGGGCCGTACCGCCGGTCGCGCCGATCAGCACCGGCTTCCCGGCGAGGGCGTCCGCGTCGGTCACGCTCAGCGCGTCGAAGAACGACTTGAACAGCCCGCTGTACGACGCCGAGAACACCGGTGTGACGACGATCAGGCCGTCGGCCCCGGCCACCGCGTCGAAGGCGGCGGACAGGTTCCGCCCCGGGAACCCGTTGGTGAAGGTGTGCGCGATCTCCACGGCGAGCTCGCGCACCTCGACCACCTCGACCACGCGGACGCCGGCGCCGGACCGGCCGGCCGTGGCGGTGGCCAGCCGGTCGGCGAGCAGCCGGGTGGACGACGGGACGCCCAGTCCCGCGGAGACGACGACGAGCCTCATGCCCGTGCTCCTTCCTTGCGGGCGCCGGCCAGCAGGGACGCGTGGGTCGGCGCGTCCGGCACGTGCGCCGGGCGGTCCTTGGCGAACTCCTTGCGCAGCACCGGCACGACCTCCTCGCCGAGCAGGTCGAGCTGCTCCAGCACGGTCTTCAGGGGCAGCCCGGCGTGGTCCATCAGGAAGAGCTGGCGCTGGTAGTCACCGGCGTACTCGCGGAAGGCGAGCGTCTTCTCGATCACCTGCTGCGGCGAGCCGACCGTGAGCGGCGTCTGCTCGGTGAAGTCCTCCAGGGACGGACCGTGCCCGTACACGGGCGCGACGTCGAAGTACGGCCGGAACTCGCGCACCGCGTCCTGCGAGTTCTTCCGCATGAACACCTGGCCGCCCAGGCCGACGATCGCCTGCTCGGGGGTGCCGTGCCCGTAGTGGGCGTAGCGGGCCCGGTAGAGCTCGACCATCCGCTTGGTGTGGTCGGCGGGCCAGAAGATGTTGTTGTGGAAGAAGCCGTCGCCGTAGTAAGCCGCCTGCTCGGCGATCTCCGGGGAGCGGATCGAGCCGTGCCAGACGAACGGCGCGACGCCGTCCAGCGGCCGGGGCGTGGACGTGAACCCTTGCAGGGGCGTACGGAACTTCCCCTCCCAGTTCACGACGTCCTCGCGCCACAGGCGGTGCAGCAGGGCGTAGTTCTCGACGGCGAGGTTGATGCCCTCGCGGATGTCCTTGCCGAACCACGGGTAGACCGGGCCGGTGTTGCCGCGCCCCATCATCAGGTCCACCCGGCCGTCGGCCAGGTGCTGGAGCATCGCGAAGTCCTCGGCGATCTTCACCGGGTCGTTGGTGGTGATGAGGGTGGTGGAGGTGGACAGGATCAGCCGCTCGGTGCGCGCGGCGACGTAGCCGAGCATCGTGGTCGGCGACGACGGCACGAACGGCGGGTTGTGGTGCTCGCCGGTCGCGAAGACGTCGAGCCCGACCTCCTCGGCCTTCAGCGCGATGGCGACCATGGCCTTGATGCGCTCACGCTCGGTCGGCGTACGCCCCGTGGTCGGGTCCGGCGTGACGTCGCCGACGGTGAAGATGCCGAACTGCATGATCGCTCAACCTCCGAGTTGTTGATGGTTCAACTATACCCGGCAACGGCCGGCCCCCGGACGTTATTCCGGTCACCGGCAGGTGACACATCGGCCCGGCCGACCTGGACGCGAAGGCCCCGCCCCGCCGTGCGAAGCTGCCCGCATGCTCGTGCTCCGCTCCGCCGCCCTCTTCGTCGTCGCCGCCCTGTTCGAGATCGGCGGCGCCTGGCTGGTCTGGCAGGGCGTGCGCGAACAGCGCGGCTGGCTGTGGGCCACCGGCGGCGTCCTCGCCCTCGGCGCGTACGGCTTCGTCGCCACCTTCCAGCCCGACGCCCACTTCGGCCGCATCCTCGCCGCGTACGGCGGGATCTTCGTGGCCGGCTCGATCCTGTGGGGCATGGTCGCCGACGGCTACCGCCCCGACCGCTGGGACGTGACGGGTGCGCTGATCTGCCTGGCCGGGATGGCCGTGATCATGTGGGCGCCGCGCAACGGCGGCTGACTACCCTGGGCGGCGACCGTCCGTGTCGTACCTGACGAACCAGGAGCAGCCCATGGCCACCGCAGCCGCCCCGTCCGCCGCCTCCCGCATCGCCGTCGTCACCGGTGCGAGCAGCGGCATCGGCGCCGCCACGGCCCGGCAGCTCGCCGCGGCCGGCTACCGCGTCGTCCTCACCGCCCGCCGCAAGGACCGCGTCGAGGCGCTGGCGGAGGAGATCCAGGCGGCCGGCCACAAGGCGACGGCGTACCCCCTGGACGTCACCGACCGCGCGGCCGTCGACGAGTTCGCGACCGCGTTCAAGACGGTCGGCGTCCTGGTCAACAACGCGGGCGGCGCGCTCGGCGCCGACCCGGTGGCCACCGGCGACCCGGACGACTGGCGCCGCATGTACGAGACGAACGTCCTCGGCACCCTCAACCTCACCCAGGCCCTGCTCCCCAGGCTGGAGGCGAGCGGCGACGGCACGATCGTCGTCGTCTCCTCGACCGCCGGCTTCGCCACCTACGAGGGCGGCGGGGGCTACGTCGCCGCCAAGCACGCCGAACACGTCCTCGCCGAGACCCTCCGCCTGGAGATCGTCGGCCGCCCGGTCCGCGTCGTCGAGATCGCGCCCGGCATGGTGAAGACCGACGAGTTCGCCCTGACCCGCTTCGGCGGCGACCGGGACAAGGCGGCCAAGGTCTACCAGGGCGTGGCCGATCCCCTGTCCGCCGACGACGTCGCCGACACCATCACCTGGGCGGTCACCCGCCCCGCCCACGTCAACATCGACCTCCTGGTCGTCCGCCCCCGGGCCCAGGCGTCCAACACGAAGGTTCACCGGGAGGGCTGACGCACGGCGACCGGTCCGCTACGGCGCACTCGGCCCACACGGTCTTGCCGGGACCGGTGGGCCGTGCGGTGACGCCCCAGTCGTCCGCGAGGACGTCGACCAGGAGCAGCCCCCGTCCCGACTCCCCGTCCGGGTCCGGCGCTCCGGGGACGGGCCGCCTCTCGGTCCGGGTGTCCGTGACCTCGATCCGGAGAGTGTCCTCGGCCGCTGCGAGGCGGAGGTGAAAGTCCCGGCCCGGTACGTGGCCGTGGCGGACGGCGTTGGCGGTGAGCTCCGCGGCGATCAGCGTGACCGTCTCGTTCACGTGTGAGGCGTACGGGTGGCCCCAGACGTCCAGGCGGTGCGAGACCAGCCGACGGGCGAGGCGGGCGCCGCGCGGGGTCGACGTGAACCGCATCGCGAAGGTCCGGGTGGGCCGGGGCGGTTGAGGGGGCGTCCGCCTTTGCGGCGGAGTTGCTGACTTCACAGGGCAACCGTTGCGAACTGTGCGTAGCGTTCACCAGGTGTGACGCGCTGACCGGCATGGGCTGTACGCCGCCGGAGCGGGCCTGTACACGGGGTGCGCCGTGACGGCGCGAGCACGATGACGGTGCGGGGTGTTCGGTGGTCGGGTACGTACGGGAGGTGCCGGGCGTGGAGGAACGAGCGCAGGTGGACGGCGTCGAGCAGGAGGCCGGTGCGGGCATCCTGCACGTCTTCGGGCGGCAGCTCAAGCTGTGCCGGGAGCGGGCGGGGCTGGACCGCGCGGAGCTGGGGGGCAGGGCGGGGTACTCGGCCTCGACGATCGCCTCGTTCGAGCAGGGGCGACGGATTCCACCCCCGAGGTTCATCGACCAGGCGGACGAACTGCTCGACGCGGGCGGGCTGCTGAAGGCGGGCAAGGAGGAGGTGGCTCGGGCGCGGTATCCGGCGTTCTTCCGGGACGCGGCGCGGTTGGAGACACAGGCGGTCGAACTCCACGTGTACGCGACCCAGGCTGCCCCTGGGCTGTTGCAGACGGAGGAGTACGCCCGCGCCGTGTGTGCGATGTGGCGTCCGCTGCTGGACGAGGAGGTCATCGAGCAGCGTGTGGCCGCGCGAATGGCACGGCAGGACATCTTCGCCCGGCGTCCGGCTCCGGACCTGAGTTTCGTCGTCGATGAGGCCGTGCTGCACCGACTGCTGGGCGGGGAGCGCGTCTGGCGTGGTCAGTTGGAACAGTTCCTGCTGGCCGGCGAGAAGCGGAACGTCACAATCCAGGTGATGCCGTTCTCACGCGTGGAACATGCTGGACTGGCCGGCCCGTTCACCTTGATGGAGACCAAGGATGAGCGGAGGATCGCCTACACGGAAGTCCAGCGTGCCAGCCACGTCCACACAGAGCGCGAAAAGGTCCGGGAACTTGAGTCTGCGTACGGGACACTTCGTGCCCAGTCGTTCACTCCGGAAGAATCACGCGCGTTGATCGAGAAGCTTTTGGGAGAGAGATGAGCGGGGAAGCCTCCGGGTGGGACATCGACGACCTGGCCTGGTACAAGAGCAGTCACAGCGCCGGGGACGGCGGCGAGTGCGTCGAGGTCGCCTCCTGGCTGGGCGTGACGCACGTCCGCGACTCGAAGGACAAGGCAGGTCCGATGCTCGGCCTGACGCCGACGGCGTGGGCGGAGTTCGTCGGATTCGCCGCCCGGCATACCGCGTAGGCCGAAGAGCCGTGCCCCGTGACCGCTCACCCGGGTCACGGGGCACTGACGTGCTCAGCCCTTCACGCAGACGACCTGCTTCAACTTCGCCACGACCTCGACCAGGTCGCGCTGCTGGTCGATGACCTGCTCGATCGGCTTGTAAGCGCCCGGAATCTCGTCCACGACGCCCGAGTCCTTGCGACACTCGACGCCCCGTGTCTGCTCCTCCAGGTCCTTGGTCGAGAAGCGCCGCTTGGCCGCGTTCCGGCTCATGCGCCTACCGGCGCCGTGGGAGGCGGAGTTGAAGGACTTGGCGTTTCCGAGGCCCTTGACGATGTACGAACCCGTGCCCATGGAACCCGGGATGATCCCGTAGTCCCCGGAACCCGCGCGGATCGCGCCCTTGCGGGTCACCAGCAGGTCAATGCCGTCGTACCGCTCCTCGGCCACGTAGTTGTGGTGCGCGCTGATCTCCGGCTCGAAGGCCGGCTTCGCCTTCTTGAACTCCTTGCGGACCACGTCCTTCAGGAGCGCCATCATGAGGGTGCGGTTGTACTTGGCGTACTCCTGCGCCCAGAACAGGTCGTTGCGGTACGCCGCCATCTGCGGGGTGTCCGCGACGAACACCGCGAGGTCGCGGTCGATCAGACCTTGGTTGTGCGGGAGTTTCCGGGCGATGCCGATGTGATGCTCGGCAAGTTCCTTGCCGATGTTGCGGGAGCCGGAGTGGAGCATGAGCCACACAGAACCGGTCACATCCGTGCAAATCTCGACAAAATGATTGCCCGATCCGAGCGTACCCATCTGCTTTCCGGCCCGCTCCCGCCGGAACTTCACCGCCTCCGCAACCCCGTCGAACCGCCTCCAGAAGTCGTCCCACCCCGCCGTCGCCAGCCCATGGAACCGACCCGGGTCCACGGGGCCGTCATGCATCCCGCGCCCCACCGGAATCGCCTGCTCGATCTTCGAGCGCAGCCGCGAGAGGTCACCCGGGAGGTCGTTCGCCGTGAGGGACGTCCGCACCGCCGACATCCCGCAGCCGATGTCCACGCCCACCGCCGCCGGGCACACGGCACCCCGCATCGCGATGACCGACCCGACCGTCGCGCCCTTGCCGTAGTGCACGTCCGGCATGACCGCCAGGCCCTTGATCCACGGCAGGGTCGCCACGTTGCGCAGTTGCTGGAGCGCGCCCTCCTCGACCGTCGCCGGGTCGGCCCACATCCGGATCGGCACCTTCGCGCCCGGCAGCTCCACGTACGACATATCGTCCTCATTCCCCCGGGAAACAAACAGAAGCCTCAAAGCGCAAAACCGGCGCCAAGGGCAGTCAAAGGGACAACCGACCGGCGTTCACGGCAGCGCGTGCGATACACATTGTCTGCTGGGGACGCCCCCGTGCGGCAAGCGAATAACCAGCGGGGACACTGGAGTACCGACCACAGCCACACCGGCGAGAGGAGCCGCACCGTGCAGCGGAAGGCCTACGTACCCGGCGTCGCAGCCGTCCTGGCGGCGCTGCTGGCCGGCTGCACCGGCGGCTCGGGCGACGGCGCCACGGCGGACGACTCCAACCCGGGCAGGCCCGGCGTCGCGACCGAGGCCGCCGAGCCCGGCAAGTACCGCACCCTCCCGGAGCCGTGCGGCGCGGTCGGCGACAAGGCGCTCGGCTCGCTCCTGCCCGGAATCGAGGAGATCGCGGACGAGAAGCAGCGTGAGCGGGCGTACGCGGGCGAGCCGACACTCGCGTACGACACCGACCGCAAGGTCGGCTGCCGCTGGAAGGTCGAGTCGGCGGACGCCACCAACCACCTCTTCGTCGACTTCGAGCGGGTGGTGTCGTACGACACCACCGTGAGCGACGACAGCGAGGCCGAGCAGCTCTTCGCCGAGCAGGTGGAGGCGGCCGACCTGCCCGCACCGGTCGAGTCCGGGTCGGGGTCCGAGTCCGCGTCCGGTGCCACGCCGGAGTCCGGGTCGCCGTCGGCCACCGCGTCCTCCGGCACGCCCGCCGCCACGCCCTCCGGATCCGCGTCGTCCACCGCCCCCTCGTCGAGCGCGTCCGCCGGTGCCACGTCCGCCGAACTCCAGCCCCGGCTCCTGGACGACCTGGGCGACGAGGCGTTCGTCGACGACGCGCTGAGCAGCTCCGGTTCGACGGCGAAGCGGCGCACGGTGACTGTGGCGTTCCGCACGTCGAACGTCATGGTGACCATCGAGTACGCGGAGCAGTCGGCGACGCTCGGTGTCGTGCCCGACAGCGAGGAGATGCAGGACATGGCGCGGAAACTGGCTTCCCAGCTCGCGGATTCACTGAGCGACTGAGCCGGCCCGGGCCTCCTCGCGTCCGCGCGCGAGGCATCCGAAGCGGGGCCGCGCGGTTTTCCCACCGCGTACCGTGGCCCCTCGGACCCGTTCCGACCGCAGGAACCACGAGTGCCATGAGTGAAGGAACCATGCAGCGACGAGCCCAGCGTGACCAGCGAAACGTGGGGACAGCCCCCACGCCGTCCAGCGGGAAGGCGAAGCGACTGACCCGCGTCCTTGTCTGCGCGGCCGCCGTCCCCGTGATGCTGGTGGCAGCCGGCTGCTCCTCGGACTCCGGCTCCGGCGACGGCAAGGACAAGGCCGCGGACAAGACGGCCGCGTCCAAGTCCGCGAAGCCCTCCCCGACGGTCCGGGCCGCGGCGTACGGGAAGCTCCCGGAGCCGTGTTCGGTGCTGTCGGAGAAGACGCTGGATGACCTGGTGCCCAAGGCCGACTCCGGCAAGGAGGGCACGTCCAACGACACGGCGACGCGCGCCGGTTGCTCCTGGGACAGCCTGGACGACAACGGCGTGAAGGGCTCTCAGTTCCGCTGGCTGAGCGTGTCGATGCTGCGCTTCGAGTCGGACGTGACCCGCGGCGAGGGCGACAAGCTGGCGCGCGACTACTACACGAAGCAGTTGCAGGACGCCCAGTCCGCGCAGGGCGCGAAGAGCGTGAAGACCACGCCGGTGAGCGGCACGGGCGACGAGGCGTCGATGGTGCGCTACGACCTGAAGAAGAAGGAAGGCACCTTCAAGCAGCAGACGGTCGTGGCACGCGTCGAGAACGTCGTCGTCACCGTCGACTACAACGGCGCGGGCCTGGCCGGCGACAAGACACCGGACGCCGACGACCTGGCCAAGGACGCCCAGAAGGCGGCCAAGGAGGCGGTGGCCGCGGTGACGAAGGCCAACGGCACCGGCAAGTCGGGCACCTCGCCGTCGCCCTCCGGGTCGGCGGCCGGCTCGGACTCGAAGACGCCGTCCAAGTCGTCGTCCAAGTCGGCGGCGAAGTCGTCGTCGAAGTCGTCGTCGAAGACCTCGAAGTCGAGCTGACCGGTGGCGGCCGTGCGCGTCGAGGACCTGGGCGCCCGGTTCCCCGGCCTCCTCGAACCGGGCGCGGCCCGGGAGCCGCGGCCCTGACGCCGGGGCGGCGAAGCTCCGAAACACCCACCGGCCACGCGTCCCCCGCACACATGTGCCACTCTGTTGCGCGCAACGACAGGCACTGGGAGGGGAGTACGGGTGGCCGCGCCACTTGAGCTGACACGGACGCATCGCGTTCTCATCGGCATGGTCGTCTTCGGCGCCGTCATCATCGCCGGGATCGGCTTCGCGGGTTCGTACGCGGCGGTGCGGGAACTGGCCCTGCAGAAGGGCTTCGGGAACTTCAGCTACGTCTTCCCGATCGGCATCGACGCGGGCATCTGCGTGCTGCTGGCCCTGGACCTGCTGCTGACCTGGATCCGCATCCCCTTCCCGCTGCTGCGGCAGACGGCCTGGCTGCTGACGGCGGCGACGATCGCGTTCAACGGCGCGGCGGCGTGGCCCGACCCGCTGGGTGTGGGCATGCACGGGGTGATCCCGATCCTGTTCGTGGTGTCCGTCGAGGCCGCCCGGCACGCGATCGGCCGGATCGCCGACATCACCGCCGACAAGCACATGGAGGGCGTCCGCCTCACCCGCTGGCTGCTCTCGCCGGGGCCGACCTTCCTGCTGTGGCGCCGCATGAAGCTGTGGGAGCTGCGCTCCTACGAGCAGGTGATCAAGCTGGAGCAGGAGCGCCTGGTGTACCAGGCCCGGCTGCGCTCACGGTTCGGGCGCGGCTGGCGCCGCAAGGCCCCCGTGGAGTCGCTGATGCCGCTGCGCCTGGCCCGCTACGGCGTGCCCCTGGCGCAGACGGCCCCGGCGGGCTTGGCAGCGGCGGGCATCGAGCCGGCGCTGCTGCCGCCGGCACCGCAGCCCGAGGCGCTCACGGAGGGCGGGGCCCCCACCGGGACGGCGCCCTCCCTGCACAAGGCGGACCCCGCCGGTGGGCAGCGTCCCGAGCTGGTCGGCGGCCGGGAGACGGCTCCGCGACCCGTGCGGGAGGAGGGCGGGGCGCACCAGGACCCCGCGGGGGACCCGGGCCCCGCCGCGGACCGGAACCCCGCCGTGGACCAGAACCCGTGGCTGCACGCCCGGGACCCGCAGTCCGTCGAGTACCACGGCGACTACGACCCCGCCTACGACCCGGACCAGTACGCCCAGTGGGAGGCCGAACAGCGGCAGGCCGAGCAGTACCGGCAGCAGTTCGAGGAGGAGCCGCCGGTCCAGGAGCCCTCCCCGGAGGACACCGGCAGCTTCCCCATACCGGTGGGCCCCCACCGCACCCGCGAGCTGGGCGAGGGTGGCGGCACGCCGGAGCCCCGGGCCCCGGACGAGGACGCCTACTACCAGGTCTTCAAGCAGTCGATCAACGGCAGCTACCCGACGCCCCGCGAGTTCGGCGACAACGTGGAGGCGACGTTCGGCACGCCGCTCGCCGATCCCGAGGCCAAGCGGCTGGTGAGCCGTTTCACCAACCGGCACAGCGCCGAGCTGGAGGACGAGCACATCGCCTGACCGGCGGTGCGGACGACGACAAGGGGCGCCCGGTGGGTTCACCGGGCGCCCCTTCGCGTTGCCGTGGTACTAGCGCGCCGCGTAGCCGAAGGCGGTACCGGCCGGCGGGAGTCCGCCCTGCCCCGGCTGGTACACGGTGACCGGGGCGGTGGGCTCACCGAGGGTCACGTTGGACATCGGCAGTGCGTAGAGGGCGCCGGTGCTGCTCGGACCGTACGGCATGCCGACGTACAGGTGGGTGCCGGTGAAGTGGATGCTGGAACCGAGCCGCTGGTCGGCTCCGGGGGCCCCGGGGATGCCGTCGCCGTCGCCCGACTCCACCCACTTGTCGTTGGCGCCGGGCGAGCCCAGCAGCGAGAAGACGTGCACGGCGCCGGCCTTCGGCACCGAGCCGAGGGCCTCGTCCGGGACACCGACGGCCAGCTTCATGGTCGCCTCGGTGCTGACCGCCCGCGGTGCGGTGTTCACGGCGGTCAGGGTGGTGCCGAAGTGGTCGCCGGCCTCCGACGTGCCGGACACGTCGTCGCTACCGGTGCCCGAGGAGAGGCCGTTGAGCTGGGTGTAGGTGCCGGAGGCGGTGACGCGGAAGGTGAGGACGGCGCCCGTCTCCGCCTTGCTGACGCCATCCACGGTCAGGGCCTCGCCCGGCGTGCCGACCGCGAGGATCGACTCGTCGGCGGTCGCCGAGCCCGAGGGCCGGTAGGGGGCCAGGGCCAGGGCCGCGCCGAAGCGGTCTCCGGCCTCGGCGCCGCCGGAGACCGTGTCCAGGTCCTGGTCGAGGCCGAAGAGCGGGGTGGGCCGGTTCTCGGAGTTCAGCTCGTGGGAGAAGACCGCGAGGTTGCCGGCGGTGTTGTCGCCGTTGATGCTCTCGGCGGGGGCGCCGATCGCGATGTGGTTGGCGTCGGCCGCGACGGAGGCGCCGAAGCCGTCGTTCGCCTGCACGGCACCCGGCACGCCCAGCTTGTCCTGGTGGACGGAGACGTTGGTGCCGCGGCTCACGTAGAACGCCTCGCCCGCCTTGGCGGCACCGCTGAGGCCCTCACCGGGCGTGCCGATCACCAGGAAGGGCTCACCGGCGGCGGAGGTGCCGGCGGCGAGGGCCGCGCCCATGAGGTCGCCGGTCTCGGGGGTGGAGGCGGAGATGGAGCCGTTGCCGGTGGCCTGCTGGAAGTTGGTGTCCTTGGTCGCTCCCGTGCCCAGACCGCCGGGGGCGCCGTGCAGGAGGTCCACCATGCCGGCGTCGACGGCGTCGCCGAGGTTCTCGCGGGGCGTGCCGACCAGGAGGTCGGTGCAGCCGTCCTGGTCGTAGTCGACGGTGGCGATGGCCTCGCCGAACTGGTCGTTGGCCTCCGAACCGCCGCCCACCCAGCCGAGGTCCTGGGAGATCTCGGCGGTGCCCTTGCCCCCGCCGTACACGATCCGGACCAGGCCCGCCTTGGCGTCGCCGCCGACGGTGGCCTGCGGGTCGGCGACGGCGATGTCCGCGACGCCGTCGCAGTTGAAGTCGGTGGCGCGGTTGGCGCCGGTCTTGGAACCGACCCAGGCGGCCAGGTCGTCGACGCGGGCGACGACTCCGCCGGTGCGGGTCTCGGTCTCGTCGATGCCGAAGCAGCCGCCCTGGTACGAGCGGCTGCCGAGGGCGACCAGTTGCGGGGTGCCGTTCACCGTGCGCACCAGGGGGCCGCCGGTGTCGCCCATGCAGGCGGCCACGCCGTCCTGGCCGGTGACCGTGGCCGTGGTGGCGTCGGCCGCGTCCACCGAGAAGGTGCCGGTGTGCAGGTTGAGCGGTGCCCACTCGGTCTTGGAGCGGCCGTACCCGGCGAGCGTGAGCTCCTCGCCCGCGGTCGGCGCGGTGGCGGCCAGGGCGATCGGGGCGACGCCGGTGACCGGGCGGCTCAGCCGGGCCAGCACCACGTCGCGGTCGGCGCGGGGCACGAGTTCCACGATGTCGCGGACCGCGCCGCCGGTGCCGGTGAGGTTCGAGCGGCCGATGGTGGCGGTGGTCTTCAGCGCCGGCTTACCGGCGGGCACCGCGAGGCTCTCGGCGGGGTTCTCGGCGAAGCAACTGGCCGCGGTGAGCAGCCACTCGGTGTCGACCAGGACGCCGGAGCAGCCGCGGTCGTGGTCACCGACGATGACCTGGGCGGCGTAGGCGCGGGTGGTGTCGGAGTCGGGAACGGCTGGGCCCGTCACGGCGGCGGCGGGTACCGCGGTCAGCGCGATCGGCCCGGCGATCAGCGAGGCGGCCAGTGCGGCGAGGCGCACGGGTCTGGCATGCGACATGTGTCAGTTCCTTGGTGGCAGATCCGGCAGGTTGGGTCGGCTGGTCGCTACTTGGAGGTCCTGATCTCCACCAGCATGTGCGGGCGCCCCTGTTCGTCGGCGCTCTCGCCCACCGCCTTCCAGGAGTTGGCGGGGACGTCGAAGGACTTCTCCTCCTCACCGACGGTCATGTCGACCTCCGTCTGGTACTCGTTCGCCTTCACGCCGTAGACCGACGGGATCTCCATCGTCAGCCAGCCGCTGGCACCGGTGACCTCGAAGCACACGCTCGACGCCACCCGGGAGTAGACCTCCAACTGGCCGGTGCCGGGGGCGCACTCGGCGAGGACGATGTGGCCGTCGCCGCGCTTGAGGAGGATGCCCTCCTCCTCCAGGACCTTGTCCGCCTGCGGGTAGGCGAAGTCCTCGACGGCGTACCCCGGCGCCGCTTCGGCGACCGCCCGCGTCGAGGCGGCGTCACCCTTTTCGGGCGTCCCCGCGCCGTTCGCGGCGACGAGCCAGGCCAGGGCGCCCGCCGCGGCGGCGACAGCGGCCGTTCGCGTTACGAGGCGTCCGGTTTTGGACGCGATTCTGTTACGTGCCTTTGCCTTCATGACAGTCCTTGTGGTCGATTCGAACCGTATATCCAGAACATGCTCAAAAAGGGCGGGAAAGGCACAGAGTCAGGTACCGCTCAACATATGAGGGACATTCCTCACGCATAGCGCGACAGGCGCCCACACCTCACCCCCACCCCCACTGAGCTGCGGCTGACCTTTCGGGGCCGACGAGACGGCACTCGCGTCCCCAGCCTCAGGCATGGAAGTCGCCACTCCGACGTTTGTCCAATACACCAATCGTCACAAACGGGCCACTCGGTTCGGATCGGACGTGACCTACGCCACCTGCGGGAAGGTTGTAGAGGTCGCCGTGAAGGAATCGTGAATGCTTTATAAATGCCTCATAACTCCTGTTCAGTACTTCGAATAATTCACCCGCCATCGATTACCCTCCACGAACTTTTCACCTCATGGCCAACCAATGGCGAATTTCTGTTGTCCGGGTAATGTTCCGGTCCGTACCCGCAACCAGGTGACGGCCTCTCACCTCCCGCCGACCGGCGGGAAGTCGGGCCGCCGCATCCGTAGCTGCACCGTCGTATCCCGGGAAGGATGCTCATTTGTCAGCGTCACTGTGGAGCAGACGCCGCATACTCACGACCGTCGCCGGGGCGGCGGCGGTCGTTCCCGCCCTGCCGGCCCTCGCCACCCTGACCGCCACACCCGCCCGGGCCGCCGGGACGGACACCGACGAGACGGACACCGGACTGCCCGACACCGACCGGGGCAAGGCGGTCTGGCAGTACAAGATCGGCGGCACCGCGGTCCGCGAGGCCGCCGCCGCGGCCCTGGTCGGCTCCTCGGCCGCCGTGTCCTCCTTCCTCACCGGTGAACTCCCGGTGGCACAGGCGGAGGACAACCGTTTCGCCGTTCTCACGGGTCTGCCCCACGCGGGCAAGTCCACCCAGGAATCGGCTCAGGCCGCCCTGACCTCCGGCGACGAGGCCATCGCCGCCTACCTGAGCACCGGCTACACCGAGCCCGTCACCACGGACCTGCGCGTCGAGGTGCTCACCCTGCTGAACAACAGCGGGCCGGGCGTCAGGCGCGAGGCCACCAAGGCACTGGATCTGGGCACCCCGCAGGCGCTGCGCACGTTCCTGGACGACACCCAGTACACGGCGCAGGCGGAGGACGAGCGGGTCGAGCTCTTCACGATCCTCAACACCGCCTCCCCCGAGGTCAAGAAGTACGCCGAACAGGCTCTGAACGACGGGTCGGCCGCGGCCGTCCACCAGTTCCTCGTCTCGGGCCAGTTCATCGCCCGGGCCCGCGACGAGGAGGCCGCGACGATCGACCAGTTGATCGCCGTCGTCGAGCGGGAGGGCAAGCAGGCCAAGCTCAAGACCGATCAGGCCGTGGCCGCCTCCGACCACGCCAAGAAGGCCGCGGCGGAGGCGAAGGCCGCCGCGCTGAAGGCGGCCGAGGAGGCGCGGGCCGCCAAGGACGACGTCCGCAAGTCGGCCCGGGCGGCGAACGACGCCGCGAACGCCGCCCGCGGCGCGGCCTCGGCCGCGAACACGGCGATCTCCGCCTCCCGCACCGCGCAGGCGGCGTCCGCCCGCGCCGCCCGAGCCGCGCAGGCCGCCGCCGCTGCCGCCGCCGCGGCCGGCAACGCCGCCTCCCGCGCCTACGGTGCCGCCATCGCCGCGTCCAAGGACGCGAACAAGGCGGACGCCGCCCGCCGCGCCGCCGAGGGCGCCACCCGTGCCGCCGACCGTGCGCGTACCGCCGCGAAGGCCGCCGACCAGGCCGCGATCGCCTCCCAGCAGGCCTCGTCGGCCGGTTCCGCCGCCGCGAGCGCCGCCCAGAACGCCGCCGCGGCCGCCAACGCCGCCGCCGACGCCGCCGCCTCGGCGGGCGTGGCCCAGTCCCAGGCCGCCAAGGCCCGGCAGGCCGCCGCCGAGGCGAACGCCGCCGCCGCGCGTGCCACCCGCGCCGCCGGCACCGCCCAGACCCTCGCCAACCGGGCCGCCGCCGCGGCGCGCGTGGCACGCGACGCCGCCAACAGCGCCGCCGACCACGCCGACAAGGCGGCCGCCGCCGCGAACGAGGCGGCGGACGCCGCGGGCGAGGCGGTCGAGTACGCCAAGCGGTCCACCGCCTACGCGGAGGCGGCGGTGGAGGCGGCCACCACGGCCGCCGACGCCGTCAAGGAGGCCCAGGAGGTGGAGGCCGCCGCCCGCGCCGCGGAGACGGCCCGCATCGCCCAGGACACCGAACTCGGCGTCGAGGAGGCCCGCCTGAGGGCAAAGGCCGAGATCGACGACGCCGCCCGGGCCGAGAACCAGCGCACCCAGGCGGACAAGACCAGCACGGAGATCAAGGACCTCATCGCCGCGGCCGAGACGGCGCTGAAGGGCGGGGACACCGCCACGGCCGTCACCGAGGGCCGCAAGGCCGCCGTCCAGCTTCTGAACGCCACCGGCAGTTGGACGCGGGAGGCCGCCGAGTTCGCCCTCTCCGGGGCGGACGAGGACGTCGTCAACTGGATCGACACCGACCGGCTCCTCGCCCAGCGGCAGGACGACCGCGAGACGGTCCTGACCGTCGCCCAGGCGGCCAAGCCCGCGGTCGCCGAGGCCGCGCACCGGGCGCTGGCCAGTGAAGACCCGGACGCCGCGGGTGACTTCCTCGCCACCGGGGTCATCGAGGCGGCGGCCACCGACAACCGCGTCACCGTGTTCTCGATCCTCAACGAGGACCCGGGCAAGGCCGTCCGGGCGAAGGCCGAGGCGGCCCTGAACGACGGCAGCGCCATGGCCCTGCACCGCTTCCTCAACGTGGAACTGGCGGAGGCTGTCAAGCAGGACGACCAGGTCGAGATCTTCCGTCTCCTCGACTCCGGCGGCCCGTACATGAAGTCGGCCGCGCAGATCGTCCTCGAGGGCTCCGCCCGTATGCGGCGGTACTTCGTCGCCCGCGACAAGTACAACATCGCCCGCCTCGACCAGGACCACGCCACCCACGTCGCCGCCATCCGCGCGGCCATCGCGCACGCCGCGAAGGTGGCCGCCCAGGCCCTGGAGGACGCCGCGCTCGCCTCCAAGGCGGCGGCCGAAGCCCGGCAGGCCGCGTCCGAGGCGACGGAGTGGGCTCAGAAGGCCCAGGGGTACGCGTCGGACGCCTCCGAGTCGGCCACCGAGGCGAAGGCGAACGCGGACGCCGCCGACAAGTCCGCGGCCGACGCCGCCCGTTCCGCCGCCAGCGCCAAGCAGGCGGCCTCCGTGGCCCGCGGCGCGGCCAGGACGGCGAACTACTCGATGCGGCAGGCGTCGGCGTCCGCCCGGCAGGCGGTCTCGTACGCGGCGGAGGCGCAGGCGTCCGCGTCCAGCGCGCGGGCCTCGGCGATCGAGGCCGGAAAGGACGCGCAGGCCGCCGCCGCGGCAGCCAGCGAGGCGCGCTCCATCGTGGCCGCGAAGCGGAGGGCCGAGGCCGCCGAGGCCGCGCGCAAGGCCGCCGAGAAGGCGAAGCAGGACGAGGAGAACGGGACCAACCCCTCCCAGAACTCCGACGAGGACAAGCCCTGGTACTGGGACTGGGAGCTGTGGCCGGAGGACATCGGCGACCCCAAGCAGTGGGCGACGGTCACCGGGCACTGGAGCGCGATCGTCGGCACCGCCGGCGTCGTACTGGGCGTGGGCGCCCTGCTGTTCCCGCCCGCCGCCCCCGCCCTGCTGGCGGCCGCCGGCGCGGTCGGCCTGGTCTCCTGGGGCCTCCAGGGGGCGAGTGCCCTGCTCCACGGCATCGCGGACAACTGGCAGGGCAGCGACTTCCACAGCGCGCTCGGCATGTTCGCGGTCGGCGGGATCTTCCTGGGCAAGGGGGCTCTGCTCAGCAAGTTCGGCGGCGTCGACGACGCACTGCGCCCCGTGGCCGAGGAGGTCGGTGCCAAGATCTCCAGTGTGGTGGGGGACTCGGTGACCACGGTCGTCGGCTGGCTCACCTGGTAGAAAGGCAGCGCACACCGGCGGGGCGGAACGGGGGGTTCTCCTGTTCCGCCCCGCACCGGGAAACGCGGAGCGGTCGCGAGGACCGCCTGGAGCAGAGGACCGCCGGGACAAGGGAGACACCATGCTGACACCCGACATGTCGATCACCCAGTGGTGGGTGTTCGCCTTCGTCTCCGGTGTCGCCCTCGCGCTGGCCGCGCAGTCCCTGGCCGTCACGACCGCCCAGCGGATCTCCTCCGTAGTCGTCCCGCTGGCGGGTGCCGCCGCCGTCGTCGGGCAGTCCGCGGCCCGCGACTACGAGGGGAAGCAACCGTTCTTCCTGTTCACCCTGGTCGCCCTCGTCCTGGTGATCCTGCGGGTGGTCTACCACAGGTACCTGGTACGCCAGATCGCTCTGTACCGTGCGGGCGAGCCCGCGGACGAGGTGACGAAGAAGCAACTCGCCGTCTTCCTGCTCGCCTTCGTCGCCGCGGCCGTCCTGGTGGCCTTCCTCATCGGCTGAGCGATGACGGATCTCTTGGGAAGCTGAGGAACCCGCGGTGGTACTGCCCCTCTGGGTGTTCGCCCTCCTGGTGTCCGACCTCGTGCTCACCTGCGTGCTGATGCGGTGGCTGCCGCAACGACGGGAGCGGTGGGTGGCCGCGGTCACCCTGCCGGTGCTCGCGGTGCTGGCGCTGACCCTCCGGTTCGGCGCCCAGGTGTCGTGGACGGCCGCGCTCGCCGCGTGCACCGGTTTCGTGTGCGGAACCGTCGTGGCGCTGCTGCCCTTCCGCGGCTGGGTCTCGTCGTGGACGCTCCCCGTGCACGGTGACGCGCGTCTGCGGTGGTCGGAGGCGGTGCTCGTACTGCTGGGCTCGCTGATCCCGCTGTCCACGAAGCCGACGGCCGCGGCGCAGCGCAAGGCGTTCACGGCACGCGAGGTGGAACGAGACCGTGGCCGGTTCCCCCGGTCGATGGGCCTGGCGCTCTTCCTGCTGCCGGTACTGGGCGCGGTGGGCTCGGGCTGGGCGGCCGGCGTCCCGTAACGGTGACACCGCTCCGCCGCGCCCCTTGTCTCCTCACGGCGACGGGGGCGCCCGGCCGAAGCCGGGCGCCCCCGTCGCCGTGTCCGTACGGTCCCGTCCTACTCCCCGAGCAGGGTCCGCACCCGGTCCTGGCCCACCGCCAGCAGCAGCGTGGGCAGGCGCGGGCCGGTGTCGCGGCCGACCAGCAGGTGGTACAGCAGCGCGAAGAAGGACCGCTGGGCGGTCTTGATCTCCGGCGGCAGTTCCTTGGGCGTGGCGTCGGCGGAGAAGCCGGCCTGGAGCTTGGGCACGCCGTAGACGAGGTGGGTGAGCCCGTCCAGGGACCAGTGGCCGGCGAGCCCGTCGAGCAGCAGCCGCAGCGAGGCCCGGCCCCGCTCGTCGAGGGACTTCAGCAGCTCGGCGTCCGGCTCGTCGCGCACGATGGTGCGCTGGTCGGCGGGGACGTGGGTGTTGATCCACGCCTCGGCCTTGTCGTACCGGGGGCGGGCCTCGTCCAGGGCGCCCAGCGGGTCCGCGGGGTCCAGCTCGCTCAGGATGCGCAGCGCCTGGTCCTCGTGCCCGGCGGTGATGTCGGCCACGGAGGCGAGCGTGCGGTACGGCAGCGGCCTGGGCGTCCTCGGCAGCTCACCGGCGGCCGTGCGCACGGCACGCGAGTGGGCGGCGATGTCGGCGGGCAGGGCGCTGCCGTCGGCGACCTTGGCGTCGAGTCGGTCCCACTCGTCGTAGAGCCGCTGGATCTCCTGGTCGAAGGCGATCTTGAAGGACTGGTTGGGCCTGCGGCGGGCGTACAGCCAGCGCAGGAGCTGGGGCTCCATGATCTGCAGCGCGTCGGCCGGGGTGGGCACGCCGCCCTTGGACGAGGACATCTTCGCCATGCCGCTGATGCCGACGAAGGCGTACATCGGCCCGATCGGCTGCTCGCCGTCGAAGATGCCGACGATCTGCCCGCCGACCTGGAAGGACGACCCGGGAGACGAGTGGTCTACCCCGCTCGGCTCGAAGATCACGCCCTCGTAGGCCCACCGCATCGGCCAGTCGACCTTCCAGACCAGCTTGCCGCGGTTGAACTCGCTGAGCCGGACCGTCTCCGAGAAACCGCACGCGGTGCAGGCGTAGGTCAGCTCGGTCGAGTCGTCGTCGTACGCGGTGACCGTCGTCAGGTCCTTCTCGCAGTTGCCGCAGTACGGCTTGTACGGGAAGTACCCGGCGGCCGAGCCCGAACCGTCGTCCTCGGCCGCGGCGCCGGAGCCCTCGGCGGCCTCCAGCTCGGCCTCGTCGACGGGCTTCTGCGACTTCTTCGCGGGAGCCTTCTTGGTCCGGTACTGGGCGAGGATCGCGTCGATGTCCCGCCGGTGCCTCATGGCGTGCAGGATCTGCTCGCGGTAGACCCCGGAGGTGTACTGCGCGGTCTGGCTGATCCCGTCGAACTCCACGCCCATCTCGGTGAGCGCCTCGACCATCGCGGCCTTGAAGTGCTCGGCCCAGTTCGGGTGCGCGGAGCCCTTGGGCGCCGGGACGGAGGTGAGGGGCTTGCCGATGTGCTCGGCCCACGAGTCGTCCACCCCGGCGATACCGTTCGGCACCTTGCGGTAGCGGTCGTAGTCGTCCCAGGAGATCAGGTGCCGGACCTGGTGGCCGCGGCGGCGGACCTCGTCGGCGACCAGGTGCGGGGTCATGACCTCGCGCAGGTTGCCCAGGTGGATGGGACCGGACGGGGAGAGCCCGGACGCGACGACCACAGGTTTGCCCGGGGCACGACGCTCCGACTCGGCGATGACCTCGTCCGCGAAACGGGAGACCCAGTCGGTGGTCTCTGTGCTCTGAGCCACGATCGGCACGTCCTCTTTCCTGAGACTTCTCCTGGAGCAGCCGGTACGGTCGCACGGCTGACCGCTCCATTCTCCCAGCCCGGCCCGCTTCCGCGAAAACCGCTTTTCACCGCGTGGGATACTCGGTTTCCGTAGTACTCCCGAACCCGAGCAGAACGGCAGCCACTCCATGGCCTCGGTCACGTCCCTCAGCGACTCCGTCCAGCAGCACCTCGCGTCCGCCCTGACGGCCACCCGGCCCCAGGCCGCCGGCGTCGACCCGCTGCTGCGCCGAAGCGACCGGGCGGACTACCAGGCCAACGGCATCCTCGCCCTGGCCAAGAAGGCGAAGGCGAACCCGCGGGAGCTGGCGACCGAGGTCGTCTCGCACATCGTCACGGGCGACCTGATCAAGGACGTCGAGGTCTCCGGGCCCGGCTTCCTGAACATCACGATCGGCGACCGGGCGATCACCGGGAACCTCGCCGCGCGGTACGCGGACGACACCGGCCGCCTCGGTGTGCCGCACGCCGAGCACCCCGGCACCACGGTGATCGACTACGCCCAGCCGAACGTGGCGAAGGAGATGCACGTCGGCCACCTGCGCTCCGCGGTGATCGGCGACTCGGTCGTCCAGCTCCTGGAGTTCACCGGCGAGACGGTCGTGCGCCGGCACCACATCGGCGACTGGGGCACCCAGTTCGGCATGCTCATCCAGTACCTCGACGAGCACCCGCACGAGCTGGACCACAAGGGCGCCGACGACGGCGCGGTCTCCGGCGAGGAGGCCATGTCCAACCTGGACCGCCTCTACAAGGCCGCGCGCAGGCACTTCGACTCCGACGAGGAGTTCAAGACGCGGGCGCGGCGCCGAGTGGTCGACCTCCAGGCCGGGGACCCGAAGACGCTCGCCGCGTGGCAGAAGTTCGTCGACGAGTCGAAGATCTACTTCTTCTCCGTCTTCGAGAAGCTGGACATGGAGATCCGCGACCCCGACATCGTCGGCGAGTCCGGGTACAACGACATGCTGGCCGAGACCTGCCGCATGCTGGAGGAGTCCGGCGTCGCCGTCCGCTCCGAGGGCGCGCTGTGCGTCTTCTTCGACGACGTCAAGGGCCCGGACGGCAAGCAGGTCCCGCTGATCGTGCAGAAGTCGGACGGCGGTTACGGCTACGCGGCCACCGATCTCTCCGCGATCCGCGACCGCGTGTTCAACCTCAAGGCGGACACGCTGCTGTACGTGGTCGACGCCCGCCAGTCCCTGCACTTCAAGATGGTCTTCGAGACCGCCCGCAGGGCCGGCTGGCTGAACGACGACGTGACGGCGCAGCAGTTGGCCTTCGGCACCGTCCTCGGCAAGGACGGCAAGCCGTTCAAGACCCGGGAGGGCGAGACGGTCCGCCTGGTCGACCTCCTCGACGAGGCGATCGACCGCGCGTCCGCCGTCGTCCGGGAGAAGGCACAGGACCTCTCCGAGCGGGAGATCGCCGAGCGGGGCACCCAGGTGGGCATCGGCGCGGTGAAGTACGCGGACCTGTCGACGTCGGCGAACCGGGACTACAAGTTCGACCTGGACCAGATGGTCTCGCTGAACGGCGACACGTCCGTCTACCTCCAGTACGCCTACGCCCGGATCCAGTCGATCCTGCGCAAGGCCGGCGAGGTACGTCCCGGGGCCCACCCGGAGCTGGAGCTGCACGAGGCGGAGCGCTCCCTCGGCCTGCACCTCGACGCCTTCGCGGAGACGGTGGCGGAGGCGGCCCGCGAGTACGCCCCGCACAAGCTGACGGCGTACCTCTATCAACTGGCGTCCCTGTTCACGTCGTTCTACGACAAGTGCCCGGTGATCAAGCCGGCGCCCCCGCGCGACGTGGCGGAGAACCGCCTCTTCCTCTCCGACGTGACGGCCCGCACCCTGCACCAGGGCATGGCCCTGCTGGGCATCAGGACGCCCGAGCGGCTCTGACGCGTTCCGCCGGCTCACCCACCGCGGCCCGCCCCTCCTCCCCGGAGGGGCGGGCCGCGGTGGGTGAGCGGCCGTCGGCCTTCCTCAGCAGGACTGCCAGCCGGCGAAGGTCGCGAACGCGGCCTTGGTCTCCGGTCCGGCGATCCCGTCGATGTCGAGGTTCATCCCGGGGCGCCCGTCCAGGAACTTCTGCAACGCCTTGATCGTCCTGGTTCCGACGATCCCGTCGACGGTACCGGCGTCATAGCCGTACCGGTTGAAAAGCCGCTGCGCCGCCTTCCAACTGCTGGTACCCAGGTATCCGTCGATCTTGCCCGGGTCGAAATTCCAGTCCCGCAGGTAGCACTGCCACTTCTTCGCCTGCGTGGTGGTCAGCCCCAGGTTGACCACCGCGAGGGTGCCGACCTCGGCACTCGCCGCCTGCTGCGGGGCCGGCGCGGGAGCCGCCGTCGCCGCGCCCGCGGTCGCCAGGCCCCCGACGGCGATCCCGACGGCGGTGGTGGCACTGACGAGTGCCTTGGTGAGAGCTCGCATACTGTTCCCCTCGGTTGACGTGCGCCGGTCGGAGCCGACCGCACCGGCCGGCTCCGCAACGAGCCTGCCGGTCGGGCGCGGCGTCCGGCCACAGCTCACGCGGAAGTGGCGCCCTCCTGGGACGTCCCGGCCGCTGACCAGCCAGGACGTCGCTCGCCGTGTCACTGCGGCGGGACGGCCAGGCACGGGGGGACGGCCAAGTCCCGCATCGGGGCGGGGCCGTTCTTGCGGGCGTGCCGTGACGGCTGATGCAGAATGAGGCTGGGACACGAGGGGAGCGCCGGACCAGCGGTCCCCGGACGCGAACGGGGGGAAGCATGTCGCGTTGGAAGGGGTTGCCCGCAGAGCTGCATCCACAGGTCCGCCAGTTGATCGTGCGGCTGCGCAAGCTGAAGGACCGCAGTGAACTGAGCACGCGTCAACTGGCCGCGAAGTCCGGGTACAGCGCGCGGTCCTGGCAGCGGTACCTGAACGGCGGGGCACTGCCGCCCCGGCAGGCCGTGGAGGCGATGGCCCGCATCGGCGGTGACGATCCGACCCGCCTGCTGGTGCTGCACGAGGTCGCCGCCGAACACTGGGCGCGGGGACGCGACGCGATGGCCGACGCACCGCAGGACGCCTCCGACACCCGGGTGACCGTGCCCACCGGGCGGCAGCCGTACGGGCGTTACCCCCGCTCCCTGGTCACGGCGGGCGCGGTGGCCCTGGTGCTGTCCGTCTCCGCGGCGCTCCTGCTGGCCGTGCGGCTCACCGAGGCCCGCGCCGAGTTGGCCGACGTCCGCGCCGACGCGGGCGCGGCCGCCCCCGCCACCGTGTCGGAGTCCTTGATACCGGTCGTCTACACCTGTCGGCTGGAGCGGCGTGACGGCCGTTGGTACGCGGGGCTCAGCCCCACCACGGACGCCATCCTGGCGTACACCCACACGGGGCCGGAGGTGGCCGAGGCACAGTGCCTGCTACGCCGGACGGGCATCCCACCGGGGGACGTCGACGGCATCTTCGGCCCGAAGACACAACACGCGGTCGAACGCGTCCAGGCCCGGGACGGGCTGGTCGTGGACGGTGTCATAGGCCCGCACACCTGGAAGGCCCTACGGGAGGCAGCGGCGAAGTGACCGCGCGACACACCCCGCTGACCGCCGCGCTCCGGGAACTGCGGGTCCGTACGGGACTGAGCCTGGCGGCGCTGGCGGAGCGCACGGCGTACAGCAAGTCCTCGTGGGAGCGCTACCTCAACGGCAAGAGCCTGCCCCCTCGCCAGGCCGTCCAGGACCTGTGCCGGGTCGCGAACGAGCCGGAGGGACGGCTGCTGGCCCTGTGGGAGATCGCCGAGTCGGACTGGAGCGGACGCGCGGCGACTCCCACCCCGGCCACCGCCGAGCCGCAGGCACAGGAACAGGAACAGGCGCAGGAACAGGCACGACTACAACCACAGCCACAGCCACAGCCGCACAACCCGCCCCGGCCCGCCGGGACCGGGCGCCCGCCCGGCCGCGGCGGGCGGCTCCTGATGGTGCTGGCTTCGGTGTACGCCGTACTCGTCGGCGGTGTGGTGCTGGTGCTCCTCCTGCTGCCGGGCCGGGACACCCCCGGGGACGAACCGCTGCCGGCCTCCGCCCCGTACTCCCTCGCCCCCCAGTGCCACGGCGCCGCCTGCGAGGGCCGGGACCCGATGCGCATGATCTGCGGCATCGACCCCGACACCCTCACCACGTACCGCACCGCCACCGGCGCCCACGTCGAGCTGCGCTACAGCGCGAAGTGCGGCGCGAGCTGGGCCCGGTCCTGGGGGGCCCGGCCCGGTGACCGGGTGGAGGTCACCGTGGGCGGCCCGACCCGCGAGGTGCGCGTCAAGGACCAGGCCGACACGGAGGCCTACGTCTACACCGCGATGACGGTGGCCCACCCCGGCAGCACGGTCCGCGCCTGCTTCCTGCCCGGGCCGGCGGTCGGCGAGCGGGAGTGCTTCGAGGCCCGCGTGGGCGAGACCGCCGCCCTGACCCGGCCGCCCTCACCCCAGTAGCACCAGGCCCTCGGGGACGTCGATGCCGAAGTCCCCCGCGAGCAGGCGCCGGACCTCGTCCTCGTCCGTCAGTTTCCGCTCGGTCACCGTTCCGTCGTCGCCGGTCGCGGTGAAACGGTCGCCGTCGAGCAGTACGTGCCCGTCCGGGGTGAGGAACTGGGCGTACGGGCGCCGGGAGAACGGAGAGCGCGGGTTCGTGGCGATGTGCCAGTTGATGACCTCGTAGTCGGGCTGCTCGAACGGCTCCAGGGTGAAGGCGTACTGCGCCACCCAGTCACCGTCCGAAGCCCCTTCGCGGCCCTGGTACGACTCCAGGACCCACATCTCCAGCGGCCCGGAGCGCGGCGCGTGCACCAGCCGGTGCCGGCGTCCGGCGTCGTGGAACTCCGTGTCCGCCGTCAGCGGCACCGGTTCCAGCAGGGAGCCGACGGCTCCGAATCCGACGTCGGCCAGGTACGGCCGCGGGTCGCCGGGGATCTCGGCCAGCAGCGCCATGTGGGTGCGCGGGCGGTCCTCGAAGCGGTCCGCGCCGACGACGACCCGCGCGGCCAGCCGGGTCACCCGGAGACCCAGCGCCTCCAGGGCCGCCGCGAACAGCGTGTTGTGCTCGTAGCAGTAGCCGCCGCGCCGGCGGCCGTGGACCAGCTTGGCCGTCAGGTCGGCGAGGTCGAGGGAGGGGGCCGTACCGCCGAGGGCGTCCAGGTTCTCGAACGGGACGGCCCTCAGATGGGCGAGGTGCACGCCCCGCAGCGTGGCCGCGTCGGGCCGCCGCTCCCCCTCCCAGCCGATCCGGCCGAGGTACGCGTCGAGGTCGAAGGGCGTCGTCGTCCGTGTGCTGTCGGGCATGGCTTCACCGTACGTGCGGGCGCGGCGCCCCCGCCTCGGCTCTTGGTCCTAGGCCGGGGACCTGGGCCGGGGACCTAGGCCGGGGACCTAGGCCGGGGACCTAGGCCGGGGACCTAGGCCGGGGACCTGGGCCGGGGACCTGGGCCGGGGACCTGGGCCGGGGACCTGGGCCGGGGACCTGGGCCGGGGGCTCGGGCCCTCCCGCCCGCCGCCTCCCGCGTCGCCTCCCACGACGGCCACCGCCGGGCCTCTTGCCGTACCCACCGCAGTACCTACCGCCGTACCTCCCGCAGCCCCTCCCCCAGCCGGCGCAGCCCCTCCGCGATCTCGTCCGGCGTCTGCGTCACGAAGCACAGCCGCAGCGTGGCGCGGTCCGGCTCACCGGCGTGGAAGGGGGCGCCGGGGACGTACGCCACGTCGTGCCGGACCACCCCGGGGAGCAGCGCCGTGGTGTCGTAGTGCTCCGGCAGGCGCGCCCACAGGAACATGCCGCCCTCGGGGCGGGTCCACGCCGAACCCGCCGGGAGCGCGTCCGCCAGGCCCGCGAGCATGGCGTCCCGGCGTGCGCCGTAGACGGCGGCGACGCGCGCGACATGCGCGTCCAGGTCCCGGTCGGCCAGGTACCGGGCGGCGGCGAGCTGGTTGACGGTCGGGGTGTGCAGGTCGGCGGCCTGCTTGGCCACCGCGCAGGCCCGGCGCAGCGCTGCGGGCGCCCGCAGCCAGCCGAGGCGCAGACCGGGTGCCATCACCTTGGAGAAGGAGCCCAGCAGCACGGTCCGGTCCCCGGCGCCGTCGTACGACGCGATCCACGGCACCCGCTCGCCCTCGAAGCGCAGCTCGCCGTACGGGTCGTCCTCGACGATCCACACCCCGCACCGCCCCGCGATCCGGGCCACCGCGGCCCGGCGGTCGACGGGCAGGGTGCGTCCGGTGGGGTTGGAGAAGGTGGGCACGGTGTAGAGCAGCTTGGGCCGCTCGCGCACCACCAGCTCCTCCAGGGCCGCCGGGTCGATCCCGTCCTCGTCGCCCGGCACGGCGACGACCCGGGCGCCCGCGAAGCCGAAGGCCTGCAGGGCGGCCAGGTAGCAGGGGTTCTCGACGAGGACGGTGTCGCCGGGTTCGATCAGGGCGGTGGCGAGCAGGGACAGGGCCTGCTGCGATCCGGTGGTGACGAGGAGTTCGTCGGGGCCGGTGTCGAGCCCGCGCACGGTGGTGCGGGCGGCGAGCGCGGCCCTGAGCGCGGGCACGCCCTCGGTGGTGGAGTACTGGAGTGCCCGCGCGGGCGCCTCGGCGAGGACGTCCCGGTACGCGGCGGCGATGCCCTCCGCGTCGAACAGCTCGGGGGCCGGCAGCCCGCCCGCGAAGTTGATCACCTCGGGGCGTGCGGTGACGGCGAGGATGTCACGTACGGGCGAACCGCCGATCGACCGGGCCCGCGCGGCGAGCGGCGGCAGGGCGGCGGCGGGAGCGGGGGCGGACACGTTCTCGGTCACGGTCATGCCCGCACCCTAAATAAGTACGTGCCGCCTACAAGAGACTTTCCGCGATCCGGACGCCTGCACGGCTGGCGGGCCGTCAGCCCTTGGCGGCCAGCCCTCCGTACACGTTGATGTCGGCGTCCGTGACGTCGTTGATGTCCTTGTACCGGACCTTCTCGATGTCGTCGAGCCCCGCCAGGTAGGACTCCTCGGGCTGCTCCGGCACCGGCGCCGCGTGGTCCGGGCGCCAGTGGTGCACCGGGACGACACCCGGCTCGGCGAGTTCCAGCCCGGCCTCCGTGAAGAAGCGCTCGACGTCCTTGTGGGAGCGCAGCACGAAGGTGAAGCCCCGCTCGGTGTACGTCCGCTGGACCGCGCGGATGTTCTCCGGGTTGAGGTCCTCGGTGAGATGGCTGAGGACGAGCCGGCTGCCGGCGGGCAGCTCGTCCATCAGCCCGCGGACGATGGGGTACGCCTCCTCGTCCTCGACGAAGTGCAGGATCGCGACGAGGCAGAGCGCGACGGGCCGGCTGAAGTCCAGGGTCGCCGCCGCCTGTTCGAGGATCCGCGCCGGGCTCTTCAGATCGGCGTCGACGTAGTCCGTACGTCCCTCGGGGCCGCTGGTGAGCAGGGCGCGCGCGTGGGTGAGGACGACCGGGTCGTTGTCGACGTAGACCACCCGCGACTCGGGGGCGATGCGCTGGGCGATCTGGTGCACGTTCTCCGCGGTCGGCAGGCCGGTGCCGATGTCGAGGAACTGCCGGATGCCGTGCTCCTCGGCCAGCGTGGTGACCGCGCGGCGCAGGAAGTCGCGGTTGTGCCGTACGTCGAGGTAGCCGCGCGGGTTGGCGGCGAGCCCGGCGGCGGCCGCGTCGCGGTCCGCGGGGTAGTGGTCCTTGCCGCCGAGGAAGACGTCGTACACGCGGGCCGGGTGCGCCTTGCTGCTGTCGATCCTCCTTCTCAGCTCCGCGGGGTCCTGGCTGAGGGCGTCACCGGGCATGGGCGTCTCCTGACGAAGCGAATCGGAGTGGTGGCCAACAACCTAGCCTCCGGACCGACTTGGCGACGCACCGGTGCTCGAGTCCGGTGTCCGTACTCCGTACCCGGTCCGCGTCAGTCCTCGTCGACGACCAACTCCCAGGCGTCACTGCCGAGGGGGTACGCGTAGTAGGAGTCGTCCCGGGAGGCGCTGGTGCGGAACGGCTTTCCGTGGTCGTCGACGCGCATGACGCCGTGCCGGTCGCCGCTGGACCACTCCAGCTCCAGGTACCAGCTCACGTCGTGGCCACTGGTGTGCGCGTTGACCTTGAAGACCTCGATGTCGGACTCGGTGACGCTGTACGGGAAGTCCTGCTGTCCCGAGACCGGCATCGCCAGGGGGGTGCCCAGGTCGAGGGCGACGTCGAAGGACTTGGGGGTCACCCCGCCGCCGCAGCCGTTGCCCATCACGTACTGCTTCCAGTCCAGCGCCGGCTTGCTGCTCACCACCCGGACGTGCAGGTCGTGCAGGACCACCGTCTCCTCACCGGTGCCCTGCACGGTGAGGACGGCCATCTGCCGGTTCGCGGAGACCGCACCGTACGTGGTGGCCCAGCCGACGGCGTCCCGCTGGGCGGGCGGCGGCAGCACGTTCTGCGGGCTGCGGTCGACCAGGAAGGCGTGTTCGCAGGGGACGTCCCAGTGGTACGGGTTGGTCGACACGGCCAGCGCGGGGCCGTCGGCGGGTGCCTCGCGGCTGGGCGAGGCGGTGCCCGGACGCGACGGGGACGCGGACGCGGACGGGGAGCGGGACCCGGACGGGGACGAGGAGACGGACGGGGACGAGGAGGCGCTCGCGCTCGGGGACGCCGGCCCGGTGGCCGTCCCGGACACCGTCGCGGAGGTCTGTGCGACGGCCCCGGCCGGACCGCGCCGGCCGTCGTCGCCCGTGCCCGACACGAGGTTCGCCACGAGCGCCACGGCGGCACTGACGGCGACGAGTCCGGTCGCGGCGTAGAGCGCGGCGCGCGGGACCCGGCGACGGGGCGGTTCGGGTTCGCCGAGCGTGGGCGGGTCGTGGGGCGCGGACCGTTCGTCCGGCGTGGGCGGTCCCGGCGGTGCGGGCGGTGTGCCCTCCGCCGCGACGGAGACGCCGGCCTCCTCCCGGTCCTCCCGGTCCTTCCGGTCCTTCCGGTCCTTCCGGTCCTCCCGGTCCTCCCGGTCCTCCCGGTCCTCCCGGTCCTCCCGGTCCTTCCGCTTCTCCTCGGTCTCCGCCTTTTCCTGGGTCTCCTTCTCCCCCGTCTCCCCCGTCTCCCCCGTCTCCTCCCTCTCCTCCTTCTTCACGCCGCGCAGCGCGTCCGCGCGGATCCAGCGGCGGTGGAGTTCGAGCAGTTCCTCGGGGGTCGCCCGGCATACGCGCGCGAGGCGTTCGACGGGGGCGAACTCGGTGGGCACGACCTCCCCACTGACGTATCGGTGGAGGGTCGACGCACTCATGTGCAGCCGCTTGCCCAGGGCCCCGTAACTGAGCCCGGACCGCTCCTTCAGTTCCCGCAGCAGTACTGCGAAGTCGTCCCCCGCCACCCGTTTCTCCCTCTTCCCGTATCCCCGTGCGGCATCCCAGAAGGACACCGTTCCCGCAGGTCAGAGCCGTTCCCGGCGTCCCAGTATCCCGCATCTCCCGGCACTGCTGGCGACTGGGACGGCCCCGGGCCCAAGCTGTGGTCATCCAAGCAGCCGCTCCCGGCCAACGGTCGAGCGACTCACCTCAATGCCACTTCCGAGGAGAACTCTCATGTCCGCACGCATCACCCGTACCCGCCTGCTCGCCGCCACCACGGTCGCGCTGGCCGCGCTCTCCCTCACGGCCTGCGAGAGCGACGGATCGGACACGGGAGCCCCGGCGGCCTCCACCTCCACCTCCACCCCGGCGGCCGAGAACAGCCGGCCGGCGCCCGACCAGGCCGGCGCGAAGGACGACACCGGCAAGGGAGGCTCCACGGGCTCGAACGGCTCCACGGGCTCGAACGGCTCCTCGGGCTCGAACGGCTCCTCCGGATCCGGCGGCAACGGCAACGCGTCGAACTCCAGCAGCGGCAGCTCCGGTTCCGGTTCCGGTGCGGGCGCCGACAAGGGATCCGACACGGACGTAGTCGGGAAGTGCTCCGCGTCCAACGTGCGGATCACCGCGGCGAACGCGCCCCGCCCGATCAACCACCTGCTGCTGACCGCCACCAACACCGGCTCGAAGACCTGCGCGCTGCCGACGTACCCGGCGGCGCGGTTCGGCGAGGCCCAGTCGGTGCCGCCCGTCGCCGAGTCCAGCAAGCCGCAGGCGCTGACGACGCTGGCGCCCGGCGAGTCCGGTTACGCCGGTGTGCGGCTGTCGTCCGGCGACGGCAGCGGCGAGGGCGGGTACGACACGAGCACCCTCACCATCCCGTTCGAGGACGGCTCCATCGCCACGGTCAAGCTGCCCTCCGGCGGCGTGTACGTCGACAGCACCCTGACGGTCACCTACTGGCAGACCAGCGTTTCGAACGCCCTCGAGTACTGAAGGGATCCCCGGACGCGCGCCCGCTGCGTGCGGGACCGGCACAGGTCGCTCAGCGCAGGGTGCGAGCGACCTCGGTGGCCCAGTAGGTCAGGATGTTGCGCGCGCCGGCCCGCTTGATGCCGGTGAGCGACTCCAGGATGGCGCGGTCGCGGTCGATCCAGCCCTTCTCGGCGGCGGCCTCGATCATCGAGTACTCGCCGGAGATCTGGTAGGCGGCGACGGGCACGTCCGCGGCCTCGGCGACCTTGGCGAGGATGTCGAGGTAGGGCCCGGCCGGCTTGACCATCACCATGTCGGCGCCCTCCTCGAGGTCGAGGGCCAGTTCCCGGATGGCCTCGCGCGCGTTGGCGGAGTCCTGCTGGTAGGTCTTCCGGTCCCCCTTCAGCGAGGACCCGACGGCCTCCCGGAAGGGCCCGTAGAAGGCGGACGCGTACTTCACGGTGTAGGCGAGGACGGCGACGTCCTCCCGCCCGATCTGGTCGAGCGCGTCGCGGACGACGCCGATCTGCCCGTCCATCATCCCGCTCGGTCCGACCACATGGGCGCCCGCGTCGGCCTGCACCTGCGCCATCTCGGCGTACCGCTCAAGGGTGGCGTCGTTGTCGACCCGCCCCTGAGCATCCAGCACCCCGCAGTGCCCGTGATCCGTGAACTCGTCGAGACACAGGTCGGACATGACGAGCAGCTCGTCCCCGACCTCGGCCCGCACGTCACGCAGGGCGACCTGCAGGATCCCGTCCGGATCGGTACCGGTCGTCCCGGCCGCGTCCTTCTTCTCCTCCTCCGGCACCCCGAAGAGCATGATCCCGGAGACCCCCGCCTCGACCGCCTCCGCGGCCGCCTTCTTCAGCGTGTCCCGGGTGTGCTGCACGACACCGGGCATCGCCGCGATCGGCACCGGCTCGCTCACGCCCTCGCGCACGAAGGCCGGGAGGATGAGGTCGGCGGGGTGCAACCGGGTCTCGGCGACCATCCGACGCATGACAGGAGTGCTCCGCAGCCGCCGGGGCCGGGTGCCGGGGAAGGATCCGTACGTCGACATACCACCTACGCTACGCCCGTCCCCCCCGTGCCTTTGCCGACGGAGAGTCGGCCCGCGCGACGCTTGACCTCAACCTTGGTCGAGTTCCTACGGTCGGCTCCATGAACTACTCACACACCGACGCGGAACTGGTCCGACAGCCCATCGGCTACTGGAGCTGGGCGGCCTACAAGGCCGTGGTCACCCGCACCCGGGCGGCCCTCGCCGGGATCGGCACGACCCAGCCCCAGTGGTGGGTCCTCGCCCAGGCGGCCCACGCGGGCACCCCGAAATCCCGCGACGAGATCTCCCGCCTCCTGCGCAACTACCTCGACACGGGCCCGGAGTCGATGGAGGCGGAGATCGACGCGACCCTCACGAACGGCTGGACCGCCCAGACCCCCGAGGGCCACCTGACCCTCACCCCCGAAGGCAGGGCGTTCTACGAGGAGGCGGCCGCCCTCCAGGACGAACTGTGGACGGAACGCCACGCCGGCATATCCGACGAGGAGTACCTGACCACCGTGAAGGTGCTCCAGCGCTTCATCCACAACACCGGCGGACAGGCCTGGCACCACTAGGCCGTGTCCGGCCTAGGGACCGGCAGGCGGCCACGGCACGTCGGCCAGCAGTGGGATCAGCGCCTCCTCCTCGTGGTCGAGGTGCGCGTTCAGCTCCGCCGACATCGCCTCCAGTTCCGCACGAAAACGCCGCGGTTCGGCGATGTGGACGCCGGCCAGCAGCGCCGCCAGCTCACCCTGGAGGCGGGCGATCGTGCGGTGTTCGTCGCCGAGCCGGTCGAAGACGTCGGCCAGGTGGGGATGGTGGCGGGCGATCCCCGGGAACAGGTGCCCGTCCTCGCTCGTGTGGTGGAACTCCAGCGCCTGGCAGAACGCCAGGCACCGCTGCCGGATCTGCAGCCCGAGCCCCGGGGCCGGCGGCGCACCGGGCCCCTGGTGCGCCGCCCGGGCGGCGAAGTGCGCGTCGACCTCCGTCCGCACCTGGGCCAACTGCCCCCGCAGCCAGGTGTGGACCTCCATGAGCTTGTCGGCGAGGGTGCGGACCTCGCCGGGCGCCTCCCACCCGTCGGGCTCGGCCCGCTCCAGCACCACCACCGGCAGGAGCCGATCGGTGGCGGCCTGGTAGTCGCCGTAGCCGGGCGCCGCCCGCACGACGTGCGCGAACAGCGCGTCGCGCCGGGCGCCTTCGGCGGGGACCGCGAGAGCCTCGAAGGAACGGGTGCCGATCTCGACCTGGACCACGGGATGGGCGAGCAGGTTGTGGTACCAGCCGGGATGCCGCGGACCGCCGAGGTTGGACCCGACGACCAGGAGCGAGTCCCCGTGGCGGACGTATCCGAGGGGGGTGGTCCGCGATACTCCCGACCGAGCGCCGGTGGTCGTCAGCAGGAGCAGGTCGCCGCCTTCGAAGGGACCACCGACCTTACCGGCGTTGGCGCGGAACTCCTCGATGACGGACTGGTTGAAAGACGTGGGCATACGTTTTCCGTGTCTCCATGACGGCAGCCCGCGACGCGCGTGCGGCACGGTGCCGGAAAGGGTTGTAGAGAAGAAGAGGACGACGACGTGCGAACGCGCTACGTCGTGTCAGGGCGCGGAGTGGGAACTCATCACGTACCCCTTGGGTGAAGGGCGCTCGCCCGAACACCGGTCGGCCCACTGCTCTTTGACCGGCGCCACGCGGCACCACCCTCATTACACGCACCCGCCCGCCACCTGTCAACGCCCGCCCGGGCGCCGCCCCCTGTCGGTCCGGGCGGCTACCGTACGCGCGTGAACGAGATGACCGGCGACGACCGCCGACTTCCGCCCGCCCTCGCCGACGTGGCCCGCGTCGCGTTCGACTACGACGACGGCGAGGGCATCGACTTCGAGCCCTACGCCGCCTTCGACTCGGCCGAGGAGACCACCGGCTGGCTGCGCCAGTGGACCGGAAACCCCGAACTCGACGGCGCCGCCTACCGCGTGTTCGGCCAGGACGGCACCGGCGGGCTCGCGGCCGTCTGGTACGCACGGCCCGGGCGGCCCCTCGCCGAGCAGCCCGTCGTGTTCATGGGCTCGGAGGGCGAGTGCGGCGTCGTCGCCGGGAACCTCTCCGACTTCCTGTGGGTGCTCGCCGACGGCACAGGCCCGCTGGAGGCCGTCCTGTACGACGAGCACGGGGCACGCCCGGACCCGGCGCTCACCGCACTCGCCGAACGCCACGCCACCACCCCGCGCCGACCCGCCGCGGACATCATCACCGAGGCCCGCGCCGCCTTCCCGGCCTTCGCCGAGGACATCGAGGAACTCTGCCGCTGAACGGCCGTCCCGCCGTACGACTCGCGCGGGGCCGAACGCGGCGGGGCGCCCCCCGAGGAGCGCCCCGCCTCACCTCACGTCGAAGACCGGCGCCTTCGCGCCCCCGGCCGCCGCTCGCTCGGCCGCGTCACCGGATCCCCGGCCTCCAGGGCCGCCGCACGGCGCCGCAGGCCGAAGTCGGCCAGGGCCTCCGCCAGCTTCAGCACCGACGGCTCCGGAGCCATGACGTCGACCCGCAGCCCGTGCTCCTCGGCCGTCTTGGCCGTCGCCGGGCCGATACACGCGATCACCGTCACGTTGTGCGGCTTGCCCGCGATACCGACCAGGTTCCGCACCGTGGACGACGAGGTGAAGAGCACCGCGTCGAAACCGCCGCCCTTGATCGCCTCCCGCGTCGTGGCCGGCGGCGGCGAGGCGCGCACCGTCCGGTAGGCGGTGACGTCGTCGACCTCCCAGCCCAGCTCGATGAGCCCGGCGACCAGCGTCTCGGTCGCGATGTCGGCACGGGGCAGGAAGACACGGTCGATCGGGTCGAAGACCGGGTCGTACGGCGGCCAGTCCTCCAGCAGACCGGCGGCCGACTGCTCGCCGCTCGGCACCAGGTCCGGCTTCACGCCGAAGGCGATGAGCGCCTTCGCCGTCTGTTCCCCGACCGCGGCGACCTTGATACCGGCGAACGCCCGCGCGTCCAGCCCGTACTCCTCGAACTTCTCCCGGACCGCCTTCACCGCGTTGACCGACGTGAACGCGATCCACTCGTACCGGCCCGTCACCAGGCCCTTGACCGCCCGCTCCATCTGCTGGGGCGTGCGCGGCGGCTCCACCGCGATGGTCGGGACCTCGCTCGGCACGGCCCCGTAGGACCTGAGCCGGTCGGAGAGCGACGCCGCCTGCTCCTTCGTACGCGGCACGAGCACCTTCCAGCCGAACAGCGGCTTGGACTCGAACCACGAGAGCTGGTCGCGCCGGGCGGAGGCGGAGCGCTCGCCGACCACGGCTATCACCGGGCGGCCACCGTCCGGGGACGGCAGCACCTTCGCCTGCTTCAGCGTCTGCGCGACCGTGCCGAGCGTCGCCGCCCAGGTGCGCTGCCGCGTCGTCGTACCGGCGATCGTCACCGTCATCGGGGTGTCCGGCTTGCGGCCGGCCGACACCAGCTCACCGGCGGCCGCGGCCACCGAGTCGAGCGTCGTCGACACCACGACCGTGCCGTCGGAGGCGCCCACCTCGGTCCAGCAGCGGTCCGACGCCGTACGGGCGTCCACGAACCGCACGTCGGCACCCTCGGCGTCCCGCAGCGGAACACCGGCGTACGCGGGCACACCGACGGCGTTCGCGATACCGGGGACGACCTCGAAGGGCACCCCGGCCGCGGCGCACGCCAGCATCTCCTCGGCGGCGTACGCGTCGAGACCGGGGTCACCGGTCACCGCACGCACGACCCGCCTGCCGCCCCGCGCGGCCTCCATGACAAGATGTGCGGCATCCCGCACAGCGGGGACGCCCGGGGTCGTTGACGCTCCGTCAACTACCCTCAGTTGGGGCGCTCCTGTGCCCGGATCCGACGGATCGGCATCCGTGTGCACTTCGGACACGCCCTGCCTCGCATGCGTGCGTACGACGTCGAGCACCTCGTGCTCGGCGACGAGTACGTCCGCGTGCGTCAGCGCCTCCACGGCGCGCAGAGTCAGCAGTCCCGGATCTCCGGGTCCGGCACCGAGGAAGGTGACGTGCCCGTGTTCCGGACCGGCGGGAAATGCGGTGGGGCTCACTGTGCTCGCTCCCCCATCAGACCGGCCGCGCCCTGGGCGAGCATCTCGGTGGCGAGTTCGCGACCGAGTGCCAGTGCCGCGTCGTGCGTCTGGGGCACGGGACCGGTGGTGGACAGCTGCACCAGCGTCGAGCCGTCGGTCGTGCCGACGACGCCGCGCAGGCGCATTTCCTTGACAGTCTGCCCGTCGGCCTGGGAGTCCCCCCGCTCGAGCGGAGCCGAGAGTGGGGGAAGGTCGGCCAGCGCGCCCACAGGGGCGCTGCAGCCGGCCTCCAGGGCGGCGAGCAGTGACCGCTCGGCCGTCACGGCGACCCGCGTGAACGGGTCGTCGAGTTCGGCGAGCGCGGCGATGAGCTCAGCGTTGTCCGCAGCGCACTCGATCGCCAGTGCCCCCTGGCCGGGGGCGGGCAGAACCGTGTCGACCGACAGGAAGTCGGTCACCTCGTCGATGCGGCCCACCCGGTTCAGTCCGGCGGCGGCCAGCACGACCGCGTCGAGCTCGCCGCTGCGGACGTATCCGATGCGAGTGTCGACGTTGCCCCGGATCGGGACCGTCTCGATCTCCATCCCGTGGGTGCGGGCGTACGCGTTGAGCTGTGCCATGCGACGCGGCGCACCCGTACCTATGCGCGCCCCGCGGGGCAGGTCGGTCAGCTTGCGCGCGTCCCGGGCGACGACCACGTCCCGCGGGTCCTCGCGCTCCGGTACGGCCGCCACCACCAGTCCCTCGTGCGCCGCGGTGGGGAGGTCCTTGAGCGAGTGAACCGCGAAGTCGACCTCACCCCGCAGCAGCGCCTCACGCAGCGCGGCCACGAACACGCCCGTGCCGCCGATCTGCGCCAACTGCTCACGCGAGACGTCGCCGTACGTGGTGATCTCGACCAGCTCAACGGGCCGACCGGTCACCTGGCTCACGGCGTCCGCCACCTGCCCGGACTGGGCCATGGCGAGCTTGCTCCGCCTGGTCCCCAGCCTCAGTGCCTTCTCAGTCATGCCGGCCCTCGGTTCTTCTCAGTGCTGTTCTCGGCGCGGGAGACGGAGGCCACCGTCTCCTGGTCGAGGTCGAACAGGGTGCGCAGCGCGTCCGCGTACCCGGCGCCGCCGGGCTCGGCGGCGAGCTGCTTGACCCGTACCGTCGGCGCGTGCAGCAGCTTGTCGACCACACGCTTGACGGTCTGGGTGATCTCGGCGCGGTGTTTGTCGTCGAGGCCCGGCAGCCGCCCCTCCAGCCGGGCGATCTCGCCCGCCACGACATCGGCCGCCATGCTGCGCAGCGCGACGACGGTGGGCGTGATGTGCGCGGCTCGCTGGGCCGCCCCGAACGCGGCGACCTCGTCGGCGACGATCCGGCGGACCAGGTCGACGTCGGAAGCCATGGGCGCGTCCGCGGAGGCGTCGGCCAGCGACTCGATGTCCACCAGGCGCACCCCGGCCAGCCGGTGCGCGGCGCCGTCGATGTCGCGCGGCATGGCGAGGTCGAGGAGGAAGAGCACGGGCCGCGGACGCGGCACCTCGGCCACCGGCTCGGGCCGGCGGCGCTCGGGGACGCGGCCCATCCGCGTCGCCGTCGCGGCGAGCGCGGTGATCAGCTCGGCGTCCGCCTCGGCGCCCGGCCGCCCGGACTCGCGCGGCCGGTCCACGACCGCGCCGCCCGCCGCCCAGGCCCCGTGCTGCTCCAGCGTCGCCGCGTCCATGCCGGCCACGGCGGCCTCCCCCATGACGGAGAAGCCGGACTGCACGGAGGACAGGTCCAGCGGGCAGTTCTCGTCGGTGCCGGTACTCGGCAGTGGCGTTTCGCCACCCTCCCGTACGGCGGCGGGGGCGGCGGTGTGCACGGCGGCACGCCCGTCGTCCGGCGCGGCGGCGGGAGCGCCGGTGCGCCCCTCGACCGCCTCGGCCACGGCGCCGGCCGTGAGGACCAGCCCGGTCGCACCGGTGCAGGAGACGGCCACGTCGGCACGTGTCAGCTCGAGCGGCACCGAGTCCATCGGTACCGCGCGGGCCAGCACGTCCGTGTCGTCGCCCTCGGTCGGACGTTGTCCATATTGCTCTTCGAGCAGGAGCGCGAGCCGCTCGGCGCGCTCGAAGGTGCGGTTGGCGACGACGATCTCGGCTACCCCGGCGCGCGCCAGCGTGGCGGCGGCCAGCGAGGACATCGAACCGGCGCCGATGACCAGGGCCTTCTTGCCCCGCGCCCACTGCTGGACGTCGGCTCCCGCGGCGAGCTGCTCCAGGCCGAAGGTGACCAGGGACTGCCCGGCGCGGTCGATGCCGGTCTCGGAGTGGGCCCGCTTGCCGACCCTCAGCGCCTGCTGGAACAGGTCGTTCAGGAGCCGGCCGGCGGTGTGCAGCTCCTGCGCGCGGGCCAGGGAGTCCTTTATCTGGCCGAGGATCTGGCCCTCGCCCACCACCATCGAGTCGAGCCCGCAGGCCACCGAGAACAGGTGGTGGACGGCCCGGTCCTCGTAGTGCACGTAAAGATGAGGAGTGAGCTCCTCCAGGCCGAGCCCGCTGTGCTGGGCGAGCAGCGTGGACAGCTCGGCGACACCGGCGTGGAACTTGTCCACGTCGGCGTACAGCTCGATGCGGTTGCAGGTGGCCAGCACCGCGGCCTCGGTGGCCGGTTCGGCGGCGACCGTGTCCTGGAGCAGCTTGAGCTGCGCGTCCGCGCTCAGCGAGGCCCGCTCCAGCACGCTGACGGGCGCGCTGCGGTGGCTCAGTCCGACGACGAGGAGGCTCATGCCGGCATCACGGCGGGCACGTCCCCGTCGGGTCCCTGGTCGGTGGAGGGCTGCTGCCTGCGGGCGGCGACGGGCGGCGCGACGCCGTCGGCCGCGGCCTCCTCGCCCGCCTTGCGCTGCTCGTGGAAGGCGAGGATCTGCAGCTCGATGGAGAGGTCGACCTTGCGCACGTCGACGCCCTCGGGGACGTTCAGCACGGTCGGCGCGAAGTTCAGGATGGAGGTGACACCGGCGGCCACGAGCCGGTCGCAGACCTGCTGGGCGGCACCGGCGGGGGTCGCGATCACACCGATCGAGACACCGTCGTCCCGGATGATCTTCTCCAGCTCGTCGGTGTGCTGCACCGGTATGCCGGCGACGGGCTTTCCGGCCATTCCCGGATCGGCGTCGATGAGGGCGGCGACCCGGAAACCACGGGAGGCGAACCCGCCGTAGTTGGCGAGCGCGGCACCGAGGTTACCGATACCGACGATCACTACCGGCCAGTCCTGCGTGAGCCCCAGCTCGCGGGAGATCTGGTACACGAGATACTCGACGTCGTAGCCGACGCCCCGGGTCCCGTAGGAACCGAGGTAGGAGAAGTCCTTGCGCAGCTTCGCGGAGTTGACTCCCGCCGCGGCCGCCAGCTCCTCGGAGGAGACCGTGGGCACCGAGCGCTCGGAGAGCGCGGTCAGGGCGCGGAGGTACAGCGGAAGCCTGGCGACGGTGGCCTCGGGAATTCCTCGGCTGCGGGTCGCCGGTCGGTGTGTTCGGCCAGTTGCCACGGTGCTCCTGCGGGTAGAGCGGGGCTGTAGGCGGTCATACGTCCCTACATGACCGCCCCGTCGAATGCAGGCTATGTCTTTGTGAACGCGTGCACAAAGATGGTGTCCGATTTGCCCGGCCAACGTGACCGGGCTCACGCGCGCCCGGCACACGAAGCGGGAACCGGCGCATACACGCACGCGCTCCTCTCCCATCGGGGGCAAAGCCGCACACGCTCCTCACGATCAACGCCCCCGAGACCCAGTCACCATCGATCCTAAGCGACCATCCGGACTACTTGGACTCGTCGGTCAGTGCCTTGCGCAGCCGTTCCTCGTTCACACGCCAGAAGGTGTGCTGTCTGCCGTCGACCAGGACGACCGGGATCTGCTCCCAGTACTCGTCGTGGAGCCGGCGGTCCCGGGTGATGTCCTTCCCCTCCCAGGGGACGCCCAGCTCGGCGCAGACCTTCTCGACGACGAGCTGTGCGTCATCACACAGATGACAGCCGGGTTTGCGGATGAGGGTGACGAGATGGTTCTCGGAGTGCTCATGAGACTGCGCGGGCTGCGGGGCCCCCGGGCTCTGCGAGGGCTTTCGGCGGAAGAGGGGACTCATGCCGGCCATTCTCGCGCGCACGGCGGCGTACGCCGACCCTTCGGCGGACGCCGGTCCGCCTGCCGGGCCGACACGCCGACGCGCCCGCGCGGGCGCCCCTTTAACGACACGGTCGCCCAGAGTTCACGGCCCCCGAACCCCTTGACTCCGAAGCCTCCGAACAAACTGGCTATGCTCACGGACATGGCCGCTCTTCGATGGCTCACTCCCCGTAGGCGCTCCGCCACGGCGCGGAGCGTGTTGGCAGGCGAGGCCTCGGCGGAGGCAGCCCGCAAGTCCGCGCAGTCCGCCGCGGACACGGCCCCCGGCACGGGCGCCGAAGCGGAGTTCCCGGTCCACGGCGACGACAGGGCAGCCGCCTTCTTCGACCTCGACAACACCGTGATGCAGGGCGCCGCGATCTTCCACTTCGGGCGGGGCCTGTACAAGCGGAAGTTCTTCGAGACCCGGGACCTCGCCCGGTTCGCCTGGCAGCAGGCGTACTTCCGGCTCGCCGGGCTGGAGGACCCGGAGCACATGCAGGACGCCCGCGACTCCGCGCTGTCGATCGTCAAGGGCCACCGCGTCTCCGAGCTGAAGTCGATCGGCGAGGAGATCTACGACGAGTACATGGCCGAGCGGATCTGGCCCGGCACCCGCGCCCTCGCCCAGGCCCACCTGGACGCGGGGCAGAAGGTCTGGCTGGTCACGGCGGCCCCGGTGGAGATCGCCCAGGTGATCGCCCGCCGCCTCGGCCTGACCGGAGCACTGGGCACGGTCGCCGAGTCGATCGGCGGCGTCTACACGGGCAAGCTGGTGGGCGAGCCGCTGCACGGCCCCGCGAAGGCCGAGGCGGTACGGGCGCTGGCCGCGGCGGAGGGCCTGGACCTGACCCGCTGCGCCGCCTACAGCGACTCCCACAACGACATCCCGATGCTGTCGCTGGTCGGACACCCGTACGCGATCAACCCGGACTCCAAGCTGCGCAAGCACGCCCGGGAGCTGGAGTGGCGCCTGCGCGACTACCGCACCGGCCGCAAGGCGGCCAAGGTCGGCATCCCGGCGGCCGCGGGCGTCGGCGCCGTGGCGGGCGGCACCGCGGCGGCCATCGCGCTGCACCGCCGCCGCCGTTGACCCGGCCGGCCGCCGGCCCAATCGGTGTGACGTACCCGCGGGCCCCCCTCTCCAGTCCCCTTTCCTCACATCGACCACAACACGCTCTGTAGTCACACGGAACCCGAACCATTCCGGTCATCAACCGATCACTCTGTCGCATCTGATCGAGCGTCAATCGGGCACGGAAGCGACGTAATCGATGATTTGAGCAACTGGGCGTAGCAGTGCCTGCACGAAGCGTTATTCTCCTCAGACGCATTCCGGTACCCCACCTTCGCTACGACGGGTGAATGGTTCCGTACTGCACGTGATGGAAGCTCTGCCTCTGGGAGTCCCGTGTACCCACACGTCGGGGTTGACGCCTCGGGCCTGGCTACGCTGCGCGCAACGGTCAAATCAGCCCAAGACCTGCTGCGCGGCTTCGTCCCCACCGCGTACGCCGTACCCGCCCTCGCCGCGGCCGCCGCCCCCGTGGGCCCGTGCTATGCACTGGCCGACGGAAGCGCCGCCGTCGGCAGACGAGCGCGGTCGTCCTCGTCCGGGGCCGCCGCCACCACCCACCGCCGCCCCGCCGCGGACAGCGACAGCGCCCGCATGATGGACCTGGTCGAGCGGGCCCAGGCCGGCGAGGCCGACGCCTTCGGGCGGCTCTACGACCAGTACAGCGACACCGTGTACCGCTACATCTACTACCGCGTGGGCGGCAAGGCGACCGCCGAGGACCTCACCAGCGAGACCTTCCTGCGGGCGCTCAGGCGCATCGGCACCTTCACCTGGCAGGGCCGCGACTTCGGCGCCTGGCTGGTGACCATCGCCCGCAACCTCGTCGCCGACCACTTCAAGTCCAGCCGTTTCCGGCTGGAGGTCACCACCGGCGAGATGCTCGACGCCAACGAGGTCGAACGGTCCCCCGAGGACTCCGTCCTCGAATCGCTCTCCAACGCCGCCCTGCTGGAGGCCGTACGCCGGCTCAACCCGCAGCAGCAGGAGTGCGTGACCCTGCGCTTCCTCCAGGGCCTCTCGGTCGCCGAGACCGCGCGGGTCATGGGCAAGAACGAGGGCGCCATCAAAACGCTCCAGTACCGGGCCGTGCGCACCCTCGCCCGGCTCCTGCCGGACGACGCGCGCTGAGCCTCGGACGCCCCCGAGGCGCCGCGACCACCACGACCCGCAGCAGCAGCCAGCCGCCGCAACCCTCCGCGATCGTCAAATCACCATCGGTGAAAGCCCGTTGAGTCCGCGGTCCGATCATCCACCGTCCGTAACCCAAGCGCCGCGACGCTCGTTGTGCGGGATGCAGACTCCCTGTGGTCACTCCTTGGCCGACTCCGATCACCCGATCGGGGGCTTCCCATCAGGGGGTGCAACCCTCAGGACCCCCTGGGGAGTCGACCGTCATGACGAGAGGAGGTGCCGCCAGTGATCGCGAACGTATCGGCACACCGGCGGGCGAACGCCTTCGCCCAGGCTCTGGAGGAGCAGTCCGATCCCGGGGCGGCGGCCGAGCAGTCCGGAGGACCGGCGACTGCCGGGGCCACCGCGGAACAGACCGAGCAGGGTCGTCTCCTGACCCTCGCCACCGGCCTGGAGACGCTGCCCCGGCCCGAGCTGGATCCCGAGGTCAAGGTCGTCCAGCGGGCCCGGCTCGTGGCCGCGTTCGAGGCCATGCTGCAGGAGGGCACCGCGGGCGGCGGGGCGGCGGACACTTCGGTCCCGGAGCAACGCCGGGCGCGCGGTACCCACCGGGCGGCCCCGCTGAAGAGGTTCCGGCCGCGCTCGCGGCTGGCCAAGGGCCTCACCGCGGGCGGACTGAGCGTGAGCGTGGCCGCGGGAGCCTTCGGCGGAGTCGCCGCGGCCAGTTCGGACGCCCTGCCCGGCGACTCGCTCTACGGCCTCAAGCGCGGCATAGAGGACTTCCGCCTCGGCCTCGCCGACGGGGACGACGAGCGCGGCCGGGCCTACCTGGACCTCGCGTCCACCCGGCTGAACGAGGCACGCCGGCTGATGGAGCGCGGTCGCAGCGGGCCCCTCGACCACGAGTCCCTCGGCGAGGTCCGCCGCGCCCTGTCCGGCATGCGGCACGACGCGTCCGAGGGCCATCGCCTCCTCAGCGCGGCCTACGCCCGCGACCCCGGCTCACTGGCCCCCATGCAGGCCCTCTCCGCCTTCTCCCGCTCCCACCGGGAGGCCTGGGGAGCACTGCGCGAGCGGCTGCCCGTGCAGCTCGGGGACGTCAGCGAGCAGGTGTCGTCGGTCTTCGACGCCATAGAGGACGACGTGGCACCGCTGCGGTCCATGCTGCCGCAGCCGCCCGCCCGGGACGACGACGAGGGAGACGGCCGCCGGCCGGGCACCTCCGAGTCGGCGACCACCGACGCGCCCGGCTCCGGCTACTCGTCCGCCCCGGGCAACGGCGACGACGGGACGTCCGAGCGCGGGCGTACGGGCAGCGGCAGCCCCAGCGAGTCGGCCGACTCCGGCCAGGAGGACGACGGCCTGCTCGGCGGCGGCACGGGCGGTCTGCTCGACCCTCCGAAGGACACCGGCACCGGCACCGCCTCCCCGTCGACGGGCGACGACACCCCGCCCACCGAGCCGGACGTCACCCTCCCGCCCCTCCTGCCGGGCCTCCTGCCCGGCCTGGGCATCGAGGCGGAGGACGCGGACTGATCCGGGCGGACTGATCCGGGCGGACTGATCCGGGCGGACTGATCCGGGCGGACTGACCCGCTGGGGGGTGCCCCACACCGCACAAGGGGCACCCCCACCGCCGCACCGCCACAGCCCAGAAGGACACCGCTCAACGGCACCGATCAGAAGAACACCGACCGCCGCTGCACCAGCAGCTTGTAGAGCGTGTGCTGGATCTGCTCCCGCACCTGGTCGGTCAGATTGAACATCAGCATCGGATCCTCGGCCGCCTCCGGCGGATAGCCGTCCGTCGGGATCGGCTCACCGAACTGGATCGTCCACTTCGTCGGCAACGGCACCGCACCCAGCGGACCCAGCCATGGGAAGGTCGGCGTCAGCGGGAAGTACGGGAACCCGAGCAGCCGCGCCACCGTCCTGGCGTTGCCGATCATCGGGTAGATCTCCTCCGCCCCGACGATCGAGCACGGGATGATCGGTGCCCGCTGCCGCAGCGCCGTGGACACGAAGCCGCCACGCCCGAAGCGCTGGAGCTTGTACCGCTCGCTGAACGGCTTGCCGATGCCCTTGAAGCCCTCCGGCATCACCCCGACCAGCTCGCCCTGACCGAGCAGCCGTTCGGCGTCCTCCGCACAGGCCAGCGTGTGCCCGAGCTTGCGCGCCAGCTCGTTGACCACCGGCAGCACGAACACCAGGTCCGCCGCCAGCAGCCGCAGATGCCGGTCGGCCGGATGATGGTCGTGCACGGCGACCTGCATCATCAAAGCGTCCAGCGGCACCGTCCCGGAGTGATTGGCGACGATCAGCGCACCGCCCTCGGCCGGGATGTTCTCCACACCCTTCACCTCGACCCGGAAGTACCTCTCGTACACCGGCCGCAGCAGGGACATCAGCACCTGGTCGGTGAGCTCGGCGTCGTAGCCGAAGTCGTCGACCTCGTAGTCGCCGGTGAGGCGGCGGCGCAGGAAGGCCAGCCCGCCCGCGATACGCCGCTCCAAGCCGCCGTCGGCCTCCTCCGGCCGCGGGCCGGGCTCCCCCGGCGGCTCGTCCGTCACGGGCACATCGTCCTGCGCGGCACCCCGCACCGGCAGCGGCTGCACCTCGCCTACCGGCGCGGACTCCGCCGCGTCCTTGCGCCGGCTCCCCGCACCGCGGCGCCGTGGGCGCTGCGCCGCGCTCCCCGCGCTCCCCGCGCTCCCACCGCTCCCCCGCGACCGGTCGTCGTCGAACGGAATGACCTTGGCGTCCGCCATCGTTGATGCGCTCCTCAGTTGGCGCTCTGCGTCGGGAGGTGGCCGCTGCCCCGCCGGGACAGCTCCGCGATCCGGTCGACGGCCCCCGCGAGGGCCTCGGGCGGCAGCAGTCCGGCACCGCGGCCGCGCGCGAAGTCCGCGAACGCGCCGGCCGTCGTGTACTTCGGCCGGAAACCCAGGGTTTCGCGCATCTGCGTGGTGTCCACCGCCCGCCCGTGGGTGAGCAGCCGGATCTGCTCGGGGGAGAAGTCCGTCATCCCCAGCGTACGCACGAGCGAGCCCGCCCAGGTGACCGCGGGCAGCAGCAGCGGCACCGTGGGGCGGCCCAGCCGGCGCGAGCACTGGGAGAGCAGGAGAACCCCGTCGCCGGCGATGTTGAAAGTGCCGCTGTTCAGCGTGGACCGCCGCGGCTCGTGCGACGAGATCCGCAGCACCTCGATCACGTCGTCCTCGTGCACGAACTGCAGCCTCGGGTCGTAGCCGAACACCGTCGGCAGCACCGGCAGCCCGAAGTAGGAGGCGAGCGGCGTGTCCGCGGCCGGGCCGAGGATGTTGGCGAACCGCAGCACGGTCACCGCGACATCCGGCCGACGCCGCGCGAACCCCCGTACGTACCCCTCGACCTCGACCGCGTCCTTGGCGAAGCCACCGCTCGGCAGCGACTTGGGCGCGGTGGTCTCGGTGCAGACGGCCGGATCGCGGGGCGCGGACCCGTAGACGTTCGTACTGGACTTCACCACGAGCCGCCGCACGGTCGGCGACTTCTGGCACGCCCCGAGCAACTGCATCGTGCCGATGACGTTGGTCTCCTTGACCGACGTACGGCTGCCGCTGCCCAGCGGCGTACCCGTGACGTCCAGGTGGACGACCGTGTCGGCGCCCGTCTCGGCCAGCACCCGGCCGATGGCCGACTGCCGGATGTCGGCCTGGACGAAATCGGCGCCGCCCAGATGATGCTCGGGCGCGACGGCGTCCACGCCGACGACCCGGTCCACGTCGGGATCACGCTGGATGCGCCGCACGAACCGGCCCCCCAGTTGACGGGCCACTCCGGTCACGAGCACGACCTTGCCCAAGATCAGCGCCTTCCTTCCGCCCTACTCCGTACCCTGCCGCGTTCCCCGTCCGCGGGCCAACTTAGCCGGTCGGTGTCGCGCTGTGATGACCACCGGATGCAGCAAGTGACGAGAATTCGCGGTCGTGCCGCGCACTCGCGCCGCGGATACGACTGTGGCCCCCCACCGGATGCGGTGGGGGGCCACAGAACACGCTGACGGCGCAGCGTCGCTTACTTCTTGTTGCGACGCTGAACGCGCGTGCGCTTGAGCAGCTTGCGGTGCTTCTTCTTGGCCATCCGCTTGCGCCGCTTCTTGATAACAGAGCCCACGACTACCCTCGCTCACTTCTCATCACTCGGTTGTTGGGCGCCATGGGCCCACACGACCTACGAGGGGCTAGCCTACCCGCCCGAGCGCTGAGCTCGTAATCGAGGCCGTCAGGCCGTTTCCACCCCCACATAGCTCTCGCGGAGGTACTCGTGAACCGCTTGCTCCGGGACGCGGAACGACCGTCCTACCCGGATCGCGGGCAGATGACCGCTGTGCACCAACCGGTACACGGTCATCTTGGACACGCGCATCACCGAGGCGACCTCCGCCACGGTAAGGAACTGAACCTCGTTCAGAGGCCTTTCGTCACCTGCAGCCATGACACACCTGAACCTTCCGCACTCGACGGCCACCGGCTTCCCCTTCCGGTGACTCTTCGTCGTTGCGTGCTCACTCCCCAATGTAGGGGCGGGTGATGCGAATGGGGAAGAGGTGCACCCATCGCTTCCCTACCGTGACAGACACGCCCGATTGAGTACGTAGCGGGTAAGCGGCCGGTAGTACTCGGACCGCACGGCGTCATCAAGTGGAACGGCCACGGACACGACCCCCTCCGCCTCACCGACGAAGAGCGCGGGATCGTCCGTATCGGCCGGCCCGATCGCCTCGAACCCGAGCTGACCTGCTCCGCAGGCCCAGCCGTGGTCCCCGATCACCAGCTCGGGAAGCGGTCCGCCGGCCTCGGCCGCGGCGGCCAGCACGGTACGAACCGGGAGCGGCGAATGCGTGTGTGCGCCGGGCTCACCACCGGCGTGCCCGGCGCCGGGTTCCCGCACCAACGCGACTCCCCGGACGTAGTCGAGGTTGTACGTGCGTAGACCGAACCGGGTCGTTATGTCGACACGGCGACCCTGCGCAGGGGTGAGGACAGCACATCCCGCCGCCGACAGCGCCTCGGCCAAGGCTGCGTAGAAACCGAGCAGTCGATGCGGGTGCCCGGTGCCGAGGAGGACCGGTCCGCGACGCTGAGCGACCGCGGCGAGCCGGCCGGCGAAGGCGTCGAGGGCGGCCAGTGTCCTGGCCGGGTCGATCACATCCTGACCCGAATTGTCGTACGGGTCGGCCGAGACCCCACACCGCTGCGCCATCAGCCCCAGCAGGTCACGCTGCCCCCAGTCCCCCGCCGGGTCGATCCCGATCAGCACCCGCGGATCCCGCGCGGCGAACAACCGGTAACTCCGCAGACTCACCTCCCGAGAGGTCGCCACGACCCCGGCAAGACGAACGTCCAGAAGATGAGCCCGAAGAGCTCCGCGGGTCAGCACGGAAGCGATGCTGCCGCGTGCTCCCGCCCCCGGACCGGTGAACGCGTGAATCTACCCACGGTCGGCGTAACTCCCGCCGCCCCGCACCGCCGGGCCACACCGCCGGGTCACGCCCTCACCCCGGCCCACACGGCCACCGGCACCCGGCACCCGGCACCCGGCACCCGGCACCACTCAACCGCCAACCGCCAGTCGCCCCCGTCAGGCCAGAAGCCCCCGCAACGGGAACACTGCCCGCCGAGCCGCCACCACCGACTGATCCAGCCGGTCCGCGGGGTCGTACCCCGCCTCCCACGAAGCCCAGGCCACCGGCCACCGCCCGTCAGTCATCCGCATCGGCGCCAACTGCCGTGTCCGCGCGAAGACCTCCTGCCGCCACCCCTCCGGAATCACCGTCTCCGGCTCCACCGGCCGCCCCGCCGCGATCCCCACCAGATGAGTCCACGACCGCGGCACCACATCCACCACGGCGTACCCGCCGCCCCCGAGCGCCACCCACCGCCCGTCGGCGTACTCGTGCGCCAGCTCATGGCACGCCACCTGCACCGCCCGCTGCGCGTCCAGCGACACCGCCAGATGCGCCAGCGGGTCCTCGAAGTGCGTGTCCGCACCGTGCTGCGTCACCAGCACCTGCGGCCGGAAGTCCGCGATCACCTCCGGCACCACCGCGTGGAACGCCCGCAGCCACCCCGCGTCCCCGGTCCCCGCCGGCAACGCGACATTCACCGCCGACCCCTGCGCACAGTCCGCCCCGGTCTCCTCCGGCCACCCGGTCTGCGGGAACAGCGTCCGCGGATGCTCGTGCAGCGAGACCGTCAGAACCCGCGGGTCCTCCCAGAACGCCGCTTGCACCCCGTCCCCGTGGTGCACGTCCACATCCACGTACGCGACCCGCTCGGCGCCCAGTTCCAGCAGCCGGGCGATCGCCAGCGCCGCGTCGTTGTACACACAGAACCCCGAGGCCGCGCCCGGCATCGCGTGGTGCAGGCCGCCCGCGAAGTTCACCGCGTGCGCCGCGTCCCCGCGCCACACCGCCTCGGCCGCCCCCACCGACTGGCCGGCGATCAGCGCGGACACCTCGTGCATCCCGGCGAAGGCCGGATCGTCGATCGTCCCGAGCCCGTACGCACCGTCCGCCGCCCCCGGATCCACCGACGCCGCCCTCACCGCGTCGATGTAGTCCTCCCGGTGGACGAGCCGCAGCGTCGACTCCCCGGCCGGCCGCGCCGAGACGACCTCCAGCTCCCGGTCGAGCCCCAGGGCACCGACCAGCCCCCGCGTCAGGGCGAGCCGGACCGGGTCCATCGGGTGGTCCGGGCCGAAGTCATAGCCCGTTACTGCCTCGTCCCACATCAACTGTGCGCGGCCGCTCATGCCCGCCACCGTATCGGTCCGGTCGAGCCTCGAACGACCGGGCGTACACGACCGTCACCAGCACCAACACCATCGGTACGAGCATGGCCCCGCGGTAACTCCAGGCATCCCCCAGCGCCCCCACCAACGGCGAACCGATCAGGAAACCGACGTAGTTGAAGACGTTGAGCCGCGCCACCGCCGCGTCGGACGCCCCCGGACGGCCGTCGCCCTCCGCGGCGAGCCGCCCCGCCGCGGCGAACGTCTGCGGCACCAGCACACACAGTCCCAGCCCCAGCAACGTGAACCCGAGCATCCCCACCCACGCCCCGGGCGCCCCCGCCACCACGGCAAACCCACCGGCGGCGACGACAGCGCCACCCCGCACCACCGCGACCGCTCCGAACCGCCGCACCCCGAAGTCCCCGACGGCCCGCCCCACCAGCGTGGTCACCATGTACACGTTGTACGGCACCGTGGCCAACTGCTCCGAACTCCCCAGCACGTCCTGGAGGTACTTCGCGCTCCAGTTGGAGACGGTCGAGTCCCCGATGTACGCGAACGTCATCACCAGGCACAGCGGCAACAGCGCCTTGAACCCGACGCCCGAACCGCCCTCCCGCTTCCGCGCCCCGGCGGCCCCGCCACCACCGCCCTCACCGTCGACGTACCAGCGGCTGCCCACCAACGCGGCCGGCAACAACACCGCCACGACCGGCAGGTACGACACCCACAGCGCCAGGTCCCAGTGCGCCCCCGCCCAGGCCAGCGAGGCCCCCAGAATCCCGCCCAGACTGTAGGCCGCATGGAATCCCAGCATGATGCTGCGCCCGTAGGCCCGTTGCAGGCTCACCCCGAGCATGTTCATCGACGCGTCCAACACGCCCACGGCGAGCCCGAAGACGCCCAGCGCGACGGCGAGCACCGCCACCCGGTCCCCCGCCCCGACCCCGAGGAGCGCCAACAGCACCGCGGGCTGGGACCAGCGCAGCAGCCGGCTCGGCGGCACCCGTCGCACCAGGCGCTCGGTCGCCACACTCCCGACACCGGCCAGGATCGGCACGGCGGCCAGGAAGACGGGCAGCAGCGCGTCGGAGACGCCGTACCGCTCCTGGACGGCCGGGATGCGCGTGACGAGCAGTGCGAAGGCGACGCCCTGGGCGAAGAAGCCGAACGCCAACGAGGCCCTGCCGCGCCGCAGCACATCAGTCATGGCGGCGAGCGTAGAGCTCCGGCTTACCCATGGGTAGATCCAGCCAAAGGTGAATTGCCCTCAGCTTCGTCAGCGCACCAGCAGATCGGCCAACTCCCCCATGCCGCCGAAGAGACGGGTGGCCCCGGCGAGTCTGGCGGCGGGCGTCATCGCGGTGAACCCGTACACGTCCATCCCGGCCGCGACGGCCGCCCGCACTCCGAGCGGGCTGTCCTCGATGACGACACACCGCTCGGGCGTGACGCCCATCCGCTCGGCGGCGTGCAGGAAGAGATCCGGTGCCGGCTTGCCCCGCCCCACGTCCTGGGAACTGAAGATCCGCTCGTCGTCGAACCACCGGTTCAGCCCGGTCTTCCGATGCCCCACCCGAATCCGCTCATGGCTGCCGGACGACGCCAGGCAGTACGCCGTCCCGTCCGCCGCCAGCTTCTCGAGCACACCGACGGCACCGGGCACGGGCTCCAGATCCCGTTCGAAGGCGGCGAACACCCGCCCGTGGAACACGTCGTCGAAATCCTCGGGCAACCGCCGGCCCGTCCGATCCAGGATGAGGTCGTGAACCCGGTGCATCGCCGCACCCATGTAGTCCCTGAGGGAGTCGTCGTACGACGTCGGGTGCCCCAGCTCGGTCAGGTAGCCGGCCAGCAGCCGATTGGAGATCGGCTCGCTGTCGACGAGGACGCCGTCGTTGTCGAAGATAACCAGGTCGTAGCTCATACAAAGACAGTAAACGCAGAAAACCCCGCACCGTTTCCGGTGCGGGGTTTCCTCGCAATAATTGTTCGGCGGCGTCCTACTCTCCCACAGGGTCCCCCCTGCAGTACCATCGGCGCTGTAAGGCTTAGCTTCCGGGTTCGAAATGTAACCGGGCGTTTCCCCTACGCTATGACCACCGAAACACTATGAAACAGACAACCAACCCGGTGACCAACACAGGTCTGATTGTTCGTGGTTTCAGAACCAACACAGTGGACGCGAGCAACTGAGGACAAGCCCTCGGCCTATTAGTACCGGTCACCTCCACACCTTGCGGTGCTTCCAGATCCGGCCTATCAACCCAGTCGTCTACTGGGAGCCTTAACCCCTCAAGGGGGTGGGAGTCCTCATCTCGAAGCAGGCTTCCCGCTTAGATGCTTTCAGCGGTTATCCCTCCCGAACGTAGCCAACCAGCCATGCCCTTGGCAGGACAACTGGCACACCAGAGGTTCGTCCGTCCCGGTCCTCTCGTACTAGGGACAGCCCTTCTCAAGACTCCTACGCGCACAGCGGATAGGGACCGAACTGTCTCACGACGTTCTAAACCCAGCTCGCGTACCGCTTTAATGGGCGAACAGCCCAACCCTTGGGACCGACTCCAGCCCCAGGATGCGACGAGCCGACATCGAGGTGCCAAACCATCCCGTCGATATGGACTCTTGGGGAAGATCAGCCTGTTATCCCCGGGGTACCTTTTATCCGTTGAGCGACGGCGCTTCCACAAGCCACCGCCGGATCACTAGTCCCGACTTTCGTCCCTGCTCGACCCGTCGGTCTCACAGTCAAGCTCCCTTGTGCACTTACACTCAACACCTGATTGCCAACCAGGCTGAGGGAACCTTTGGGCGCCTCCGTTACTCTTTAGGAGGCAACCGCCCCAGTTAAACTACCCATCAGACACTGTCCCTGATCCGGATCACGGACCCAGGTTAGACATCCAGCACGACCAGACTGGTATTTCAACGACGACTCCCCCTGAACTGGCGTCCAGAGTTCACAGTCTCCCAGCTATCCTACACAAGCCGAACCGAACACCAATATCAAACTGTAGTAAAGGTCCCGGGGTCTTTCCGTCCTGCTGCGCGAAACGAGCATCTTTACTCGTAGTGCAATTTCACCGGGCCTATGGTTGAGACAGTCGAGAAGTCGTTACGCCATTCGTGCAGGTCGGAACTTACCCGACAAGGAATTTCGCTACCTTAGGATGGTTATAGTTACCACCGCCGTTTACTGGCGCTTAAGTTCTCAGCTTCGCCCCACCGAAATGGAGCTAACCGGTCCCCTTAACGTTCCAGCACCGGGCAGGCGTCAGTCCGTATACATCGCCTTACGGCTTCGCACGGACCTGTGTTTTTAGTAAACAGTCGCTTCTCGCTGGTCTCTGCGGCCACCCCCAGCTCAGAGAGAAAATCTCATCACCAGGAATGGCCCCCCTTCTCCCGAAGTTACGGGGGCATTTTGCCGAGTTCCTTAACCATAGTTCACCCGAACGCCTCGGTATTCTCTACCTGACCACCTGAGTCGGTTTAGGGTACGGGCCGCCATGAAACTCGCTAGAGGCTTTTCTCGACAGCATAGGATCATCCACTTCACCACAATCGGCTCGGCATCAGGTCTCAGCCACATGTGCGACGGATTTACCTACCGCACGGCCTACACCCTTACCCCGGGACAACCACCGCCCGGGATGGACTACCTTCCTGCGTCACCCCATCACTCACCTACTAACCGCTTGGTCCGGCGGCTCCACCACTTTCCTTCCCCCGAAGGGTCCGGAACGGCTTCACGGCCTTAGCATCACGATGCTCGATGTTTGACGCTTCACAGCGGGTACCGGAATATCAACCGGTTATCCATCGACTACGCCTGTCGGCCTCGCCTTAGGTCCCGACTTACCCTGGGCAGATCAGCTTGACCCAGGAACCCTTAGTCAATCGGCGCAAACGTTTCTCACGTTTGTATCGCTACTCATGCCTGCATTCTCACTCGTGAACCGTCCACAACTCGCTTCCGCGGCTGCTTCACCCGGCACACGACGCTCCCCTACCCATCACAGCCGGCGTTGGCCGTATTGCTGCAATGACACGACTTCGGCGGTACGCTTGAGCCCCGCTACATTGTCGGCGCGGAATCACTAGACCAGTGAGCTATTACGCACTCTTTCAAGGGTGGCTGCTTCTAAGCCAACCTCCTGGTTGTCTGTGCGACTCCACATCCTTTCCCACTTAGCGTACGCTTAGGGGCCTTAGTCGATGCTCTGGGCTGTTTCCCTCTCGACCATGGAGCTTATCCCCCACAGTCTCACTGCCGCGCTCTCACTTACCGGCATTCGGAGTTTGGCTAAGGTCAGTAACCCGGTAGGGCCCATCGCCTATCCAGTGCTCTACCTCCGGCAAGAAACACACGACGCTGCACCTAAATGCATTTCGGGGAGAACCAGCTATCACGGAGTTTGATTGGCCTTTCACCCCTAACCACAGGTCATCCCCCAGGTTTTCAACCCTGGTGGGTTCGGTCCTCCACGACCTCTTACAGCCGCTTCAACCTGCCCATGGCTAGATCACTCCGCTTCGGGTCTTGAGCGTGCTACTGAACCGCCCTGTTCGGACTCGCTTTCGCTACGGCTTCCCCACCCGGGTTAACCTCGCAACACACCGCAAACTCGCAGGCTCATTCTTCAAAAGGCACGCAGTCACGAGACACCAAGCAAGCTTGATGTCCGACGCTCCCACGGCTTGTAGGCACACGGTTTCAGGTACTATTTCACTCCGCTCCCGCGGTACTTTTCACCATTCCCTCACGGTACTATCCGCTATCGGTCACCAGGGAATATTTAGGCTTAGCGGGTGGTCCCGCCAGATTCACACGGGATTTCTCGGGCCCCGTGCTACTTGGGTGTCTCTCAAACGAGCCGCTGATGTTTCGACTACGGGGGTCTTACCCTCTACGCCGGACCTTTCGCATGTCCTTCGCCTACATCAACGGTTTCTGACTCGTCCCACGGCCGGCAGACCGTGGAAGAGAGATCCCACAACCCCGCACACGCAACCCCTGCCGGGTCTCACACGTATACGGTTTGGCCTCATCCGGTTTCGCTCGCCACTACTCCCGGAATCACGGTTGTTTTCTCTTCCTGCGGGTACTGAGATGTTTCACTTCCCCGCGTTCCCTCCACACTGCCTATGTGTTCAGCAGCGGGTGACAGCCCATGACGACTGCCGGGTTTCCCCATTCGGAAACCCCCGGATCAAAGTCTGGTTGACGACTCCCCGGGGACTATCGTGGCCTCCCACGTCCTTCATCGGTTCCTGGTGCCAAGGCATCCACCGTGCGCCCTTAAAAACTTGGCCACAGATGCTCGCGTCCACTGTGCAGTTCTCAAACAACGACCAACCACCCATCACCCCGGGAGACTCCCGAGTGCACTGGGGCCGGCACTGAAGGCAGCCATACGGCCGTACCCTCAGACACCCAACAGCGTGCCCGGCCAAGTCCCGTCCGGTGATCATGCGTTCCACGCTCCGAAGAGCAGTACTGGCAGCCACCGGCCCGAGTCCGGACCGAATAGTCAACGTTCCACCCATGAGCAACCAGCATCAGACATTCGCCGATGTACTGGCCTCTGACCGTGTCCCGAAGGACCCGGTAAGAAGTGCTCCTTAGAAAGGAGGTGATCCAGCCGCACCTTCCGGTACGGCTACCTTGTTACGACTTCGTCCCAATCGCCAGTCCCACCTTCGACAGCTCCCTCCCACAAGGGGTTGGGCCACCGGCTTCGGGTGTTACCGACTTTCGTGACGTGACGGGCGGTGTGTACAAGGCCCGGGAACGTATTCACCGCAGCAATGCTGATCTGCGATTACTAGCGACTCCGACTTCATGGGGTCGAGTTGCAGACCCCAATCCGAACTGAGACCGGCTTTTTGAGATTCGCTCCACCTCGCGGTATCGCAGCTCATTGTACCGGCCATTGTAGCACGTGTGCAGCCCAAGACATAAGGGGCATGATGACTTGACGTCGTCCCCACCTTCCTCCGAGTTGACCCCGGCGGTCTCCCGTGAGTCCCCAACACCCCGAAGGGCTTGCTGGCAACACGGGACAAGGGTTGCGCTCGTTGCGGGACTTAACCCAACATCTCACGACACGAGCTGACGACAGCCATGCACCACCTGTACACCGACCACAAGGGGGCGACCATCTCTGGCCGTTTCCGGTGTATGTCAAGCCTTGGTAAGGTTCTTCGCGTTGCGTCGAATTAAGCCACATGCTCCGCCGCTTGTGCGGGCCCCCGTCAATTCCTTTGAGTTTTAGCCTTGCGGCCGTACTCCCCAGGCGGGGCACTTAATGCGTTAGCTGCGGCACGGACAACGTGGAATGTTGCCCACACCTAGTGCCCACCGTTTACGGCGTGGACTACCAGGGTATCTAATCCTGTTCGCTCCCCACGCTTTCGCTCCTCAGCGTCAGTATCGGCCCAGAGATCCGCCTTCGCCACCGGTGTTCCTCCTGATATCTGCGCATTTCACCGCTACACCAGGAATTCCGATCTCCCCTACCGAACTCTAGCCTGCCCGTATCGACTGCAGACCCGGGGTTAAGCCCCGGGCTTTCACAACCGACGTGACAAGCCGCCTACGAGCTCTTTACGCCCAATAATTCCGGACAACGCTTGCGCCCTACGTATTACCGCGGCTGCTGGCACGTAGTTAGCCGGCGCTTCTTCTGCAGGTACCGTCACTTTCGCTTCTTCCCTGCTGAAAGAGGTTTACAACCCGAAGGCCGTCATCCCTCACGCGGCGTCGCTGCATCAGGCTTTCGCCCATTGTGCAATATTCCCCACTGCTGCCTCCCGTAGGAGTCTGGGCCGTGTCTCAGTCCCAGTGTGGCCGGTCGCCCTCTCAGGCCGGCTACCCGTCGTCGCCTTGGTGAGCCATTACCTCACCAACTAGCTGATAGGCCGCGGGCTCATCCTGCACCGCCGGAGCTTTCGACCCTCACAGATGCCCGTGAGGATCAGTATCCGGTATTAGACCCCGTTTCCAGGGCTTGTCCCAGAGTGCAGGGCAGATTGCCCACGTGTTACTCACCCGTTCGCCACTAATCCCCACCGAAGTGGTTCATCGTTCGACTTGCATGTGTTAAGCACGCCGCCAGCGTTCGTCCTGAGCCAGGATCAAACTCTCCGTGAATGCTTTACATCACGGGAGCGGAACAGTCGGAGGAATAATCCGACCGTTCACAGCGTCCTCGCTGTTGTGTTTCAAAGGAACCTCAACCCGATCAGTGATCCGATCAGGTCGGGGTATCAACATATCTGGCGTTGACTTTTGGCACGCTGTTGAGTTCTCAAGGAACGGACGCTTCCTTTGTACTCACCCGAGAGACTCTCTCAGGCTTTCCTCCGGGCGCTTCCCTTCGGTCTTGCGTTTCCGACTCTATCAGATCTTTCCGATCCGATTTCCTCGGTGCTTTCCAGGTTCTCGCTTTCGCGTTTCCCTTTCCGGCGGCTCCGACTCTATCAGATCCTTTCGGGCTCCGATTCCCCGTCAGAGGGGGTTGTCTTCCCGGCTGTTGGGCCGTTCCGACGAGTGAGACTCTAGCGGATTCCCGGCTCCCGAGCTAATCGGGGGCCGCGTCCTGACGGACGTGGATTCCTCATTCCATAAATACGCACACCGACAATACGACGACGCCGACAGCGCGACTGTTCGTCGAGAAGTGGTGGGTACTTGCGGAATCGCTGTCCGGGGACCGACCGGAGTCGACGCTCACGTCGGACAACTCGGAGAACACTACGAGTGCGGGACCGGCGTGTCAAATGCCGGGCCGGGCGGTGCCCGGCGGCGTACGGTGGGAGGCGTGATGACGCGTACGTGTAGCCAGCTCTGGTGGGCCGCCTGACGGCGGCCGCACACACGTATGCACTCAACGGCCGCCGCTTCGGCGGCCGTTCTCGTATCTCCCTCCAGGAGGGGCGGCCGGCGGGTGGCGGCGGCCCTGACCAGGAGGTGGAGAGATGACACGGGTCTTCAGTGGGGTCAAGCCGACCGGGCATCTGACGCTGGGGAACTATCTGGGAGCGGTGCGGCAGTGGGCCGCGGAGGACCAGCACCGATCGGACGCCCTGTTCTGCGTGGTCGATCTGCACGCGCTGACTGTGGACCACGATCCGGCGCGGGTGCGCAGGCTGAGCCGGCAGGCGGCCTCGTTGCTGCTGGCGGCGGGGCTGGATCCGGAGCTGTGCACCGTGTTCGTACAGAGTCACGTGGACGAGCACGCCCGGCTGTCGTACGTACTGGAGTGCGTCGCCACCGACGGGGAGATGCGGCGGATGATCCAGTACAAGGAGAAGGCCGCGCGGGAGCGGGAGCGGGGCGGGAGCGTGCGGCTGTCGCTGCTGACGTATCCCGTGCTGATGGCGGCCGACATCCTGGCGTACGGGACGGACGACGTGCCGGTCGGAAACGACCAGACTCAGCACGTGGAACTGGCACGGGACCTCGCCGTGCGGTTCAACCAGCGGTACGGGCACACGTTCGTGGTGCCGCGGGCGACCAATCCCACGGTGGCGGCGCGGGTGATGAACCTGCAGGAGCCGGCGTCGAAGATGGGGAAGAGCGACGACGTCGGGCCGGGGATCGTCTATCTGCTGGACGAGCCGGACGTGGTGCGGAAGAAGGTCATGCGGGCCGTGACCGACAGCGGGCGCGAGGTCGTGTACGACCCCGGGGCTCGGCCGGGGCTCGCGAATCTGCTGGACATCCTCGCCGCCTGCACGGGTGGGGAGCCGGCGGAGCTGGCGGGCGCGTACGACTCGTACGGCGCGTTGAAGAAGGACACGGCGGAGGCCGTCGTCGAGGTGCTGCGGCCGGTGCGGAAGCGGCACAAGGAGTTGTGCGCGGATGCCGGGTATGTGGAGGGCGTGCTCCGCAAGGGTGCGGAGAAGGCCCGGGGCATGGCCCGGCCGACGGTGGATGCCGCTTACCGGGCGATCGGGCTGTTGCCTCCCGTGAACGCGGCGCGATAGGCGCGGGGGCTGGTGGCGAGGCGCGATGCGAAGTGCTGGCGCATCGTGACCTCGCTGCCGAACCCGGCGCGGCGGGCGACCTCGGGCATGGGCAGGTCGGTCCGTTCCAGGAGTCTCTGGGCGGCGGCGACGCGCTGGTCGAGGAGCCAGCGGAGCGGGGTGGTGCCGGTGGCCGCGGTGAAGTGGCGGGCGAAGGAGCGTGGCGACATGCCGGCACGGACGGCCAGGCCGGCGACGGTGAGCGGCTCGTGGAGGTGGCGCAGGGCGTACTCGCGAACGGCGGCGAGGGTGTCGGCGTCCCGGTCGGTCCGGGGTGTGGGGTGCTCGATGAACTGTGCCTGCGTGCCGGTGCGGAAGGGGGCGGTGACCATCGAGCGGGCGATGGTGGCGGCGGCCTCGGCACCGTGGGCCAGGCGGACCAGGTGGAGGCAGAGGTCGATGCCGGCTGCCGTGCCGGCGGCGGTCCAGATGTTGTCGTCCTCGATGAAGAGGGCGTCGGGGACGACGGTGACGCGGGGGTGGCGGGCCCGTAGCAGGTCGATCAGCCGCCAGTGGGTGATGGCCCGGCGGCCGTCGAGCAGGCCCGACTGGGCGAGTGTGAAGGCGCCGCCGCACAGGGCGGCGACCGTGATGCCGCGGGCATGGGCCCGGCGAAGGGCCTCCAGGACGGGGGCGGGGGCCGGGGTGAGGTGGTCGTCGAGGCCGGGGATCAGGACCAGGTCGGCGCCGTCCAGCCAGTCGAGAGTGCGGTCGGGGTGGAGGGCGAGGCCGCCGCGCATCGGGATCGCGGTGGTGCCGTCCGCGGCGACGCGGCGCAGGTCGAAGGCGGGGGCGCCCCGGTCGGTGCGGTCGGCGCCCCAGACCTCGGTGATGACCGAGACGTCGAAGGCCCGGATGCCGGGGAAGGCGACGAGGGCGACGCGGTAGGGGTCCGGGACGGCGTCGGTGACTGCGGCTGCGGCTGCGGCTGGCATGGGTGGCAGTAAACCATCGATCGCTGACTTCCGGACCTCTGGGGAGTGGTGCCGTCCGGCGGCACGATCGGGGGCATGGACATCGCGGAGAACGCAGCACTGGTGGTCGTGGACGTGCAGAAGGGCTTCGAGGAGGTCGGCTTCTGGGGTACGCGCAACAACCCGGCGGCGGATGACAACATCGCCGCGCTCGTCGACGTATGGCAGTCGACCGGGCGGCCGGTCGTCTTCGTACGGCACGACTCGGTGAAGGCCGGGTCGCCGTTGCGGGCCGGGGGCGAGGGCAACGGGTTCAAGGAGTACGTGGAAACGCGGCGCGGGAAGGGGGGCGGGGCCGAGCTGCTGGTGACGAAGAGCGTGAACTCCGCGTTCCTCGGGACGCCGGACCTGGGTGCCTGGCTGCGGGGCGCGGGGATCTCGCAGATCGTGCTCGCCGGGATCCAGACGAACATGTGCGTCGAGACGACGGCGCGTATGGGCGGGAACCTCGGGTACGAGGTCGTGGTCGCGTTCGACGCGACGTACACCTTCGGCCTGGAGGGGCCCTTCGGCTGGCGGCAGAGCGCGGACGAACTGGCGCGTGCGACGGCGGTGTCGCTGCACGGGGGCGGGTTCGCGGAGGTGGTGATGACGGAGGACGTCGTGGCCGGGGCGGAGTAGGCGGGCGGGGCCGGGCCCCGACGCCTTTGCTGCGGGTGAGTGGGAGGCGCGGCGCGGGGAGTCAGTCCTTGGCGCCGGAGGCCAGTTCGCGGCTGCGGTCGCGGGCGGCTTCGAGGGCGGCGATGAGGGCGGCGCGGACGCCGTGGTTCTCGAGTTCGCGGATGGCGTTGATGGTGGTGCCGGCGGGGGACGTGACGTTCTCGCGGAGCTTGACCGGGTGTTCGCCGCTGTCGCGGAGCATTTTGGCGGCGCCGATCGCGGACTGGACGATCAGGTCGTGCGCCTTGTCGCGGGGCAGGCCGAGGAGGATGCCGGCGTCGGTCATGGCCTCGACCAGATAGAAGAAGTACGCCGGGCCGGAGCCGGAGAGGGCGGTGCAGGCGTCCTGCTGGGACTCGGGGACGCGCAGGGTCTTGCCGACGGCGCCGAAGATCTCCTCGGTGTGCGTGAGGTGGCCGGCGGTGGCGTGCGTGCCGGCGGAGATGACGGACATGGCCTCGTCGACGAGGGCCGGGGTGTTCGTCATGACGCGGACCACCGGGGTGCCGGGAGCCAGGCGCTCCTCGAAGAAGGAGGTCGGGATGCCCGCCGCGCCGCTGATGACCAGTCGGTCGGCGGGGACGTGCGGGGCGAGTTCGTCGAGGAGGGTGCCCATGTCCTGCGGCTTGACCGTGAGGATCAGGGTGTCGGCGGTCTTGGCGGCCTCGGCGTTGGTCACCGGGGTGACTCCGTGGCGGGTGCGGAGCTCGTCGGCCCGTTCCTGGCGGCGGGCGGTGACCATGAGGTCGGCGGGTGCCCAGCCGGCTCCGATCATTCCGCTGAGCAGGGCTTCGCCGATCTTGCCGGTGCCGAGGACTGCGACTTTCTGGGTCATGGCTTTCGGTGCCCTCCGGTGCCCTCTGGGGGTGCTTCGTCCGTCGTCGCCATCCTCGCATCCAAGGGGAGGGCGGGGCGGGGGCGTCCGGTGGGCGGAACGCCGGCGGGGCGGTTACGCCGTCCGGCGTTTGAGGGTGGCGGCGCCCAGGGCCAGGACCAGGAGGGCGCAGCCGGCGACGATCACGACGTCCCGTACGAAGGCGGCGGTCATGTCGGTGTGGCGCAGGACCTCGTTCATGCCGTCGACCGCGTAGGACATCGGCAGGACGTCGGAGACGGCCTCCAGGGCCGGGTGCATCTGGTCGCGCGGTGTGAAGAGTCCGCACAGGAGCAACTGGGGGAAGATCACGGCCGGCATGAACTGCACCGCCTGGAACTCGGAGGCCGCGAAGGCCGAGACGAAGAGGCCGAGCGCGGTACCGAGGAGGGCGTCCAGCAGTGCGACCAGGAGGAGGAGCCAGGGGCTGCCCGTCACGTCGAGGCCGAGGAACCAGACCGCCAGGCCGGTCGCGAGGGCCGACTGGACGATGGCGAGGGCACCGAAGGCGAGCGCGTAGCCCGCGATGAGGTCGCCCTTGCCCAGGGGCATGGCGAGCAGGCGTTCGAGGGTGCCGGAGGTGCGCTCGCGCAGGGTCGCGATGGAGGTGACCAGGAACATCGTGATCAGCGGGAAGATGCCGAGGAGCGAGGCGCCGATGTTGTCGAAGGTGCGCGGGCTGCCGTCGAAGACGTAGCGGAGCAGGAACAGCATCACGCAGGGGATCAGCATCAGGAGCGCGATGGTGCGGGGGTCGTGGCTCAACTGGCGCAGGACGCGGGTGGCGGTGGCCGTGGTGCGGGAGAGGGTCAGGGGGTGGGTGGGGGCCGGGTGCAGGGCCGGTTGGGGCGTGGGGGTGGTCATGGGGTGGTCTCCTTCGTGCGGGCCGCCGCCGTCGCCTCGTCGACCAGGTGCAGGAATGCCTCCTCGACCGTCTCGGCGCCGGTGCGGGTGCGCAGGGCGTCCGGGGTGTCGTCGGCGAGGATCTCGCCCTCGCGCATGAGGAGCAGACGGTGGCAGCGCTCGGCCTCGTCCATGACGTGGGAGGAGACGAGGAGGGCGGCGCCGCGGTCGGCGGTGATGGAGTGGAACAGGTTCCACAGGTCGCGGCGCAGGACGGGGTCCAGGCCGACCGTCGGTTCGTCGAGGACCAGGAGCTCGGGGGCGCCGAGGAGGGCCACGGCGAGGGAGACGCGGCTGCGCTGGCCACCCGAGAGGTTGCCGGCCAGCGCGTCGGCGTGGGTGGTGAGGTCCACGTCGGCGATGGCTCGGCTGACGGTCGCGTGGCGGTGGTCGGCGGCCGCGCGGCCGGGGGCGAGTATCGCGGCGAAGTAGTCGAGGTTCTGGCGGACGCTCAGGTCGTCGAAGACGGACGGGGCCTGGGTGACGTAGCCGATGCGGGTGCGCAGGGCCGGGTGGCCGGCCGGGCGGCCGAGGACGTCCAGGGTGCCGGTGACCTTCGCCTGGGTGCCGGCGATCGCGCGCATGAGGGTCGACTTGCCGCAGCCGGAGGGACCGAGGAGGCCGGTGATCCGTCCGCGCGGGACGGTGAAGCGGAGTGCGCGCAGGACGGTGCGGGGGCCGCGGACGACGGTGAGGTCTTCGGCTCGGACGGCGGGTGGGCCGGCGTCGGCGTCCGGGGGTTCGGGTGGGCGGGAGGAGTAATTCATCATATGATGAATACTCCTCCCGGGTGCGGGTGGCGTCAAGCCGTTGGAGGGTGCGGTGGGGGAGGGATCGTCGGGGCCGTCGAGGCCGTCGAGGCCGTCGGCGTGGTGGCGAGGAGGAGGACGGTGTCGTACGTCTCCTCGACGGCTCCGTCCGGGAAGGCGGCCAGGAGGTGGCGCCGCTCCTCGGCCAGGAAGGCCGCGCTGTGTTCCTCGCCGTGGGTCAGGAAGATTGAGTGGCTGCCGATGTTGGCCAGGTGGGTCTCGAGGGGGACGCGGCGGCTCCAGCGGATCTCGCGTCTGGTGAAGCGCAGACGGCCGGTGGGATCCGCGGCGCCGGCGTCGACGTCGCGTTTCTCGGCGGCGATGTCGAGGCCGAAGTGGCGTTGGACGCGGGCGGCGGACGCCGCGATCCACGGCACGTCGAGGGCGTCGGTGTTCCACCACAGCGCGAGCGCGCCGCCGGGACGCAGCACGCGCAGCGCCTCCGGTACCGCGCGAGCCGGGTCGGTCCAGTGCCAGGCCTGGGCGTAGGTGAGGAGGTCGGCGCAATGGTCGGCGAGGGGGAGGGCGTTGCCGCTGCCCCGGACGATCGGCACGTCGGCACGTGTGCGGCGGAACTCGGCGGCCATGCCTGCGCCGGGTTCGACCGCGATCACGTCGGCGCCGCGCGCGTGCAGGCGGGCGGTGGCTATGCCGGTACCGGCGCCGATGTCCGCGACTCGGGCGCCGGCGAGGGGGCGGCCTGCCAGTTCACCGATCGCGTCGAAGAGGGCGGGCGGGTAGGACGGGCGGCCGGCGGCGTACTGGGCCGCGGCGGCGTTGAAGGAGTGGGCTCGGGCGGTGTGGGTGGTCGCCCGAGCGGGGGTGGGAGCTGGGGCGGCGGCGTGGGTGGGGGTGTGGGTGGGTGGCGGGACGGGCCCGGGTGTCGTCATACGGCCATGGTGGCCGGGGGCCTTGGCGCGCAGGTGGCTTTTCGGGAGCGTGGGCGGCCGGGGCCGACGTGACAGGCGACACCGGTGTGACGGTCGGGGCTGGTGTGACGGTCGGGGCCGGTGTGCCTGGCGGGGCCCGTGTGTCGGGCAGGGCCCGTGTGTCGGGCAGGGCCCGTGTGACAGGCAGGGTCCATGTACAGGCCACGGTCGGTGTGGCCGTTGCCGGCGCCACCGTCGTCGTGCGCGGCGTTCGAGTCCTCGTGCCGGCCCTACCGGCGGCGGCGCTTCTTCGACGGGTTGCCCGAGCGGCGGGTGGTGCGCTTCTCGTAGTCCTCGCGGGCCCTTTCGTACTCGGCGCGGTGGAGTTTCTCGCCCGGGGCCTCGGTGAAGGTGCGGAAGAAGTAGGCGAGGAGCGAGCCGACGAAGCCGATGGCCAGCAGGCCGCGCAGGGAGGCCTGGCGGTCGGGGTCGGGGCGGGTGCCGAAGCCGGACCAGGTGTGACGGAAGGCCAGGGCGCTGCAGATCGCGAACATCACGATCATCAGCAGCGAGACGAAGCTGCCGATGTCGGCGATCTGGAGGCCCTGGTAGGCGACGCGGAGCACGAAGCAGGCGGCGGCCGCCGCGGCGAGCGAGCCGACGGCGAGGCCCACCCTGCGGGCGGTGTAGCCGTTGTCGTGTTCCACCCAGGTCGTGCCGTAGAACCGGAGGGGTTCGGGGCGGGGGCCCGCGAGGGTGTCCGGGGTGCCGTTCTTGCCGTTCTCTGCGCTCACGGGTCGATTATGGCGCCGGGGCGGCGCGAGCCTCGGGCGGGCCCGGCATACCGGACGAGCCCCGCGGGACGTGCGGTGCGGTCAGCCGCCCTGGCCGGCGCTGCCCATCGGGCCGACCCGCACCGGGGTGCCCGAGCCGTCCGTGACGGGCAGCGTGGCGGCGCCCGGCCAGTCGAGAGTGACCGACTCGGTCTCGTTCGGCGGGGTCACCACCAGAGCGGTGATGCGCACGCCGGAGCCGCCCGAGTCGTTGATCGGGTAGGTGATGCCGAAGGTCACCGTCTCCCCGTCCGCGAGGACGACCGCAGGGGCCTGCTCGCCCGTGCGCTTCGCGGACAGGGAGCCCGCGTTCGTCTTCAGGTCGACGCCCGCGTAGCCCGCGAGCGTGCAGTCCCGGCCGCCGCCGTTCTTCAGGTCCACCGCGACGGTGCCCTCGGTGTCGCCGCCGACGGTGGCGTCGATCGCCGTGATCTCCAGTTCGTCGGTGCGGCACTTGGCGGCCTTGCCGTCCTCGGCGGCCCCGCCCGTCCCACCGGTCCCGCCGGTCCCGCCGGTCCCGCCGGTCCCGTTGGGGGCCTTCCCCGCGGAGTCCGTTCCGCCCTCCTGGTCCGAGCCGGCCGATCCCGAGCCGCCGTTCGAGGAGGACGGGATGGAGGCGGGCGGGGCGGCGCTCTCGTCCGTGCCGTCGTCGTTCTGGCAGGCCGTGAGCGAGAGACCGGCGGCGAGGGCCATGGCGGCGAGGGTGAGCTTGCGAACGCGCATCGTTGTCTACCTCAGAGTCGGTTGGCGTGCCGGTCCGCTCGTACCCATCGGTGCGAGCGGCGTTTCCGAGCATCAAGAGCCGCTCGGCCCGGCACGCCGTTCCTCTCGCCGACCTCCTAATACGGCCCTGAGACAGCGCTGTTACAAGGTCGGCAGCGGCACGCTCAGCAGCGAGGAGCCACGTAGCCGTCGCTGCCGGTGAGGATGTACGCGTCGGAGACGTACTGGCCGCTGCCGATGTTGTCCCAGATGTTCGAGGTGCCGTAGGGGCCCGAGACCCACTCCCCCGCGCGCTGGCAGTTGATCGCGATCCTGGCGCCCTCGGACAGGACCCGCACCACTGGGTAGTTGGTGCCCGGACCGCTGCGGACGTTCAGGCGGTAGCCCGGAGCGACCGGGTAGGAGCGCAGGGCCGCGGCCGCCGCGGCGACCCCCTCGTTCGCTCCGTCTGCTTGCTCTTCCCCGCCGCCGGTGTTCTTGACCTGGTCGACCGACATGTAGAAGCTCCCCCCGTCGAACCCCACGACTTTCGTGGGGCACCGTTGATACCCCAAGAACAAGCCATGAAACACCAGTTCGCAACTCGCACACGCAGGTCGGCAGGCCGCCTCTGTCCGGTACGCCCCATCGACTAGGCTCCGAGCATCGCTCGCGCGAACGAACAGCACGGGGGTGGTTCCATGGCGCCGCAGCGGGATGCCGGAGCGGACGCGGAAGCGGAACTTCCGGAATACGCCGGTCACTACCGTCTGGAGTCCCGTCTGGGCTCGGGCGGCATGGGCGTCGTGCATCTGGCCCGCAGCACCTCCGGGATGCGCGTCGCGGTCAAGGTCGTCCACGCGTCGTATGCCAGGGACCCCGAGTTCAGGGGGCGTTTCCGGCAGGAGGTGGCCGCTGCCCGGCGGGTGAGCGGGGCCTTCACGGCGCCGGTCGTGGACGCCGACCCGGAGGCCGGACGGCCCTGGATGGCCACGCTGTTCATCCCCGGCCCGACGCTCTCGGAGCAGGTGAAGCGGAACGGGCCGATGGACGAGCCCCAGTTGCGCCGGCTGATGGCCGGGCTCGCCGAGGCGCTGCGCGACATCCACCGAGTCGGCGTCGTGCACCGGGACCTGAAACCGAGCAACGTCCTGCTCGCCGACGACGGTCCGAAGGTCATCGACTTCGGCATCTCCCGGCCGAAAGACAGCGAACTGCGCACCGAGACCGGCAAGTTGATCGGCACGCCGCCGTACATGGCACCCGAGCAGTTCCGTCGGCCCCGGGAGGTGGGGCCCGCGGCCGACGTCTTCACGCTCGGCTCGCTGATGGTGCACGCGGCGACCGGGCGTGGGCCCTTCGACTCCGACAGCCCGTACGTCGTCGCCTACCAGGTCGTGCACGACGAGCCCGATCTGACCGGCGTACCGGACTCGCTCGCGCCGCTGGTGCTGCGCTGCCTCGCCAAGGAACCCGAGGACCGGCCGACGCCGGACGAGTTGATGCGGGAGCTGCGGTCGGTGGCGGCGGCCTACGACACGCAGGTGTTCCTGCCGGCGCCGCGGACGGAACGGCCCGAGATTTCGCGGGGGGCCGGTGGGGAACCCGCACCGCAGGCTCCCGCCGAACCGGCCGTACGGTCCGGGCGGGTCGTACCGTCCGGGCGGGTCGTACGGTCCGGGCGGGTCGTACGGCGGCTGGGGAAGCGGTCGGCGCTCGTCACCGGGGCGTTGTGTCTCGCCGTGATCGGGGGCCTCGTGGCCGTGCAGGCGTTCGGCGGTGCCGAGCCCGCGGGCGCGCCCGCCGCGCAGAGTGCGTCGGGCGGGTTCGGGTCGTGGGAGGCGGTGCCCGCGACGAAGGGCGGCGGGATGCCGCAGTGCTCGTTCGGGGCACGGAAGCTGCTGTGCGCCCGGCCCGGACTGGTCTTCGCCCTCGATCCGGCCGACGGCAGCACGCTGTGGCGGCACCCCGTCGAGGAGGCCGTGCGGAGCGAACCGCCGGTCGTGTCGGGCGGGCTCGTGCAGCCCGAGGTCGGTCTGCTGGGCCCGCTGGAGGCGCTCGCCCCCGCGACGGGTGAGCCGGAGTGGCAGGAGGACATGCCCGCGTACGACGGGCTGCGTACCGTCGGCGACATGCTGCTGCTCACCCGCGCCGACGGGACGGTCACCGGCGTGGACAGCGCTTCGGGGCGGACGCGGTGGACGCGCCGGATCCCCGGGCAGCCCGTGCCGTACTTCACCTCGTTCGCCGGGGAGCGGCGGCCGGCGGCGTACGCGACGAGCCGGAGCGCGGACGGGAAGCGGACCCGGGTCACCGCGGTGGACCCGGCGAGCGGGGAGGTGCGCTGGGACGCGGAGCCGGCGGGGACGCTGACGCCCGTGGGGGCGGCGGACGGGTCGGTGTTCCTCGTCGCCGAAGGGGCGGCCCACGGCGACGTCGAGGCCGTGGTCCGCTACACGCCCGCCACCGGTGCGACCCGCCGGGTGACGCTGCCCGTCCCGGTCGAACAGGCGGCGGCCGGTGTGCGCGGGGACACCGTGTACCTCATGGGCGCGGGCGGCTCGCTGGTGGCCGTCGACATGGCGGCGGGGAAGCAGGCGTGGCGGTTGGAGACGGGGGTGAGCCGGGGCTCGGTGCCCGTCTCCGACGGCCGGCACGTGTACGTCACCGCTCCGGACGGGCGGCTCCTCGGTGTGGACGCCCGGAAGGGGCGGCTGCTCGGGCAGACGCGGCCGCGGCTCGGCGCCGAGTCGGACCGCGTCCCCGCCTCGCTCCCCCGGCCCGTGCTCGCGGGCGGCCACGTCTACGCCGGTGCGCCCGACGGCACCGTGTTCGGGGTGGCGGGGCGGGACCCGGCCGCCTGGTAGCGGGGGCGGGGCCGCCGGCCGCCTGGTAGCGGGGCGGGACCCCGGCCCGGCCGCCTGGTAGCGCGGGCGGGCGGACCGCCTGGGCAGCGCGTTTTGGGCGGTCAGGCGGCCCGGCGGGCGGTCCGCCGGCTGCGGCCAGCGGTCCACGGTCAGGCGGACGGCCCGCAGCCAGCGGTCAGGCGGTCAGGCGGCCAGGCGGGCGGTCCGCCGGCTGCGGCCAGCGGTCCACGGACAGGCGGACGGCCCGCAGCGAGCGGTCAGGCGGTCAGGCGGGCGGTCCGCCGGCTGCGGCCAGCGGTCCACGGTCAGGCGGACGGCCCGCAGCCGGCGGTCAGGCGGTCAGGCGGTCAGGCGGTCAGGCGGTCAGGCCAGCTTGCTCACGTCGCGCACGGCGCCCTTGTCGGCGCTGGTCGCCATCGCCGCGTACGCCTTCAGGGCCGCGGAGACCTTGCGGTCGCGGTTCTTCGGCGCGTACACGCCGCCCAGGGCCTGCTCGCGGCGGGCCAGCTCGGCGTCGTCGACCAGCAGCTCGATGGAGCGGTTCGGGATGTCGATGCGGACCCGGTCGCCGTCCTCGACGAGGGCGATGGCGCCGCCGGCCGCCGCCTCGGGCGAGGCGTGGCCGATGGACAGGCCCGAGGTGCCGCCGGAGAAGCGGCCGTCGGTGACCAGGGCGCAGGCCTTGCCGAGGCCGCGGCCCTTCAGGTACGAGGTCGGGTAGAGCATCTCCTGCATTCCGGGGCCGCCCTTGGGGCCCTCGTAGCGGATGACGACGACGTCGCCCTCCTTGACCTGCTGGGTGAGGATCTTCTCGACGGCCTCCTCCTGCGACTCGCAGACGACCGCCGGACCCTCGAAGGTCCAGATCGACTCGTCGACGCCGGCCGTCTTCACGACGCAGCCGTCGACCGCCAGGTTGCCGCGCAGGACGGCGAGGCCGCCGTCCTCGGAGTAGGCGTGCTCGACGGAGCGGATGCAGCCGCCCTCGGCGTCCTCGTCGAGGGAGTCCCAGCGCTCGGACTGGGAGAAGGCCTCGGCGGAGCGGACGCAGCCGGGAGCCGCGTGCCACAGTTCGACCGCATCCTGCGACGGGGAGCCGCCGCGCACGTCCCAGGTCTTCAGCCAGTCGGCCAGGGACGGGCTGTGCACGGAGTGCACGTCCTCGTTGAGCAGGCCCCCGCGGTGCAGTTCACCGAGGAGGGCGGGAATGCCGCCGGCACGGTGCACGTCCTCCATGTAGTACGTACGGTCCTTGGCGACGTTGGGCGCCACCTTCGCCAGGCAGGGGACGCGGCGCGAGAGGGCGTCCATCTCCGTGAGGCCGAAGGGGACCTCCGCCTCCTGGGCGGCGGCCAGCAGGTGCAGGATCGTGTTGGTCGAGCCGCCCATCGCGATGTCCAGCGCCATGGCGTTCCCGAAGGCCGCCGGGGTGGCGATGTTGCGGGGCAGGACCGAGTCGTCGTCCTGCTCGTAGTAGCGGCGGGTCAGGTCCAGCACCGTGCGGGCGGCGTTCTCGTAGAGCGCCTTGCGGGCGGTGTGGGTGGCCAGGACCGAGCCGTTGCCGGGGAGGGAGAGGCCGATGGCCTCGGTCAGGCAGTTCATCGAGTTGGCGGTGAACATGCCGGAGCAGGAGCCGCAGGTGGGACAGGCGTTCTCCTCGATCCGGAGGATGTCCGCGTCGGAGATCTTGTCGTTGACCGCCTCCGACATCGCGTCGACCAGGTCCAGGGTGCGGACCGTGCCGTCGACCAGGGTGGCGCGGCCGGACTCCATGGGTCCGCCGGAGACGAAGACCGTGGGGATGTTCAGCCGCAGGGCGGCGTTGAGCATGCCCGGGGTGATCTTGTCGCAGTTGGAGATGCAGATCAGGGCGTCGGCGCAGTGGGCCTCGACCATGTACTCCACGCTGTCCGCGATCAGGTCGCGGGAGGGCAGGGAGTAGAGCATGCCGCCGTGGCCCATCGCGATGCCGTCGTCGACGGCGATCGTGTTGAACTCGCGCGGGATGCCGCCGGCCGCGGCGACCGCCTCGCCGACGATCCGGCCGACCGGGGCGAGGTGCGTGTGGCCCGGCACGAACTCCGTGAAGCTGTTGGCGACCGCGATGATCGGCTTCCGGCCGATGTCCGCGCCGGGTACACCGGAGGCACGCATAAGGGCGCGGGCGCCCGCCATGTTGCGGCCGTGGGTGACTGTGCGGGACCTCAGCTCGGGCATCGTCGCTCGCCTCGCTCGTTGGAGAGTAATGACTGACGTCGAGCGTACGCCGCTCATCCAGGTGTCGGGACAGGCCGTCCGGAATGCGGGACGACCGTCTCGGCCGCGGCGGCTCACGAGTGGCCTCGGGGGCCGGTGGGACGCATGGCCTCAGGGTCCGGTGAGGTGGCCCTGTACGACCGGTGCCAGGCGGGCGATGATCCGCTCCGGGTCCGCCGAGGCCAGCGGCTCCGCCTTGATCACGTACCGGAGCACCGCGCACCCGACCAACTGCGCGGCCGCCAGTTCGGCGCGCAGCTCCGCGTCGGGCGGGTCGAGCTGGGCGGCGATGCGGCGCAGCAACTGGGCGGCGATCAGGCGGCGGAAGACGGCGGCGGCGGTGTCGTTGTTGACGGCGGACCGGACGATGGCCAGCAGCGGCTTACGGGTGGCCGGGTTCTCCCACAGGCCGAAGAAGAAGCGGGTGAGCCGCTCGCCGACCCCGTCCAGGGGGCCGTCGCCGATCGTCTCGGGAGCCCCGAGGACCGGTGCGAAGGCGACCTCGACGGCCGCCTCGAAGACCTGCTCCTTGGTGCCGAAGTAGTGGTGCACCAGCGCCGGGTCCACGCCGGCCGCCTTGGCGATGCCGCGGACGGACGTCTTCTCGTAGCCGCGCTCGGAGAACTCCTCGCGGGCCGCGGTGAGGATGCGGTCGCGGGTGCCGGCGGATTCCGTGCGCGGGGGGCGGCCGCGGCGTCGGGTCCCCCCGGCGGCGTCGCTCACCGCCGGTGCGCCTTCCCCGCCGGGTCCGCGGAGTCCGTCGAACCCGCGGAGTGGGTCGAGCCCGACGGGCCTGCCGTACCCGACGGGCCTGCCGTACCCGACGGGCCCGACAAGCCCGGCGACGCCAGGTGCAGGCGGGTGAAGGCCAGTGCCTCGGCGAGATCGGCCTCGCGTTCGGCGCCGGACATCGCGCGACGGGTGTTGACCTCGATGACGACGTGACCGTCGAAGCCGGTGTGCGCGAGGCGTTCCAGCACCTCGGCGCAGGGCTGGCCGCCGCGGCCCGGAACGAGGTGCTCGTCCTTGGCGGAGCCCTTGCCGTCGGCGAGGTGGACGTGGCCGAGTCGGTCGCTCATGCGGTCGAGCATGTCGAGGGTGTCGGTGCGGGAGGTGGCGGCGTGGCTGAGATCGATCGTGAAGTGACGGTAGTCCTCCTTCGTCACGTCCCAGTCGGGGGCGTACGCCTGCATCTCGCGGTCGCGGTAGCGCCAGGGGTACATGTTCTCGACGGCGAACCGCACGTCCGTCTCGTCCGCCATCCGCCAGATGCCGCTGACGAAGTCCCGGGCGTACTGCCGCTGCCAGCGGAACGGCGGGTGGACGACGACGGCGGACGCGCCGAGCTTCTCCGCGGCGGCGCGGGCGCGCTGGAGCTTGACCCAGGGGTCGGTGGACCAGACGCGCTGGGTGATGAGCAGGCAGGGCGCGTGCACGGCCAGGATCGGCATCCGGTGGTAGTCGCTGAGTCTGCGCAGCGCGTCGATGTCCTGGCTGACGGGATCGGTCCACACCATGACCTCGACTCCGTCGTAGCCGAGGCGTGCGGCGATCTCGAAGGCCGTCGCCGTCGACTCCGGGTAGACGGAAGCCGTCGACAGGGCGACCTTCGCATCCGGGATGCGGACTACGTCCCTTGGTTGTGCCACGAGGGCCAGGTTACGGGGTGGGGTCGGGTGGGCGCGGGGTGCCCGTTCGCCGTTGTGGTGATTGCCACTAGGACTGACCGCCACAGGACTGACCGCCGCAGGACTGACCGCCATGGGTCTGACCGCCATGGGTCTGACCGCCACAGGACGGGGTGCGGCTTCGTCGTGGCTCGTCGCTCGTCGCGACCACGCGGCGGAGCCGCACACCGCCACGGCCCCGCGCTCCTTCGGGCGCGCTATCCCTGGCCCATGTGGTCGAGGCGCCGCAGGATCACGCCTTCCCTGAGGGCCCACGGGCAGATTTCCAGGCTTTCCACGTGGAACAGGTCCATCGCGGCCTCGGCGACCAGGGCGCCGGCCAGGAGCTGGTTCGCGCGGCCCTCGGAGACGCCGGGGAGCTCTGCCCGCTCGGCGGTGGTCATGGCGGCCAGGCGGGGCACCCAGGCCTCCAGGGAGGCCCGCTTCAGCTCGCGCTGGACGTAGAGGCCCTCGGCGGAGCGGGCGGCGCCGGCGATGCGGGCCAACTGCCGGAAGGTCTTGGAGGTGGCGACCACGTGGTCGGGGGCGCCGAAGCGGCTGAAGTCGCCGACCGTGCGGGCGATCTCGGTGCGGACGTGCCGGCGCAGCGCCCGGACGTCGTCCGGGTGGGGCGGGTCGCCGGGCAGCCGGGCGGCGGTCAGCCGGCCGGCGCCGAGCGGCAGCGACACGGCGGTGTCGGGCTCCTCGTCGATGCCGTAGGCGATCTCCAGGGAACCGCCCCCGATGTCGAGGACCAGCAGCTTGCCGGCGGACCAGCCGAACCAGCGGCGGACGGCGAGGAAGGTGAGCCGGGCTTCCTCGGCGCCGCTGAGGACCGTCAGCTCGACGCCGGTCTCGTCCCGTACCCGCGCGAGGACGTCGTCGGCGTTGCTCGCCTCGCGCACGGCGGAGGTGGCGAACGGCAGGAGGTCCTCGACGCCCTTGTCCTCGGCGGCCTCGAGCGCCTCCCGGACGACCGCGACCAGCCGGTCGACGCCGTCGGGGCCGATCGCGCCGTCCTCGTCGAGGAGCTGGGACAGGCGCAGTTCCGCCTTGTGCGAGTGGGCGGGCAGCGGGCGCGCGCCCGGGTGTGCGTCCACCACCAGCAGATGCACCGTGTTCGAACCCACGTCGAGGACACCGAGTCTCATGTACGGCACGCTACTGCCAGCGGGGAGTGCGGCGGTGCCGTCATCCGGCCCGGGCGTCTTACCCTGGAGCCGTGCCAAAGACGAAAAAGGCGAAGGACGAAAAGTCGGCCAAGAAGGACAAGAAGCGCAATATGGGCGACGAGAAGGGCATCGACTTCGCGCGGGCGTGGGTGGAGTTCCCGGATCCGGCGGACGACGAGCAGGTCTTCCGGTGCGATCTGACATGGCTGACCTCCCGCTGGAACTGCATCTTCGGCAGCGGCTGCCAGGGCATCCAGGCGGGCCGCGCGGACGACGGGTGCTGCTCGCTGGGCGCCCACTTCTCCGACGAGGACGACGAGAAGCGGGTCGCCGGGCACGTGGCGCGGCTCACGCCGGACGTCTGGCAGCACCACGCCGAGGGCACGCGGAACGGCTGGACCTCCGAGGACGACGAGGGCTCCCGGCAGACCCGGCCCTTCCAGGGTTCGTGCATCTTCCAGAACCGGCCCGGCTTCGCCGGGGGCGCGGGCTGCTCGCTGCACATCCTGGCCCTGAAGGAGGGCCGGGAGCCGCTGGAGACCAAGCCGGACGTGTGCTGGCAGCTTCCGGTCCGCCGGACGTACGAGTGGATCGACCGGCCCGACGACACGCGCGTGCTCCAGGTGTCGATCGGCGAGTACGACCGGCGCGGCTGGGGCCCGGGCGGCCACGACCTGCACTGGTGGTGCACCTCGGCGACCTCGGCGCACGGCGCGGGCGACCCGGTGTACGTCTCCTACCGGCCGGAGCTGATCGAGCTGATGGGCAAGGCGGGCTACGACCGGCTGGTGGAGCTGTGCGAGGAGCGGCTGGCCTCGCAGTTGCCGCTGGTGGCACCGCATCCGGCGGACCCGGCCCGCTGAGCCCCGTTCACCGGACCGCTTTCACCGAGTGCCCGCTCCCCGTGTGCCCGCTCGCCGTGTGCCCGCTCGCCGTGTGCCCGCTCGCCGAACACCGCGCGGCGAACACCGCGCGGCGAACCCGCCGAACACCGTGCACCGAATCCGGTGCGCCGAACACCGTTGCACGACGCGTTCTACGAGGTGGACGGGATCGGGTCGCCGCCCTCGCCGGGCGGCGGTGACGAGCCGCCCGTGCCGCCGGTGGGAGACGGGTCGCCGGTCGGTGTCGGGTCCGGGCCGGGCGAGGTGGGCGGCGGGTCGTCCGTGGGGGTGGGGTCGGGAGGCGCCGAGGCCGACGGGGACGGGTCCGGGCCCGGGTCGGACGGGGGCGGGGAGTCGTCGGGCCCGCTGGGGCGCGGGTCCGGGCGGGAAGGGCTGGGCGCGGTGCCGTAGCCCTCGATGGAGACGACGGCGCCGGCGGGTGAGACGGCCACCCGTGCGCTCCAGTGGCCGGACGGCTCCCGCAGGTGGTCGACGTACACCCTGATCGTCAGCGTCTCGCCGGGACCGAGGGTGCCCGACGACTGGCTCAGGTACAGCCAGGGCGCGCCGGTGGACGCGGACCAGCGCACCGGTGCGTCGCCGGCCGCCGTCAGGGTGACGAGCGTGGTGTCGCCGTCGTGGCCGGCCGTGACCTCCAGGCGTCCGGTGCCCTTCTCGCCCGCGCCGGAGACGCTGACGACCTCCACGGAGACGTCGGCCTTGCCGTTCCGGCCGAAGCGGGTGCCGGGGGTGGTGCTGGCGTTGCCGGCGTTCTCGTAGCCGTAGCCGCCGCCCGCGGACGCGCCCTCCAGGCCGTCGGGGCTCTGCGCCTCGGTGGCGCTGGCCGAGCGGCCGCCCTCGCCCTCGACGACCGGGGTGCCGCGGTAGGCCGCCCACAGGGCGAGCACGGGGGCGGCGACGACGGTGGCGACGACGGTCGTGGTGACGGCACGGGCGCGCAGGCGGTCCCGCCGGGCCGCGCGGTCCTTGGGATCCATCGGGAAGCCGCGCCGGTCGAAGCGGGGGGCCGCGCCTCGCGCGCGCGGGACGTGCGCCATGGCCATGTGCAGCGCCGCGCGGGGTGCCTCCAGGACGGGCAGTTCGGCGGGGGTGACGCTCGTGCCGGGCCAGCGGCCGGGGATGGCGCGCTCGGCGGTGCGGCGACAGCGGGGGCAGTCGTCGACGTGCCGGACCAGCTCGCGGCGCAGGGCGGCACTCAGCACGTACCGGTTGTCGCCGGTGAGGCGGGCGACGCCCGGGCAGGTGCCGGTCTCGACGACGGCGAGGGCGGCGCGGGTGCGCTCGACCTCGCAGGCGGCGGAGGCGAGCAGTTCACGGGCGGCGGCCAGGTCGATGCCCAGGACGGCTGCCACCTCGTGGGCGGCGAGGTTGTGGCGCACGGCGAGTTCGAGGGCCTCGCGCTGCTCCGGGGTGGTGCCCGCGGCCTCCGGCCAGGCGAGGAGGGCGAGTTCGCGGCGGTGGCGCTGCTGTTCCTCGTCGTTCCCGTCGCGTCCGCCGTGTGCGTCAGATCCGTCACGTCCGCCGGGTGCGTCGTGTGCGCCGTGTCCGTCACGTCCGCCGGGTGCGCTGGGTGCGTCACGTCCGTCGCGGCCGTTCCGAGCGGCGGTCGGGGGCGTGGGCTGCTGCGGTGCCGGGCGGCGCCGGGCGGCGCCGGGGCGGCCCGCCGCGTGGCTGCTCGGACGTTTCTGCTTGGCCTCGGCCAGTTGGCGCAGGCAGGCCCAGCGGGCCAGCGCGTACAGCCAGGCCCTCCGGTCCCCGGCGGCTCCGGGGGCGCGGTGGCCGCGGCGCTCGGCGAGCACCAGGACGTCGCCCAGGGCCTCGGTCGCGGCGTCGTGGTCGCAGAGCACGGACAGGCAGTACGTGAACAGGCCGTCCAGGTGCGCGTCGTAGCGCGCGGGCGGCCGCTGCGCCAGCGTGCGCGCCGCGGTGCGGTCACGCGCTTCCCGGTGCGCCCGGTGTGCACCGGTCGTGCGGGTCGTGGTCTCCGGACTGCTCCTCATCACTCGGCGACCGTAGGGGGCTATGGGTGGCGCGAACTGGCGCGTTGGGCACTTTTAACCCGTACGGGTGAAACGATCCCTCATAAGGGGACAGGAGGCTGTGGTTCCGCGGCCGGTTCAGGGTGCCGGGTGGTCCGTTCGGGGTGCCGGGTGGTCCCTTCGGGGTGCCGGGTGGTCCCTTCGGGGTGCCGGGGGTGCGTGCCGAGTGGGGCGGGCCGGTCGGCCGTCGGGGCGGGTGCGGCCGGCTGCCGTCGGCCGCGGCGGCGCCGGGGCGGAGGCGGGGCGGAGGCGCCGACCGCCGGTCCGTACCGGCGCCGGAGGCCCCTCGGGCGACGACGGCGCTTGGCCGCGGCACACGTTGTCAGTGGGGGCGGTTACGGTTCGTGCATGGCTGCCCGTGCGAAGTCCACCAAGGAACGGCCGTCCTACCGCTGCACCGAGTGCGGCTGGCAGACGGCCAAGTGGCTCGGCCGCTGCCCCGAATGCCAGGCCTGGGGCACGGTCGAGGAGTACGGCGCACCCGCGGTCCGTACGACGACGCCGGGGCGCGTCACCACCTCCGCGCTGCCCATCGGCCAGGTCGACGGCCGTCAGGCGACCGCCCGCTCGACCGGCGTGCCCGAGCTGGACCGGGTGCTCGGCGGCGGTCTGGTGCCCGGCGCCGTGGTGCTCGTCGCGGGCGAGCCCGGCGTCGGCAAGTCCACGCTGCTGCTGGACGTGGCGGCCAAGTCGGCGAGCGAGGAGCACAAGACCCTCTACGTCACCGGTGAGGAGTCGGCCAGCCAGGTCCGGCTGCGCGCCGACCGCATCAAGGCCATCGACGACCACCTGTACCTCGCGGCCGAGACCGACCTCGCGGCGGTGCTGGGGCACCTGGACGCGGTCAAGCCGTCGCTGCTGATCCTCGACTCCGTGCAGACGGTGGCGTCGCCCGAGATCGACGGCGCCCCCGGCGGCATGGCGCAGGTGCGGGAGGTGGCGGGCGCCCTGATCCGCGCCTCCAAGGACCGCGGCATGTCCACCCTGCTGGTGGGCCATGTCACGAAGGACGGGGCCATCGCCGGTCCGCGGCTGCTGGAGCACCTCGTGGACGTCGTCCTGCACTTCGAGGGCGACCGGCACGCCCGCCTGCGCCTGGTGCGCGGCGTCAAGAACCGGTACGGCACCACCGACGAGGTCGGCTGCTTCGAGCTGCACGACGAGGGCATCACCGGCCTGACCGACCCCAGCGGGCTGTTCCTGACCCGCCGCGCGGAGCCCGTGCCCGGCACCTGCCTGACCGTCACCCTGGAGGGCCGCCGCCCGCTGGTGGCGGAGGTGCAGGCGCTGACCGTCGACTCCCAGATCCCGTCCCCGCGACGCACCACCTCCGGTCTGGAGACCTCCCGCGTGTCCATGATGCTGGCGGTCCTGGAGCAGCGCGGCCGCATCAGCGCCCTGGGCAAAAGGGACATCTACTCGGCGACGGTCGGCGGTGTGAAGCTTTCCGAGCCGGCCGCCGACCTGGCCGTCGCGCTCGCCCTCGCCTCGGCCGCCAGCGACACCCCGCTGCCCAAGAACCTCGTCGCGATCGGCGAGGTCGGCCTCGCCGGTGAGGTGAGACGGGTCACCGGCGTGCAGCGCAGGCTCTCCGAGGCGCACCGCCTGGGCTTCACCCACGCCCTGGTGCCGACCGACCCCGGCAGGGTCCCCGACGGCATGAAGGTGCTGGAAGTCGCGGACATAGGGGACGCCCTGCGGGTGCTTCCGCGCTCGCGTCGGCGAGAGGCCCCACGGGAGGACGCGGACCGCCGGTAGACTTTGCCCTGGTCTCGTCCGTCCGTACGACCGAGTGTGCGACACGGGAGCGCCTGAAGAACCTGCGACCGGAGGAGTGCAGTGGCAGCCAACGACCGGGCAGCAGCTCCCGGAAAGTCCGGTGGGAGTGCCGGTGCCGATGGCCTGATGCGTGCCTCCCTGAGCGCGGTGGCGCCCGGCACGCTCCTTCGGGACGGCCTGGAGCGGGTCCTTCGCGGCAATACCGGCGGCCTGATGGTGCTGGGGTCCGACAAGACCGTCGAGTCGATGTGCACCGGCGGTTTCGTGCTGGACGTCGAGTTCACCGCGACCCGGCTGCGCGAGCTGTGCAAGCTCGACGGCGGCATCGTGCTGTCCTCGGACCTGTCCAAGATCCTGCGCGCCGGGGTGCAACTGCTCCCCGACCCGACGATCCCCACGGAGGAGACGGGCACCCGGCACCGTACGGCGGACCGGGTCAGCAAGCAGGTCGGCTTCCCCGTGGTCTCCGTGTCGCAGTCGATGCGGCTGATCGCGCTCTACGTCGACGGCCAGCGGCGGGTGCTGGAGGACTCCGCGGCGATCCTGTCCCGGGCCAACCAGGCACTGGCTACTCTGGAGCGCTACAAGCTGCGGCTCGACGAGGTCGCGGGCACGCTGTCGGCGCTGGAGATCGAGGACCTGGTCACCGTCCGGGACGTCTCGGCGGTCGCGCAGCGGCTGGAGATGGTGCGCCGCATCGCGACCGAGATCGCCGAGTACGTGGTGGAGCTGGGCACGGACGGGCGGCTGCTGGCGCTCCAACTGGACGAGTTGATCGCCGGTGTCGAGCCCGAGCGCGAGCTGGTCGTGCGGGACTACGTGCCCGAGCCGACCGCCAAGCGCTCGCGCACGGTCGAGGAGGCGCTCGCCGAGCTGGACAAGCTCAGCCACGCCGAGCTGCTCGAACTGGCCACGGTGGCCCGCGCGTTGGGTTACACCGGTTCTCCGGAGACCCTGGACTCGGCGGTGTCGCCGCGCGGCTTCCGGCTGCTGGCCAAGGTCCCGCGGCTGCCGGGCGCCATCATCGACCGGCTGGTGGAGCACTTCGGCGGCCTGCAGAAGCTGCTCGCCGCCAGCGTGGACGACCTGCAGACGGTGGACGGCGTCGGTGAGGCGCGGGCGCGCAGTGTGCGGGAGGGCCTGTCGCGGCTGGCGGAGTCGTCGATTCTGGAGCGGTACGTCTGAGGCCGGCGCGGCGGCGCGGCCGGGGGCCGCGGCGCCGCCGGGCTCCGGTCACCGGCTGAGCGCGGTCAGTCGCTCTTCAGCACGAACGACGTCCGCACCTTCTCGAAGCCGGCCGCCTTGGCCTCCACCAGGTACGTCCCCGCCTTGGCCGACCCCGCCGGAGGCGTCCCGCACTCGGGGGCGCTCGGCCCCCGGTCCCACTTCACGGTGTAGGTGATGCCGCTGCCGGCGGCCACGCGGTACCGCAGGCTGCCCGCGCCCTCGACGCAGTCGTCGGACGACCAGTAGGCGTCGTCGCCTTCGGCCGGGGTGATCGTCAACACCGCGCGCTTCGGGCCGAGATCGATCTCGCAGTCGCTTTTGGAGGTGTTCCGCGCGGTCAGTTCGAAGGCGGGCGTCTGGCCGGGCGAGTAGTTGTTGCGGACGCTGCGCAGGCTCAACTTCACCGCGCCCGGCGTGCAGTCGGGCAGACTCGAGCCACCCGGCAGCGCGTCACCCGCGCCGACGCCGGTCGCCGAACCGCCACCCGAACCGCCTCCGCCGGCACTGCCCGCTCCGCCGGACCCGCCGCCGTCGCCACCGGACCCGCCGCCGTCGCCACCGGACTCGCCGCCGCCGGAACCGGCACCGGACCCGTCACCGCTCCCGGAACCCGTCCCCGAGCCCGTCCCGTTGGAGTCCCCGCCTCCCGACTCCTCGCGGCCGCCCGGCGCCTGACTGATCGCCGGTCCGGAACCCGAGGGACCGGGAGTGATCGAGGGTGCCGGGTTCTTGCCGTCGGCGCCGTCCTCGCGGCCTTTGCCGTCGCCACCCCCGCCGGCGACCACGACCCACGTGATCAGCAGCGCCAACAGGGCGAACAGGGACAGCAGTACGGCCCTCCGTCGCCAGTAGATGGAGGAGGGAAGCGGCCCGACCGGATTGCGCAGAGATCCCACGGCGCAAACTGTACGAGAGATCGGTGCGTTCCCCTGTCCCACCCGCCGTTCGGGGCCGCAACTTTTACGGATCATCATTCCGGAGACCGCCCCCGACCCCCTGCCGATCGTCAGGTGCCGCACATGTCCATCGCAGGGTGTGACCGAATCGCCGGTCCGCCTACCGTCCGTGAGCATGACCTTCGACGACGAGCTGTACCGCGACATCACCGGCTTCGCCCACGACTCCCCGGCGTGGGTCCAGCACACGGCGGAGGTGTGGACGGAGGCGGGCATCCTGGTGTTCGGCGCGCTGTTCGTCGTCGCCTGGTGGCGGTCGCGCCGGGACAGTCACCACGCGTTCGCGATCGCGGCCCTCGCACCCCTGGCCACGGTGGTGGCGTACGTGTGCAGTGAGCTGCTCAAGTCCGGCTTCACGCAGGACCGTCCGTGCCGGGCGGTCGCCGCGGCGGCGCCGTCCCTGGCCGGATGCCCACCGCCCGGTGACTGGTCCTTCCCCAGCAACCACGCGACGATAGCGGGTGCCTCGGCCGTCGCCCTGGCCCTGGTCCGGCGGGCGGTCGTCTGGCTGACGGCTCCGCTCGCCCTGCTGATGGCCTTCTCCCGGGTCTTCGTCGGCGTGCACTACCCGCACGACGTCGCCGCCGGGCTGCTGCTCGGCACCGTGGTCGCCGCCGCGGCCGTACGTCTGGGCAGGCGTCCGGCGACGCGGCTGGCCGAGGCGATGCGCGCGTCGTCGGCGCCCGCGGTGCGGTGGCTGACCGGGCCGGGCCCGGCCGCCGCCCCCGCCACCGCGTACGCCGCCTCGCACCGGCGGCGCTGAGCACGCCTCAGGCGTCCGGGTCGACCAGTCCCGCCTCGTACGCGACGATCGCGGCCCGAACCCGGTTGCGTACCTCCAGCCGGTCCAGGACCGCGCTCACGTACGCCTTCACCGTGCCCTCGACGAGGTGCAGCCGGGCGGCGATCTCGGGGTTGGACAGTCCGGCGCCGACGAGGCCGAGCACCTCGCGTTCGCGGGGGCTGAGCCGCGCCACGCGCGCCCGTGCGTGTTCCTCGCGGGCGAGCCGGCCGCCGCCTCCGCCCCTGCCGAGGTCCTCGACGACGTACCGGGCGACCTTCGGGGACAGGAAGGCGGCGCCCTCGGCCACCGCCCGTACGCCCGCCATCAGTTCGTAGGGGTCCCCGGACTTGAGCAGGAAGCCGGTGGCACCGGCGGCCAGTGCGCGGGCGACGTAGGCCTGTTCGGAGAACGTGGTCAGCATCGCGACGGCGGTGCCGGGGGCGGTCCGTACGATCTCCTCGGCCGCCGTGAGGCCGTCCAGGCGGGGCATGCGGATGTCCAGCAGGGCGACGTCGGGGCGGTGGGCCAGGGTCAGTTCGACCGCCTCGCGGCCGTTGCCCGCCTCGGCGACGACCTCGCTCTCCCCGCCGCTCGCCAGGATGGCGCGCACACCGGCCCGCACCATCGCCTCGTCGTCGGCCAGCAGTACCCGGATCACCGTACGTACTCCTCGTATCGCTCGTAGGGCTCGTGTTCCTCGCCGGACGGTCCGGCGCGGGGGATGACGTCCTTGGCGGCCAGCCGTCCCGCTCCGTCGAAGCAGAGCCGGAAGTGGTCGACGGAGACGAGGAGTTCACCGCTCGACCGGTAGTAGCGGCAGTCGGCGCCCGCCGGGGGCGCGGGGGCGCGCTCGACGGGCGGGTCGCCGACCGTGCGGTCCGGCAGTACGTCGGCGACCTCGTCGTGCGGCGTGCCCGGGCGCAGTGCCGCGTACGCGGCGGGGCTGAGCACCGAGTGGGTCTCGGTGTACGCGTACCAGCCGAAGGCCGCGCCGACCAGGACGACGCCCGCGCCGGCGGCGGCGCCCAGGCCGAGGACGACGCGGCGGCGGGCGCGGGCGAAGGGCGCCGAGGGGGCGGGCCGGGAAGCGGGCACGAGGGCGGGGGTCTGCTGTGCGGGGACGTACGCCCGGACGCGGAAGCCGTCCCCGTGCGGGCCCGCGCCGAAGTCGCCGCCGACCGAGGCGACGGCGGCCCGCAGCCCGAGCAGGCCCGAACCGCCCGACGAAGGAGACGCCTCCTGGGCGGCCGGTCCGTTGGTGACGGTGACCGTCGTGCCGCGGGCGTGCCCGGTGACCGCCACGACGACGGGGGCGCCCGGCGCGTGCCGGGCGGCGTTGGTCAGCGCCTCGCGCGCCACCCGGTGCAGCAGGCGTTCGGTGATGCCGCCGGGTTCCGGGGCCGGGGCGGTGGCGTCGTCCCGCCGTTCCCAGCGGACGGTCAGGCCCGACTCCGCGGCCCGGGCGACGAGGTCCTCGATGCTCTCGCCCGCCGGGGTCAGCGGTGCGGGCTCGTCGTCGACGGACACGTCGCGCAGTACGCCGATGATGCGGTGCAGGTGGTCGGTGGCGTCGGCGGCGGCGGCGCGCAGGTCGGCCGCGGCGGCGCGGTGGCCGGCGGCGAGGCCCGGTGCGACCTGGAGGGCGGCGGCGCGCAGGGCGAGCAGGCTCAGCTCGTGACCGAGCCAGTCGTGCATGTCCTCGGCGATGCGGGCCCGTTCGCGGAGTCGGGCCCGTTCCTCGGCGTGCCGCTGTTCGTCCTCCAGCTTGGCGGCCCGGAGCCAGCCGGCCTCGGCGAGTGCCCGGCTCTGCCGCCAGTAGCGTCCGACGAGCCAGGGGAAGACGCAGCCGAAGAGCAGCGTGCCCGTCATGACCAGCCACTCGGGCGCCGGATCGACTCCGGCCAGCGCGATCCGCGCCGTGCCGACGGCGCCGACACCGGCGAAGCCGGCCACCGCGGGGCGCGGCCGCCGCGCGCGCAGGCCGAGCAGCAGGGCGAGGGTGCCGAGGGCGGGGCCGTAGGAGACGCTGAACAGGGCCGGGGCCGCGGCCAGGCTCAGGCCCGCCGTCAGCGCGAACGCGACGAGCGGCCACCGCCGGGAGAGCGCGACGGCCACGGCGAGCACGCCCAGGCCGGCGAGCTGCTGCCCCGGGGAGCGCGGCTCGTTCAGCCCGATCCGGTCCGCGGTGACCGCGGGGAGGGCGAGGGCGGCCCAGAGCAGAGCGCCTCTGCCGAGGGGGGCGAGGCGCGCCGAGGCGGCCGGTCGCGTACCTTCCATGGGGCCGACGCTACAAGCGGCGGGCAGGGCGGCGCCCCTGCCGATCGTCAGGGGTCGTGGCCGATACCGGGTGGCGGTGCGCCCGTGCGGCGGTCCTCCCGTGGCAGGATCGGAGGGTCATGACTGCGCCCACGAAGCCCCCGTACAACGGCCCCTCCGACCCCGCCGCGGCCCCGGCCTCCGCAGCCGTCTCCGGGACCCCCGCCTCCGCCGCCGTCTCCGGTGCGCCGGCCTCCGCCGCCGTCCCGGCCGGTGAGCGGACCGCCTCCGGTGTGCCGCTGCACGCCCCCGTCATCGACTGGTTCGACGAGCACGCCCGCGATCTGCCGTGGCGGCGCCCGGAAGCCGGCGCGTGGGGTGTGATGGTCAGTGAGTTCATGCTCCAGCAGACGCCGGTGAGCCGTGTCCTGCCCGTCTACGAGCAGTGGCTGGCCCGCTGGCCGCGCCCCGCCGACCTCGCCGCTCAGGCGCCCGGCGAGGCCGTCCGCGCCTGGGGCCGGCTCGGCTACCCGCGCCGCGCCCTGCGCCTGCACGGCGCCGCCGCGGCCATAACGGAACGGCACGGCGGCGACGTACCGGCGGATCACGCCCAACTGCTGGCGCTGCCCGGCATCGGCGAGTACACGGCCGCCGCGGTCGCCTCCTTCGCCTACGGCCAGCGGCACGCCGTACTGGACACCAACGTCCGCCGGGTGTTCGCCCGGGCGGTCACCGGTGCGCAGTACCCGCCGAACGCGACCACCGCCGCCGAGCGGAAGCTGGCGCGGGCGCTGCTGCCCGACGACGAGGCGCGCGCGGCACGCTGGGCGGCCGCCTCCATGGAGCTGGGCGCGCTCGTCTGCACGGCGAAGAACGAGTCGTGCCACCGCTGCCCGATCGCGGACCGGTGCGCCTGGCGGCTGGCGGGCAAGCCCGCGCACGACGGGCCGCCGCGGCGCGGCCAGACGTACGCGGGTACCGACCGGCAGGTGCGCGGCCGGCTGCTCGCGGTGTTGCGGGAGGCGCACGGTCCGGTGCCGCAGGCGGTCCTCGACCAGGTGTGGCACGAACCGGTCCAGCGCGCCCGGGCCCTGGACGGTCTCGTCGCCGACGGTCTGGCGGAGCCGCTGGCGGACGGGCTGTACCGGCTGCCGCTGACCTGACGTACAGCCGGAGCACAGCGGTGGCGGGTGCTTCCGTGACATTTCACATATCGGGCAAATTGTCGATTACCACCCCCAAGTGGGCTTTCGTTTTGGCCGGTTCCTCCTTCCGTTACACAACCGACGGACAGCCGAGGGTCTGCCGCAGGCTGCTTCGCACAGCGCCGTGACAACGCTTGCCTACCTTCGTTTCCGTGGCCCCCAGGCACAGGGGGCTACGGACCACAGGCAGTGGCCCGGCGGCGACCAGACCGCCGGAGTACGGGGATCGGAAGGCGGTTGACCATGGGCGAGGTGCTCGAGTTCGAGGAGTACGTCCGCACCCGGCAGGACGCGCTGCTGCGCAGCGCACGGCGCCTGGTCCCGGACCCCGTCGACGCCCAGGACCTGCTGCAGACCGCGCTGGCGCGGACGTACCGCCGGTGGTCCACCATCGAGGACAAGCGGCTCGCGGACGCCTACCTGCGCCGGGTGATGATCAACACGCGGACCGAGTGGTGGCGGGCCCGGAAGCTGGAGGAGGTGCCGACCGAGCAGCTTCCGGAGTCCTGCGTGGACGACTCCACCGAGCAGCACGCGGACCGCGCCCTGCTGATGGACGTCATGAAGGTGCTCGCCCCGAAGCAGCGCAGCGTCGTGGTGCTGCGACACTGGGAGCAGATGTCAACGGAGGAGACCGCCGCCGCCCTCGGCATGTCGGCGGGGACGGTCAAGAGCACGCTGCACCGGGCGCTCGCCCGGCTCCGCGAGGAGCTGGTCGCCCGCGATCTGGACGCACGGGCGCTGGAGCGTGAGGAGCGGGAGCGTTGCGCGGCCTGACCGTCGGTCGATCACCCGGCAAGGCCCGGAAGAGCGTGCAGGCGGCGAGTACGGCGGTGGCCGTGTTCGTCGCCCTCGGCGTTTCCCTCTCCGGCTGCGGCGCGGGCGGCACCGGCGCCCGTGACGAGGGGCCGGCCCACGCGGACGCGGTGGGCGGCGCCGCCTCCTCCTCGCCCGCGGCCTCTCCCTCCAAGGTCCCCGACCGGGTGGACCCGGTCCGGCTGGTCAAGGCCGACCCCAGGGTCTCCGCGGAGGTCAAGCGCGAGCTGAAGCCGTGCGTCGCCGACGAGTACCCCGTCGACGTGTCGTACGGGGAGCTGACCGGGGGGTCGGCCGATGACGTCGTCGTCAACGTGCTGACGTGCGGTGACGCGGTGGGTGTGGGCAGTTACGTGTACCGCGAGGAAGACGGCGCGTACCAGAATGTGTTCAAGGCCGAGGAGCCGCCGGTCTACGCGGAGATCGACCGCGGCGACCTGGTGGTGACCAAGCAGGTGTACGAGAAGGGCGATCCGGTGTCCAGTCCGTCCGGCGAGAACGTGATCACGTACCGCTGGGCCTCGGGCCGGTTCACCGAGGAGTTCCGCACCCACAACGACTACAGCAACGCCGCCGGGAACGTGCCGACCCCGGTCCCCGAACCGGAGAGCTGACACCCACGGCGAGTGAACCGACCGGGCCGCGTGAACCGACCGGGCCGCTCGGACCGATGGAGACATGAACACCCGGCCGGGACATGAGGACCGGCGGAGAAATGAACGCGGCGCACGCCCTGCGCGTCTACCGAGTGACCGCACACGAGGACTGAGAGCATCCGGATGGCAGACCAGACCCACGTTCTGTTCGTCGAGGACGACGACGTCATCCGCGAGGCCACGCAGCTCGCCCTGGAGCGGGACGGCTTCGCGGTCACCGCGATGCCCGACGGACTGTCGGGCTTGGAGGCGTTCCGCGCCGACCGCCCCGACATCGCGCTCCTCGACGTCATGGTCCCCGGCCTCGACGGCGTCAGTCTGTGCCGCCGGATCCGGGACGAGTCCACCGTGCCGGTGATCATGCTGTCGGCGCGGGCGGACTCCATCGACGTCGTCCTGGGGCTGGAGGCGGGCGCCGACGACTACGTCACCAAGCCGTTCGACGGGGCCGTGCTGGTCGCCCGGATCCGTGCGGTGCTGCGCCGCTTCGGGCACGCCGGCGGCGGCGACCGGGGGGACGCGGGGAGCGCCGCGGACACCGGGGGTGTGCTCGTCTTCGGCGAGCTGGAGGTCGACACCGAGGGCATGGAGGTGCGCCGCGCCGGGCGGCCGGTGGCGCTCACCCCGACCGAGATGCGGCTGCTGCTGGAGTTCTCCTCCGCGCCGGGCACGGTGCTCTCGCGCGACAAGCTCCTGGAGCGCGTGTGGGACTACGGCTGGGGTGGCGACACCCGCGTCGTCGACGTCCATGTGCACCGGCTGCGCACCAAGATCGGTCAGGACCGTATCGAGACGGTCCGCGGCTTCGGCTACAAGCTGAAGGCCTGAGCGGGGATACGGGGATACAGGGACATGCGGGGGTTTTTCCGACGCCTGACCGCCTCGTCACCGGGGCGCCCGGACAGCCGCACCGTGCCGGACAGCCGTACGGTGCCGGACAGCCGTACGGTGCCGGGCGTCCGCACCGTGCCGGGCATCCGCGCGGGACTGAGCATCCGTACCGGGCTGCGCTGGAAGCTCAGCGCGGCCATCGCGCTGGTCGGCGCTCTGGTGGCGGTCGCGCTGAGCCTGGTCGTGCACAACGCGGCCCGGGTGTCGATGCTGGACAACGCGCGTGACCTCGCGGACGACCGGGTCCTGATCGCCCAGCGCAACTACGAGCTGTCCGGCCGGCAGAACTTCCCGAACGCCAAGATCGACGATCCCGAGCTGCCCGCGGAGCTGCGCCGCAAGGCCGAGGCCGGGCGGCGGGCGACGTACGTCTCCGAGCGGGCCGACGGGGTGACGGACATCTGGGCCGCCGTGCCGCTCAAGGACGGGCACGTGATGTCCCTGCACTCCGGGTTCACCGACCGCAGCGCGGACATCCTCGACGACCTCGACCAGGCCCTGGTCATCGGATCCATCGCGGTCGTGCTCGGCGGCAGCGCGCTGGGCGTGCTCATCGGCGGCCAGTTGTCGCGCCGGCTGCGCAAGGCGGCCGCCGCCGCGCACCAGGTCGCCAACGGGGAGCCGGACGTGCGCGTGAGGGACGCCATCGGCGGGGTCGTGCGGGACGAGACCGACGACCTCGCGAGTGCCGTGGACGCGATGGCGGACGCCCTGCAGAAGCGGCTGGAGGCGGAGCGCCGGGTCACCGCGGACATCGCGCACGAGCTGCGCACCCCGGTGACCGGTCTGCTCACCGCCGCGGAGCTGCTGCCGCCGGGCCGGCCCACCGAGCTGGTGCTGGACCGGGCGAAGGCGATGCGCACGCTCGTCGAGGACGTCCTGGAGGTGGCCCGGCTGGACGGGGCCTCGGAGCGGGCCGAGCTGCAGGACATCATGCTGGGCCACTTCGTGTCCCGGCGGGTGGCGGCCAAGGACCCGGACGTGGAGGTGCGGGTGATCCACGAGTCGGAGGTCACCACCGACCCGCGGCGCCTGGAGCGCGTGCTGTTCAACCTGCTCGCCAACGCCGCCCGGCACGGCCGGCCCCCCGTCGAGGTCAGCGTCGAGGGCCGGGTGATCCGGGTCCGCGACCACGGGCCCGGCTTCCCCGAGAACCTCCTCGCCGAGGGGCCGAGCCGCTTCCGCACCGGCAGCACGGACCGGGCGGGGCGCGGACACGGGCTGGGCCTGACCATCGCGGCCGGCCAGGCCCGGGTACTGGGCGCACGGCTCACCTTCCGCAACGTCCGGCCCGCCGGGGCACCGGAGCACGTACCGGCCGAGGGCGCGGTCGCCGTGCTGTGGCTGCCGGAGCACGCGCCGACGAACACCGGGAGCTACCCGATGCTGCCGGACCGGACCCACAGCGGCCCCCCGGGCCGCCGGCCCTAGACCCGGCTCAGCCGCTCAGCAGGCGAAGTCCTGGTCCATGTCGAGGCCGCCCTCGCGGGGCTGGGTGAAGGAGAACCAGTTCCCGGAGTCGTCGCGGAAGAGGGCCTCCGTGCCGTACGGGCGCTCCTGCGGCTCTTGGAGGAACTCGACCCCACGGTCCTTGAGTTTCTTGTAGTCGCCGTGGATGTCGTCGGTGGTCAGCACGCCGGCACCGAGCGCGCCCTTCGCGACCAGCTTCTCGATCATCTCGGCGGACTCGGGGTCCATCGAGGGGCCGGACGGAATCATCAGCGTCAGTTCGACGTCGGGCTGGTTCGGAGAGCCGACGGTGAGCCAGCGCATGCCGCCCTCGCCCATGGTCATGTCGGTGCGGACCTCCAGGCCCAGCTTCTCGGTGTAGAACTGCTTGGCCCGGTCCTGGTCGAGGACCCAGACGGTCGAGATGGCGAGACCCTTGATCATGGCGTGCTCCTGTTTGTTCGCGCTGCTTCCGCGGCCGTTCCCGCTTGCTCTGCCACGGTAGGCAGCGGGGGTCTCAGTCCGCTTCTCCGGAATTGCGCCGCACCCCGCCCGCCCAGTGCATGACGTAACAGCCGGGTATGAGGGCGGTCCCCCGGCCCACGTGCTTCGTCCGGTACTCGCTCGGGGTCAGTCCGGTCCACGCCTTGAACCGGGTGGAGAAGGTGCCCAGGCTGCTGAAGCCGACCAGGTGGCAGATCTCGGTCACGGACAGGTTGGCGGTGCGCAGCAGGTCCTCGGCGCGCTCGATGCGGCGGCGGGTGAGGTACTGGCCGGGTGTCTCGCCGTACGCCTCCTTGAAGGCGCGCAGGAAGTGATACCGGGAGTACCCGGCGTGCGCGGCGACGGCGTCGAGGTCGAGCGCCGGGTCGGCCCAGTCGCGGTCCATGGCGTCCTTCGCCAGCCGCAACTGCCGCAACTTGTCCATACGCCGATGGTGGCACGGGGCACTGACAGCGGCCGGTGGAGGCGCGGGCGGCGCCAGAGGCCGCCCGTAGCCTTGGGCGCCATGGGGATACGGATCGACGCAGAGGTGAGTTACCCGATCAACGACGAGGTGGAGCGGGTGCTCGGGTTGGCCGAGGCCGTCGGCGAGCCGGTCACGGTCACGTTCGTGTGGGAGGGAGGCCGGCCCTCGGAGCACGCGGTGCTGGTGCCCGCGGCGACGCTGGCGCTCTGGGAGCACTGGTCTCCCGCCGCCTACCCGCCGCGGGTCGCCGCCGACCGGGCCGAGGCGGAGGACAAGGAGGAGCCGGAGCTGGCTCATCCGGTGAAGCACGGCGCCTTCACGCTCTTCCGCCGTCGTGTGGGAGGCCGTACGGCGGTCGCCCGCGACGGCGTGGTGGTCGCCGAGCTCATGGACCCGGGCGAGGCGCACTGGCTGGAGGAGCAGGCCCGCAGTGTCCGCCAGGGCTTCATGGACCCGAGGCAGAAGGCGGCGTTCGAGGAGTTCCTTGCCCGGCAGGCAGACCGGGGTGAGTAGTGGCAAGCGTGAGCAACTTGGGGGCAACTGTCATCGAGCCGCTCGGATGAGCGGTTCGATGACAGTTGGGGGTGATGTGCTCACGCTTTTTGGAGGGGGAGGGTGTGGGGGCTATCGCAGGCCGTCGACGAACGACTGCCAAGCACCGGCACCAACGGTGACGACCGGACCACCCGGGACCTTGCTGTCCCGCACGGGCACGGCCCCGGTGGGGCACTTCTCAGCGACCTCGACGCAGTCGCCGCCGTTGGGGCCGCTGTAGCTGGACCTACGCCACTGGGTCTCGCTCGGTGCGGTCTTCATAGCGTTCCAGCGCGGCGTCCACCCGCTCGGAGAAGTCCCGCGTCGGGACCTTCTTCGTGGTCTCGATCTGACCGACCAGTGAGCCGGCGCAGAAGATGATCTCGCCGAGCCCATCACGTAACAGGTCCGCAGGTGACGGACGTTGAGAGCCAGTACCACGCCGACTTCGCCATGGGCGCGCACTCGGCCCGCCATCCGCGCCGACGCCGCCGAGCTCGCGCTCACGGAGCTGGTCGCCAACGTCGTACGGCACGTGCCGGGCCGCCGCTGCCGCGTGTGCTTCCTGCTTCGCCCCGGCGGAGTACGGGTCGAGGTCGCCGACGGCTGCCCGGAGCTGCCGGTCCCGGCAGCCGCCGACACGCTGGACGACGGCGGGCGCGGACTCGTGATCGTCGCGGCCGTGACCGACCGGTGGGGGGTCGCACCGCATACCGAAGGGCGGGGCAAGACGGTGTGGTTCGAGTGCGGCAGCCGCGCGGCTCCGCCCGCGCCGCGTCCGTGAACCGACCGCCGGCCGGCCGCGTGCCACGGGGCGGCGAGGCGTACCTCCCGGGCGGCGACCGCCGGTACCGGCAGCACGTTCCCGGCCTCGCGCCTCTCGTGGCGGCGCCCCGGCTCCCGCTCGCTCCGGCGCCTTCGTACCCGCCGCCCGGGCCGTCGGGGCGGCGAAACCCGGTTGTGCCCGGGAGCGCGATCCGCTTGGGTCCGTGATCGTGACCGCCTTGAATGATCTCGTACGTCCCGACCGCTATCCGCGCTCCTCCCGCTACGACCCCGCCTGGCTGCTCGGCCTCGACATGGGACCGAACCCGCTGTGGCTGCTGGAGGACCTCGCCCGGGACCTCGATCTGCGGCCGGGGACGCGCATCCTCGACCTCGGCTCCGGCAAGGGCGCCACGTCCGTGTTCCTGGCCCGTGAGTACGGCGCCGAGGTCGTCGCGGCCGACTGGTGGGTCGCCCCCGAGGAGGCCGCGGCCGTCTTCGCCGGCGCGGGGGTCGGCGACCGGGTGACGGCCGTGCGGGCGGAGGCGCACGCCCTGCCGTTCGAGGAGGAAAGCTTCGACGCCGTCGTCAGCGTCGACGCGTTCGAGTACTTCGGTACGGCGGACGGTTACCTGCCGTACCTGGTCCGGTTCCTGCGTCCCGGTGGGCAGTTGGGCATGGCGACCCCCGCCCTGACGCGGGAGGTGCGCGAGCTGGGGGCCATCCCGCCCCACATCAAGGACGTGGTCGGCTGGGAGGCGATGGCCTGGCACACCGCCGAGTGGTGGCGCTTCCAGTGGGGGACCACCGAGCTGGTGGACGTCACCTCCGCGCGGCTGCAGCCGGACGCCTGGCGGGACTGGCTGCTGTGGGCCCGGGCGGGGGCCGAGTACCGGGCGGACGGCCGGAACGCGGACGACCGGGCCGTCATCGACATGCTCACCACCGACGGTGGGGAGTTCCTCTCCTTCGCCCTGGTCACCGCGCGCCGGAACTGACCGGACCGACGACAAAGGGCCTCCGGGTGGCCACAACCACCCGGAGGCCCTCGCGGCGGGCAGGCGTCACACCGCCTCGGTCACCGGTGCCTTCGCCGTGGCCGTGTCGTCGTCGCCGTCGGCCGGGGCGTCGGCCGCCTTCGGGCCCGCCCCCTTCAACGGCACCTCCTTCACGAAGACCGCCGCCACCAGCGCGACGACCGCCACCGCGGCGCCCAGCAGGAACGCGCCGTGCGTCCCGGAGGACACCGCGTCCTGGTACGCCACGCGCGCCGCCTCCGGCAGCTTGGCCAGGCTCGCCGCGTCCAACTGCGCCGACTGCTCGGTCACCTTGGAGCCCAGCGCGCCGGCCTTCTCCGCCATGACGTCCTGGACCCGGTGGTTGAACAGGGCGCCCATGATCGCGACGCCGAAGGAGGAACCGAGGGTGCGGAAGAGGGTGGTGGTGGAGGACGCGACGCCCATGTCCTTCATCTCCACGCTGTTCTGCGCCACCAGCATGGTGATCTGCATCAGGCAGCCCATGCCGAGACCGACGACGGCCATGTACACCCCGGAGGTGAACCGGCTGGTGTCCGTGTCCATCAGCGACAGGAGGTACAGCCCGACCGTCATCAGCGCGCCGCCCACCACCGGGAAGATCTTGTAGCGGCCGGTGTTGGTGGTGATCCGCCCCGCGACCATCGACGTGACGAGCATCGCGCCCAGCATCGGCAGGAGCAGCAGCCCGGAGTTGGTGGCGGACGCGCCCTGCACCGACTGCTGGTAGAGCGGCAGGAAGAGGGTGGCGCCGAACATCACGAAGCCGACGATGAAGCCGATGAGGGACATCAGCGTGAAGTTGCGGTTGCGGAAGATGTGCAGCGGCATGATCGGCTCGGTGGCCCTGGTCTGCCGGAACACGAACCCGACCAGCGCGGCGACGCCGATGCCGATCAGCTCCATGATCCGCGCGGAGGTCCAGGCGTACTCGGTGCCGCCCCAGGTGGTGACGAGCACGACGGCGGTGATGCCGACGGTCAGCAGCGCGGCGCCGAGATAGTCGATGCGCGCCTGGCTGCGCTTCTTCGGCAGGTGCAGTACGGCGCTGACGGCGACCAGCGCGACCGCGCCGAGCGGGAGGTTGATGTAGAAGGACCAGCGCCAGCCCCAGTGGTCGGTGATGGTGCCGCCGACCAGCGGTCCGCCGATCATCGCCAGCGCCATGACGCCGGCCATCATGCCCTGGTACTTGCCGCGCTCCCGGGGCGGAATCAGGTCGCCGATGATGGCCATGACGCCGACCATCAGACCGCCGGCGCCGAGCCCCTGGACGGCGCGGAAGCCGATGAGCTGGCCCATGTCCTGGGCCATGCCGCTGAGGGCCGAGCCGATCAGGAAGATCACGATCGACGTCATGAACGAGCCCTTGCGCCCGTACATGTCACCGAGCTTGCCCCACAGCGGGGTGGAGGCCGCGGTCGCGAGGGTGTAGGCGGTGACCACCCAGGAGAGGTGCTCCAGGCCGCCCAGCTCGCCCACGATCGTCGGCATCGCGGTACCGATGATCATGTTGTCGAGCATCGCGAGCATCATCGCGATCATGAGCGCGAGCAGGACCACCCGCACGCTTCTCGGCTGCTTGCCACCACCGGCCGGTGGCCCTTCCGGTGTGCCCGCCCGTTTCCCCGGTGTGTCCGCCATCGCTCCCACTCCCCCAGCTACCGCTGTTCCACTCGCCCACTTACTTGCCGCCCGGCAAGCTGACTACACTCGGGAAGGTAGACGCGTAACTAGCCGGGCGTCAAGTAAGTTTTTCGGAAAGTGCGCGGAACAGGAGGTGCGTAGGAGGATGGGCGGCACGATGGACGGCACCAAGCAGCAGCGACGCCGCGGGGACACCCGCCAGCGCATCCAGGACGTGGCGCTCGGACTCTTCGCCGAGCAGGGGTACGAGAAGACCTCGCTGCGCGAGATCGCCGAGCGCCTCGACGTCACCAAGGCCGCGCTCTACTACCACTTCAAGACCAAGGAAGAGATCCTGGTCGGCATCTTCGAGGATCTCTCCCGGCCCATGGAGGACCTGATCGCGTGGGCGCGGGAGCAGCCGCACACCCTGGAGACGAAACAGGAGATCATCCGCCGCTACAGCGAGGCGCTGGCGGGCGCGGCGCCACTGTTCCGCTTCATGCAGGAGAACCAGGCGACGGTCCGGGACCTGCGCATCGGCGAGATGTTCAAGACCCGCATGCTCGGGCTGCGCGACAGCCTCATAGACCCGGAAGCGGACCTGGTCGACCAGGTCCGCTGTGTCAGTGCGCTGTTCACGCTGCACGCCGGGATGTTCGTCCTGAGCGACCTCGAGGGCGACCCCGAGGAACAGCGCGCGGCCGTTCTCGAGGTCGCCACCGATCTGGTGACCCAGGCGCACCGGGGCTCGGCCGGGCGCGCGGCACCCGCTCCTTAGACGGTCACGCCCTTGTCGCGCAGGAAGGCGACCGGGTCGACGGCCGAGCCGTAGTTCGGGGTCGTCCGGATCTCGAAGTGCAGGTGCGGGCCGCTGGAGTTGCCGGTGTTGCCGGACTTGGCGATGGACTGGCCGGTCTTCACGATCTGGCCGGCCTTCACGTTGATCTTGGACAGGTGGGCGTACTGGGAGTACGTGCCGTTGCCGTGCTTGATCACGATGGCGTTGCCGTAGGCGGGGCCGTCACCGGCGCCGTTGCCGCCGGCCTTGACGACGGTGCCGCCGTGCGCGGCGACGACGTTGGTGCCGATCGGCACGGCGAAGTCCTGGCCGCTGTGCTTGCTCGCCCACATGCCGCCGTTCTGGGCGAAGCTCGCGGTGAGCTTGTACTTCTTCACCGGGTCCACCCAGGAGGCGGCCTTCTTCTTGGTGACCGTCTTCTTGGCGGCGACGGTCTTCGCGCTCGTGGCCTTCTCGGCCTTCGCCGCCTTGGCCTGCGCCGCGGCCTGGGCCTCGACGGCGCTCGCGGCGGTGGAGGTGCTGGAAGCCGCCGTGGTGCCGGTGGCGGCCGCGACCCCGGCTCCCAGTGCGACCGAGGCTCCGAGGCCTGCGGCCATCACCGCGGCGCGGGTGCGGATGGTCGTACGGGAAGAACGGGACGTGACACGCGGGAACATTCGAACCTCATGGGGACGGGAACAGAGGAAAGCCCCTCCGGCGGGACGCACAGGGCGCTCGTCGGGCGGGCTCCACCTTGGTAACCCGGCGGCCCCGAACCGCACAAAGGTGTGACCTACGACCCTATTTAGTACTTCAGCACGAAACTTCACGAGTCTCGACAGAGCCCCCATTCTGGACAAAACCAGCTCAGGGCCCCGGAAAACGACCGCCCCTCCAGTCCGATGTGTCCGTTTTCGTAGTTCTTGCGGCTTACACTATTCCGGGTAGTACAGCCCGAACCCCCTGTGCGGCATGTCACCGGCGGCCATGATCGAAGGCCCGGTGAATGTGACCGGGGCTACTCCCGTCCCGGCTAACCCGCCCCCCGTTCAAGGGGGTTCACCTAGGCTCGGACCATGGTCGACGTCACAGCACTCGGGGCCCGTGTCGCGTCCAGCGCGGTCGCGCCGCTCGTCCGCCGGCTCTTCGTCCGGGACGGGCCGGGGGCCGGGCTCGTCGACCGGCCGGTGCGGATATCGGCGCTGGTGTCCTTCCGCAGCGAGAAGCGCAGCGTCACCCCCAGGGACGTCGACAAGGTCGCCGGGGAGCTGGTCCGCAGGGCGCTGACGGCGGTCGGCCCCGGGGAGCGGCCCGTCGACGCCGCCGAGGCACCGGCCGTCAAGGCCGCCCTGGCCCGCACCCTCGCCCGGCTCGGCGAGATCACCATCGAGGACTACGAGGCCGTCGGGCTCGGACCGGAACGCTTCGCCCGGGAGCTGCGCGCGAACGTGCCGCTGTCCCCGTACGGCCTGGGCGAGGACGGCCTGCTGCTGTACGAGCGGGTGCTGCACACCGCCTCGCTGCACATCCTGAACTTCCTCACCCAGCGCTCCACCTACGTCGCCCGCCAGCAGACCGTCCAGACCCAGCAGCTCGCCAAGCTGGTCCAGGCCGTCGACGTACTGCTGGAACGGCTGCCGTCCCAGTCGGCCGAGGACGCCGGGTTCGAGGAGCGCTACGCGGACCACATCGCCGGCCGGTACGGCACGCTCACCATCTACGGGCTGGACGCCGGGACCCGCGAGTGGCCGCTGGACACGGCCTACCTGAGCCTGGAGGCGACCCGGGCGCGGTCCGGGCGGGAGGACGGCCGCCGCGACACGGAGTACCCGACCGTGGCCGCCGAGCAGGTGCTCGCCGGCCAGGACCAGGTGTTCCTGCGCGGCGTCGCCGGCTCCGGCAAGACCACCCTGGTGCAGTGGCTCGCGGTGACGGCGGCGAGCCGCGCCTACGACCACGGGCTGACCCACCTCATCGGACGGGTGCCGTTCGTGCTGCCGATGCGCCGGATCGTCCGGCCGGGGGCCGAGCTGCCCTTCCCCGGCGACTTCCTGCGGGCGGTCGGCTGTCCGGTCGCCGGGGAGCAGCCGCCGGGGTGGGCGGAGCGCGTCCTGCGGGCCCGGCGCGGGGTGCTGCTGGTCGACGGCATCGACGAGATCGCCGGCGACCGCCGCGCCGCCGCCCGGCGCTGGCTGCGCGAGCTGGTGCGGGCCTTCCCCGGGAACCTGTGGCTGGTCACCTCCCGCCCCTCGGCCGTACCGGAGGACTGGCTGGCCGCCGAGGGCTTCGGTGAGCGCGTGCTCGCCCGGATGTCCCAGGACGACGTCACCACCTTCGTACGGCGCTGGCACCGCGCGGCCGACGCGGAACCCGCGACCGGCGAGTCGCTGCTGCGGTCCGTGCGGACCACGGCCGAGCTGAACCGACTGGCCACCAATCCGCTCATGTGCGGCATGCTGTGCGCCCTGCACCGCGACCGGCGCGGCTTCCTGCCGCAGGACCGCAGGTCCCTGTACGAGGCCGCCCTGACCATGCTCCTGGAGCGCCGGGACCGGGAGCGCGAGCTGCACGACTCCGACGAGGCGCGACTGCCGTACGCCGTCCAGGTGCAGCTCCTGCAGAAGCTGGCGTGGTGGCTGATCCGCAACGGCCGCCAGGAGATGGACCGGGCCGACGCCCTGCGGATCATCGGCCGTGCGCTGCCCGCGCTGAACCTGGCGGACACCGGCGACGAGGAGGTCTACCGCGCGCTGCTGCTCCGTTCCGGACTGCTGCGCGAGCCCGCCGAGGGGCGGGTGGACTTCCTCCACCGCACCTTCCAGGACTATCTCGGGGCCCGGCTGGCCGTGCAGGAGATGGACTTCGACCTGCTGGTCAACCACGCGGAGCTGGACGACTGGGAGGACGTCATCCTGCTCGCCCTCGCGCACGCCCGGCCCAGGGAGGCGGAGTACATACTGCGCCGGCTGGCGGACTCGGGGCCCGCGCGCGGCACGCTGCTGGCGGCGGCCGGGCTGCGGTACGTGGCGGAAGTGGAACCCGGGGTGCGCGAGCGGGTGGAGGACGGCCTGCGGGCGCACATACCGCCGGTGGACTTCGAGGCGGCGCGGGAGGTGGCGCGCGCCGGGGGCGACCTGGTGCTGGGGCTGCTGCCGGGGCCGGAAGAGGTCGATCCGCGCACGGCGGCCCGCGTGGTGCACACGGCGGTCAGCGTGGGCAGCGATGCGGCGCTGCAGTTCCTGCGCCGTTTCCGCGATCACCCCGGCTCCGGCGTGCAGCAGACCCTCGCCGCCGCCTGGCACGGGTTCGACCGGGACCAGTACGCCCACGAGATCCTCGCCCACCTGCCCCGGCAGTGGGCCGTCGGTGTGTCCACGGCCGACGACCTGCGCACGCTGCGCTCGCTCGGCGGCTGGGAACACGTCCACGTCCGCGGCGCGTACCGGGTCGACGACCTGACCGAACTGATCGTCGCGGAGCGCCTGGTCCACCTGACGCTGGACGCGGCGCATCCCGTGGAGGGGCTGGCCTGGCTGTCGGCGTTCCCCGGTCTGCGCACCGTCACCGTGCTGACGGAGACGGACGCGGCCGCGGTCCGGCAGGTGCCGGACGCGGTGAAGGTCCAGATCGCCTCACCCGGCTCGTCCTCCCAACCACAGGGGTAACCCACATACATGGATGCCGTCGTCCGCACGCCCTCCCACCTCGCCGCCCCCCTCGTCCACCGGCTCTTCCGCGACCCCGTCCGGCCGCCCGTGTTCTCCGAACCGGTCCCCGGCCTCGTCGCCTGGCACGGCCGGGACGCGTCCGCCACCGAGGACGACGTCCACCGCACCGCCGCCGACCTGGTCCACCTCGCCGCCGAGCGGCACGCCGCGCCCACCGCCGAACTGGCCCCCGTCGTCGACGTCCTGGCCCGCACCCTGCTCGCGATCGCGCAGGTCGACGTCACCGACGCCGACGCCGTACGGCTCGGGCCGCAGGACTACGCGCGGCGCCTGCGGGGCGCGGTGCAGGGCGCGGACCGGGAACTGTCACCGGACGCCGCCTGGTTCCACGACGCGCTGCTGGTCTCGGTGTGCCTGCACGTCCTGCACCACCTGGTGCGGCGCTCGCCCTACCTCCAGCGCCACCTGGCGGGGCGGGCCGGCCGGATCGCCCAGCTCGTCGACCTGGGCGACGCCGAGGCGGCGGCCCGGCAGCCCGAACGCTCCCAGCAGGACGCGGCGTTCGAGGCCGAGTACGCCCAGTGGGTGGCCCGGCGGTACGGCTGGCTGACCATCGTCGGCGTGGACTTCCCCAACGCGCCCGACCGTTGGCCGCTGGAGGAGACCTACCTGAGCCTGGAGGCGGAGGAGCGCAGCGGCGGCGTGGCCGGCGCGGAGGACGAGCAGCGCACCGTCCTGCTCGCGGACCGCGCCCTGGAGGACCACGAACGGGTGCTGCTGCGCGGCGGCGCGGGCTCCGGCAAGACGACCCTGGTCCAGTGGCTCGCCGTGGCCGCCGCCCGCCAGGGTTCCCGGGTGCCCTTCGTCCTGCCCGTACGCCGCTTCGCCCGCGAGGGCTTCCCCGCCCCGGACGACTTCCTGCACGCGGTCCGGCACCCGCTGGCCGACCGGGCGCCGGAGGGGTGGGTGGTGCGCACCCTGCTCTCCGGCCGTGCCCTGCTGCTGGTCGACGGCATCGACGAGGCGCCGGAGAAGGCGCGCGGCGAACTGCGCGACCGGCTCCGCCGGCTGCTGCGCGTCTTCTCCGGCAACGGCTGCCTGGTCACCTCCCGCCCCTCCGCCGTGTCGGACGGCTGGCTCTCCGGCGGCGGGCTCGCCGAGGAGGACTTCGTCGAGCTGTCCCTCGCGCCCATGTCGCGGGACCAGGTGACGCGGTTCATCCGGGACTGGCACTCGGCGGCCCGGCTGGACGAGCAGAGCAGGTCACCGGGGGCCCGGGAGCGGGCCGCGCTCGACGAGTACGAGCAGCGGCTGCTGCACTCCGTACGGATCTACCGCGAGCTGCGCCAGCTCGCCACCAACCCCCTGATGTGCGGCCTGATATGCGCACTCAACCGGGACCGCGCCGGCTCCCTGCCCAGCGGCCGCAAGGAGCTCTACGACGCCGCCCTGGAGATGCTGCTGCAGCGCCGCGACCCCGAACGGGACGTGCTGTACGCCGACGACGTGCGGCTCCAGCAGAGCACCCGGGAACGGCTGCTGCAGAAGCTGGCCCACGCCATGCTGGAGGAGGACGCCTCCGAGCTGACGCGCGAGCGGGCGGTCGGCATCCTGGACGCCGCGCTGCCGGCCATGCCCGCCGCCCGCGCGCAGGGGGACGGCGCGAAGATCTTCCGCCATCTGCTGCACCGCACCGGACTGCTGCGTGAACGCTCGGGCGAGTCGGTCGACTTCGTGCACCGCACCTTCCAGGACTACCTGGCCGCCAAGGAGATCGTGGCGCGCGGCCGGTTCCCCACCCTGGTGGACCACGCCCACCAGTCCGAGTGGGAGGAGGTCATCCGCATGGCCGCCGCCCACGCCCGCCCCGAGGAGTGCTCCCAGTTCCTGGAGCGGCTGCTCGCGGCGGCGCCCGGACTGCGCCGCCCGCAGATCAACCACCGCCGGCTGATGGCCGCGGCCTGCCTGGACCACGTCACCGAACTCGACCCGGCCGTCCAGCGGCTCGTCCACGAACGCACGAAGAACCTGGTACGCCCCACGACCGAGCCGGCCGCCCGCGGCCTGGGCTGGGTCGGGCCCATCGTCCTGGAGCTGCTGCCGGACCCCGGGCAGGTCCCCGACGACCGGCAGGCGCTGCTGCTCGCCATCACCGCCACCCGCGTCCAGGACGACGCCGCCATCGACTACCTGGTCCGTCTCCGGTCCCGCTCCGCCCTCCCGGTCCGCACCGAACTCGCGCGGGGCTGGCGGCACTTCGACACCGAGCGGTACGCCCACGAGATCATCGCCCACCTGGACCAGGACGGCCTCTACTTCCCCGTCGCCGACACCGCCGAACTGGCCGCCCTGCGCGAGCTCGGCGGGCGCCCGCGCATCCAGGTGGCCGGCGTGATGCGCGCCGAGGAACTGCTGGCGGGCCTGTCCCCCGGCCAACTGACCCACCTGTGGCTCAACGCGGAGCTCCCCGACACGGACGTCTCCTGGCTGTCGGGCTTCCCCCGGCTGCGGGTACTGCGGGTCAACCCCCGTCTGCCGCGGGTGCGGAACGTGCCTGACGGGGTGGAGATCACGGCGTGACGACGGGCGCCCGCCGGCCGACTACTGCTCAGTAACCCAATCGTTGCCGTCCGGCCACTTGTTCGGGCCAGCATGCACGCGACAACTTTGTTGCCGTCAGGCATCCGCGCAGGCATGAGAGGACCCCACCCCCCATGACCGAACAGACCGGACAGACCAGACAGACCCGGCGTACCTGGAAGCTGGCCGCGGGCACGGCCGCCGTCACCGCGGCGGCGCTCACCGCGACGGTCACGCCGTCCGTCGCCGCCCCGGCCGAGACGCCGCGCGCCACGGTCACCGCGGCCGCGGCAGCGGCGGACGTCGACTACGACACCTGGCAGAAGGACTGCCGGGCCGTGATGGACCAGGCCATGCCCTACCTGAAGAAACGGATCGCCGACGCCGGACCCGGCGAGAAGCAGGCGATCGTCCTCGACATCGACAACACCTCCCTGGAGACCGACTTCGGCTTCAGCTACCCGCAGCCCGCCAACCGGCCGGTCCTGGAAGCCGCCCGGTACGCCCAGGAGCACGGCGTCGCCCTGTTCTTCGTGACCGCCCGTCCGGGCATCATCGAGGCGCCCACCGAGTGGAACCTCGACCACGCCGGCTACGAGTCCTCCGGTCTGTACGTCCGCGGCTTCCTCGACCTGTTCCGCGACGTCGCCGAGTACAAGACCGAACAGCGCGCCGAGATCGAGTCGAAGGGCTACACGATCATCGCGAACATCGGCAACAGCGCCACCGACCTGTCCGGCGGCCACGCCGAGAAGACCTTCAAACTCCCGGACTACGACGGCCGGCTCTCCTGACCCTCGATAGGCTCCCCTCGTAGACCGACCACGGGGGTGGCGCATGGAACCGGCGGTACTCGGCGGGAAGTTGGCGTCCAGCCTGGTCGCCCCGCTGGTGCGGAAGCTCTTCGTCACGGGCGGCCCCGGTGCCGGGCTGGTCGACAGACCGGTCCGGCTGACCCACCTCGTGGCGTTCCGGGGCGAGCGGCGCACGCTCGGCGAGAAGGAGGTGCGCAGGCTGGCGGGGCGGCTGGTCGGGGACTCCCTGGACTCCCCGGGCGAGCCGCCCTTCCCGCGCGACGAGGAGACCGCCGTCGCCGACGCCCTGACCGCCCGGCTGCTCGCCCTCGGCGACCTGGACATGGACGACGTGCAGGCGGTGCGGCTGGGCCACCGGGAACTGGCCAAGCGGTTGCAGTACCGGGGGGACGGCGCCTTCGGCGTCCTATCCGCCGACGCCTGCTACTTCCTCGACTCCGCGACGGAATGGGCCTGCCTGCACATCCTGGAGTTCTTCACCCGGCGCTCCACCTTCGTCGCCCGCACGCTGGTGGAACAGACCCGCGGACAGGCCGAGCTGATCGCCAAGGTCGACGAGCTGATCACCCGCACGCCCCGGCCGGATTCCCGGGACACCGCCTTCGAGCGCCGGTACCTGCCCTACGCGGCCGAGCAGCACAACCGCATCACCATCTACGGCATCGACCTGCGCGACTCTCCGGACAGGTGGCCGCTGGAGGTCGCCTACCTCAGCCTGGAGGCGACCGCCATCGAGGAACGGGCCGTCCTCCCGGGAGAGCACACCGAACCGGAACGCACCGTCCGCCTCTCCGCCGAGGACGCCCTCCTGACCTGCGACCGCGTGCTGCTGCGCGGCGACGCGGGCTCCGGCAAGACCACCCTCGTGCAGTGGCTGGCCGTGACCGCCGCCCGGGACGGCGACCGCGTCCCGTACGTCCTGCCGCTGCGCACCCTGATCCGTGCGGGCGCCCTTCCCTCCCCGGCGGCCTTCCTCACCGCCGTGGGCTGCCCGCTCACCCCGCCCGAGGGCTGGGCCGAGCGGGTCCTCACGGCCGGCCGGGGCCTGGTCCTCGTCGACGGCCTGGACGAGATCCCCGCCGCCGAACGGCACCGCACCCGCGACTGGCTGCTCGCCCTCATCCGCGCCTTCCCCGGCAACCGCTGGCTGCTCACCTCCCGCCCCACCGCCGTACGCCCCGACTGGCTGGCCGCCGAGGGCTTCCGGGAACTCGCCCTCACCCCGATGCGCGGGGCCGACGTCACGACCTTCGTCCGGCGCTGGCACGCGGCGGCCGACGCCCCCGGGTACGAGACGCAACTGCTCGACGCCCTGCGCACCAAGCGCGACCTGGCCCGCCTCGCCACCAACCCGCTGATGTGCGGCCTGATCTGCGCCCTGCACCGCGAGCGCCGCGGCTACCTCCCCACGGGGCGCAAGGAGTTGTACGACGCCGCCCTCACGATGCTGCTCGCCCGCCGGGACCGGGAGCGTGGCATGGCGGCGGTCGAACTGAGCGAGGAGGCCCAACTGGAGCTGCTCCAGCGGCTGGCGTACGCGCTGGTGCTGAGCGGGCGTACGGAGATGGAGGTGGAGAGCGCCGAGGGCATCGTGGAACGCGCGCTGCCGTCGGTCGCCTCGGCGGCGGGGCAGGGCGACGCGTCGACGGTCCTGCGGGCGCTGGTCCTGCGCAGCGGGCTGCTCCGGCGGCCCGCCGAGGAGGTGCTGGATTTCGTCCACCGCACCTTCCAGGACTACCTGGGCGCGCGGTACGCGGTCGAGGAGGGCCACCTCGACGTCATCGCGGGCCACGCGGACGACACCCAGTGGGAAGACGTGATCCGCATGGCGGTGGCCCACGCCCGGCCCGGCGAGCGGGCCGTGCTGCTACGGCGGCTCCTCGCGGAGAACACCCCGCGGCTGACCCTGCTGGCTCTGGCCTGCCTGGAGCACGCCACCGCGCTGGACCCGGCGGTGCGGGCGGAGGTCGAGGCGCGGGCGGGGGCGCTGATCCCGCCGGGCTCGAAGGAGGACGCCAGGGCGTTGGCGGAGGCCGGGCCACTGGTGCTGGAGCTGCTGCCGGGCCCGGAGGGGCTCACGGACGCGGAGGCGCACGGGGTGACGGTGACCGCCTCCCTCCTGGCCGAACACGAACCGGGCGGAGCACTCGCCGTGCTGCGCCGGTTCCGGGAGCATCTTTCGCTCGATGTGCGGCGGCAGTTGGCGGGGACGTGGGACCGGTTCGATGCGCGGGAGTACGCGGCGGAGGTGTTGGACCACCTCGACCAGACAGACCTGTTCGTGGTGTGCAGGACTCCGGCCCAGCGTGAGGCGGCCGCCTCGATGGCGCCGTGGGCTCGGCTCACGTTGCGCGGGGCGTGCCGCATGGCCGACGTCATCGCTTCCGCACCGGATCCGGGAGCGGTGACGTCGCTGCAACTCGTCGACAACCCGCAAGTGACCGAGCTCGGCGGTCTGGCGGCCTTCCCCGCCCTGCGGGTGCTCCTGGTCAACTGCCCGTCGGCCCGGAAGCTGGAGCAGTTGGCGCGGCTGTCGCTCACAGATCTCGTGATCGGCCGGGCCGCCGATCTCGCCGGGCTCTCGGAGCTGACCTCGTTGGTTCATCTGTCGGTGGCGGACCGACTCCCCGGTGTCCGGCTGACCGATGCCCTTCCCGCGGGGGCGCTTCTGCAGTACCTCCACCTCGGCGCCGACGCCACCCTCGGCACGGGTCTGCGGGGACTGGCGCACTGGGGGACGCTACGCACCCTGTACCTGTCCCCGACCACGCCGCTCACCGCCGAGGACTGGGCCGAGGTCCAGCGTCTGCCTCAGCTCAGGGGCCTGCTGCTGCACGGCTCCCTCTTCCCTGATGGCATCGGGCCGCTGCCGCCCCTGCCGGGCATCCTCGAACTCAGCCTCATCGGCTGCAAGGGAGACGAGGACCTGTCGGTGCTCGCGCCCCGTCTCCCGGACGTGCGCACCGTCGTCCTCGACTCCGCCTCCGACGCCCCGTTGGACACCGAACGGATCGCCGCACTCTTTCCGGACGCCGAAGTGACCGTGGACTGAGAACGTCAGCACGACGAAAGGGGCCGCCCCGGGACCGAAGTCCCGGAGCGGCCCCTTTCCAGGCTCACCCCCGGAGGGCTACGCCTCCTTGCTCAGGTTCGGCCCGGCACCGCCGGCCGCCTGCTCGATCGGCGGGACGTCGGGGAGCGCCGACTTCTCCTCACCCCGGAAGGTGAAGGTCTTGGCGTCGCCCTCGCCCTCGGTGTCCACGACCACGATGTGACCGGGGCGCAGCTCGCCGAAGAGGATCTTCTCCGACAGCGTGTCCTCGACCTCGCGCTGGATCGTGCGACGCAGCGGACGCGCGCCCAGCACCGGGTCGTAGCCCTTCTTGGACAGCAGCTCCTTCGCGGACTGGGAGAGCTCGATGCCCATGTCCCGGTCCTTGAGGCGCTCGTCGACCTTGTCGATCATCAGGTCGACGATCCGCAGGATGTCGTCCTGGCTGAGCTGCGGGAAGACGACCACGTCGTCGACACGGTTGAGGAACTCGGGCCGGAAGTGCTGCTTGAGCTCGTCCTGGACCTTGTTCTTCATGCGCTCGTAGTTGCTCTTCGTGTCACCCGCGGCGGCGAAGCCGAGGTTGAAGCCCTTGGAGATGTCCCGGGTGCCGAGGTTGGTCGTCATGATGATGACCGTGTTCTTGAAGTCCACGACCCGGCCCTGGGAGTCGGTCAGGCGACCGTCCTCCAGGATCTGCAGCAGCGAGTTGAAGATGTCCGGGTGGGCCTTCTCGACCTCGTCGAAGAGGACGACCGAGAACGGCTTGCGGCGGACCTTCTCCGTGAGCTGACCGCCCTCCTCGTAGCCCACGTAGCCGGGGGGCGAACCGAAGAGACGGGAGACCGTGTGCTTCTCGCTGAACTCCGACATGTCGAGGGAGATCAGCGCGTCCTCGTCACCGAAGAGGAACTCCGCGAGCGCCTTGGAAAGCTCCGTCTTACCCACACCGGACGGGCCGGCGAAGATGAACGAGCCACCCGGACGCTTCGGGTCCTTCAGACCGGCACGGGTACGGCGGATCGCCTTGGACAGCGCCTTGACGGCGTCGACCTGGCCGATGACCCGCTTGTGGAGCTCGTCCTCCATGCGCAGCAGGCGGGACGACTCCTCCTCCGTGAGCTTGAAGACCGGGATGCCGGTCGCCGTGGCGAGGACCTCGGCGATCAGCTCGCCGTCGACCTCGGCGACGACGTCCATGTCGCCGGCCTTCCACTCCTTCTCCCGCTTGGCCTTGGCGGCCAGGAGCTGCTTCTCCTTGTCGCGGAGGGAGGCGGCCTTCTCGAAGTCCTGCGAGTCGATCGCGGACTCCTTGTCGCGGCGGACACCGGCGATCTTCTCGTCGAACTCGCGCAGGTCCGGCGGCGCGGTCATCCGGCGGATGCGCATCCGGGAGCCGGCCTCGTCGATCAGGTCGATCGCCTTGTCCGGCAGGAAGCGGTCCGAGATGTAGCGGTCGGCGAGCGTCGCCGCCTGCACGAGGGCCTCGTCCGTGATGGAGACGCGGTGGTGCGCCTCGTAGCGGTCGCGCAGGCCCTTGAGGATCTCGATCGTGTGCGGCAGCGACGGCTCCGCGACCTGGATCGGCTGGAAGCGGCGCTCGAGGGCCGCGTCCTTCTCCAGGTGCTTGCGGTACTCGTCGAGCGTGGTCGCACCGATGGTCTGCAGCTCACCACGGGCCAGCATCGGCTTGAGGATGCTCGCGGCGTCGATGGCGCCCTCGGCGGCACCCGCACCGACCAGCGTGTGCAGCTCGTCGATGAACAGGATGATGTCGCCGCGCGTGCGGATCTCCTTGAGCACCTTCTTCAGGCGCTCCTCGAAGTCACCGCGGTAACGGGAGCCGGCGACCAGCGCGCCGAGGTCCAGGGTGTAGAGGTGCTTGTCCTTGAGGGTCTCGGGCACCTCGCCCTTGACGATGGCCTGCGCGAGGCCCTCGACGACGGCGGTCTTGCCGACGCCGGGCTCACCGATGAGCACCGGGTTGTTCTTGGTACGGCGGGACAGCACCTGCATGACCCGCTCGATCTCCTTCTCGCGCCCGATGACCGGGTCGAGCTTGGACTCACGAGCGGCCTGGGTGAGGTTCCGGCCGAACTGGTCGAGGACCAGGGACGTGGAAGGCGTGCCCTCCGCAGGACCGCCGGCGGTGGCGGTCTCCTTGCCCTGGTAACCGGAGAGTAGCTGGATGACCTGCTGCCGCACCCGGTTCAGATCTGCGCCCAGCTTGACCAGGACCTGGGCGGCGACGCCCTCGCCCTCACGGATCAGGCCGAGCAGGATGTGCTCCGTGCCGATGTAGTTGTGACCCAGTTGGAGGGCCTCGCGGAGCGAAAGCTCCAGAACCTTCTTGGCACGGGGGGTGAAGGGAATGTGACCCGACGGGGCCTGCTGGCCCTGCCCGATGATCTCCTCCACCTGCTGGCGGACCGCCTCGAGCGAAATCCCGAGGCTCTCAAGGGCCTTGGCGGCGACACCCTCACCCTCGTGGATCAGGCCCAGGAGGATGTGCTCGGTGCCGATGTAGTTGTGGTTGAGCATCCGGGCTTCTTCCTGAGCCAGGACGACAACCCGCCGCGCGCGGTCGGTGAACCTCTCGAACATCGTTAATCGCTCCTCAGAGCGGTCAGGCAGTAAGGGGAACTTCCCCTCCCTGTCCTTCCGCAGCTTAGTCCCGCAAGCGGGGACCGCTCATTCCAACTGCCGACACCGTCGATGGCCTCCTGACCCCTGACGCCGACATCTGCCACAACCCGATGGTGCGAGACGATGTTCCCGCAGGCCAGGCACTTACCCCACTCGCCAGTACGCCGATGGCGAACGTGAGACGGCCCAATCTGCGTGTCGCCCCCTCCCACTAGGCATGTCTTACCCGCTGGGACTGACACTCCATGCCGCGCGCACCGGTTCCCTCCGCTACGGGCGAACAACCTTGCGCCTGACCGCACCCCCGCGCACCCCCACTTTCCGTACTCTACGCATTCACCGCACCACCCAGCGTAACCTCAGTGCCCTTCCGGCTGTTGCACTTGGCATGGTCGGCGCCCAGCCCCCGGTTTCCCAGGTTCCTCCGGACCCAGCGGCCCGGACAGCCCCCGCCCCTGCCCCCGCCCCCGCCGCACCTTCGGTGCCGTTCCCCCGTCGGCCGCTCGACCCGGGCGGCACGTGGGAGCGGGTGCGGTGGTACTACGAGAGCGGGCTCGGCTGGCCGACGGCGCCCGGGAACCCGGTGCGGCTGCGCGTGGGCGTCCGCTTCGACGTGCTGGACGTTCCCGCCGAGGCCGGCCGTGCGGCGCTGGAGCGGCTCGGACCCTTCCGGCGCCCCGGTCCGGTCCCGTGGCGCCCCGGCTTTCCGGTGGCCGTCCGGGGCGAGCGGATGCTGCTGCTCGTGGCGGCCGGCGGCGCGGAGGAGCTGCCCGGACTGCTGGAGTGGCTGGAGTGGGGCTCGCTGCCGCTCGACCTGACGGCGGTCGGCGCGGGCGGCCTCATGGAGGCGCCCCTGGCTTCCGAGGCCGGCTCGACCGAGTCCGGCCCGGCCTGGCCGCCGCCGCGTCCCCCGGATCGCGACGGCCTGCGGGGGGACGCCGTATGGCTGCGTCCCCCGGAGCCGGGGTGCGAGGTCGAGGCCTCGCTGCCGACGCTGTCGGCCATGGGGGGCGCGGGAACCGCCCCCGATCTCGCGCGGCTGGTCCTCACGCTGGCGACTCAGTGCCACAGGATCCGGCTCTCCCGCCTCTCCCAGCCCTCTCGGCCCTCTGGACTCCCCCGGCTGCCCGGGCCTGTCCAGGCCCGCGAGTCCCGCGAGTCCCGTCAGCGCCGCGAGTCCCGCCCGGCGACGCGCTGAGAGCGGTCCGGACGCAGTCCGTGGCGCGCGTCGGGTGATCAGCCGTTGGCCTTCTCGTACGCCTCACGAATCATCGCGGGAACACGGCCGCGGTCGTTGACCTCGTAGCCGTTCTCCTTCGCCCACGCGCGGATCGCCGCGGTGTCCTGGCTGCCGCCGGAGGAGGCGCGCGCCTTGCCGCGACCGCCCGAAGCACGGCCCCCGGTACGGCGGCCACCCTTCAGGTAAGGCTCGAGAAGACCACGCAGCTTGTCCGCATTGGCGGTGGTGAGATCGATCTCGTACGTCTTGCCGTCGAGCGCGAACGTCACGGTCTCGTCTGCCTCGCCGCCGTCGAGGTCATCGACAAGAAGGACCTGAACCTTCTGTGCCACCGGATTTCCTTTCATCGATAACTTGAGGGCCGGAGGTCGTCGGCGTCCGCCGTATCTCCGCCCCTTGTTATATGCAGTACTGCAGTACGTCGGAAAGCAAACCGCTTTTGCCGGAAAAACACAAACCCTCGGCGGAGACCGGCACCCCTGCTCCGGCCCGAAAAGGTGCGCGTTTCGGACATAGGGAACCCGTGCGAACCCGTGAGCGGTCCGTCGGCGGAATAAACCCGGCGAAGGGCCGCGAAGAGCTGCCGATGCCTACCGATGTCTACCGATGCCCGCCGTTGCCCGACGATCACAGATGCAGAAGCATCCGGCTGTTACCCAAGGTGTTCGGCTTCACTCGTTCGAGACCCAGGAACTCGGCTACGCCCTCGTCATAGGAACGCAGCAGCTCCGCGTAGACATCGGTGTCGACGGGTGTCTCCCCGATCTCCACGAAGCCGTGCTTGCCGAAGAAGTCCACTTCGAAGGTCAGGCAGAATACGCGCCGAACACCGAGCCAGCGGGCGGTGTCCAGCAACTTCTCCAGCAACCGATGTCCGACGCCGGCGCCCTTCAGGCCCGGCTTCACCGCGAGAGTCCGCACTTCCGCGAGGTCTTCCCACATCACGTGCAGGGCGCCGCAGCCGACCACCTCGGCGTTGTCGTCCCGTTCGGCGACCCAGAACTCCTGGATGCTCTCGTAAAGCGTCACCATCGCTTTGTCGAGCAGGATGCGGTCACGGACGTACGTGTCGAGGAGCCGGCGTACGTCCGGGACATCGCTGGTGCGGGCCCGTCGGACGGTGATGGCTTTTGACATGTGGGGACGCTATCGCTCGCCCGCGTCCGGTACCGAGCCGGGGTTGGGCGCGGGGGTTTCCGGTCCCTGCACGATGCGGATGGCGTCTCCGAGTGCCTCGCGCTGTTCCTCGCTCATCATGCCGAAGAAGGCGATGAGGGCGGCGGTGGGGTTGTCGCTCTGGGACCATGCGTCGTTCATCAGCGCGGCGGCGTAGGCGGCGCGGGTGGAGACCGCCTCATATCGATAGGCCCGGCCTTCCGACTCGCGACGCACCCAGCCCTTCTGATGGAGATTGTCCAAAACGGTCATCACCGTGGTGTAGGCGATGGACCGTTCCTGCTGCAGATCTTGCAGGACTTCTCGAACGGTCACGGGGCGGTTCCACTTCCACACCCTCGTCATGACCGCGTCTTCGAGTTCTCCCAATGGGCGAGGCACGCTCTGCACGATAGTGGTAGATCTCGGACATCGCTTGCCGGACGTGCACTTTTGTCAGCAAATGGGCACAAAAGAAGCGCACGACTCCCCATGACGGGTGCGGGGAGTCGTACGCGGGTCCGGGGGCCCGGTCAGGCCTCGGGGTGGGCGGGCGTCTGGCGGGCGCCCTCCGCTCGGGCGAGGGCGGCGTCGACGGCCGCGTCCTCCTTGGCCTTGTTGGCGCCGCCCTGGGTCTTCACGATCACCCTGATCACGCCGATGAAGAACACGGCCATGACGGCCGGGGGCAGGAGCGCGGAGACGTAGTCCATGGATCCAGGGTAGCCAGGCCGTGTCAGCCGGCGGCGAGGTGGTGCCGGGAGCCGGGGGCGGGCGGCGCCGGCCTGCGGCGGGGGAAGACCTCGCCCGGGGTGGGGACGGGGCGCTTGGGGGTGGCCGGGGCGGGGCCGGGGGCCGGCTTCTGGGCGGGCTTCTGCGCGGGCTTCTTGTCGGGCTGCCGGCCGCCGGGGAGAGCGTGCAGACGGGTGCGCGCGGCGGGCAGGACGACCGTGGCCACGTTGGCCGCCGTGGTCACCGTGGTCACCGTGGTCGCCGGGGGTCTGCACCGGGCCAGGAGGGCGGCCGCGGCGGGATTGCCGCGCAGGGCACCGAGGGCGGCGAGGTCGTCCGCGTCCGGGCGGTGCCCGGCACCCAGCGCCTCGTCCAGGAGGGCGAGGTAGCCGGTGACGGTGCCGGGGAGGGCGGCGCGGTACCGGGCGAGGTCGGCCACCAGGAAGGCGCGCAGCCGGGCGCTCTCCCGCGTCGCCTCGTCGAGCGACTCTGCGAGGCGGAGACAGTCCTGGGCCTCCTCCGCCGAGACGGGGCTGGGGTTCAGGGCGAGGGCGAGGGCGCGCCGGAGCACACGCAGCTCCTGAGCACCGAACGCCATGCCGCCGCGAGATCCGTAGGGCGTGGGCATGTGGCGACGATACGCGCTAATCAGACAAACTCGACATAAGGGGTGGGTGTGGCGTGGGGGGCCACTCGTATGCGTGCGCCTCCGGCGGTGGTGGGGGCGGGGTGCCTGCGGCGGCCTGTGCGGGTTCGGCCGGGGGGCGGGGCACCCGCGGCGGTCGGCCGGGACGAGCGACGAGGACCGGGGCGCGGGCGACGAGGGCCAGGGCGCGGGCGACGGGAACCGGAGCGGGCGAGGGGGGCCAGGGCGGGGCCGGTGGGAGAGGGCAGTAGGGGCCGAGCGGCTGCGGCGGCTGGCCTGGGCCGGTGGGGGGGCGGGTAGCGCGTTGAGGCAGGTGGAGGGCGGGGGCCGCGCCGGGGGTGTCCGTCCTCGGAACGGTGCGGAACCGGTCGGCCATGGTTGTGCCGGGCACGACGCGCCAACCGCTGCGGGCGACCAGGGCCGGTGGGCGGCGGGTAGCGCGTTGAGGCAGGTGGAGGGCGGGGGCCGCGCCGGGGGTGTCCGTCCTCGGAACGGTGCGGAACCGGTCGGCCATGGTTGTGCCGGGCACGACGCGCCAACCGCTGCGGGCGACCAGGGCCGGTGGGCGGCGGGTAGCGCGTTGGGTCAAGTTGAGGGCGGGGGCCGCGCCGGGGGCGTCCGCCCTCGGAACGGTGCGGAACCGGTCGGCCATGGTTGTGCCGGGCACGACGCGCCAACCGCTGCGGGCGACCAGGGCCGGTGGGCGGCGGGTAGCGCGTTGGGTCAAGTTGAGGGCGGGGGCCGCGCCGGGGGTGTCCGCCCTCGGGACGGTGCGGAACCGGTCGGCCATGGTTGTGCCGGCACGACGCGCCAACCGCTGCGGGCGGGCACCCCGACACGTGCCCTTCCCGCCCGCCGTACGCGGCTCCCGTCCGTGCGGCCGCGCCCGGTCGTGCGTCCCCCCGTGCCCGACCGGGCTCGGCGTGTGGGGCCGGGGAGGCGCCCCGGTGGCTCCGGGCCGCGTCACCCACCTCGGCCGCTACATGCGGGACACGTTCCGCTCGTACACCAGGCGGAGCCCGATCAGCGTCAGCCACGGCTCGTGTTCGTCGATGACCGAGGACTCGCCGAGGACCATCGGTGCCAGCCCGCCCGTCGCGATGACGGTGACGTCGTCGGGGTCGTCGGCCAGCTCGCGGGCCATGCGGTTGACCACCCCGTCGACCTGGCCGGCGAAGCCGTACACGATGCCGGACTGCATCGCCTCCACCGTGTTCTTGCCGATCACGCTCCGCGGCCGGGCCACCTCGATCTTGCGGAGCTGGGCGCCCTTGACGCCGAGTGCCTCGACCGAGATCTCGATGCCGGGAGCGATGACCCCGCCGACGTACTCCCCGCGCGCGCTCACCGCGTCGAACGTCGTCGCCGTACCGAAGTCCACGACGATCGCCGGGCCGCCGTAGAGCTCGACGGCCGCGACCGCGTTGATGATGCGGTCGGCGCCGACCTCCTTGGGGTGGTCGGTGAGGATCGGGACGCCCGTCTTCACGCCCGGTTCGACCAGTACCGCGGGGACGTCGCCGTAGTAGCGGCGGGTCACCTCGCGCAGTTCGTGCAGGACCGAGGGGACCGTCGCGCAGATGGCGATGCCGTCGATGCCGTCGCCCAGCTCGCCGCCGAGGAGCGGGTGCATGCCCATCAGGCCCTGGAGGAGGACCGCCAGCTCGTCGGCCGTGCGACGCGAGTCGGTGGAGATGCGCCAGTGCTCGACGATGTCCTCGCCGTCGAAGAGGCCCAGGACGGTGTGTGTGTTGCCTACGTCGATCGTCAGCAGCATGGGTTCTACTCCGCCGCTCGCAGGTCCAGGCCGATGTCCAGGATCGGGGAGCTGTGGGTGAGGGCGCCCACGGCCAGGTAGTCGACGCCCGTGGCCGCGTAGGCCTTGGCGTTGTCGAGGGTCAGGCGGCCCGAGGCCTCCAGGGCGGCCCGGCCGGCGACCAGGGCGACGGCTTCCTCGCACTCGTCCGGGGTGAAGTTGTCCAGGAGGATCAGGTCGGCGCCCGCGTCCACCACCTCGCGGAGCTGGTGCAGGGTGTCTACCTCGACCTCGATGGGCACGTCCGGGAAGCGTTCGCGGACGGCCTGGAAGGCCGCTGCCACGCCACCGGCGGCCACTACGTGGTTGTCCTTGACCAGGGCCGCGTCCGAGAGCGACATGCGGTGGTTGACGCCGCCGCCGCAGCGGACCGCGAACTTCTCGAGGCTGCGCAGCCCGGGGGTCGTCTTGCGGGTGTCCCGGACCTTCGCCTTCGTGCCCTCCAGGACGTCCGCCCACGCGCGCGTGGCCGTCGCGATGCCCGACAGGCGGCACAGGAGGTTCAGCGCGCTGCGCTCGGCGGTGAGGATGTCGCGGGTGCGGGTGGTGACGGACAGGAGCTTCTGGCCGGCTTCGACGCGGTCGCCGTCCTCGACGTGGCGTTCCACCTCGAACTCGTCCGTGCAGACGACCGACATCACCGCCTCGGCGACCCGGAGGCCGGCCACCACGCCCGCCTCGCGCGCGGTGAAGTCGGCGGTGGCCACGGCCTCCTCGGGGATGGTCGCGACCGTCGTCACGTCCACGCCGCCGGCCAGGTCCTCCTGGACGGCGAGGTTCGCGAGGTCCTCGACCTCCACGGGGTCGAGTCCGGAGTCCAGCATCAGGGCCGCGAGCGCGGGGTCGAGGCCGCACTCCATGAAGGCCTCTTCGTCGGTGTCCGCGCCGCAGGCGCAGCCGTCGCCGCAGCCTCCGGTGGAGGCGAGGGGAAGATCGGGGGTGTTCACTGCTGTCACTGCTCCTGGGGACGCTGCGCCGGCTGGGGACTGTGGGTGGTCGAGGGGAATTCTGGCGTGTCCGTGGTGTGCACGGCGAGGGATCGGTCCGGGTTCAGGCGTACGACGATGTGACGGCGCCACGTCGTGTCGTCGCGGTCCGCGTGGTCCTCGCGCCAGTGGCAGCCGCGGGTCTCCTCACGCTGTGCCGCCGCGGCCACCAGGACGCGGGCCACGCACAGGAGGTTGGTGGCCTCCCAGGTGTCGACGCCCGGCTCGGACGTCTTGCCGTTCTCGTGCAGGGCTTCGCTGGCCTCGCTGTGGAGGTGGTGGAGCCGGTCGGCGGCCCGGGTGAGGGAGCCCGCCGAGCGCAGGACGCCGGCGCCCTCCGTCATGATCCGCTGGATGGTGAGGCGGGACTCGGGCGGCAGGAGGGGGTTCGCCGGGTGGGCGGCTTGCGGGAGGGGGGCGGCCGCGCGCGCGTGGAGGGTGCCGTCCGCGTGGCTCGCCGCGATGTCGGCGGCGATGCGCTCGGCGTAGACCAGGCCTTCGAGGAGTGAGTTGGAGGCCAGGCGGTTGGCGCCGTGCACGCCGGTGCAGGCGACCTCGCCGCACGCGTACAGGCCGGGGACCGTCGTACGGCCGCGGGCGTCGGTGCGGACGCCGCCGGAGGCGTAGTGGGCGGCCGGGGCGACCGGGACCGGCTCGGTGACCGGGTCGAGGCCGTGCGCGCGGCAGGCGGCGAGGATCGTGGGGAAGCGGTGCTCCCACATCGCCGCGCCGAAGTGGCGGGCGTCCAGGTACATGTGCTGGGCGTCCTGCTCCCGCATGCGGCGCATGATGCCCTTGGCGACGATGTCCCGGGGGGCGAGTTCCGCGAGTTCGTGCTGCCCCTGCATGAAGCGCACGCCGTCGGCGTCCACCAGGTGGGCGCCCTCGCCGCGTACCGCCTCCGAGACCAGGGGCTGCTGGCCCTCTGCGTCCGGGCCGAGGAAGAGGACGGTGGGGTGGAACTGGACGAATTCGAGGTCGCTCACCTCGGCGCCCGCGCGCAGGGCGAGCGCGACGCCGTCGCCCGTGGAGACGGACGGGTTGGTCGTCGCCGAGAAGACCTGGCCCATGCCGCCGGTGGCCAGGACCACGGCGGGGGCGTGGACCGCCCCGACGCCGTCGTGCTGGCCCTCGCCCATGACGTGCAGGGTGACGCCGGCGGTGCGGCCGTCCGCGTCCGTGAGCAGGTCGAGGACGAGGGCGTTCTCCACCGTGCGCATCCCGCGCGCGCGTACCGCCTCGACCAGGGCGCGGGAGATCTCCGCGCCCGTGGCGTCGCCGCCGGCGTGGGCGATGCGGCGTCGGTGGTGGCCGCCCTCGCGGGTGAGGGCCAGGCCGCCCTCGGTGGACTCGTCGAAGTGCGCGCCGGTCTCGATGAGCCGCCGTACGGCGTCGGGTCCCTCGGTGACCAGGATGCGGACGGCTTCCTCGTCGCACAGGCCCGCGCCGGCGACCAGGGTGTCGTCCAGGTGCTGTTCGGGGGTGTCGCCCTCGCCGAGGGCCGCCGCGATGCCGCCCTGGGCCCAGCGGGTGGAGCCGTCGTCGAGGCGGGCCTTGGTGACGACGACCGTCCGCAGGCCGGCCGCCTCGCAGCGCAGGGCGGCGGTGAGGCCGGCGACGCCGGAGCCGACGACCACCACGTCCGCGGCGATGGCCCAGCCGGGCGCGGGTGCGTGCAGTCGTATGCCTGTGCTGGTCACGAGGCGGCTCCGAAGGTGAGGGGGACGTTGTCGATCAGCCGGGTCGTGCCGACCCGGGCTGCGACGGCGAGGACGGCCTCACCGGTGTGGTCGTCGCCGATCTCGGTGAAGTCGGACGGGTCGACCAGGGCGAGGTAGTCCAGCTCCAGCGGCGGGTTGGCGCGGGCCGCGTCGTCCAGTACCAGGCGGGCGGCGGCCCGCACGGCCGTCGCGCTGCCGGGCGCGGACGTGGCGACGGCGTGGGCGTCGGCCGCCGCGCGGGACTCGCCCAGGGCGCTGAGCGCCTCGGCGCGTGCCTGTGTGGCGGGCACCTCGCGGGCCCGGGCGCGCAGCGCCTCCTGAGCGGCGTGCCGGTCCAGGCCGGCGAACAGAGCCTGGGAGAGGGCGAGGGCGGTGCGGCGCTCCCGGGTCGAGAGGTAGCGGTTGCGGCTGGACAGGGCCAGGCCGTCCTCCTCGCGCACGGTGGGGACGCCGACGATCTCCACGCCGAAGTTCAGGTCGCGGACCATGCGGCGGATCAGGGCGAGCTGCTGGGCGTCCTTCTGGCCGTAGAGGGCGAGGTCGGGGCGGGTGAGGTGGAGCAGCTTGGCGACGACGGTGAGCATGCCGTCGAAGTGGCCGGGGCGACAGGCGCCCTCGAGGCGTTCGCCCATGGGGCCCGCCGTGACGCGTACCTGGGGCTCGCCGCCGGGGTAGACCTCGTCGGCGGAGGGGGCGAAGACGGCGTCCGCGCCCGCCTGCCCGGCGATCCCCAGGTCGGCGTCCAGGGTGCGCGGGTAGCGGTCGAGGTCCTCGCCGGCGCCGAACTGCAGTGGGTTGACGAAGACGGTGACGACCACCTCACCGTCCGGGCCGGCGAGGTCGCGGGCCGTGCGGATCAGGGTGGCGTGGCCCTCGTGCAGGGCGCCCATGGTCATCACCACGGCCCGTCGGCGGTGGCGCACGCGCGCGTGCAGCTCGCCGGCGGTGCGCAGCAGGGCGGGCGGGGCGGTGGTCATCGGGCGTCTCCTCCGAGGCCGTCGGTACCGTCAGTGCCGTCGGGGCCGTCGGGGCCGTCGGGGCCGTCGGGGCCGTCGGGGCCGTCGGGGCCGTCCGTGCCGCCCGTGCCGACCGTGCCGTCGGTGGCGCCCGTGCCGCCCGTGCCGTCGGTGGCGCCCGTGCCGTCGGCGAGTACGCCGAGCAGGTCCTCGGCGAACTCCGCCTTCAGCAGCCCGTGGTCCAGTGCCCGGTCGGCGGTCGCGCGGGCCATGGCCAGGTAGCCGGCGACGGCCTGCGGGGCGTGTGCGCGCAGCTCCACGATGTGCGCGGCGACCGTGCCCGCGTCACCGCGCGCGACGGGGCCGGTGAGGGCCGCGTCGCCGGAGCGCAGGGCGTTGTCGAGGGAGGCGCCCAGCAGCGGGCCGAGCATCCGGTCGGGGGCCTCGACGCCGGCCGTGCGCAGCAGCTCCATGGACTGGGCGACCAGGGTGACCAGGTGGTTGGCGCCGAGGGCGAGCGCGGCGTGGTACAGCGGCCGCTTGTCCTCGGCGATCCACTCCGGTTCGCCGCCCATCTCGATGACCAGGGCCTCGGCGGCCAGCCGCAGCTCCTCGGGCGCGGTGACGCCGAAGGAGCAGCCGGCCAGGCGCTGGACGTCCACGGGGGTGCCGGTGAAGGTCATCGCCGGGTGCAGGGCCAACGGCAGCGCGCCGGCCCGCAGTGCGGGGTCCAGGACCCTCGCGCCGTACCGTCCGGAGGTGTGCACGAGCAGTTGGCCCGGCCGCACCGCGCCGGTCTCGGCGAGCCCGGTCACCAGGCCGGGCAGGGCGTCGTCCGGGACCGTCAGCAGGACCAGCTCGGCGCGCTGGAGAACCTCGGCGGGCCGCATGAGCGGCACGTCGGGCAGGAGCGCCGCGGCGCGCCGTCTGGAGGCGTCGGAGACACCGGAGACGGCCACCGGGCGGTGCCCGGCGAGCTGGAGGGACGCGGCCAGCGCGGGGCCCACGCGTCCGGCGCCGACGACGCCTACCGTGAGCCGCGCGGGGCGGTCCCTGGGGTCTGGCTGTGGGGTTGTGTTCACGCGACGGCGGCCTTCCCGTTCCAGTCCGCTCCGGGTACCGGACGATTTCTCGTCATGTTAACGCGATTGGTTCGGAGGACGTCCGGTTGTCCACAGGCTGTGGGTTTCCGTGCGGCGACGGGGCACACCCACACGCGCGTGGAGAAGACGCCGGGGCACGCCCCGACCCGCGCGGGAACGTGTGAAACCTGTGGGGAAACCGGATGCCCGCGCCGACGTCAGCGCGGCATGATCCCGGCATGAGCGATACGGCGGAACAAGCGGACCAGGCACATCAGGCGGAAGCGGCGGAGGAGCGCGGCGCGCGGCTCCGGGAACGGCGCGTGGCCGCCCATCGCGGCGCCCGCCGCGTGCTCGTCAGCCCGGGGTTCTCGGCCACCCTGCGCGAGCGGCTCGCCCTGCTGGACGGGGCCGCCGAGCTGTACGACCTCGACGAGCCGTCCGACCTCTACGGCAACGGCGTCGTGGAGGCCCTGGAGGAGAAGGTCGCCGCCCTGTTCGGCACCGAGGCCGCCGCCTTCTTCCCGACCGGCACCATGGCCCAGCAGGTGGCCCTGCGCTGCTGGGCGGGCCGCACCGGCAATCCGGTCGTCGCCCTGCACGGGCTCAGCCATCCCGAGATGCACGAGCGCAACGCCTTCAGCCGGGTCAGCGGGCTGCGCCCGGTGCGGGTGACCAGCGAGCCCCGGCTGCCGACCGCCGACGAGGTGCGCGACTTCGAAGAGCCGTTCGGGGCGCTGATGCTGGAGCTGCCACTCAGGGAGGCCGGTTTCGTACTGCCCACCTGGGAGGAACTCACCGAGGTGGTCGAGGCCGCGCGGGAGCGCGACGCGGTGGTCCACTTCGACGGGGCCCGCCTGTGGGAGTCCACCGTCCACTTCGGCCGTCCACTGGCCGAGATCGCGGGCCTGGCGGACAGCGTGTACGTCTCGTTCTACAAGTCCCTCAAGGGCTACGGCGGCGCCGCCCTGGCCGGCCCCCGGACGCTGGTCGAGGAGGCGAGGGCCTGGCGGCACCGGTACGGCGGCGCGGTGTTCCAGCAGTTCCCCACGGTGCTGTCGGCCCTGGCCGGCCTGGAGCGGGAGCTGCCCCGGCTGCCGGAGTACGTCGCCCACGCGCGCGTGGTGGCCGCCGCGCTGCGGGAGGGCTTCGCGGCGGCCGGACTGCCGTGGGCGCGGGTGCACCCCGAGGAGCCGCACACCCACGAGTTCCAGGTCTGGCTGCCGTACGACGCCGATGTCGTCGGCGAGGCCGCGGTCCGGCAGGGCGAGGAGACGGGGACCCTGCTCTTCTCCCGGGGCTGGAGCACGCCCGGGCCGGGGCTCGCGATCACCGAGGTCGGGGTGGATATAGCGGGCCTCGACTGGACGGCCGACGAGGTGAAGGCGGCGGTCGCCGACTTCGCGGCCCGGCTGGAAGCCTGACCGCCAGGGCGCCGGCTGCCCGGGTCAGCCGAGAGCGCGCGGCCACCGGGACCACCACCGTCGCAGGGCCCGCCGCACGCGGCCGTGGACCGGGCGGCCGTGCGCCGGGCGGCCGGCGAGCGCGGCCTGGAACTGGCGGCGGTCGTGCCACTCGCGCACGACCTGCCAGTCGTGGGCGCCGGGCGCGGGCGGCGCCGGCTCGCCGAGCTGCCGGGCACGGTAGGTGTCGAGGAGGTACTGCTGCGTGATGCTCATGGGGATCGCCTTCTCGGGAGACGTAGGGGTGAGGAAGGAACGGGCTCCGCGGCGGCCCCGGTCACTCCAGACTGCTCCGGTACGGTGCCGCGGTCGCGCCGATTGACTGCGGCGGTCAATCGGCGGCGGCGTTGTCGGTGGCGGGGTGCACCATGAGGACATGAGCGTGCGCATCGACATCACGGGGCTGCGGCCGGAGAGGATCGCCGTCGTGCCCTCCCCCCTGGCCGAGCTGGGCATGGCGCTGCACGCGCTGTCCGAGCCGGGGCACCACCCGGGCCTGCAGGGCTGGGCTACGGGCGTGACCGCCCGGCTCGACTCGCATCTGGCGGACCGGATGTGCGAGGCCGACTTCCTGTGGCGGACGACCTTCTCGGACCTGTTCATGCCCTTCGCCGGCGTGCCCGGCCGAAGCACCCTGCCCGGCGCCACCCTCGCCGAGGATCTGGACCTGCTCGACAAGCTGTCCGACGAGCAGTTCGTGGACGCGGCGCTGGAGTTCACCTGCGCCCTGCCGTACAGCACCGGTGGGGCCTGCGCGCTCACGGACGCCGGGGTGCGCCGGCGCGCGCTGGACCTGGCCGCCGCGCGCGGACCGCAGCAACTGCGCTTCAGCGAGCGGCTGCTGGCCGATCCGCCGCTGATCCGCGGCTGGCTGAGGCAGTTCGCGCGGGACTGCGACGAGGCGTTCTTCGCGGAGGCCTGGGCGCGGCTGCGCCACCAGCTCGCGGCGGACGCCCGCCACAAGACGGACCTGCTGCACCGCAAGGGCCTCGCCGAGGCGCTGGCCGCCGTGTCCCCGGCGGTCACGCTGGACGAGAGCGCCGCGCGGATCACGGTCGACAAGCTGGGCGACGGCCGTTCGGCGACGGCGGACGGCGGGCTCCTGCTCGTCCCGACGAGCCTGGGCTGGCCGCACCTGATGGTCCTGCACCGGCACGACTGGCAGCCGGTGCTGCACTACCCCGTCGGCTCCCCCGAGCTGGCCTCACCGCCGTCGGTCGAGCAGCTCACGCTGCGGATGACCGCGCTGTCCCACCCGGTGCGGATGCGCATCTGCCGCCACCTGGCCCGCAGCGCCTACACCACGAGCGAGCTGGCGCAGGCGCACGGCATGACGCCCCCGGAGATATCCCGGCACCTGGGCGTCCTGAAGAAGGCGGGCCTGATCACCACCCGGCGCCGCGGGCGGTACGTCCTGCACCAACTGGACGTGACGGTGGTGGCCCGGCTGGGCAGCGACTTCCTGGAGGGGATCCTCCGGTGAACCGCCGCTGAACGGCCGCGGGAGCGCGGTCAGTCGAACCGGATGTGCCGCAGTCCCACGCCCGCCTGCCGCAGCCGTGTCCGCAGCGCGCCCTCGCGGTTGGGCTCCAGGGTGAGTCCCGCCAGCACGGCGATCCGGTCAGCGGTCTTCGGGACGGTGGCGTGATCCGTCCACAGGTGCTCGGCGAACTCCGGCTCGGCCAGCCGCTCCAGGCAGTGGTCGAGTCGCCGCACGGCCCAGCTCTCGCGGCGCAGTCCGGCGTCCTTCCCGGCGACGTACCGCAGGACCTGCCCGAAACCCCGCGCGTGCAGCCGTCGCAGTACGGTCTCGCGCTGCGCGAGGAGGGTGAAGTGGCGGACGTCGTGGCCCAGTTCGCGCAGCCGGCCGACGGTCTCGGCGAAATAACCGGAGTGTGTCACCGTCATGGGTGCGATCACCACACCGTCGTGCCGGGTGAGGGCCAGGTCGAGGACCTCCACCACGCCCTGCCGCCAGGAGGCCAGATCCTGGAAGTCGTCCAGCAGCGGCCTCCGGCCGCGGGCGCCGCGCAGCTCGGGCGGCAGCATGCGGCGCAGGCCGAAGCCCGCGTGCTCGGGGTCGCAGATCACACTGCCGGGGAGCCGGCGCCGTATCTCGTGTGCGGTCTGTGTCTTGCCGCCCCCGAAGGGGCCGTTGATCCACAGGAGCATGCGGGGCACCTTACCGACGCGGGCCCCGTCTCGGGGCGCGGTCAGCCCTGTCCGCCGCCCGCGCGCACCAGCCCGGTCTCATAGGCGAGGACCACCACCTGCACCCGGTCCCGCAGCCCGAGCTTGGTGAGGATGCGGCCCACGTGCGTCTTGACGGTCGCCTCCGACAGCACGAGCCGGGCCGCGATCTCCCCGTTGGACAGACCCTGTGCGACCAGCACCATCACCTCGCGCTCGCGCTCGGTGAGCCGCTGGAGTTCCTTGTGCCGGGGCTCCTGGCCGGTGGCCGGCAGCATCGGCGCGAACCGGTCCAGGAGCCGGCGGGTGGTGGACGGGGCGACCACCGCGTCGCCGCTGTGCACGGAGCGGATCGCGGCGAGCAGCTCGCCCGGCGGCACGTCCTTGAGCATGAAGCCGGAGGCGCCCGCCTTCAGCGCCGAGAAGGCGTACTCGTCGAGGTCGAAGGTGGTCAGGATCAGCACCTTCGGCGCGTTGGGGTCCACGCAGATCCGGCTGGTGGTCTCGACACCGTCGAGCTTGGGCATCCGGACGTCCATCAGGACCACGTCCACGGCGGTCGCACGCAGCACCTGGAGGGCCTCGACGCCGTCCCCCGCCTCGGCGACGACCTCCATGTCCGGCTGGGCCGCCAGCACCATCCGGAACCCGGTGCGCAGCAGCACCTGGTCGTCGACGAGCATTACGCGGATAGCCATCGGGGCCTCTTCCTTACAGGTGTCAACGCGGTACGTGCGTGTGGGCGCGGGTGTCAGTGTGCGGGTTTCAGCGGCAGCAGCACACTGATGCGGAATCCTCCGCCCTGCCGCGGGCCCGCGTCCAGGGTGCCGCCGACCATGCCGACCCGCTCGCGCATCCCGATCAGGCCGTGGCCCTGGCCGTCGAAGCCGCCCTCTTCGTAGAGCTCGTGCGGGGCGCCCTTGCCGTCGTCCTCGATGAGCAGCCCGAGGCCGTCGTCGAAGTAGACCAGGCGCACGCTCGCGCCCGCGTTGGGGCCGCCGTGCTTGCGCGTGTTGGTCAGCGCCTCCTGCACGATGCGGTACGCGGTGAGCTCGAGGCCGCTGGGCAGCCGGCGCGGGGTGCCCTCGACCTTGAAGTCGACGGGCAGCCCGGAGCCGCGGCACTCCTCGACGAGGTCCTCGATCTGCTGGACGTCGGGCTGCGGGACGTACTCGCCGGCCTCCTGGTGCTCGCCGGTGCGCAGCACGCCGAGCAGGCGGCGCATCTCCGCGAGGGCCTGGCGGCCGGTGGAGGAGATGGTCTCCAGGGCCTTCTTGGCCTGGTCGGGGGCCGCGTCCAGGACGTAGGCGGCACCGTCGGCCTGCACCACCATCACGGAGACGTTGTGCGCGACGACGTCGTGCAGCTCGCGCGCGATCCGGGCGCGTTCGGCGGCGACCGCGACCTTGGCCTGCGCCTCGCGCTCCCGCTCCAGCCGTGCGGCGCGTTCCTCCAACTGCGCGAAGTAGGCGCGACGGGTGCGCATGGAGTCGCCGAGCACCCAGGCGAGGGCGAAGGGCACCGCCTGGAAGACCGTTATGGCGATGTTGCTCGCTATGCCCGCGTCGTCCGTGGGCCAGCGGAGCTGGGCGACGGGGGCGGCGCACAGCCCCGTGGCCAGCGCGGTCCGGGAGGCCCAGCGGGCGCCGGTCGCGGCCACGGTGTAGACGATCACCAGGAGGGCGAAGTCGGCCGGCATGGTCGGCACGTCCAGCACCACCTGCCCCAGGCCCAGCGCGACGGCCAGCAGCAGCATCCTCTCCGGCATCAGCCTGCGCAGCGCGATCACCAGGCACAGCAGCAGGACGAAGGGAACGATCAGCGCCGTCGTGTCCGTCCCCCGGGCCTCCTCCTGCGGAGCCACGGACATGACGGAGATGCCGAGCAGGACGAGGGCCCAGAAACAGTCGAACCCGATCGGGTGTCTGCGGAGGAAGTCGTAGAGGCGCTGCACGTAACCCAGCGTAGGGAAGAGAGATAGGTGCAGGGGTCAACCGGAGGGCCGATCCGCGTCCCCCGCGCATACTCCGCAAGGTGGAGGCTCCGTTCTCCTGTGCGCCTAGCCTGGCCCTGTGAGACGAGGGACAACAGGGGTCAGAGGGGCTTCAGGAGCGCAACAGAACTGGCGGGGCTGGAGGGAAGCGACGCACGACGCTCTTTACGGACCGGCCGGTTTCTACCGCGCGTCCGAGGGGCCGGCCGGGCACTTCCGCACCTCCGTGCACGCGTCGCCGCAGTTCGCCGGTGCCGTGGCACGGCTGCTGTGCCGGGTCGACGAGGCGCTGGGCCGGCCCGCGTCGCTGGACTTCGTGGACATGGCGGCCGGCCGGGGGGAGCTGGTCGCCGGGGTACTGGCCGCGCTGCCCGCCGGCGTGGCCGCCCGCACGCGCGCGTACGCCGTCGAGGTCGCCGGCCGTCCCGAGGGACTGGACCACCGGATCGAGTGGCTCGCCGAGCCGCCGGGCGGCGGGGTGACGGGCCTGCTGTTCGCCAACGAGTGGCTGGACAACGTACCGGTGGACGTGGCGGAGGTGGACTCCGCGGGCGTGGCACGGCGGGTGCTGGTCCGGGACGACGGGGACGAACGGCTCGGGGAGCCGGTGGACGGGGCCGAGGCCGAGTGGCTGGCGCGGTGGTGGCCGCTGCCCGGCGAGGAGGGGCTGCGGGCCGAGATCGGGCTCCCCAGGGACGCCGCCTGGGTGTCCGCCGTGTCGGCCCTGGACGCGGGGCTGGCCGTGGCCGCCGACTACGCGCACACCGTGGGCGCCCGCCCGCCGTTCGGGACGCTCACCGGCTTCCGGGAGGGGCGGGAGACGGCGCCGGTGCCGGACGGGTCGTGCGACATCACCGCGCATGTCGCGCTGGACGCGTGCGCGGCGGCCCACGCGGCGAGGTGTGCTCCGGAGTGCACGCCCCCGGGTGCGCTGCTGCGCCTCCAGCGTGATGCCCTGCGCGCCCTGGGTGTCACGGGCGCACGCCCCCCGCTCGCGCTGGCGTCCACCGACCCGGCGGCGTACGTACGCGCTCTCGCCGGCGCCTCGGAGGCCGCCGAACTGCTCGCGCCGGGCGGGCTGGGCGACTTCGTGTGGCTGCTCCAGCCGGTGGGGCCCCTCGACGCCGCCGCGCTACTTGTCGATGTCCCCGACCACGAAGAAGAGTGAACCCAGGATGGCCACCATGTCCGCGACCAGCGTCCCGGGCAGCAGCTCCGCGAGCGCCTGGATGTTGTTGTACGAGGCGGAGCGCAGTTTCAGCCGGTACGGGGTCTTCTCGCCCTTGCTGACCAGGTAGTAGCCGTTGATGCCGAGCGGGTTCTCGGTCCACGCGTACGTGTGGCCCTCGGGCGCCTTCAGCACCTTCGGGAGCCGCTGGTTGATCGGCCCCGGCGGCAGCTCGGCCAGGCGGTCCAGGCAGGCGTCGGCCAGGTCGAGGGCGTTGTGCGTCTGCTCCAGGAGGCACTCGAAGCGGGCAAGGCAGTCGCCGTCGGTGCGGGTGACGACCTTCAGGGTGTCCTGGAGTTCGCCGTAGGCGAGGTACGGCTCGTCGCGGCGCAGGTCGAAGTCGACGCCCGAGGCGCGGGCGATCGGCCCGCTGACGCCGTAGGCGTGCACGGCCTCGGGCGACAGGACACCGACCCCGCGCGTACGCCCCCGGAAGATCTCGTTGCCGAGCACCAGGTCGTCGAAGACGTCCATGCGCGAACGCACGGCGGCGACGGCCGCCCGCGCGCGCGTGGACCAGCCGGCCGGCAGGTCCTCCTTGAGGCCGCCGACGCGGTTGAACATGTAGTGCATGCGCCCGCCGGAGACCTCCTCCATGACGTTCTGGAGGACCTCCCGCTCCCGGAAGGCGTAGAAGACCGGGGTGATGCCGCCCAGTTCCAGCGGGTACGAGCCCAGGAACATCAGGTGGTTGAGGACCCGGTTCAGCTCCGCGAGCAGCGTCCGCGTCCACACCGCGCGCGTAGGGACCTCCATGCCGAGCATCCGCTCCACCCCGAGGACCACGCCCAGCTCGTTGGAGAACGCCGACAGCCAGTCGTGGCGGTTGGCGAGCACGATGATCTGACGGTAGTCCCGGGCCTCGAACAGCTTCTCCGCGCCGCGGTGCATGTAGCCGATCACGGGCTCCGCGCTCGTGATGCGCTCGCCGTCCAGGACGAGCCGCAGCCGCAGCACGCCGTGCGTAGACGGATGCTGGGGCCCGATGTTGAGCACCATGTCGGTGCTCTCCGCGGCACCGCCGATACCGACCATGGTCTCCGTCTTGGGAGTCATGCGCACAGTCTCCCCTACGTACGCTGGCTCCATGGAGACGGGGAGCCCTGACGACACGGGCACGGCGGGGACGACGGAGGCGACGGAGCCGTCGCCGGACCAACCGGTGTGGACCGGCCTGCCGCCGGGGCTGCTACGCATGCGGCGGCTGTTGCTGGTGGTGTGGCTGGGGCTGCTGACGCTCGCCGCGGGTGTGCTGCCCGGGCTGTTCCTGGGACCCTTCTGGGCGGCCTTCGCAGTGCTGCCGTCGGCCCTGCTGGCGTGGGGCTGGGTGATGCTGGAGCGCAACTGGCGCTCCTGGCGGTACGCCGAGCGCGCCGACGACCTGCTGATCAGCCGGGGCGTGCTGTGGCGGGAGGAGACCGTCGTCCCGTACGGGCGGATGCAGTTGGTCGAGGTGACCTCGGGGCCGGTCGAGCGCCACTTCGGCCTGGCCAGTGTGCAGCTCCACACGGCCGCCGCGGCGACCGACGCGACCATCCCGGGCCTCGCCCCGGCCGAGGCGGAACGCCTCCGCGACCGGCTCACCGAGCTGGGCGAGGCCCGATCGGCGGGGCTGTGACGACGCCCGGGGCGGAGGACGGCGGCCCGGCGGGGGCCGGGGGCGGTGCGACGGGGGCCGGGGGCGGCTGCCCCACGGGGGCCGAGGACGGCTGCCCCACGGGGGCCGAGGACGGCTCCACGGGGGCCAGGAGTGGCCCGACGGGAGCCAGGAGTGGCCCGACGGGCGGCAGGGCCGGGGACCGCGTGAACGGGGCGGGAGACCGCGTGAACGGAGCAGGGCACGGCGCCACGGGAGCCAAGGACGCCTCGAACGGGGCCAGGGACGGCGCGCCCGCGGGCAGAGACAGCGCGACCGAAGGCAAGGTGGACGCGACCGGGGCCGTCGTGACCAAAGGCAAGGTCGACCCGACCGGGCCCGTCGCGACCGAAGGCACGGGCCACCCGACCGAGGCCGTCGCGACCGAAGGCGACGGCCACACGACCGAGGCCGTCGCACAGGACCGTGTGGACGGAGCCGAGAACGGCGCGCCCGGGCCCGGGAACGGTGTCGTCGAGCGTCGGCTGCACCCCGTCACGCCGTTGCGGAGGGCGTGGGCGCCGGTTGCCGTGCTCGTCGGGTGGGCCGTGCACGATCCCGACCAGGCGCAGCGCCAGTTGTCGCGGCTGACCACGACCACGCTGCTGATAGGGCTCGCCGTGCTGATCCCGGCCGCCGCCCTGTACGGCTTCCTGACCTGGTGGTTCACGCACTTCGCGGTGACCGATACCGAGCTGCGCATCCGTACCGGACTGCTGTTCCGGCGCACCGCGCACATCCGGCTCGAACGGATCCAGGCCGTCGACGTCACCCAGCCGCTGCTCGCCCGCGTCGCGGGGGTCGCCAAGCTGAAACTCGACGTCATCGGCACCGGCAAGAAGGACGAACTGGCCTTCCTGGGCGCCGACGAGGCCCGCGCGCTGCGGGCCGAACTGCTCGCGCGCGCGGCCGGGCTCGCGCCGGAGACCGCGCACGAGGTCGGCGAGGCACCCTCCCGGCAACTGCTGCGCGTGCCGCCCGGGGTCCTCGCCGTCTCACTGCTGCTGACCGGCGCGACCTGGGGCACGCTGATCGCCGCGGTCGTCGTGCCGACGCTGCTGTGGCTGGCCACCCACAACCTGTGGACGGTGCTGGCGACCGCCCTGCCCCTGGTGGGCGCCGCGGGCGCGAGCAGCGCGGGCCGGTTCGTCGGGGAGTACGACTGGACGGTGGCCGAGTCCCCGGACGGGCTCCGCCTCGACCACGGACTGCTGGACCGCGCCCACGAGACCGTGCCGCCGGGCCGGGTGCAGACCGTGCGGATCGTGCAGCCCGTGCTGTGGCGGCGGCGCGGGTGGGTGCGGGTGGAGCTGGACGTGGCCGGGTCGTCGAACTCCGTACTGCTGCCGGTGGCCCCGCGCGAGATCGCCGAGTCGGTCGTCGCGCGCGTGCTGCCCGGGGTGACCGTGCCGGCGGACGCGGTGCTGTCCCGCCCGCCGCGGCGGGCCGCGCGGTGTCGGCCGCTGTGGTGGCGCGGCTACGGGCTCACCGTCACCGACGCGGTCTTCGCCGCCCGGTACGGGCTGCTGCGCCGCAGCCTGGCGCTGGTGCCGCACGCCAAGGTGCAGAGCGTCCGGCTCACGCAGGGGCCGTGGCAGCGGGCGCTGCGGCTGGCCGACGTACGGGTGGACACGGGGGCGAACAAGACCGTGACCGCGCGGCTGCGCGACGCCGACGACGCGGCACGGCTGCTGCGGGCGCAGGCGGAGCGGTCCCGGACCGGACGGCGGGACGCGCTGCCGGACCGCTGGATGGCCTGAGGCCCGGCCGGTGCCAGCCGGTTCGGGCCGGCCGCCCGGCGTCAGGACACCGCGCTGCGCAACCGCTGTACGTCGATCTGCTCCGTCTCGTCGTGGGCCGTCAGGTCGATCACCTGGCCCACACCGCGGGACTCCTCGCCGGCCGGCTTGAAGGCGGCCTCCGTCTCGGCCTTGTGCAGGGCGAGGGCCTCCTGGCCGACGACGTCGGCGAGGTCCTCGTTCTGCACGGCCTCCAGGGTGTCGGGCGATGTCGTGCCGTCCTCGCCGTTCTTCGTGCCGAAGAAGTCGAAGCCGCCCTCTGCCGTCGGACGCCGCGCGGGAGCCGTCGGTGCGACGGCCACCGCGGTCGGCACCGTGAAGTGTCCGGCGACCCGCCGGGTGGCCTGGGTCGGCTGCGCGAACCGCTCATCGGCCTGACCGGCCTGACCGGGCTGGCCGGCGTGACCGGACTGGCCGGCGTGGTCGTTCTGACCGGACTGGTCAGCGTGACCAGACTGGTCAGCGTGGTCGTTCTGACCGGACTGGCCGGCGTGACCGGACTGGTCGGCCTGGTCCTCCTGACCGGACTGGTGGGACTGGTCGGACCGACCGGGCTGAGGCGGCGGGGAGGCGGCGGCGGTGCGCTCGTGCGCGCCGGCCGCCTCGGGCTGCCCCTGGGCCTCGTCCTCCCGCGCCGCCTCGGCCGCCTCGGCCGCCTCCGCGCCCTCGCCGCCACCGCCACCGCCGCTGCCGCCGCCACCGTCGTCGTCGGAGTCACCGCCATCGTCGGAGTCCCGGTCGCCACCGCCCGGGGCGGCGGGCGGGTCCTCGTCGAAACGCGCCAGTGCCGCGTTCGCACGAAGGAACAGCCGGGAGCCCTCGGGAGAGAAGACGGCGGGGGCCTCCTCGACGGCCCCGGTGGCCTCGGTGGCGTCGGGAGCCTCTTCGGTGGTCTCCCCGGCGGTCGCGGTGGCCTCGGCGGACGTCTCCTCCACCGGTGCCGGGCGGGCCGCCGGCAGCGCGGCGGCCTGCGGCACGGCCTCTATCTCCAGCAGCCGGCGGCCTTCCAGCGCGGTGGCCCGCTCGGTCTCCGCCGTGGCGTAGCGCCGCAGCAGGGCGGCGTGCTCGTTGCGCAGTCCCGCCAGTTCCGTGCGCTTCGCCCGCAGCCGGTGCTCCAGCTTCACGCGCAGCTCGCGCGACTCCTCCAGGTCGGACTCCAGTTCGGCGACGCGTTCCTCGTAGCGCCACTCGTCGCTCGCACGCGCGCGCGTGAGGTCGGCGACGCGCCTGCCCGCCTGCGCGTCCCAGTGACGCATGACGACCGCGCCGACGACGGCCGTCACCGCGGCGGCAGCGGCCAGTGCGCGCAGGATCATCGCTTCGCTGAACACCCAGGGTCCGAAGGCACAGACGACGGAGACGCCTGCGATCGCCGACGGAGGAAGCAGCCTGTGCAGGGGCGGGGAATGGCGGTGACGTCCACGTGGCATGGCCAGAAACTTACCGCGCGTAGGCGAATCTTGGCGCCCCGCCCCGTAAAAACACGGCCATCTCCGACGCGTTCACACGGCATCGGGAATCCACATGCCCGGCCGCGGGCGAATTACATCAAGATCATTTTCAGTGGCCGCCCGTCATCACCCGCCGGACGGCCCGCCACCGGCCACCGGGCCGCCGGTCACCGCCCGTCGAGCCGCTCGCCGAGCCACTCCAGGGTCGCGGGAATCTCGCGCCGCCACGTATTGAAGTTGTGCCCGCCGCTTTCCAGGATGATCGACGAGATGCGCGTCGGCTTCTTGTCCTTCACCCGCTCAATGAACTTCAGCGTGTCCTTGTAGTTCGTCTCGCCGGATCTGCTGCTGGTGACGAGCAGTGAAGTGTCGGGCGCGGGCATGTTCTTGAGACACCACCACAGGTCGGCCCCGTTTTTCCGCCTCTTGTCGCCCTGGAAGAGGTCGCCCGTGGTGGGATCGCTGGGCGCGTCGTAGTAGGCGGAGAGCCCGGCCCCCGCGCCGTACACCTCGGGATGGTGCATGGCGAGCTTCAGGGCGCAGTAACCGCCGGTCGAGTTGCCGACGACGCCCCAGCTCCCCGGCCCGCGGTCCACGCGGTAATGGGCGCTCACGGCCTCGGGCAGGTCCGCGGCGAAGAACGACTCCGTCTGCGGGCCGCCCGGCACGTCCACGCACTCCGTGTCGCGCGGCGGCGCCACCGTGGGCCGCAGCATCACCAGGATCATCGGGCGCATCCGGCCCGCCTTGGCCAGGTCGAGCGCCGTACGCGGGTACCGGAGCTTGTCCACCAGCGCCGAGGCCGTCCCCGGGTAGCCGGTCAGGACCACGGAGGCGGGGAACGTCCGGGCGCGGTGCCGCGCCTGGAAGTACTCCGGCGGCAGATACACGTACGCGGGCGACGCGATCCGTGTCGTACGGCCGACGACCCGTATCTCCTGGATCCGGCCGGTGACCTCCGGCCGCGTCCCGCCCGTCCGGGTGGCCCGGCGGTCGCCGACGACCCGGAGCGCGCCGTCGGCCTCGTCGGCCGAGTGGTCCACGACCACCCCCTGGCCGTTCTCCCGGCCGAACAGGTCGGCCCAACTGGCGTAGAACCCGAAGGACTGGTTGGCGACCAGGCCGACCGCGGCGAAGACCGCCGACTGGGTGGCGAACAGCAGGGCCACCCGCCCGAGGACGGCCCGCCAGGTCCGCCGGGCCAGCCGCGGCCACAGCCACACCGTGCCGGCGAACAGCAGCACGCCGGACAGGACCGCCAGCGCGAGCGCCTTGTCGCTTGTGAGACCCATGCGTTGCCACCTGCCTGCGCTTTCCATGCGTCCGTGCGGACCGTCCGCCCGGACCACCACCCCTGCACACCCCGCGCGCCCCTGGGGGCTTTCCGACCGGCGGAGTGAACCTCCTCCGTCAGGACACCGTCCTAGAGGGCGCAATGTCGCCGGATGCCCGAAACGGGCCCGGATCCACGGTCTCTCGCAGAACTACGGGTGCGATGTCTGTCAGGACAGATGAGGAAATGTCGGGTGGGGTTCCGGCGAAGCCCACCAGCGTACGTCGGGTGCTGCGCGGCCCTCGTCCGGAGGCCGTGCCCCTCCTCGTCGGCCGCGCCTGCGCGCTCGTGGGTCTGCTGGACATCGCCGCCGGTGTCTTCCCGCGGTTCCGGCACAGCCGTATGCACGCCCTCGCCGAGGTACTGCCCGGCGCGTTCGGCCCGTTCGCGGCGGCGCTCTCGCTCAGCGCCGGGGTGCTGTTGCTGCTGCTCGCCCACGGACTCAAGCGCCGCAAACGCCGGGCCTGGCGGGCGGCGGTGGCCCTGCTGCCGCTCGGCGCCGTCGCGCAGTTCACGTACCGGCACTCCCTCGTCGGGGTGCTGATCTCCCTCGCGCTGCTCCTGCCCCTGCTCCGGCACCGGGACCAGTTCGCGGCGCTGCCCGACCCGCGCAGCCGGTGGCGGGCGCTCACCAACTTCGTCCTCATGGGCGCCGGTTCCCTCGTCCTCGGGCTGCTCGTCGTCAACGCCCACCCGCACCGCATGGTCGGCGCCCCGAGCCTGGCCGACCGCATCACCCACGTCCTCTACGGCCTGTTCGGCGTCGAGGGCCCGGTCGGCTACCGCGGCAACACCTCCTGGACGGTGGCCTTCTCCCTCGGCGCCCTCGGCCTGATCACCGCCGTCACCACCATCTACCTGGCCTTCCGCCCCGAACACCCCGCCGCGCGCCTCACCGAGGACGACGAGAGCCGTCTGCGTACCCTGCTCGACCAACACGGCGGCCGTGACTCCCTCGGCCACTTCGCGCTGCGCCGCGACAAGGCCGTGGTCTTCTCCCCCAGCGGCAAGGCCGCCGTCACCTACCGCGTCGTCTCCGGCGTCATGCTGGCCAGCGGTGATCCGATCGGTGACGTCGAGGCCTGGCCGGGCGCCATCGAGCGCTTCATGGACGAGGCCCGCGCGCACTCCTGGACGCCCGCCGTCATGGGCTGCTCCGAGACCGGCGGCGAGGTGTGGACCCGTGAGACGGGGCTCGACGCCCTCGAACTGGGAGACGAGGCGGTGGTGGACGCAGCGGATTTCTCCCTCGCCGGCCGCGCGATGCGCAACGTGCGCCAGATGGTCAAGCGCATCGAGCGCGCCGGTTACGAGACCCGGGTACGGCGCGTGGCTGACCTCGGCGACACCGAGCTGGACCGCGTGCGCCGCGCCGCCGACGCCTGGCGCGGCACCGACACCGAGCGGGGCTTCTCCATGGCGCTGGGCCGCATCGGCGACCCCGCCGACGGGGACTGTCTGATCGCCACCGCGCACAAGCGGGACGACGAGCCCGGCGAGTACGGCGATCTGAAGGCGATCCTGCACTTCGTGCCGTGGGGCGCGGACGGGGTGTCGCTGGACCTGATGCGGCGCGACCGCTCGGCCGACCCCGGCATGAACGAACTGCTGATCGTGGCCGCGCTCCAGGCCGCCCCGAGGCTCGGCATCGCGCGCGTCTCGCTGAACTTCGCCATGTTCCGCGCGGCGCTCGCCCGCGGCGAGAAGATCGGCGCGGGGCCGGTGCTGCGGGCCTGGCGCGGACTGCTGGTGTTCCTCTCCCGGTGGTTCCAGATCGAGTCCCTGTACAAGTTCAACGCCAAGTTCCGCCCCCGGTGGGAACCCCGGTTCGTGGTCTACCGCGCTTCCGCCGACCTCCCCCGCATCGGCATCGCCGCCATGCAGGCCGAGGGCTTCGTCACCCTCGCCCCACCCCTCCCCCGCTTCCTGCGCCGCCGCACCGCCACACGCCGCCCGTGCCCCCACCGGGTGGTCGAGCAGGACGCCCGGGCGGCGTGAGAAGACCCATCCGCGCCTCGGACGGAGCGGACGGGCCGGACAACCGGGCCAGGCGGGGCCGGCCGGGCGGGCCGGGCGGGGCCGGACGGGCGGGCCGGACGGGCGGGCCGGACGGGCGGGCCGGACGGGGCTGGCCGGACGGGGCTGGCCGGACGGGGCTGGCCGGTAAGACGGGCCGGACCGGCAGGACCGGCCGGCCGGGTGGCCCAAAACGAGGGCCCGGAACCGGGCGTGGGCCCGGAACCGGGCGTGGGCCCGGAACCGGGCGTGGGCCCGGAATGGGGCAGGTGGTCCGGAGCCGGAGGGCCCGGGACAGGTCGGAGGGCCAGGAACCGGACGGAGGGCCCGGGACAGGTCAGGGCGAGTGGCCCGGAACCGGGCCGGGCCCCGCGCGGCGGCGGCCACGGCGGGCGCGAGCGCGGGCAGTGTGACCCGCCGCCAGGCCTCCAGCGCCAGGCCCCCAGCCGCGAGGCACCGCACCGGGCCGGGCCCGGGCCGGGCCGGGGCTTACCCGGGTCGGGCCCGCACCGGGGCTTACCCGGGCCGCGCGGGAGGGCCGCCACCTGCGGGGCCTACGCTGAACACATGAGCAAGCAGACCGGCCGCCGCCACCTGGCGGGACTGACCGCATGGGACCGCTGCGCGGTCATGGGGGTCGTCAACGTCACCCCCGACTCCTTCTCCGACGGCGGCCGCTTCTTCGACACCACGGCCGCCATCAAGCACGGCCTCGACCTGGTCGCCGAGGGGGCCGATCTGGTGGACGTCGGCGGCGAGTCCACCCGTCCCGGCGCGACCCGCGTCGACGAGGACGAGGAGCTCAGGCGGGTGGTCCCGGTCGTGCGCGGCCTGGCCTCCGAGGGCGTCACGATCTCCGTCGACACGATGCGCGCCTCGGTCGCCGAGCAGGCACTCGCGGCGGGCGCCGCCCTCGTCAACGACGTCAGCGGCGGCCTCGCCGACCCCCGGATGATCCCGGTCGTCGCCGACGCGGACGCCCCCTTCGTCGTCATGCACTGGCGAGGCCTCCTGGAGGGCGGCAACGTCAGGGGCACCTACGACGACGTCGTCACCGAGGTCGTGGACGAGCTGCACGCGCGCGTGGAGGCGGTGGTCGAGGGCGGCGTCGCACCCGACCGCGTCGTCGTCGACCCCGGCCTCGGCTTCTCCAAGGACGCCGAGCACGACCTGGTGCTACTGGCCCACCTCGACCGCCTTCACGGCCTCGGCCACCCGCTGCTCGTCGCCGCCTCCCGCAAGCGGTTCCTCGGCCGGGTCCTCGCCGGACCGGAGGCCGCCCCGCCGCCCGCACGCGAGCGGGACGCGGCCACCGCCGCCGTCTCCGCACTCGCGGCGCACGCCGGCGCGTGGGCCGTACGCGTGCACGAGGTACGCGCCACCGCCGACGCCGTACGCGTCGCGCGCGCCGTCGAGGGCGCGCGGGCGGCGGGCAGAGACCCGGAAGGAGCCCGGTGAACGCGCCGCACATCGACGTCGAACAGGTCGAGGCCGCCAACACCGCCTTCTACGAGGCGTTGGAGCAGGGCGATTTCGAAAAGGTGTCCGAGTTCTGGCTCACCCCGTCCGATCTGGGCGTCGACGAGTCGTACCACGACCCGGCCGACGTCGGCGTGGTCTCCTGCGTGCACCCGGGCTGGCCGGTGCTCACCGGTCGCGGCGAGGTCCTCCGCTCCTACGCCCTGATCATGGCCAACACCGACTACATCCAGTTCTTCCTCACCGACGTGCACGTCTCCGTGACCGGCGACACCGCCCTGGTGACCTGTACCGAGAACATCCTGAGCGGCGGCCCCGCCCCCGAGGGCGGCGACGAGCTCGGCCCGCTCGTCGGTCAGCTCGTGGTCGCCACCAACGCGTTCCGGCGCACGCCCTCCGGCTGGAAGCTCTGGTCGCACCACGCCTCCCCCGTGCTGGCCGAGACCGAGGACGAGGAGGGCGAGGACCCTCCTCCCTGACCCGGAGGAACCTCTGGAGAACGAAGAAGTGGTTGGAATCACGGACCGGCGGGTATGGGCGGCTACCAACCCGTGATCCACCGGGGCCGCCAGGGAGAACACACGGTGAATCCTCCCGGCCTCCGCCCCGCCCCACACCCCCGTGGCCCGGCACTGTCGGTGCCCGCGGGTAGATTCGACTGAGGCCGGCGTACCGCCCGCACGTGGTGCGCACCGGCCGAGACCGACGACTGCAGGAGTGATTCGCGTGGATCGTGTCGCGCTGCGCGGCCTGAAGGCCCGCGGGCACCACGGTGTGTTCCCCAAGGAACGCGCGGAGGGCCAGACCTTCCTCGTGGACATCGTCCTCGGCCTGGACACCCGACCGGCCGCGGCCGACGACGACCTGGCGAAGACCGTGCACTACGGCATCGTGGCCGAGGAGGTGGTGGCCGTCGTCGAGGGCGAGCCCGTCAACCTCGTCGAGACGCTGGCCGAGCGCATCGCCCAGGTGTGTCTGAAGCACGAAGGGGTCGAGGAGGTCGAGGTCTGCGTCCACAAGCCGGACGCGCCGATCACCGTCCCCTTCGACGACGTGACCGTCACCATCATCCGGAGCCGTGTATGAGCGCCCCCTTCACCCAGGGTTCGAGCGACCCGACCGTACAGCCGGTGCCCGCCTCCGTCATCGAGCAGGTCGACGCCGCGGACACCACGCTGTCCAACCCCAAACGCGCGGTGATCGCCCTCGGCGCCAACCTCGGCAACCGCCTGGAGACCCTCCAGGGCGCCATCGACGCCCTGGAGGACACTCCGGGCGTGCGGGTCAAGGGGGTCTCGCCGGTGTACGAGACAGAGCCGTGGGGCGTCGAACCCGGCAGCCAGCCGTCGTACTTCAACGCGGTCGTGGTCCTCAAGACCACCCTGCCCCCGTCCTCCCTGCTGGAGCGGGCGCACGCCGTCGAGGAGGCCTTCCACCGCGTCCGCGACGAGCGTTGGGGCCCGCGCACCCTCGACGTCGACATCGTCGCCTACGCCGAGGTCGTCTCCGACGACCCGCAGCTCACCCTGCCCCACCCGCGCGCCCACGAACGCGCCTTCGTGCTGGCCCCCTGGCACGACGTGGACCCCGAGGCCCTGCTGCCGGGACACGGCCCGGTCGCCGACCTCCTGGACGCCGTCACCCGGGACGGCATCGCGCCCCGCGCCGACCTGGAACTCCGGCTGCCCGAGTAGTCGTTAAGGTCGACAGGGTCAGACGGCCACGCAGGGGAACGAAGGGACACCGGGACACCGTGAAAGAGTTGCGCCTCAGGGTGCTGGCCGGCGTGTTCGTCGTCGCCGGAATCCTGTCCTGGGCGGGCGCCCGCCTGTGGAACTCGATCGGGACTCTCCCGAGCGTCCCTCTGGCCGCCCCCATCGTCCTCGCGCTGATCGCCGTGATCCTGCTGGCGACGGCGCTGTCGATCCGCGCCCGGCTGAAGGCCCAGCGAGACCGCGTCCCGGACGCCAAGGGCGTCGACCCGATGATGGCGGCCCGCGCGGTCGTCTTCGGTCAGGCCAGCGCCCTGGTGGCCGCCCTCGTCGCCGGTATGTACGGCGGCACGGGCGTCTTCCTGCTGGAGTACCTCGACATTCCGGCCCGCCGCGACCAGGCCATCTACGCCGGCCTCTCGGTCGTGGCGGCCATCGGTGTGATAGCGGCCGCGATCTTCCTGGAGCGCGTCTGCAAGCTCCCGGAGGACGAGGACGACGACCACCCGGGCGCGGCGTCAGCGGCCTGACGTGCCCGGCTCACCAGGGCCCCGCGGAATGAACCGCGCGCCCACCACTCGCGCCTACGTTTCGCGGCCTGAAAGCGCCCCTCGACAGAGTTCACCGTCTGTTTGCCGGGCAGTCCTACGCCACCGAAATCCCCCTTGATCAGCGGTCGACTCGCTGATCAAGGACGATATCGGGCACCACTGACAATCAGGTCAGCGCGCCACTATCAGGCTCATCGCCTCGGCTCGGCTCGTTGCGTCCCGAAGCTGACCACGTACCGCCGACGTCGTGGTCTTGGCACCCGGCTTACGAACCCCGCGCACCGACATGCACATGTGCTCGGCCTCGATGACGACGATCACGCCCCGGGCCTCGAGAATCCGCATGAGAGAGTCGGCGACCTGTGTGGTGAGACGTTCCTGCACCTGCAGGCGACGCGCGAAGACTTCGACCAGCCGTGCGAGCTTCGACAGCCCGGTGATCTTGCCATTCGCTGCCGGAATGTACCCGATGTGAGCTACACCATGAAATGGCAGCATGTGATGCTCGCACAGACTGACGATTTCGATGTCCTTCACCAGGACCATCTCGTCATGCCCGATGTCGAACGTCGTCGTCAGTACGTCCTCGGGCTCCTGCGCATGCCCCGCCAAAAGCTCCCGATACGCCCGCGCCACCCGCGCCGGCGTCTCCCGCAGACCCTCGCGGTCCGGGTCCTCACCGACCGCGATGAGCAGTTCGCGTACGGCGTTCTCGGCCCGCTTCTCGTCGAACTCGCCGATCTGGCCCTCGCCGTCCAGCGTCACGGGGTCGGTCATCTGATGCCTCGTTCCTGTCCTGTGTTCGGCATACGGAAATGCCGCACCCCCCAAGGCTAGAACCTGGGGGGCGCGGCTTACATTCCGGGCCTGGTGGGGCCGCCGGAAGGGCTGGGTCAGCTCTCCGGGCGGTCCTCCGGTGCTCGTTCCGGTGCCGGGGCCGACTCCGCCGTGGTGCTCTTGGCGGTGGAGATCGCCGGCGTCGCGCCGTTCGCTCCGTTCGTCAGGGCGAGCTCCTTCGGGGAGAGCACCGGCGGACGGGTCGAGGGCGTGCGGCGGGAGGAGCCGGTCCAGGCGGGCCGGGCCGGACGCTTGACGATCTGGGCGAAGACCTCGGCGATCTCCTCCTTGCCCAGCGTCTCCTTCTCCAGCAGCGCGAGGACGAGGTTGTCGAGGACGTCGCGGTTCTCGACCAGGATCTCCCAGGCCTCGTTGTGCGCCGTCTCGATGAGCTTCTTGACCTCTTCGTCGACCAGCGCGGCGACCTCTTCCGAGTAGTCGCGCTGGTGTCCCATCTCACGCCCCAGGAACGGCTCGGTGTTGTCACCGCCGAACTTGATCGCGCCGAGACGCTCGGTCATGCCGTACTGCGTGACCATCGCACGAGCCAGGCCGGTGGCCTTCTCGATGTCGTTGGCGGCACCCGTCGTCGGATCGTGGAAGACCAGCTCCTCGGCCGCGCGGCCGCCCAGCATGTAGGCGAGCTGGTCGAGCATCTCGTTGCGCGTGGTCGAGTACTTGTCCTCGTCCGGGAGCACCATCGTGTAACCGAGGGCCCGGCCTCTGGACAGGATCGTGATCTTGTGGACCGGATCGGAGTTCGGTGAGGCCGCCGCGACCAGGGCGTGTCCGCCCTCGTGGTACGCGGTGATCTTCTTCTCCTTGTCCGACATGATCCGGGTCCGCTTCTGCGGGCCCGCGACCACCCGGTCGATCGCCTCGTCCAGCATGTGGTTGTCGATCAGCTTCTGGTCACTGCGGGCCGTCAGCAGGGCGGCCTCGTTCAGCACGTTGGCCAGATCGGCACCGGTCATGCCGGGCGTACGGCGGGCGACGGCCGACAGGTCGACGTCGGGAGCGACCGGCTTGCCCTTCTGGTGAACCTTGAGGATCTCCAGACGGCCCTGCATGTCCGGACGGTCGACGGCGATCTGCCGGTCGAAGCGGCCGGGGCGCAGCAGCGCCGGGTCGAGGATGTCCGGGCGGTTCGTCGCGGCGATGAGGATCACGCCGCCCTTGACGTCGAAGCCGTCCATCTCGACGAGGAGCTGGTTCAGCGTCTGCTCGCGCTCGTCGTGACCACCGCCGAGGCCGGCGCCGCGGTGGCGGCCGACCGCGTCGATCTCGTCGACGAAGACGATGGCGGGTGCGTTCGCCTTGGCCTGCTCGAACAGGTCACGGACCCGGGAGGCACCGACACCGACGAACATCTCGACGAAGTCGGAACCGGAGATCGAGTAGAACGGCACGCCCGCCTCGCCCGCGACGGCACGCGCGAGCAGGGTCTTGCCGGTGCCGGGCGGGCCGTACAGCAGCACGCCCTTGGGAATCTTGGCGCCGACGGCCTGGAACTTGGCCGGTTCCTGCAGGAACTCCTTGATCTCGTGGAGCTCCTCGACGGCCTCTTCGGATCCGGCGACGTCCGAGAACGTCGTCTTGGGGGTGTCCTTGGTGATGAGCTTGGCCTTGGACTTGCCGAAGTTCATGACCCGGGAGCCGCCGCCCTGCATCTGATTCATCAGAAACAGGAAGACGACCACGATCAGGACGAACGGCAGCAGGGAGAGCAGAATCCCGACGAACGGGTTCTGCTTCGACGGCGACACCGTGTAGCCGTCGGAAATCTGCTTGTCCTGGTACTTGTTCTGCAGCGTATTGGCGAGGGTCACGCCCTGGTCGCCGATGTAGCTCGCCTGGATCTTCGAGCTGCCCTCGACCTTTTGACCGTCCTTGAGCTGGACCTTGATGGTCTGCTCGTCGCCGGTGGTCAGCTTGGCCGACTCGATCCTGTTGTCGTTGATCGCCTGGACGACCTGGCCAGTGTCCACCGTCTTGTAGCCGCCGGACGAGCCGACGACCTGCATCAACACGACCACGGCAAGGACGGCCAGCACGATCCACATGACCGGCCCACGGAAGTATCGCTTCACGTCCATCCACACGGAGCGGTGCCGCCCCGTCCCTCCTGCCATAGTGAGTTTGATAAGACAGTTCTTCCGACGGTACCCCAGCGCGGCGGCCCTCAGCCGCACGGGACCGCTGGCGTCCCGTCTGCATGCTCCAACGGCGCGGAGGCCTCCGGGGTTCCCGGTTGGCCCCCCGAAACGCCCGGGAGCCCGCTACAGCGCCGCGTCAGCCGCCGTAGACGTGGGGCGCGAGCGTACCGACGAACGGGAGGTTGCGGTACTTCTCGGCGTAGTCGAGGCCGTAGCCGACGACGAACTCGTTGGGGATGTCGAATCCAACCCACTCCACGTCGATGGCGACCTTCGCGGCGTCGGGCTTGCGCAGCAGCGTGCACACCTTGAGGGAGGCGGGCTCGCGCGAACCGAGGTTGGAGATCAGCCAGGACAGGGTCAGGCCGGAGTCGATGATGTCCTCGACGATCAGGACGTGCCTGCCCTTGATGTCGGTGTCGAGGTCCTTGAGGATCCGCACCACGCCGGAGGACTGGGTGCCCGCGCCGTACGAGGACACCGCCATCCAGTCCATCGTGACCGGCGTGGACAGCGTGCGCGCGAGGTCGGCCATGACCATCACGGCGCCCTTGAGGACACCGACGATGAGCAGGTCCTTGCCCGCGTACTCCGCGTCGATCTTCGCGGCCAGCTCGGCCAGCTTCGCGTCGATCTCTTCTTTGGTGATGAGTACCTTCTCGAGGTCGGCACCCATGTCGTTCGCGTCCACCCGCATCACTTTCGGTCGTCCCACCGGCCACTCCGGAGCTTCCCGGCGATCCGTACGCGGATCGGTGGGAGGGTCCGGATTCAGCCTTGCCGAATCACCAGTCTGCCACCCTGCCGCTGGGCGACGACTTTGCCGGGGAGGTTGATGGCCCCCTGGCCGCGCCAGCCGGTGATCAGCCGGTCGACTTCCTCGATGTGGCGGGCGAACAGCGCACCGGCCGGGGCACCGGCCTCGATGGCGGCGCGGCGCAGGATCCGGCGGCGCACGGCGGGCGGGAGGGCGTAGAGCTTGGCGCACTCCAGTACGCCGGTGGAGTCGCGGACGCCGGCCTCGGCCTGGCGGGCCCAGGTGTCGAGCGCGTCGGCGTCGTCCCGGGAGAGTTGCGCCGTACGGGCGAGGGCCTCGACGACGCCCTTGCCGAGCGCCTTCTCCAGGGCGGGCAGACCCTCGTGGCGCAGCCGGGAGCGGGTGTACGCCGGGTCGGCGTTGTGCGGGTCGTCCCAGACGGGCAGGGACTGGACCATGCAGGCCTTGCGGGCGGTCTGCCGGTCGACCTGGAGGAAGGGGCGGCGGTAACGGCCGTCGGCCCCCGAGACCGCGGCCATGCCCGACAGGGAGCGGATGCCGGAACCGCGGGCGAGGCCCAGCAGGACGGTCTCGGCCTGGTCGTCGCGGGTGTGGCCGAGCAGGACGGCGGCGGCGCCGTGGCGGGCGGCGGCGGCGTCCAGGGCGGCGTAGCGCGCGTCGCGGGCGGCGGCTTCGGGTCCGCCTCCGCGGCCGACGGTCACGGCGGTGGCCTCGACGGGGTCCAGGCCGAGATCGCGCAAACGCAGGACGACCTCTTCGGCGCGCAGGTCGGAGCCGTTCTGCAGGCCGTGGTCGACGGTGACGCCGCCGGCGCGGACACCGAGCCGGGGGGCCTCGAAGGCGAGGGCGGAGGCGAGCGCCATGGAGTCGGCGCCACCGGAGCACGCCACGAGCACGAGCGGTGGCGTTGGAAGCCCGGCCGCGCGCTCGGGTGCGCGGTCGGCGGCCGTCGCGGCGGGAACGCCGGCCGTGGTGTTCAGTTCGGTGATGATGTCGTGGAGGACGCGGCGGACCGCCAGGCGTATCGCCGCGACCGCAGGATGGGGACCCATGTCCGGTGCCCTTCATGAAGTTGTCGGGGGGTGAGCCCGAGATCTGGTCACTCAGAGTGTGTAGATGGTGACAGAAACGGGCCGTTCCCCGAGCATCGCACGCCTGCCGAAGGCTCACGGTCCCTCGGACGGGTGATTGGAGGGGCGTTCGACTGCCGTCGGCCGGATTCGTTTCACGCCCCGCCCGCGGGGCTCACGACTCCGGCTTGCGGTGCACCCGCGCGATCCAGTCCGCCGGTTTGGCGATCTCCGACTTGGTGGGGAGGGTGTTGGGCGAGGTCCAGACGCGGTTGAAGCCGTCCATGCCGCACTCGTCGACGACGGCCCGTACGAAGCGTTCGCCGTCCCGGTACTGGCGGAGCTTGGCGTCCAGCCCGAGCAGCTTGCGCAGCGCCAGGTCGAGGCGGGACGCGCCCTTGGCCCGACGCTGCTGGAACTTCTCGCGGATCTCCCCGACGCTCGGCACGACCGCCGGCCCGACCCCGTCCATCACGAAGTCGGCGTGGCCCTCCAGCAGTGACATCACGGCGGTGAGGCGGCCGAGGACCTCCCGCTGGGCCGGAGTCTGCACCAGCTCCACCAGCGACCGGCCGCCGTCGTCCTCCTCGCCCTCGGGGCGTCCCCCGGCGAGCGTCTGGGCGGCCTCGCGGACCCGCTCCAGCACGGTCATGGGGTCGACGTCGGTCTCCGCGAGGAACGACTGGATTTCGCCCTCCAGGTGGTCGCGCAGCCAGGGCACCGCGGTGAACTGCGTGCGGTGCGTCTCCTCGTGCAGGCAGACCCAGAGGCGGAAGTCGTGGGGATCGACGTCGAGTTCGCGCTCCACGTGCACGATGTTCGGTGCGACGAGCAGCAGCCTGCCGCCGCCGTTCGCACCGGCGGGGAGTTCGCGGGTGGCCGGGGCGAAGGTCTCGTACTGGCCGAGGACGCGGGAGGACAGGAACGACAGCAGCATGCCCAGCTCCACGCCGGTGACCTTGCCGCCGACGGCGCCGAGGACCGCGTTGCCCGCGCTGCTGCCGCGCCGCTCCTGCAACTTCTCCAGCAGGGGCTTGAGGATCTCCCGGAACCCGGCGACGTTCGCCCGGACCCAGCCGGGGCGGTCGACGACGAGGACGGGGGTGCCGTGCGCCTCCTCGGTGGCCAGACGAGTGAAGCCCCGTACGTGTTCCTCCGAGACCTTGGCATGCCGACGGAGTTCCGCGACGACGGCCCTGGCCTCGTCGCGGCTCACCTCGGGGCCCGGCCGTACGAGCCGGGTCGCGGTCGCCACCGCGAGATTCCAGTCGACCATGCCGGAAGATGCGCCGATGCTCGTCATTCCTCAACGGTACGTGAGCGCTGCCGTTGGGGGCAGGCTGTGGCGGGCGGTGGGGTGGGGGCGCGGGTAGGCGGCCGGCGTCGGTGCGGGCCGCGGGTGGGTGACGCGGCCCGGCGCCGGCCCCGCCTGGCTGCGGGCCCGGCGCCGGGCGGGACCGCAGCTAGGCGGCCGACCCGGCCACCAGGGTCGTCGCCAACCGGTCCAGGGCCGTCTGGGCCGCCCACGCGTCCGTCGTCCCGGAGGCCAGGAAGGCGAAGGCCAGGAGGCGGCCCTCGGCGGTGACCATGGTGCCGGCGAGGGTGTTGACGCCCGTCAGGGTGCCCGTCTTGGCACGGACCAGGCCGGCCGCGCCCTCCGTGGAGCGGCTGGTCAGCGTGCCGGTGAAGCCGGCGACCGGGAGGCCGGTGAGGACGGGGCGGAGCTCGGGGCGGGCCGGGTCGGCGGCCTCGGCCAGCAGGGCGGTGAGGAGGTCGGCGGTGATCCGGTCGGTGCGGTCGAGGCCGCTGCCGTCATGGAAACGCGCGCCGCGCACGGGCAGGCCCAGTTGCTTCAGACGGGCCGGGACGGCGGCGGAGACGCCTTCGAAGTCGGCGCTCTCGCCGGTCGCCAGGGCGGTGTGGCGGGCGAGGGCCTCGGCGAGGTCGTTGTCGCTGTTGGTCAGCATCCGCTCGACCAGGGCCGCCAGCGGGGGCGAGGAGACGGTGGCGAGGGTGTCGGCGCGGTCGGTCGCCTTGGAGGGGCCGGGGGACGACGCGGTGATGCCGTGCTGCTTCAGGAAGCCGGCGAAGGTGCGGGCGGCGTCGGCGGCCGGGTCGGGCACCCGGGGGGCGGGACCGCGGGTGGAGCCGTCCGTGCGTGCCTCGTCGGCCATCAGGGCCGTGACACGGGCGAGGTTCTCGTTGACCCCGATCGGGTGCGTTTCCTCGCCGGCGTAGAGCGTCGTGTCGTAGGACAGCGTCACCTTGCGCACGTCCCGCTTCTTCAGGGCGGCGGCGGTCTTCCCGGCGAGGGTGCGCAGGCTCGCGAGGCCCCGGGCGTCCTCGCGCGCGGTGAGGGTGGGGTCGCCGCCGCCGACCAGGACGACTTCGCCGGTGTCGGCCTCCAGGGCGGTGCGGGTGGTGAGGCGGTGGTCGGGGCCGAGGGCGGCGAGGGCGGCGACCGCGGTGGCGATCTTGGTGGTGGAGGCGGGCGTGAGGGGGGCGTCGGCACCGAGACCGTAGAGGCGCTTGCCGGTGGTGAGGTCGACGACGGCCGCCGCGCGGCGGGTGCCGAACGCGGGGTCGTCCAGGAGCGGCCCGAGGACGTCGTCGAGTGCCTCGCCGCCCGGTGGCGCCTTGACGCCGCCCGGCACGCCGCCGGAGGCGCCGCCGAGGCCCGCCAGGACGGAGCCGGCACTGGGCGCGGGGCGGGGCGGCCCGGACGTCGTACCGGAGCCCCCGGATCCGCGACCGTGATCTACGCCACCCGTGCGTTCCAGGGCGGCGGCCCGGTCCCGCTCGGCCGTACGCTGACCCGTGGAGTCCCAGGGGCCGGCGGCGGTCACCACACCGGCGGCGAGAGCCAGCCCGGCGGTGGCGGCACCGGCGGTGTACTGCCAGGTCTTGGGCCGGGTGACCCGGGCGAGCTGCGGCTTCGCGGCCCGCGCGAACCGCGCGAGACGCGGTCCGGCGGCCCGCGCGGCGCGTGCGAGACGCGGACGTACGGCGCCCGCGGCGCGCGCCACGTGCGGTTGCGCGGCCCGCCACGGCCTCAGCTCTGGCACTGTCACCAGCCCCTTTCGCGATCACACACCTGCGTGAGGGACACTTAACCACCAGAACTATGTGCTGATCATGGAGGAGCGTCCGGTGGAGTTCGACGTCACGATCGAGATCCCGAAGGGTTCGCGGAACAAGTACGAGGTGGACCACGAGACCGGTCGTATCCGCCTGGACCGCCGCCTGTTCACCTCGACCGCCTACCCGACCGACTACGGCTTCGTCGAGAACACCCTCGGCGAGGACGGCGACCCGTTGGACGCGCTGGTCATCCTGGACGAGCCGACCTTCCCGGGCTGCCTCATCCGCTGCCGCGCGATCGGCATGTTCCGGATGACGGACGAGGCCGGCGGCGACGACAAGCTGCTGTGCGTGCCGTCGACCGACCCGCGCGTGGAGCACCTGCGTGACATCCACCACGTGTCGGAGTTCGACCGCCTGGAGATCCAGCACTTCTTCGAGGTCTACAAGGACCTGGAGCCCGGCAAGTCCGTCGAGGGCGCCGACTGGGTGGGCCGCACCGACGCCGAGGCCGAGATCGAGCGGTCCTACAAGCGCTTCAAGGACCAGGGCGGCCACTGATCCCCGCTGATCAGGAGCCACACCCGTAACGGGCCGCACGCGTGGAGCGTGCGGCCCGTTCACGTTTGGGTGCGCATACTGAGGGCTACAGGCAGGAGGGTGTGTTCGGACCAGGGAGCGTTGCGCAGGTGACGGAGGCGGAGGACCGCAAGCCGCAGTCGGACGAGGCCCGCAGTGCCTTCCGGCCGCCCAGTGGTGTGGCGGCGACGGCCGAGGGCGAGGCGTCGACGACGTCCGAGTTCGAGATCCCGCAGGGACTGGCCGTCCCGCGGCACACCGCCACGGAGTCCGAGACGACCTCGGAGTTCGCGCTGCCCGAAGGGCTGGACGCACCTCCGGCCGCGCCCGCCGAGGGCGAGGGGTCGGCGTTCACCACGCCCAGCACGTACCACGCCTGGACCGCACCGACCACCTTCACCCCGGCGAGCGGCTTCCCGGCGGTGAACCTGGCGGACGTGCCCTGGCAGGACCGGATGCGCACGATGCTGCGCATGCCGGTGGCCGAGCGGCCCGCGCCCGAGACCGCGCAGCGGCACGACGACGAGACCGGCCCCGCCGTGCCGCGCGTGCTGGACCTGACCCTGCGTATCGGGGAGCTGCTGCTGGCGGGCGGTGAGGGCGCCGAGGACGTGGAGGCGGCGATGTTCGCCGTGTGCCGCTCCTACGGCCTGGACCGCTGCGAGCCGAACGTCACCTTCACCCTGCTGTCGATCTCCCATCAGCCGTCCCTGGTCGAGGACCCGGTCACGGCGTCGCGGACGGTGCGCCGCCGGGGCACCGACTACACGCGGCTCGCGGCCGTCTTCCACCTGGTGGACGACCTCAGCGACCCGGACACGAACATCTCCCTGGAGGAGGCCTACCGGCGCCTCGCGGAGATGCGCCGCAACCGGCACCCGTACCCCACCTGGGTGCTGACCACGGCGAGCGGGCTGCTGGCGGGCGCGGCGTCGGTGCTCGTGGGCGGTGGACTGACCGTGTTCGTGGCGGCCATGCTCGGCTCGATGCTCGGCGACCGGCTGGCCTGGCTGTGCGCCGGGCGCGGGCTGCCGGAGTTCTACCAGTTCGCGGTGGCCGCGATGCCGCCGGCCGCGATGGGTGTCGCGCTGACGGTGACGCACGTCGACGTGAAGGCGTCGGCGGTCATCACCGGTGGTCTGTTCGCGCTGCTGCCGGGGCGGGCGCTGGTGGCGGGGGTGCAGGACGGGCTGACCGGCTTCTACATCACCGCGTCCGCGCGCCTGCTGGAGGTCATGTACTTCTTCGTCAGCATCGTCGCCGGGGTGCTGATCGTGCTGTACTTCGGCGTACAGCTCGGCGCCGAGCTCGATCCCGACGCGAAACTGGGCACAGGCGACCAGCCGGTCGTCCAGATCTGCGCGTCGATGCTGCTGTCGCTCGCCTTCGCGATCCTGCTCCAGCAGGAACGATCCACCGTGCTGGCGGTGACCCTGAACGGGGGCGTCGCCTGGAGCGTGTACGGCGCGATGCACTACGTCGGCGACATCTCGCCGGTGGCGTCCACGGCCGCCGCGGCGGGACTGGTCGGCCTGTTCGGGCAGCTCATGTCCCGGTACCGGTTCGCGTCGGCGCTGCCCTACACGACCGCGGCGATCGGGCCGCTGCTGCCCGGTTCGGCGACGTACTTCGGGCTGCTGGCCATCGCGCAGAGCAAGGTCGACAAGGGGCTGGTGTCCCTGTCGACGGCCGTGGCGCTCGCCATGGCCATCGCCATCGGGGTCAACCTCGGCGGGGAGATCTCGCGGCTGTTCCTGAAGATGCCGGGGGCCGCGAGTGCCGCGGGACGCCGGGCGGCGAAGCGGACGCGGGGGTTCTGACGCCGGTCGCCCGCGAGCCCGGGTGGCTTGTGCCGGTCGCCGGATGGCTCGTGCCGGCTCCCGGGTGGCTTGTCCCGGTCGGCGGGCGGCTTGTCGCAGAGGGCGGGCGGCTCGTCCCGGTCGGCGGGCGGCGCCGTCGCAGAGGGCGGGCGGCTTGTCCCAGTTGGCGGGCGCGGGTCCGTGGCGGCTTGTCGCGTTCGCGCGGCGGAGCCGCGCATCAAGACGGCCCCGCGCCCCTGGGCGGGCTTCAGCGCCCCTGGTTGTAGGGGTACTGGCCGCCCTGGCCGCCCTGGTCGCCGTAGGGCTGCTGCCCGTACCCCTGCGGGTACTGCTGCGCGTACGGCTGCGGCGAGCCGTAGGGCCGGTCGTAGGACTGGTCGTAGGACTGGTCGTAGGACTGCTGCTGCGGCTGCTGGTACGGGTCCACCCTGCGGAGCTGGGTCGTGGCGTCGTCCATGACCGGGTACGGCGGCTGCGGCTGGTGCTGCTGGACCGCCGGCGGCTCGGCGGCGGCGCGCTTCTTCTTGCCTCGCTCGCGGAGGTACTCGATGGCGATCGGGACGACCGAGAGGACGACGATCAGGACGAGGATCGGTTCGACGTTGGTCCGGATGAACTCGATCTGGCCGAGCCAGTAGCCCGCGAGGGTGACGCCCGAGCCCCAGGCCACGCCGCCGATGATGTTGTACGTGAGGAAGGTGCGGTACTTCATGCGGCCGGCGCCCGCCACGATGGGGGCGAAGGTGCGCACGATGGGCACGAAGCGGGCAAGGACGATCGCCTTGGGACCGTACTTCTCCATGAACTCGTGGGCCTTGTCCAGGTTCTCCTGTTTGAAGAGCTTGGAGTTGGGGCGGTTGAAGAGCTTCGGACCGAGGAACTTGCCGATCATGTAACCCACTTGGTCGCCGATGACGGCGGCCAGCACGATCAGGGTGCACACCAGCCACAGCGGCTGGCTGATGTACTCGCCCTGGGCGACGAAGAGGCCCGCGGTGAACAGCAGCGAGTCGCCGGGCAGGAAGGCGAAGAGTCCGGACTCGGCGAAGACGATGAGCAGGATGCCCGGCAGAGCGAAGGTCTCGATCAGATAGTCCGGGCTGAGCCACTCGGGGCCGAGCGCAAGCGTGGTCACGGGATTGTGGCTCCTGCTGCTGGGGGGCGGGCGGGACCTGGCTGCCCAAACGTACAACGCAGCCGCGGGGTTCCAGGTTCCACGGGGTTCCCCGGGGTGCACTGTGACCTCGCCCGGGGAAACCTGAGAACCATGGGTATTGAAGAATACGGCGGCGGACAGGGTCCTCAGCCCGAGGTGCTCGTGGTGACCACGAACGACCTGCCGGGCCATCGCGTGCAGGAGGTGCTGGGGGAGGTCTTCGGGCTGACCGTGCGCTCCCGGCACCTGGGGAGCCAGATCGGTGCCGGGCTGAAGTCGATGATCGGCGGTGAGCTGCGCGGTCTCACCAAGACGCTGGTCGAGACCCGCAACCAGGCCATGGACCGGCTCGTCGAGCAGGCACGCGCGCGCGGGGCCAACGCGGTGCTGGCGTTCCGCTTCGACGTGACGGAGGCGGCGGACGTGGGCACCGAGGTGTGCGCGTACGGGACGGCGGTGGTCGTGGCCCGGGAGTGAGACCCGGGCCACGACCACCGCTCAGGGGGTGTGCCGGACGGCGTTGGCGAGGATCGCGTCGCGCATGTAGGCGGCGAGGCCCGGCTTGGCGGCGTCGATGTTCCGCGTGAAACGCTCGTCCGAGACGTACATCTCGCCCAGGCAGGTGTGCATCTCGTGCCCGCAGTCGTAGTGGTTGCGGGCGATCCCCTGCCGGTGGTCCTCGGCGGCGTCCATGGCCGCCTCGGAGTCGGCGGGCTCACCTGCGTCCATCAGGGCGACGAAGCGCCGGGTGAGCTCGTCGGCCTCGTTCTGGATGCGCTGCCAGTCCTCCTTGGTGTACGAGGCGGTCTTCTGCCGCGACTGGCGGTAGGCGTCGGTGTCGCCCCAGCGTTCCCGGACCTCCTCCTCGTACTGATCGGGGTCGAACTCGCCGAAGACCTCGAACTTCTCCTCCGGCGTGAGGTTGATTCCCATGCTGCGTGCCTCCATGGCGTGCTCCACGGCCGCCGCCATCTTCTGCAGCTTCTCGATCCGGGCGGTCAGCAGTTCGTGCTGGCGGCGCAGGTGCGCACGCGGGTCCGCGTCCGGGTCGTCGAGCAGGGCGGCGACCTCGTCGAGCGGGAAGCCGAGCTCCCGGTAGAACAGGATCTGCTGCAGCCGGTCGAGGTCGGCGTCGCTGTAGCGCCGGTGGCCCGCGTGGCTGCGCTCACTGGGTACGAGCAGGCCGATGTCGTCGTAGTGGTGCAGGGTGCGCACCGTCACTCCGGCGAAGCCGGCGACCTGTCCCACGGAGTAGCTCACTTCCGCTCCCTTCTCTGACGCCGCCCACGCTGCCGCCTCACGTGGCGTGAGGTGCAAGCCCGGGTGCGGGTCCCGGTGCCCGGACCTACCGTCGGTCGCATGCCACTGCATCACGGGCCCCGTCCGCCGCAGGACGACGACCGCGCCCGGCGCCGACTCGCCATGAACCCCTTCTACGGTCAGGCGGACCCGACCGGCGGCATGACCGAGGCCCCGCCCACGCACCGCCTCCCCGATGCTCCCCTGCCGCCCTCGACGGCGTACCGGCTGGTCCACGACGAGCTGATGCTGGACGGCAACGCGCGCCTCAACCTGGCCACCTTCGTCACCACCTGGATGGAGCCGCAGGCCGGGGTGCTGATGAGCGAGTGCCGGGACAAGAACATGATCGACAAGGACGAGTACCCGCGCACCGCCGAGCTGGAGCGGCGTTGCGTGGCGATGCTCGCCGACCTGTGGCACGCGCCCGACCCGTCGGCCGTGGTGGGCTGCTCGACGACCGGGTCGAGCGAGGCGTGCATGCTGGCCGGGATGGCGCTGAAGCGGCGGTGGGCGCTGCGCAACGCGGACCGGTACCCGGCGGTGGACGTGCGGCCCAATCTCGTCATGGGTGTGAACGTGCAGGTCTGCTGGGAGAAGTTCTGCAACTTCTGGGAGGTGGACGCCCGGCAGGTGCCGATGGACGGCGACCGCTTCCACCTCGACCCGCAGGCCGCCGCCGAGCTGTGCGACGAGAACACCATCGGGGTCGTCGGCATCATGGGCTCCACCTTCGACGGGTCCTACGAGCCGGTCGCCGACCTGTGCGCGGCGCTGGACGCGTTGCAGGAGCGAACCGGGCTGGACATCCCGGTGCACGTCGACGGGGCCTCCGGCGGCATGGTCGCGCCCTTCCTGGACGAGGACCTGGTGTGGGACTTCCGGCTGCCGAGGGTGGCCTCGATCAACACCTCGGGGCACAAGTACGGGCTCGTCTACCCCGGCGTCGGCTGGGCCCTGTGGCGGGACGCGGACGCGCTGCCCGAGGAGCTCGTCTTCCGGGTGAACTACCTGGGCGGCGACATGCCGACCTTCGCGTTGAACTTCTCCCGGCCCGGCGCGCAGGTGGTCGCGCAGTACTACACCTTCCTGCGGCTGGGCCGCGAGGGCTACCGGGCCGTGCAGCAGGCCTCGCGCGACATCGCGCGCGGGCTCGCGGAGCGCGTGGCGTCGCTCGGTGACTTCCGGCTGTTGACGCGGGGCGACCAGTTGCCGGTGTTCGCGTTCACGACGGCCGACGACGTGACGGCGTACGACGTGTTCGACGTCTCCCGGCGGTTGCGGGAGGGCGGCTGGCTGGCTGGTACCCGCGTACACCTTCCCGCCGCACCGGGAGGACCTGTCCGTGCTGCGCGTGGTGTGCCGCAACGGCTTCTCGGCCGACATGGCCGACCTGCTCCTGGCGGACCTGGAGCGGCTGCTGCCGGAGCTGCGCCGGCAGCCGCACCCGCTGACCCGGGACGAGGGTGCGGCGACCGGGTTCCACCACTAGGTCCTCACCTGCTGAGGCGGGCGAACCTCCCGACGGCCAGCGGGGAGAACACCGCGAGCAGGGCCAGCGGCCAGGCGATCGCCGCCCACACGTGGCCGGACTCGCCGCCCGGGCCGCCGAAGAGGTCGCGTACGGCCGTGGCGGTCTGGGACATCGGGTTCCACTGGACGACCGTGCCGAGCCAGCCCGGCATGGCCTGTGGCGTGGCGAAGGCGTTGGAGAGGAAGCCCACCGGCCAGACCAGGATCTGCACCGCCTGCACCAGCTCGGGCTTGCCCGCCACCAGGGCGAGGAAGATGCCGATCCACAGCATGGCGAAGCGGAGGAGCAGCAGCAGGCCCACCGCGCCCAGGAAGGCGCCGGGACCGCCGTGGGCCCGCCAGCCGAGCGTGTACCCGACGGCGATCAGCACCGCGAGACCGAGCGCCGACTGGAGCATGTCGGCGGCGGAACGGCCCACCAGGACCGCGCCGTTGGTCATCGGCAGGGAGCGGAAGCGGTCGACGACGCCCTTGTCGAGGTCCCGGGTGACGGCGACCATGGTGCCCTCCAGGCCGAAGGCCATGGTGAGGGCCAGCATCCCGGGGATCAGGTAGTCGACGTAGTCGCCGCTCACGCCCCGGCCGCCGCCGACCAGATAGCCGAACATCAGCAGCATCATCACCGGGAAGACCAGGTTGACGACGACCGCGATCGGCTGCCGCGCCCAGCGGGCCAGTTCGCGGCGGGTCATGGTCCAGGAGTCGGCCAGGGCGTACGTCATGGTGCCCGTGACGGTGGGGGTGAAGGTGCCGGTACTCACACGGCCTCCTTGGTGCGGTCGGTGAGGTGCAGGAACACCTCGTCCAGGGTCGGGCGGCGCACGGCCACGTCCTCGGCCTCCAGACCGGCCTCCTCCAAGGCCCGTACGACGCCGGAGAGCGCCGCCATGCGGTCGGTGACCGGCGCGCTGAGCAGCCGGCGGTCGGGGTCCACGCGGACGCCGGTGAGGGGGAGCAGGGCCGCGGCGGCGGTCAGTTGTCCGGCGTCGCGCAGGACGACGTCGACGCGGTCGCCGCCGGTGGCGGCCTTCAGTTCGTCCGCGGTGCCGTCGGCGACGACCCGGCCGGCGTCGACGACCGAGATGCGGTCGGCGAGCTGGTCGGCCTCCTCCAGGTACTGGGTGGTGAGCAGGACGGTCGTCCCGCCGCCGACCAGGGAGCGGACCGAGTCCCACACCTCGGCGCGGCCGCGCGGGTCGAGGCCGGTGGTCGGCTCGTCCAGGAAGAGCACCTCCGGCTCGGTGATCAGGGACGCGGCGAGGTCCAGGCGGCGCCGCATGCCGCCGCTGTAGGCGCTGACCGGTTTGCGGCCGGTGTCGGTGAGGTCGAAGCGCGCCAGGAGTTCGTCGGCACGCGCGCGTGCCCGCCGGGCGCCCAGGTGGTGGAGGCGGCCGAACATCTCCAGGTTCTGCCGGCCGCCGAGTTCCTCGTCGAGTGCCGCGTGCTGGCCGAGCAGGCCGATGCGCAGCCGTACGGCGTACGCGTCGGTCACTACGTCGTGCCCGGCCACCTCGATCCGGCCCGCGTCGGGGCGCAGCAGGGTGGACAAGACGCGGACCAGCGTCGTCTTGCCCGCGCCGTTCGGGCCCAGTACGCCGTGCACCGTGCCGCGCGTGACCGTGAGGTCGAGTCCGTCCAGCGCGTCCTTGCTGCCGTATTTCTTGCGTGCCCCTTCGACGGTGATCGCCGCGTCGGTCACTACCACTCCCTTATCAGTCATCAATCATTGATCAAACTTGACTACTGACCTGAGAGCGTATGCCCGTCCACCGGATTAGTCAAACTTGATTAGCCGAGGTCTCCAGAGTGCCGCTCTCCCGTCGCGAACGGGTTCTCCTCGCCCTCGCCCAGGACGCCGACGAACGGCTCGCCCTCCCCGGCGAACGTGTACGCGCCGCCCCGGATGCGTTCGATGAGCGCGCGGGTCCACTCGGCACCGGTGTCGGCGGAGTGCACCCAGAGGTTCATGATCTCGCCGATGTGACCGAGCTGCCCGGGGCCGTCCTCGGGCGTGTAGTACTCGGTGACGGACCTGCGCCACTCCTGGATGGCCCGGATCCGCTCCTCCAGCAGGGCGAGCACCTCGCCGCGTTCGAGATCGACCATCAGCCCGAGCCCCGCGGAGAGCACGTCCGGTTTCTGGTCGTAGGCGGTGAGGGACTCCCGGAGCAGGGTGAAGTACTCTGCCACGCCCTTCTCGGTGATCTCGTACTCGGTGCGCGGTGGGCCGCCGACGGTCGAGGGGGCGATCTCGTGCGCGTGCAGCAGGCCCTGCTTGGCCATCTGCTTCAGCGCGTGGTAGATCGAGCCGGGCTTGGCGTTGGACCACTCGTGCGCGCCCCAGTACTCCAGGTCGTTGCGCACCTGGTAGCCATGGGCCCGCCCGTGCTGGCGGACCGCGCCGAGCACCAGGAGTCGGATCACTGACATGGGGTCCAGGTTAGGCCGGGCCCGGTCACTCCCCGGAGGTGCCCTGCTCCTTCGCCACCAGGTCCCAGGCCGAGGCGCCGTCCAGCGACTCGCGGATGACGTCGGCGTGGCCGGCGTGCCGGGCCGTCTCGCGGATCAGGGTCAGGCACAGCCAGCGCATCGAGACGCGCTCGTCCGGCGGGAACCAGGGATCGTTCGGCAGCGGGAACGTGTCGTCGAGGCTGGGCACCGCGCGGATGAACGCCTCCGTCTCGGCGGCGACCTTCTCCCAGTACGCCAACTGCGAGGCGACCGTCTCGTCGCCGACCAGGACGAAGCACTCGTGCCAGTTCGACTCGTCGCGGGCGACGGCCGGCGCCTCCTGCCTGGCGCGGGCGATCCACCCCTGCTCGGTCTCGGCGACGTGCTTGATGAGCCCGGCCAGGGACAGCTCGCTCGCGCTCGGCCGGGACGACGCCTGCCCGTCCGTCAGGCCCAGGACCGAGCGGCGGATGCCGCCGCGCTGCTCCGCCAGGAAGGACAGCAGCGCGCCGCGCTCGTCGCCCTGCGCCTCGGGTCGCACATGAGTGACCATGACCGGCCGCCTTTCGTCGGGGCCGGGGGCCTCTCCCCCGACACCGGCAAAGCTACGAGCCCTTGCGGTCAGCTTCTGTCCGCAAGGACCCGCCGGGGAGAAAGGAGGGCCGCCCGGCAGAAGGAGGGCCCGCCCGGGAGAAAGAGGGCTCAGAACGGGAAGCCGCTCCGGCCGTGCTGCACCGAGATCCACTTCTGGGTGGTGAAGGCGTCCAGCATGGTGTCGCCGTTGAGGCGGCCGATGCCGGAGTGCTTCTCGCCGCCGAAGGGCACGATCGGCTCGTCGTGCACGGTTCCGTCGTTCACGTGGAACATGCCGGTGTCGATCCGCTTGGCGAAGTTGACGCCGCGCTCGATGTCCCCGGTGTGCACGGCGCCGCTCAGCCCGTACGGGGTGTCGTTGACGAGGCGTACGGCCTCCTCCTCACCGTCGAACGGCACGAGGAAGGCGACCGGGCCGAAGACCTCCTGCTGGAGCAGCGCGGAGTCGGCGGGGACGTCGGTCAGGACGGAGGGCTCGACGAGGTTGTCCGTGGTGGTGCCGCGCACCAGGACGGTGGCGCCCTCGGCGACGGCCTGCTCGACGACGCCCGCAATGGCGTCCGCCTGCGAGGAGTTGATCACCGGGCCGATGACGGTCGCCGGGTCGCGCGGGTCGCCGGCCTTGAGGGTCTTGACCTTGGCGACGAACTTCTCGGTGAACTCGTCGGCCACCGAGCGGTCGACCAGGACGCGGTTGGCGGCCATGCAGACCTGGCCCTGGTGCACGAACCGGCTGAAGACGGCGGCGTCGACGGCGTAGTCGACGTCGGCGTCGTCGAGGACCACCAGGGCGCTGTTGCCGCCGAGTTCGAGGACCGAGCGCTTGAAGTTCGCGGCGCAGACGGTGGCCACGTGGCGGCCGACCTTGTCCGAGCCGGTGAAGGAGATCACCTTGGGGACCGGGTGCTCCAGGAAGGCGTCGCCTATCTCCGCGACGTCGGTGACCACCACGTTCAGCAGGCCGCCGGGCAGACCGGCGTCCTCGAAGAGCTTCGCGATCAGGGTGCCGCCGACGATCGGCGTGTCCTGGTGCGGCTTGAGGACGACGCCGTTGCCGAGGGCGAGGGCCGGGGCGACCGACTTCAGGGAGAGGAGGAAGGGGAAGTTGAAGGGGCTGATGACGCCCACGACACCGACCGGCACCCGGTAGACGCGGTTCTCCTTGCCGTCGACCGGCGAGGGGATGATCCGGCCCTCGGGGCGCAGCGACAGGTGGACCGCCTCGCGCAGGAACTCCTTGGCGAGGTGCAGCTCGAAGGCGGCCTTCAGGCGGGTGCCGCCCAGCTCGGCGATGATCGCCTCGCTGATCTCCGCCTCGCGGTCCTCCACGAGGCGCAGCACCTTCTCGAACACCGCGCGGCGCGCGTAGGGGTTCGTCGCCGCCCACTGCTTCTGCGCGCGCTCGGCCGCCCGGTAGGCCGCGTCGACCTCGTCGACCGTGGCTATCGTGACCGAGGCCAGCTTCTCGTCGTCGTACGGGTTGAAGTCGATGATGTCCCAGGAACCGGTGCCCGGGCGCCACTCGCCGTCGATGTACTGCTGGGCGAGGTCGGTGAAGTACGACGACATGTGATCCCTCAATCCCCTAGCTGCCGCAGCCGCGAGCGAGCCGCCTGATTGGGCGTCATCGTACTTGCGTTTCAAATGAGTTGGAGGAGTCCCCGCAGAAGGTCCCGGCTCTCGTCCGGACCCGGGCTGTCCTGCTGGAGTTCCTTCAGCGCCGCCTCGTACTGGGTGACGTCCTCGTGCTTGTCGAGGTACAGCGCGCTGGTGAGCTGCTCCAGGTAGACGACGTCCGACAGGTCGGACTCGGGGAAGCTGAGGATCGTGAACGCGCCACTCTCACCGGAGTGCCCGCCGAAGCCGAACGGCATGACCTGCAGCCGCACATTGGGGCGTTCGGACATCTCGATCAGGTGCTGGAGCTGCCCGCGCATCACGTCGCGGTCGCCGTACGGGCGGCGCAGCGCGGCCTCGTCCAGGACGATGTGGAACTCGGGGGCGTTCTCGGCGACGAGGTGCTTCTGCCGCTCCAGGCGCAGCGCCACCCGCCGCTCGACGTCCGCCTCGCCGGCGCCCTTCATGCCGCGCCGGACGACCGCGCGGGCGTACTCCTCCGTCTGCAGCAGGCCGTGCACGAACTGCACCTCGTAGACCCGGATCTGCGAGGCGGCGCCCTCCAGGCCCACGTAGGTGGGGAACCAGCTCGGCAGCACGTCGGAGTAACTGTGCCACCACCCCGCGACGTTGGCCTCCTTGGCCAGGGAGAGCAGGGAGGCGCGCTCCTGCTCGTCCGTGATGCCGTACAGCGTCAGCAGGTCCTCGACGTCCCTCGTCTTGAAGCTCACCCGGCCCAGTTCCATCCGGCTGATCTTCGATTCCGAGGCGCGGATCGAGTAGCCCGCCGCCTCTCGCGTGATCCCCCGCGTCTCACGCAGTCGCCTGAGTTGTGATCCGAGCAGCATGCGCCGCACCACCGATCCGGGCTCTCCCGCGCTCACGTTCGCCAGCCTCCCCAACCGTCTTCAGGGGCCGAAGTCTGCCACTAAAACACTCCGAGCAGTACTCGTCCGGTTACGGAAACGGAATCGGGCCAAAGGAAGCGCTCGGGATCATGCACACAGTGGCCTGGAAGTGGCCGCCATGCGAGATGAAGAGGGGGCGAAGATGACGGAAAAATTGACCAACAAGCGGTACGGGCAGGTCCATTTCGGTCACGTGCACGTGCATCTGCCCTTGCATCTGCGGTACGCATCCGAAACCATGGTCCCGCACCACCGCGCCGCATCGCTATGACCGCGAATTCCCGGGAGTGCCTCGCATGGGGACGAATGGATCGACCATGCTCGAGCCGTTACGGCAGGGCCTTCCGCCACTCGACCCCGCGGCCGTGTCCAACGCCGCCTCCTGCGCCCTGCCACCGCGTTACGAAGCGGTGCGCGATGCCCGGAGATTCACCCGCAGAACGCTCGACGGCTGGGACACGGGCGACCGCTTCGACGACGTCTGCCTGGTGGTCTCCGAACTCGTCACCAACGCCCTGCGGCACGCGCTGCCGGCCGACACCCCGCGGCACGGGGAGCGGAACGGCCCGGTCCGGCTGCACCTGATGCGTTGGACCGAGCGACTGGTGTGCGCGGTGCGCGATCCCAGCCACGACAGCCCGGTCGCCCGCGAGACGGACGACTTCTCGGCGGAGTCCGGCCGGGGCCTTTTCCTCGTCGACTCGTTCAGCGACAGCTGGGGCTGGCATCCGCTCGCCGGAACGCTCAACGGCAAGGTGGTCTGGGCCCTGTTCCGGCTCCAGAAGCCCGACGGGACGGCGGAACAGGTCTTCGAGTGACGGCGGACCGCGACGCCTTCGCGCGTCGCGGCTCTACGCGTGTCAGCCCACTGTCGGCCGATGACCCGCTCGCGAACGCCTCGGGTACCGCTCGGGCACCGCTCGCGAACGCCTCGTGTTCGGCTCGCGATCAGCTCGCGATCAGCTCGCGATCAGGTGGTCGAACTCGCCGTCCTTGACGCCCAGCAGCATGGCCTCGATCTCGGCGCGCGTGTAGACGAGCGCGGGACCGTCGGGGAAGCGGGAGTTGCGCACCGCCACCGCGCCGTCGGGCAGCCGCGCGAACTCCACGCAGGAGCCCTGCGAGTTGCTGTGCCGGCTCTTCTGCCAGGCCACGTCGTGCAACTGCGTGGCGGCCATGCCGTTGTACACGCCGGACGCGGCGTCAGCGGCATACACGTCGTACACGTCGTGGTCCACAGGTCGCTCCCCGGTGGTGCACTGGCTGATGTGGCCATTGATGCAGTGGTCAACTGATCCGGATCATAACCCTTGTTCACGTGCAGATGCATGAGCAAATGCACGTGCACGCGCGGTGTTCCTGCGGTTACAGCTTTGATGGCGGCATTACCGGAGCCTTGTTCTCTTTGACGCCCGGCTCCTGCGAGTCGTTCCCGCATGTGCCCCCGTATTCGAAGAACATGCAACAAGATGCAACAAAGCCGGGGGCCCGCTCGCAGGAGCGGACCCCCGGTGCGGCGCGGGTCGGCGCAGGTCAGCGCGGGCCGGAGCGGGTCGGCGCGGGTCGGCGCGGGTCGGCGCGGGTCAGCGCTGGCCGTACGGCAGCAGCGCCATTTCCCGCGCGTTCTTGATCGCCCGGGCCAACTGCCGCTGCTGCTGGGACGTCACCCGGGTGACACGACGGCTGCGGATCTTGCCTCGGTCGGAGATGAACTTCCGCAACAGGTCGGTGTCCTTGTAGTCGACGTACGTCACTCCGGCCTGGTCCAGCGGATTGGGCCGCTTCCCGACGGGCTTGCGGTCGCTCTTGCGGGGCATGGGTCAGACCTCCAGGAGGGTGTCGAAGGCGGGCGGCAGCCGCTCCCAGGCGGCCTGTCCCGCGGCGTACTCGGCGTCGGTCAGCAGGCAGGACTCCAGCAGCCGTTCCAGGCCGTCGCGGTCGAGGCCGGGGGATGTGAAGACCAGGTGCTGGCAGCGGTCACCGTGCTCGGGGTGCCAGTCCATCGCGGCGGCGGCGCGACGCACCGGCGGGACCAGCTCCCAGGCGGCGTCGGGCAGCGACGCGAGCCAGGGTCCCGCGCTCTCCACGCACAGGGCCCCGCCCGCGGCGTCCCAGTGCAGCAGCGTGTCCGCCTTGCCCGCGAGCCAGAACCGGCCCCGGCTGCGGGCGGCGGCGCAGGTCAGATCCTCCAGCGCCGCGTGGAGCCGCTCCGGGTGGAAGGGGCGGCGGCGGTGCCAGACGAGGGTGGCGACGCCGTGCGCGTCGGCTTCGGCGGGCAGCAGGGCGCAGGCCGGGTGCTGGGCGGCGGCCGCGGCCTCCACGTCGAAACCGGCGAGCGCGGCCCGCGCCAGCTCGGAAGACGCGGAGGCCGATGAGGCCGAGGCGGATGAGGCCGAGGACGAGGACGAGGAGACGGGTGCGGACGAGCTGACGGGCGCGGACGCGGGTGGTGCGCCCGCCGGGCCACCGTGGCCGATCGGGACCCGGCGGGCTGTCGGGTGGAGCTGCGCCAGCAGCTCGCGGTCCTCGTCGTCGGCCTCCTGGGAGCCGGGGAGCGAGTCGGCGAGGGCGAGGACGGGGGCGTACTCCAGTTGCCGCGCGAAGGTGTCCGCGACGGTGCGCTGGTCGGTGGCGGCGGCGGCGAGTCCGCCCTCGGCGAGGTCGTCGCCGTTTCCGAGGTACGGCAGCACCAGCGCCGGGTCGACGGCGGTGATCACGCCGGTGACGGTGAAGCCGCCGGCCGTCACCACCTCCGCCATCGCCTTGGGCTCGACGGAGTCCCACAGCTCGACGATCGCCAGTGGGGTGCCTCCGGCGTCCGCGAGCCGCTCCAGCTCGGGGACGAGGTCCTCGCGCAGCGCGCAGCAGGCGCAGTCGTTGACCAGGGGCGCCTCGCCGGCGGACAGGATGCCGGTGGCGTCCCGGACGGTGCGCACGACCGTGCCCGCGGTGGCCGTGGCCAGGTCGTGGTGGAGCACGACGCTGCCGGGCACGTCGGCCAGCAGCCGGGCCACGGCCGCCCTGCGCGCGTCGGCGTGCAACCCGCCGACGATGACCACCGGGAGGTCCCGGCCGGGGCGGCCCGGGCGGTCCGGGCGGTACGGCCCGCTCATGCCCCGTCCCGCTTCCCGTACCGCCGCTCGAAGCGCTCCACGCGGCCGGCCGTGTCCAGGACGCGGGCGGTGCCGGTGTAGAAGGGGTGGCTGACGTTCGAGATCTCGACGTCGACGACCGGGTAGGTGTGGCCGTCCTCCCACTCGATCGTGCGCTCGCTGGTCATGGTCGAGCGGGTGAGGAAGGCGTAGTCCGCGGCGCGGTCGCGGAAGACGACCGGGCGGTACTCGGGGTGGATGCCCTTGCGCATGGCGGGGTCAGCGCTCCTCTCGGAAGTCGACGTGGCGGCCGGCGACCGGGTCGTACTTGCGCAGGGTCAGCCGGTCCGGGTCGTTGCGGCGGTTCTTGCGGGTGACGTAGGTGAAGCCGGTCCCGGCGGTGGACCGGAGTTTGATGACCGGGCGGAGTTCGTTGCGTGCCATGCTGCTATCTTACTGAAAATGAATTCCATTAACAGCTACGACCGTCCGGTCTGAAGGAGAGGTACGTCACCGTGTCCGCCCACTGCATGCTGACCGGCACCGCACCCGGCTTCGGCAACCGCATCTCCCACTCCCACCGGCGGACCTCCCGCCGCTTCGACCCCAACATCCAGACCAAGCGCTACTGGCTGCCGAGCGAGAGCCGGCACGTACGGCTGCGGCTGAGCACGAAGGCGATCAAGACGGTCGACGCGATCGGCGTCGAGGCGGCGGTGGCACGCATCCGCGCCCGAGGGGTGAAGGTCTGATGGCGAAGAAGAGCAAGATCGCGAAGAACGGGCAGCGGCAGGAGATCGTCGCGCGGTACGCCGCACGCCGGGCCGAGCTGAAGGAGATCGTCCGCCGGCCGTCCTCGTCGGAGGCCGAACGGCTCGCCGCCCAGCGGGAGCTGCGCCGGCAGCCCCGCGACGCCAGCCCCACCCGCGTGCGCAACCGCGACCAGGTCGACGGGCGCCCGCGCGGCTACTTCCGTGTCTTCGGGCTGTCCCGGGTGAACCTGCGCGAGCAGGCACACGCCGGACACCTGCCGGGAGTTCGCAAGTCGTCCTGGTAGGCCGCCCGGACAGGCCGTCCGGGCAGGCCGTCCAAGGGGCCGCCCAAGGGGGCCGTCCAAGGGGGCCGTCCTGGTAGCTTGCGGCTGTCCTGGGGCCGACCCGGCCGTCCGGCTACAGCTTGGAGCTTGCGGTGACACTGGTGACTGCGGACAGCACGGCGAGCACGGCGAACGCGTCCAGTACGGCGAACGCGACCACTACGGAGCACGCCTCCCGTACCGCGAACCCGACCACTACGGAGCACGCGTCCCGTAAGGGGAACGCGACCAGTACGGATCACGCGACCCGTACGGCCGCAGGTGCGCGGGGACCGCGCGGGCGGGCGGCTCGCCGGTCCGTGCGGGCCGCCGCCGCCGTGGCCGTCGGGCTGGTGGGCGCTCTGGCGCTGACCGGGTGCACCGACGGGGGTGACTCCGACGACGGCAGCCCGGGCGGGGGCGGCAAGTCCTCACCCGCGCCCGGCGCGTCAGCTTCCGCGGCGGACACGGGCGGCGGCAGCGGCGGGTCGCCGTCCGCGGCCGCGGGTGAACTGGAGGGAAGCTGGCTGGCCACCACGGACGGCCAGGCCGTCGCACTGATGGTCACCGGTGACAAGGCCGCCCTCTTCGCCACGGGAGGGACCGTGTGCAGCGGCACCGCCGGCGAGGACTCCGGCACCCGGACGATCCGCCTGAAGTGCACCGACGGCAGTGACGAACGGGCGACGGGCACCGTCGAGTCGGTCGACGGGGCATCGCTCAAGGTGGCGTGGCGGGGCGGCCTCGGCGAGGAGACGTACACGAAGTCGGAGGGCGGGTCACTGCCGCCCGGACTGCCGACCACCGGTCTCGGCTCCTGAACGGGGCATCGGCGCCCGCGCGCGGGTGACGTCTACGGCAGCGGTCGTCGGCGGTCGACCCGGGCATGGTCGGCCGCCCGGGTCCCCTCCGTCCAGCCCGCCGCGTCGCCGGCGCCGCGCAGGCGGGTCGTCGTCGTCTCCGGGAACATCCGCTCCAGCCGGTCGGTGACCGCGACCTCGCGGGAGGCGAGGACCGGCAGGAGGTCCACGTCCGTCGTCGTACCGGACTCGGCGGTGGCCGCTTGTGCCGCGGCCCGCAGCCGGGTGCCCGCGCGGTGGGCGTAGGCGGCGAGGAACGACTGGCGGTAGGTCTTGGTCCGCTTGCGCCCGCCGGCGCGCTGCGCGGCCTCCGCCTTGGTCATCGCCGCCTCGGCCTGCACCAGCAGTGAGGTGTAGAGGAGTTCGACCACCTCCAGGTCGGCCTCGAAGCCGACGACGGTGGAGAAGCCGAGGGGCTCGTTCCACACGGCCCGGCAGTGGTTCGCGTCGGCCACCCCGTCCAGCAGCACCGCCTTGGCCTGCTCGTACGGCGGCTCCACTCCGATCCGGCAGGCGCCCGGCGCGTCGGGCGAGGGTGCGTGGGCCGACAGCACCGCCTCGTCGACGCTGTGCCGGGCCATCAGCTCCTGCGCCTTGGCGCTCAGCGCCTCCGCCTCCTCCGGGTACCCGGTCGCCTCCGCCTTGGCGAGCAGCGCGCGGATGCGGGCGAGGGTGCGGGACTCCGGCCGGTTCTCCCGGCGGAACGCCCCGCCCGACCGGTCCGGTGCCCCGGGCTCCCCCGGCTCCAGGGGTTCCAGCGCGGGCAGGCGCAGCAGCAGGCGGTACAGCTCGAGTACGGCGGTGGCGTGCGAGAAGCGGTCGGTGCGGGGCGGCGCCTGGTCCGGCACGTCGTCGAGCTGCGCGGTCCAGCGGGCGCCGCGCGGGCGGTCGAGCGGCGCCTGGGTGCGGATCAGCGCCGCCACCAGCCGTACGTGGACGTCGTCCAGCTCGCGCCGCACGATCCGTACGAGGTCGGCGGGCTGCCAGCCGCGCCGCCAGGCCGTCGCGACGAACTCCGCACCGCGCCGGGTGAGTTCCGCGTCCGCCGCCGGGTCGGCCGCGAGCAGCGAGGCCGCGGCGTCGAGGGCGTCGTCTGCGGCGTCGTACAGGGCGGTCTCGAAGGCACGGTCGACGGTGCGGGGCGTACTCACCCGGCGATGGTGCCACGCCCGCCCGACCCGTCTCACTCCCGGGATCCGGCGGCGGAACCGCCGACGCAGCCGGCGGCCATCACACTCACTCCGACTGTCAACCAGTGGTTGACAGTAACCGGGGGCGCAACCTACGGTTGACACATGACGACGAATCCGAGCATCACGTCATCCGTACGTCTCGACGAACTCATCACCGCGATCAAGAAGGTGCACCAGGAGCCGCTCGAACAGCTCCAGGACGCCGTCATCGCCGGCGAGCACCTCGGCGAGGTCGCCGACCACCTCATCGGCCACTTCGTGGACCAGGCCCGGCGCTCGGGCGCCTCCTGGACGGACATCGGCAAGAGCATGGGCGTCACCCGGCAGGCGGCGCAGAAGCGCTTCGTGCCCAAGGAGTCGGCCGACCTGGACGCGAGCCAGGGCTTCAGCCGGTACACGCCCCGCGCGCGCAACGCCGTGATGGCCGCCCACAACGCGGCCAAGACCGCCGGCAACGCCGAGGGCCTGCCCGAGCACCTCGTCCTCGGCATGCTCACCGAACGCGAGAGCCTCTCCGCCAAGGCGATCGCCGCGCAGGGCGTGACCCTCGACGCGGTCCGTCAGGCGGCGACCGCGGCGCTCCCGCCCGCCGCCGCCGAGGTTCCCGAGCTGGTGCCCTACGGCCCCGCGGCCAAGAAGGTCCTCGAACTCACCTTCCGCGAGGCCCTGCGCCTCGGCCACAACTACATCGGCACCGAGCACATCCTGCTCGCCCTGCTGGAGCACGAGCACGGCGAGGGCGTGCTCAGCGGGCTCGGCCTCGGCAAGGAGGCCACCGAGCGGTACGTCACCGAGGTGCTGGCGGAGTTCCTGGAGGTGACCGGGGAGCAGCAGCCTGAGCAGGGGAACGAGTAAGCGGAACAACGCCTCCGGCCGTCGGCGGAGGCGTTGTCAGACCGTCCGCGCAGGCCGTTGTCAGACCGTCCGCGCAGGCCGTTGTCAGACCGTCCGCGCAGGTCGTTGTCAGACCCTCCTGCGACACTCGCGACATGGCCGACCGGTGGGCACTCTCCGTGGCCGAGGACGGTGGCGTGGAAGTCGCCCCCCTCGGCCCCGACGGGCTGCCCGCCGGACCGGTGCGTCGGGAGGCCGGTCCCGCCGAGGCCGTGCGGAGCAGGCCGGACGTCGCACGCTGGGTGTGGCGGTCCACCGCCGAGATCGCGCCGCGCCTGCTCGCCGCGGGGGTGCGAGTAGAGCGGTGCTACGACGTGGAGGCCGCCGAAACCCTCCTGCTCGGCCATGAGGGGCGGTACGGGGAGCCGCACTCGGCCGCGGCGGCCCTTGCCCGGCTGCGCGGCGCCCCCGTACCACCCGACCCGCCGCAGCGCTCCGCCGAGCCCGGCGCACAGTCCCCGCTCTTCGAGCCCCAGGCCGCCCACCTGCCCCTGGACGACCTGCTCGCCGTCTACGCCGGGCAGCAGCGCCGCCACGACGGGTCCGCGCACCCCGACCGGCTGCGCCTGCTGACGGCGGCCGAGTCGGCGGGGACGCTGGTGGCCGCGGAGATGAACCGCGCCGGTCTGCCCTGGCGGGCCGACGTGCACCGCGAGGTACTGCACGACCTGCTCGGCGACCGGTACGCGGGCGGGGGCGAACCGCGCCGGCTGGCCGAGCTGGCCGAGGAGGTGTCCGCCGCCTTCGGGCGCCGGGTCCGGCCCGACCTGCCCGCGGACGTGGTCAAGGCGTTCGCGCAGGCCGGGGTCAAGGTCGGCTCCACCCGCCGGTGGGAGATCGAATCGGTCGATCACCCGGCCGTGAAGCCGCTGATCGAGTACAAGAAGCTGTACCGGATCTGGGTCGCCCACGGCTGGTCCTGGCTCCAGGACTGGGTGCGCGACGGCCGGTTCCGCCCCGAGTTCCTGGCCGGCGGCACCGTCACCGGACGCTGGGTGACCAACGGCGGGGGCGGACTGCAGATCCCCAAGGTGATCCGGCGCGCCGTCGTCGCCGACCCGGGCTGGCGGCTGGTCGTCGCCGACGCCGACCAGATGGAACCACGCGTGCTGGCGGCGATCTCCCGGGACCCCGGGCTGATGGAGGTGGCCGGCCGGGAGACCGACCTCTACCAGTCGGTGTCCGACCGGGCCTTCTCCGGCGACCGCGCCCAGGCCAAACTCGCCGTACTCGGCGCGGTCTACGGCCAGACGTCCGGTGACGGCCTGAAGAACCTCGCCGCGCTCAGACGCCGCTTCCCCCGGGCGGTGGCGTACGTCGACGACGCGGCCCGCGCGGGCGAGGAGGGACGGCTCGTGCGGACCTGGCTGGGGCGCACCTGTCCGCCGGCGGCCGGAGCGGCCGACGGTGCCGAGGAGGCGGGCCTGCCGCAGGACGAACCCTCCGGCCCGCCGGGTCAGGCGCAGGAGTGGGTGCCCGGCTACGCCTCCACCAACGCCCGCGCGCGGGGCCGCTTCGCCCGTAACTTCGTCGTCCAGGGCAGCGCCGCCGACTGGGCCCTGCTGCTGCTCGCCGCGCTGCGGCAGGCCTGTGCGGACAAGGCGGCGGAGCTGGTCTTCTTCCAGCACGACGAGGTGATCGTGCACTGTCCCGAGGAGGAGGCGGACGCCGTCGTCGCGGCGATCCGGGAGGCGGCGGAGCTGGCGGGACGGCTGACGTTCGGGCGGACGCCGGTGCGGTTCCCGTTCACGACGGCGGTGGTGGAGTGCTATGCGGACGCCAAGTGATCGGTGTGGAGCCGGACCGACGCCACGTGACCGGTGGAGCCAGGCGGGGACCTGGTGATCAGTCGGTGGGAGGAGCGTCGGCCAGCAGCTCCCGCAGCTCTTTCGCCACCGCCCTCGCGTCCGTCCCGTCCAGCGCGGCCAGCGCCGCCCGCCACCGCTCGTAGGCCTCCCGGTCGCGTCCCCGTTCCCGCAGCAGCAGCCCTTGCTGGTGCCGGGCGAGACCGCCCGTGTAGCGGTCGGCGCGGGCGTCGGCGCGGCGCAGCAGCTCCGCGCACTCGTCCGCGGCCCGTTCGGTACGCCCCAGCAGGCGCAGGGCGCGGACGAGGCCGAGCCGGGTCTGGGACTCGCCGTGCCAGTCACCGTGCCCGCCCAGGATGCGCATGCTCTCCTCGAAGTGCTCCACGGCGGCGGCCGGTTCGCCGAGCGTGAGGTGGGCGTAGCCGATGTTGCAGTGTGCCGAGTGCTGCACGATCACGTTGCCGATCTCGTCGCCGATGGCGAGCGAACGCCGGTGCTGCTCGATCGCCGCCCGGGGATCGGTGTGCTCGTAGAGGTTGCCGAGGTGGCTGTGGGTGATCGCCTCGCCCCACGGATCGTCGAGCTGCTGTGAGTAGGTGAGACTCCGCCGCAGCGCCTGGGCCGACTCGTCGTGCCGACCGAGGTTCTCGAGGAGCAGCCCACGGTTGGTGAGGCAGCGTCGGATCCGGGTGACCGTGCCGAGCCGACGCCAGATTGCCAGCGAGCGGTCGTTGAGCGCGAGCGCGTCGCTGAGCCGGCCGGTCAGGAAGTGCAGGCCCGCCAGGTCGCCCAGCGCGTGGGCCTCGGCGGCCTCGTCACCGTGGCGCCGAGCGAGATCGAGGGCGGCCCGGCCCAGTACCTCCATCTCGGCGACCCGGCCGCTGCGCTGGGCGTAGGGGAAGAGGAGGCGGACGAGGACGGCGAGGTGAAGGGTCCCACCACCCCCGTTGCCGGCGTCGTCACCGCTGTCGCCGCCACTCCGGTCACCGTCATCACCGCCTTCCCCGCCGCTCCGGTCGCCGTCATCACCGCCTTCCCCGCCACTCCGGTCACCGTCATCGTCAGGGCCGCCCCCGCCCCCGCCACTGTCGTCACTGCCGTCGCCGTCGCTGTCGTCACTGCCGTCGCCGTCGCTGTCGTCACTGCCGCCGCTTCCGTCGCTGCCGCCGCTTCCGTAGCGCTCGACGAGGGCGACGACGTTCTCCGACTCCAGGTCGCCCCAGGCGAAGGCGTCTTCGGGACGGGCGAAGGGCGGGACCGAGGCGACCTCCGTCGCGTGCCCGGGAGGCTGTGCTGCGGTGGGGCGGCGGCGGTCGTCCTGGTCGATGCCGGGTTCGACGATCGCGGTGAGGACGCGCTCGGCGACGGCTGCGTACCAGCGCAGGGCGATCACCGCGATGTCGTCCGTACCGGCGTCGCCGCGCGCGATCTCCCGGGCGAACTCGCGCACGAGGTCGTGAGGGGCGTAGCGGCCGTACGCGGTCTCCTCCAGCAGCGCCACGTCGACGAGGCGGTCGAGGGCGGCCCCGGCGCGGCCCTCGTCGGCGTCGATGAGGCGGGCGAGCAGCGGCGCGCCGTAGGCGGGCAGGTCGAGGGCGCCGATGCGGCGCAGCGCGAGGGCCGCGTCCCGGTCGGCCTCGCGGTCGGAGGCGGCGAGCGCGTCGTGGGCGACGGCGAGGGAACGGCGCACGCTCAGGTCGTCGTACTCCAGGTGGTTCAGCCGTCCTTCGGTGGCGGCCAGTTGACCGGCGAGCGCGTCGGGGGTGAGGGCGCGCCGGGCGGCCAGGCGGGCGGCGACGACACGCAGGGCCAGGGGAAGACGGCCGGTGAGCTCGACGAGGGGGTGACCGGCGTCCGGTCCGTACCGGCCGTCGCGCCCGGACGCCGCCCGCAGCAGCGCCGCGCTCTCCGCCCCGGACAGCGGCGCGAGCGGGAAGCGGTGGGCGCCGTCGAGCGCGGCGAGGGGCGACCGGCTGGTGACGATCACCGCGCAGCCGGGGCCGGCCGGGAGCAGTGGACGTACCTGCGCGGCGTTCTCGGCGTCGTCCAGGAGCATGAGCGTGCGCGTCGGCGCGAGCAGCGAACGCAGCAAGGCGGCCGCGGCGTCGGGCCGTTCGGGGATGAGCCGGGGATCGGCGCCGAGGTCGCGGAGCAGTGCGGTGAGCGCCTGCTCCGGAGTCAGCGGGGACATTCCGGGGGTCGCACCGTGCAGGTTGAGGTAGAGCTGTCCGTCGGGGAAACGTTCCTTCATCCCCTGTGCGACATGGAGCGCGAGAGCGGTCTTGCCTACGCCGGCCATGCCGCTGACGACGGCGACGCGGGGGTGCGAGCCGGGTGCGAGGGCACGGGTCAGAGCACCGCGTACGGCGTCACGTCCGGTGAAGTGGGGCGGTGCGGCGGGCAGTTGCGCCGGACGCGGAGGGGAGGCCGCGTACTCCGGGACGGGACGGACGGGCGGCGCGGCGCCGCTGGGTCCGGGTGCCGCGTCCTGCGCGGGGGCCTTCTGTGGAGCACTGTTCCGCCGTGCCGTGACCTGCTGTGCCGCGTCCCGTGTAGTGACCTGCTGCGAAACACCGTTCCGGGGCGCGGCCTGTCCCCGCAGCACCTCCACGTGCGCCGCCCGCACGGCGGGGCCCGGCTCGATGCCGAGGTCCTCGGTGAGGCGGGCACGCAGATCGCGGTGGACGGCCAGCGCCTCCGCCCGCCGCCCGGTGCGGTGCAGGGCCAGCATGAGCTGGCGGTGGTAGGCCTCGCGCAGCGGATACTCCGCGGCGAGCGCCGACAACTCCGGTACGAGGCTCTCCAGCCGCGTTCCGCCGAGGCCCAGTTCGGCGTCGTAGTACCACTCGGTGAGCAGCAGCCGAGTCTCCTGGAGCCGCTGGGCGAACGCGTACCCGCCCACCTCGGCCGGCAGCCCGGCGAGCGGCGCACCCCGCCACAGCGCCAGCGCCGCCGAGCCCGCACGCACGACCCGCGCCCAGTCACCGTCGGCGTGCGCGGCGCGCGCCTCACTCGCGGCGGACTCGAAGACGTGGACGTCCAGCTCGCCCTCCTCGACCCGCAGGAGGTACCCGGACGGTACGGTGCGCAGCCGGCCGGGTTCATCGATCAGCCGCCGCAGCCGGGTCACGTGGTTGTGCAGCGAGGCCCGCGCCGATGCCGGCGGGGCAGCGCCCCACAGCGCGTCCTCGAGCGACTCGACGGAAACGGACCGCCCCGCCTCCAGCAGCAGCGCGGCGAGCAGGGCCCGTGCCTTGGGACTGGCGACGGGGATGGGGGCGGGTATGTGGACGGGGCTGGGGGTGGGGATGTGGTCGGGGTTGGGGGTGGGGATGTGGTCGGAGCTGGGGGTGGGTGCCGGGTTGGAGTGGGCGCCCGTATGAGGGGCAGGGACGGCGTCGTGCACCGTGGCGGCGGCGTCGGGGCCGTACAGGACCGGGGGTCCCAGCAGTCCGAACCGCAGGCGGTACCGCTTCACGCCGCCCTGCCACCTTCCTCACGGCCGTTCTCCGCCACGGCCGCCTCCGTCACGGCGACCCCCTCGTCAACGGAGAACCGTTGGCCATATGTTAGCGATCCGTTGGCAAGATCTGATGTGATCACATCATCGGATCTGGCCCGGGGGTGCGCGCGTATAACGCGTTGCTCGGGGGAGTGTCGCCGCCGCGGCCGGGTCCGGGGACGTATGAGGGCCCCGTTCGTCAGAGGTGAACGACCGGGGCTCTCGTCCTGCCCCCGCCGCCTCCTGCCTCGCGCACGCTCGGTCCGCTCGGCCGACTCAGATGACGGGCGGCCGTCCCAGCCGGGTGAGCCGCACCACCGTGCGCCAGCGCATCGGCCGCCGCTCCCCCGCGGGCTTGCGCAGGCCCTCCGCGAACCCTCCGAACCAGGCCCGCAGCCCGCCGAGCGACCGGTGGCGCGCCAGCGTGAGCAGCATCCACACGCCGAGATGGACCGGGATGAGCGGCAGCGGTAGCCGGCGACGGGCGAGCCAGACGCGGTTGCGGGCGTTGCCCCGGAAGTAGACGGCGTGCCGTGCGGGCGAGGTCTTCGGGTGCTGGAGCAGCAGCTCGGGCGCGTAGCGGATGCGCCACCCGGCGTCGGCCGCGCGCCAGGCCAGGTCGGTCTCCTCGTGTGCGAAGAAGAACTCCGCGGGCCAGTCGCCGACCTCGTCGAGCATCGCCGACCGCAGCGCGTGCCCGCCACCGAGGAAGCCGGTGACGTACCCGCCCCGCATGGGGTCGCAGGCGCCGACCCGGGGGACGTGCCGCTGCTGCGTCTCGCCGTGCTCGTCGGCGATCCGGAAACCCACGATGCCGAGCCGGTCGTCGGCGGCGAACAGCTCGCCCACCCGGCGCAGCACATCGGCGTCCACGAGGAGCCCGTCGTCGTCCAGCTCCACGACCACGTCGATGTCGCCGAACTCCCGCAGCCGCGCGAGCGCCACGTTCCGTCCGCCGGGGCAGCCGAGGTTCTCGTCGACCTCGATCGGCGTGACCTCGCCGGGCAGCGACAGCCGTGCGGCGAACTCGGGCAGCGGGCAGCCGTTGCCGACGATCACGATCCGGGCGGGCGGGTCGTCCTGCCCGGCCACCGACTCCAGCAGGGCGTCGACCTCGGCGGGCCGGTTCCCCATGGTCACCACGGCGACGGCGATCCTCGGCGCGGCCACGGTGGCGGTCCCCGGTGCCCCCGCGACGGCCGTCCTCGGTGCACCCGTGTCCTCGCCCATGCCCTCACCTCGTCCCGGCCGACCACGTGTGCGCGATGCTAACCGTCCACGGCCCGGATTCCCGGCGTACGCCGCCCGGCGGCCGGCGGTTCGCCGCACCGGGCCCCCGCCCGCCCGGCCGCCCGCGTCCTTCGGCCCGGGGCGGGGCGGGGCGCGGGGAGGGGGCATCGATGTGGACGGTGTTCTCCGACCCGGCGCGGCACCACCGTCCAGCGGCCCGGGCACGTCCGATTCGTTCAAGGCAACGGTGACGACGGCCCGCTACCTTCGCTTCCATGAACAGCCACGGCAAGGAATCGCGCCACCTGGGCATCTACATCGACCGCTCCGTCGACGACGTCTACGCCTACGCCTCGGACCCGGTCAACCTGCCCGCGTGGGCCCACGGTCTGGGGGACTCCATCGAGAAGGCCGGAGACCAGTGGATCGCGGAGTCCTCCCCCATGGGACGGGTCACGATCACCTTCGTGCCGCCCAACGAGCTGGGCGTCCTCGACCACGACGTCACGCTGCCCTCCGGCCGGACCGTCCACAACCCGGTCCGCGTGATCGCCAGCGACGAGGGGAGCGAGGTGGTGTTCACCATCCGCCGGCAGCCGGAGATGAGCGACGCCGACTTCGAGCGGGACGCCGGCATGGTCGCCGCCGACCTGGCCCGGCTCAAGGAGCTGCTGGAATCCGCCTCATGAGTGCTTCCGGGGTGGGCGTATCCCGGCGAGAATCACGCGGTGGGTGAGCCGGAGGAAGACGTCGTGCCCGCCGACGCACGCCGCCCAATGGCCGCTTAGCCGCCGTCCGGCTGCTTCAGGAAGACCGAACTGCCCCCGCGACGCGTGGGACCGGGGCAGTCGGGCCGCATGGTGGCCGAGGACGAGGGCGGGTCCGCACCCCGGCCGCACGCGTGGCGCACACCTCTGCCAAAATCGCGCCGAAGGCGGCCACCGGGCATCGGGGCCGACCTACGAGAGGACAACTTCATGACGCTCACGACGAGCAAGCCCACGGTGGCCGTTCTGGGACCGGGCGGGATCGGCGGTCTGCTGGCCGCCCTGCTGTCCCGCTCCGGCCACCGCGTCATCTGCCTGGCCCGCGAGGCCACGGTGCGCGCCTTGCGCAGCGACGGGATCGTGGTCCGCAGCCGTCAGTTCGGCGACTTCACCGCGACAGTGGAAGCGGACACCGAACTGCGTGAGCCGGTCGACGCGTGCCTGATCACCGTCAAGCAGACCGCTCTGGAAGCCGCGCTCACCAGCGTCCCGCCGGCGGCCCTCGGCGACGCCCTCGTCGTACCGCTGCTGAACGGCGTCGAACACCCCGCGACTCTCCGGGCTCGCTACCGGCCTGACCGGGTGGCCCCCGGAGTGATCCGCGTGGAGTCCGCCCGCGTGGCCACCGGGGGCACCGGGGGCACCGGGAGCACCGGGAGCACCGGGCCCGTCGTCGTCGAGCACGGCAGCCCGTTCACCGAGATCGACTTGGCCGCCGGCACGGCACCCCTGGCCCGCGTCGAAGCCCTGGCGGCCACCCTGTCCGCAGCGGGCACCACAGCCCGCGTGGCCGAGGACGAGACCACCGCCCTGTGGGCGAAAATGGCCTTCCTCGCCCCTCTCGCCCTCCTCACCACCCGGTACGGCGCTCCCCTCGGAGAGGTCCGCACCCGCCACCAGGAGGAACTGGAGAGCCTGGTCGCCGAGACCGCCGCGGTCAGCCGCGCCTGCGGTGCGCCGGCGGACCCCGCCCAAGCCCTGGCCCGCTACGACGCCTTCCCGGCCGACACCAGGTCCTCCATGCAACGCGACGCGGAGGCGGGCCGGCCCCTGGAACTCGACGCCATCGGCGGAGCGCTGCTGCGCGCGGCCGACCGGCACGGGGTACTCGTACCGGTGACCACCCGCCTGGTACGGGAACTGCGGGCCGCGGGCCACTGAGGCACGTATCGCAGTGCGGTCGTGACCCTCGGAAAACAAGAAGCCCAGGTCAGAGATTCTCTGTCCTGGGCCTTCATGGAGCCGCCTTCGGGATTCGAACCCGAGACCTACGCATTACGAGTGCGTTGCTCTGGCCATCTGAGCTAAGGCGGCGTGCGCTGTGCACCATGGTGCGATCAGCAACGTCGGTAAGTCTACACAGTTTCCGGGGGTGCTTCGTACCCGCCCCGTACCGCCCCGCACCCGCCCCGGAGGCCGGAGCTCCGGGGCGGGTGGGGCGGCTGCCGGGGTGCTACGAGCAGCGTTTGCCGTCCTCCGGTGCGGTGCCGCGCAGCAGGTAGGCGTTGATCGCGGAGTCGATGCAGGCGCTGCCGCGGCCGTAGGCGGTGTGGCCGTCGCCCTCGTAGGTGAGGAGGCGGCCGGAGGAGAGCTGGCCGGCCAGCGCCTCGGCCCAGCGGTACGGGGTGGCCGGGTCGCGGGTGGTGCCGACCACGACGATGGGGGTGGCGCCGGCGGCCTCGATGCGGTGGGGTTCACCCGTGGGCCGCACCGGCCAGTACGCGCAGTTCAGGGAGGACCAGGCGAGGCCCTCACCGAAGACCGGGGACGCCTTCTCGAAGTCGGGGAGCGCGTCGCGCACCTCGTCCGGGGAGGAGAAGGCCGCGGGGAGGTCGAGGCAGTTCACGGCGGCGTTGGCGAACATCAGGTTGCTGTAGCCGCCGTCGGCCTCGCGCTCGTAGTAGCTGTCCGAGAGGACCAGGAGGCCGGCGCCGTCGTTCTCCTTCATCGCCGAGGTCAGCGACTCGCGCAGTCGCTGCCAGGCACCCTCGTCGTACATCGCCGCGATCACACCGGTGGTGGCCAGTGACTCGGTGAGCTTGCGGCCGTCGGCGTCGCCGGCGGGGAGGGGCTTGGCGTCCAGGTCGTCGAAGAAGGCTTTGAGGTTCTTGCCGACCTGGTCGGGGGTGGTGCCCTGGTCGTCGAGGGGGCAGTCGGGCTGCTTCACGCAGTCCTTCGCGAAGGACCGGAACGCCGTCTCGAAGCCGGCCGTCTGCTCCAGGTTCAGCCGGCGCGCGGGCAGCGACGGGTCCATCGCGCCGTCCAGGACGAGTCGGCCCGCCCGGTCCGGGAACAGGCCCGCGTACGTCGCCCCGAGGAAGGTGCCGTACGAGGCGCCCACGTAGGTCAGCTTCTCGTCGCCCAGCACCGCCCGCAGGATGTCCATGTCGCGCGCCGCCTCGACGGTCGACACGTGCCGCAGCAGCTTGGGCGCGTCCGCTCCGCAGCCCTCGGCGAACTCCTTGTACGCGTCGACCAGCTCGTCCGCCTCGCCCTCGTCGTCCGGGGTGACGTCCGTCCGCGTGTACGCGTCCATCTCGCGGCCGTCCAGGCACTCGATGGGCTCGCTGCGGGCCACACCCCGGGGATCGACCGCCACCATGTCGTACTGGGCGCGGACCTCCTGCGGGTAGCCGATGCCCGCGTACTGCTGGAGGTAGCCGATGGCCGAACCGCCGGGCCCGCCCGGGTTCACCAGCAGGGAGCCGAGCCGCTTGCCGGGACCGGTGGCCTTCTTGCGGGCCACGGCGAGCCGGACGTCCCCCTCGGTCGGCTTCGCGTAGTCGAGCGGGGCCTTCATGGTGGCGCACTGGAAGCCGGGGACGCCGCAGTCGCGCCAGCTCAGCTTCTGCTCGTAGTACGGCGCGAGCGCGGGGGGTGTGGCCTGCGGCAACGCGGCCAGTGACACCTTCGCCGCCTCCGTCGCGCCGGCCGCCTCGGCCGCCGCCGAACCGGCGGACGTCGACGCGCCCCCGGCCGAGCAGGCGGTGGCGAGCAGCGCGGCGGCGAGAAGCGTGGCTCCGGTACGGGTCCTGCCGGTGCGGGTCCTGCGGTGGGTGCGCCTTGTGTGCATTCAGCGATCGTAACTCTCCGCAATGGCCGCGATGCGTTGCGTGTGCGACGTGCCTCGTACGAGTTACGTCGTCAATCGGCGTCTCGACGTCAAGGCGTCTCGGCGTGTCCGGCCGCTCGCGACGACCCGTCCACCGGCGGGCCGGGAACCGTCAGCCCGCTCTCAGTGCCATCGTCATCGCCTCCACCGCGAGCAACGGCGGCACATTGCGGTCGAGGGCCTCCCCGCAGGCGGCGATCGCCTCGATGCGGCGGAGGGTGGACTCGGGGGAGCTGCCGCGGGCGAGCCGCTCCAGGGCGTCCTCGGCTTCGGCGTTGGCGATGGCCACGCGGGAGCCGAGCTGGAGCGCCAGGACGTCGCGGTAGAAGGCGGTGAGATCGCTCAGGGCGAGGTCGAGGCTGTCACGCTGGGTGCGCGTCTTGCGACGCTTCTGCTTCTCCTCCAGTTCCTTCATCACCCCCGCCGTGCCGCGAGGCAGCCGGCCTCCCTGGGCCGCGCCCAGCGCCGCCTTCAGCTCGTCGGTCTCCTTGGTGTCCATGCCCTCGGCGAGTTGCTTGGCGTCCTCGGCCGCCGCGTCGACCAGCTCCTGGGCCGCCTTGAGCGCGCTGCCGACGTCGCCGACCCGCAGCGGCAGCTTCAGCACGGCGGCCCGGCGCGCCCGGGCGGCCGGGTCGGTGGCCAGGCGGCGGGCACGGTCGACGTGCCCCTGGGTGGCGCGGGCCGCCGCACCGGCGACGTCCGGCTCGACGCCCTCTCGCCGTACGAGCATGTCGGCGACCGCCTCGACCGACGGCGTGCGCAGGTTCAGGTGGCGGCAGCGGGAGCGGATGGTGGGCAGGACGTCCTCGACGGACGGGGCGCACAGCAGCCAGACCGTCCGCGGGGCGGGCTCCTCGACCGCCTTGAGGACGGCGTTGGCGGACTTCTCGTTCAGCCGCTCGGCGTCTTCGACGAGGATGATCTGCCAGCGGCCGGTCGCCGGCGAGGTGAACGACTTGCGCACGGTGTCCCGCATGTCCCGCACCAGGATCTCCGCGCCCACGGCGGCCACCGTGCTGACGTCCGCGTGGGTGCCGAGGAGCGCGGTGTGGCATCCGTCGCAGAAGCCGCAACCGGGGACGCCGCCGAGCGCCCGGTCGGGGCTCACGCACTGCAGCGCGGCGGCGAAGGCACGCGCCGTCTGCGTCACTCCCGCGCCGGGCGGGCCGGTGAACAGCCAGGCGTGCGTCATGCTCGACGCCTCGGGCAGCGGCCGGTCGGCCGCCGCGGCGGTGACGAAGGCATCGGCGTCCCGGGCAGCGGCGGCGAGCTGCTCGCTCACCCTCTCCTGCCCGACGAGGTCGTCCCACACGGTCATGGGTCACGCCGTCCTTCCGTCACACATCCGCCATCGCACCGCGCCGCGCGCATCCGGGTCGCGTCGCGCCCTCTATTGTGCGGGGCGGCACTGACAACGAGCCCGCGGGCGGTCTGCCCGGGGCCGGGCCTTGATGGCCTCGCTGAGGCCTGGGGCAGAAGACCGGCCTGAGGACCGAGCTGAAGCCCGAGGCAACAGACCGGCCTGAGGACCGAGCTGAGGCCTGGGGCAGCGGACCGGCCTGAAGACCGCGCCGAGGACCGGGTCCCCAGGACCGGCCGCTCAGGCCGAGGGCCGGGTCCCGAGGCCCGGCGGCTCAGCGGCGTCCCCGGCCCTTGCCCCGGCGGTCTCCGTCGCCCTCGCCGCCGTCGTCGCCCCGGCCATCGCCCCGGCCGCCGCCCTCACCGTCGTACGGGCCGAGCAGCTCGTCCGCCAGCGTCGGCAGGTCGTCCAGCGGTGTCTCCTCCGCCCAGTCCGAGCGGCGCCTGCGGGGCGGTGCCTGGTCGGGGTCGATCCGGGGCAGCTCGCGCGTGCGGTCCTGAGGCTCCTCGGAGCGGTCGGGGCGGTCGGGGCGAGCGGCCGGGCCGTCCTCCCGGAAGTAGCCCGGCGGGACCCGGTCGGCGGGGTCGTCCCCGCGTACGGGGGGCAGCACCGCCGTCTCGTCGGCGGCTCCCGGCGTCACCGAGGGCAGGACCGCCGTCTCCTCCTCGGCCCGCGGCTCCACCGCCGGCAGCACCGCGGTCTCGTCCGCCGCGCCCGTCGTGCCGGTCGGAACCGACGGCTTGGGCAGCTCGGTGGTCACCTCGGACTCGGACTCAGACTCGGACTCGGGCTCGGACTTGGACTCGGTCTCGGGCTCGGGCTCGGACTTGGACTCGGTCTCGGGCTCGGGCTCGGACGTCCTGGGCACCGCGGACGCCCGGCCGTCATCGCGGCCCCCGCCTCGGGGGTCGTCCTGGGCGCCGCCCCGGCCGTCCCGCGAGTCGGCAGCGTCCCGGCCCTCGGCTGAGTCCCGCGCGTCGCCGGAGTCCCGCGCGTCGGCCACGTCCCGCGCGTCCCGCACCGGCCGCAGCACCGCCGTGTCCTCCAGCGGTCCGCCGGAGGCGTTCGTCGGGGTCACGACCGGCGTCGGTACGGTCACCGCGTCCGAGTGTGCGTCGGCGGCCGGCTTCGGCCGGGGGGCGTCCGCCGCGGGAGGTGCCGTCGGCTTCGGACCCGCCGCGGCCGCTGCCGCCGCCTGCTCCGCCGCCCGGCGTGCCTCCTCGGCCCGCATCAGGGCCTCCTCGGCCTTGCGCTGCTTCTCCAGGCGCCGGGCCTGGGCCTCGGCCCGCAGCCGCTCCTCCTCCTCGGCCTGCTTGCGGCGCCGCTCCTCCTCGGCCCGACGCCGTGCCTCCTCCTCGGCCCGGACCTTCTCCTCCGCCAGCAGCCGTGCCCGCTCCTCCTCGGCCTTCCGGTGGGCTTCCTCGGCCCGCTGCCGGGCCTCCTCCGCCTGCCGCTCGGCCTCGCGCCGCTGCGCCTCCTCCAGCTCGCGCCGCTTGCGCTCCTCCTCCTCGGCGCGCAGCCGTTCGAGCTGCTCGAGGCGCTCGCGCTCCAGGCGCTCCTCCTCGGCCTTGCGCGCGGCCTCTTCCTCGGCCTTGCGGCGCGCTTCCTCCTCGGCCTTGCGGCGTGCCTCCTCCTGGGCCTTGATCTCGGCCTCGGACAGCGGCAGCACCTGGTCGAGCCGACGGCGTACGACGGTGGTGACGGCCTCGGGCTCCTGGCCCGCGTCCACGACGAGGTAGCGCCCGGGGTCGGCCGCGGCCAGGGTCAGGAAACCTGAGCGCACGCGCGCGTGGAACTCGGCGGGCTCCGATTCCAGCCGGTCCGGTGCCTCGGTGAACCGCTCGCGCGCGGCCTCCGGCGCGACGTCCAGCAGGACGGTCAGGTGCGGAACGAGCCCGTCGGTCGCCCAGCGGTTGATACGGGCGATCTCGGTCGGCGACAGGTCGCGGCCGGCGCCCTGGTAGGCGACCGAGGAGTCGATGTACCGGTCGGAGATGACCACGGCACCGCGCTCCAGCGCGGGCCGGACCACGGTGTCGACGTGCTCCGCGCGGTCGGCGGCGTACAGCAGCGCCTCCGCGCGGTGCGACAGGCCGGCGCTCGACACGTCGAGCAGGATGGAGCGCAGGCGCTTGCCCACCGGGGTCGCCCCGGGTTCGCGCGTCAGCACGACCTCGTGTCCCTTGCCCCTGATCCACTCGGCGATTGCCTCGGCCTGGGTGGACTTGCCGGCGCCGTCGCCGCCCTCCAGGGCGATGAAGAATCCGGTGCCCGCGGGCACCGGCACCGGGTCGTCGCCGCCGAGCAGGGCGTCCCGCAGGTCGTGCCGCAGTGGAACACCGGAACGGTCGTCGACCTTGGCCAGCACCAGCGCGGCCACCGGCAGCAGCAGCGCGCCGACGAGCATCAGGACGAACGCGGCGCCGCCGTGCGCGAAGACGAACTTGCCGTTCTCCAGGCGGTGCGGGCCGATCGCCGCCGCCACCACGGGCGCGACGACCGCGCCGAGCGCCACGTAGACCCGGACGACCGCGTGCAGGTGCTCGGTCGTCCGCGCCCGGCGGGCGTCCTCGGTCTCCTGGTCGAGCAGCGTGTGCCCGGTGTTGGCGGCCACACCCGCGCCGACCCCGGCCAGCGCGAGGAGCAGCAGCACGGTGGTGTCGTCCGGGACGAGGCCGGCGGCCAGCAGGGCTACGCCGGCGAAGGCGATCGCCAGCGCCAGCAGGCGCCGACGGGACAGGGAGGGCAGCAGGGCGGGGGCCGTGCGGATTCCGACGACGACGCCGCCGGTCAGGGCGCCCACCATCAGCCCGAACAGCACGGGGCCACCGCCGAGGTCCTTGGCGTGCAGCACCGCCACCGCGACCGCGGCGGACACCACGGCGGCGACCGCCGCGCAGGCGAGTACCAGCAGGGGGAGGACGCCGGTGCGGCCCTTGTCGACGCCGGCGCCGCTCTTGGGGCGGCGCATGCCCTCCAGCGGCGACCGCGCGCGGGGGGTGCGGACGCCGGGCAGCTCCAGGAAGGTCAGCACGGACAGGGACGCGGCGAACAGCCCGGCCGCGACGTACGAACCGAGCGCCGCCTGGTGCTCGGCGAACCAGTCGACGCCGGCGCCCAGCAGGTTGTTCAGCAGTCCCGCGACGACCAGCACGGCACCGGCCAGCGGGACCGCCAGGAAGCTCGTACGCAGCGACAGGCGGCGCAGCGCGTCCATGTGGTCCGGCAGCGGTCGCACCGTCGCGCCCTCCAGGGGCGGGGCGGGCAGCAGGGCGGGGGCCGCGCTCTCCCGGCACACCGTCCAGAAGCGCTCGGCGACGCCGGTGACGAAGACGGTCACCAGGAGGTAGGCGAGCGCGTCGTCCGGCATCCAGTCGATCCACAGCGGCGCCACGATCAGCAGCGCGGCCCGCAGCCCGTCGGCGCCGACCATGGTCCAGCGGCGGTCGAGCGGACCGTCCTGCGAGGTGAGTGAGGTGAGGGGCCCGAGGAGCACGGCACCGAAGAGCAGCGTCGCGAGGATGCGTACGCCGAAAACGGTCGCCACTGCGAACGCCACGCCCCGGTAACCGCCGCCGAACGAGCCCGCGCCGATCGCGGCCTGGACGGCGAGGAGGACCAGCACCAGGAGGGCGAGGATGTCGCCGACACCCCCCACGAGCTGTGCGCTCCACAACCGCCGCAACTGCGGGCGGCGCAGCAGGGCGCGGACGGCGCGCTCGCGGGAGTCCGCGACCAGGGCGTCGTCCGGGGCGGGGTGAGTGGCCGTTGGCTGCTCGGCTCGCGTCATGCGTTCAGCCTATCGGTCGTCACCGACAGTCCGGCGTGCCCGGCCGAACGTACGCACGCCCCGGCGTGGAAATGATGCCGGGGCGTGCGTTTCGCGAAGAGCGCGTGAAGCGCCGAGCGGTTCCTGAGCCGGGCTCAGGCGGTCTCGGACCGGGCTCAGGCTCGGACCGGACTCCGGCCCGGACCGGGCTCAGGCCTCCGACGACTTGGCGGCGGTCGCCTTCTTGGTGGCCGTCTTCTTGGTGGCGGTCTTGGCCGTCGTCTTCTTCGCGGCCGTCGTCTTGGCCGCCGCCGTCTTCTTCGCGGCGGTCTTCTTGGCAGGGGCCTTCTTGGCGGCCGTCTTCTTCGTGGCCTTCTTCGCCGTCTTCTTGGCGGGGCCCTTGGCACGCTTCTCGGCGAGCAGCTCGTAGCCGCGCTCCGGCGTGATCTCCTCGACGCTGTCGCCGGAGCGCAGGGTCGCGTTGGTCTCGCCGTCGGTGACGTACGGGCCGAAGCGGCCGTCCTTGACCACGACCGGCTTCTCGCTGACCGGGTCGGTGCCCAGCTCCTTCAGCGGCGGCTTGGCCGCGGCCCGGCCACGCTGCTTGGGCTGGGCGTAGATCGCCAGCGCCTCCTCCAGCGTGATCGTGAAGAGCTGCTCCTCGGAGGTGAGGGACCGCGAGTCCGTGCCCTTCTTCAGGTACGGGCCGTAGCGGCCGTTCTGCGCGGTGATCTCCACGCCCTCGGCGTCGGTGCCGACGACCCGAGGCAGCGACATGAGCTTCAGGGCGTCGTCCAGCGTCACCGTGTCCAGCGACATCGACTTGAACAGGGAGGCCGTACGCGGCTTCACGGCGTTCTTGCCGGTCTTCGGGGTGCCCTCGGGGAGCACCTCGGTGACGTACGGGCCGTAGCGGCCGTCCTTGGCGACGATGGCGTGACCGGTGGCCGGGTCGGTGCCCAGCTCGAAGTCGCCGCTCGGCTTGGCGAGCAGTTCCTCCGCCAGCTCGACGGACAGCTCGTCCGGCGCCATGTCCTCGGGGACGTCGGCGCGCTGGTGGTTCTCGGAGTCCTTCTCACCGCGCTCGACGTACGGGCCGTAGCGCCCGACGCGCAGCACGATGTCGTTGCCGACGGGGAAGGACGACACCTCGCGCGCGTCGATCGCGCCGAGGTCGGTCACCAGTTCCTTGAGGCCGCCGAGGTGGTCCCCGTCGCCGTTGCCGGCGTCGGCCGCGCCGCCGTCGCCCGCGCCTTCACCGAAGTAGAAGCGCCGCAGCCACGGCACCGCCTGGGCCTCGCCGCGGGCGATGGCGTCGAGGTCGTCCTCCATCTTGGCGGTGAAGTCGTAGTCGACGAGCCGCCCGAAGTGCTTCTCCAGGAGGTTCACCACGGCGAAGGAGAGGAAGGACGGGACGAGCGCCGTGCCCTTCTTGAAGACGTAGCCGCGGTCCAGGATCGTGCCGATGATCGACGCGTACGTCGACGGGCGGCCGATCTCGCGCTCCTCCAGCTCCTTGACCAGCGACGCCTCGGTGTAGCGGGCCGGGGGCTTGGTGGCGTGGCCGTCGACCGTGATCTCCTCGGCCGTCAGCGCGTCGCCCTGGGCGACCTGCGGCAGCCGGCGCTCGCGGTCGTCCAGTTCGGCGTTCGGGTCGTCGGCGCCCTCGACGTAGGCCTTGAGGAAGCCGTGGAAGGTGATCGTCTTGCCGGAGGCGCTGAACTCGACGTCCCGGCCGTCGGATGCGGCGCCGCCGATCTTCACGGTGACGCTGTTGCCGGTCGCGTCCTTCATCTGGGAGGCGACGGTCCGCTTCCAGATCAGCTCGTACAGCCTGAACTGGTCACCGGTCAGCCCGGTCTCGGCGGGCGTGCGGAAACGGTCGCCGGAGGGGCGGATCGCCTCGTGCGCCTCCTGCGCGTTCTTGACCTTGCCGGCGTACGTCCGCGGCTGGGCGGGGAGGTAGTCGGCGCCGTACAACTGCGTGACCTGGGCGCGTGCGGCGGCGACCGCCGTGTCGCTCAGCGTCGTCGAGTCCGTACGCATGTAGGTGATGTAGCCGTTCTCGTACAGCTTCTGGGCGATCTGCATCGTCGCCTTGGCGCCGAAGCCGAGCTTGCGCGAGGCCTCCTGCTGCAGCGTCGTCGTCCGGAACGGGGCGTACGGCGAGCGGCGGTACGGCTTGGACTCGACCGAGCGGACGGCGAAGCGCGTGTTCTCCAGGGCGGCGGCGAGCGCGCGGGCGTTCGCCTCGTCGAGATGGAGGGTGTTCGCGCTCTTGATCTGCCCCAGGGAGTCGAAGTCGCGGCCCTGCGCGACACGCCGCCCGTCGACGGTCTGGAGCCGGGCGACCAGCGACGAGGGGTCGGAGGCGTCTCCCGCGCGGCCGGTCGCGAAGGTGCCCGTCAGGTCCCAGTACTCAGCGGAACGGAACGCGATGCGCTCGCGTTCCCGCTCGACGACCAGGCGTGTGGCGACGGACTGGACGCGGCCCGCCGACAGCTTCGGCATGACCTTCTTCCACAGGACCGGCGAGACCTCGTAGCCGTAGAGGCGGTCGAGGATGCGGCGGGTCTCCTGGGCGTCGACGAGCTTCTGGTTGAGCTCGCGCGGGTTGGCGACGGCGGCGCGGATCGCGTCCTTGGTGATCTCGTGGAACACCATGCGCTTGACGGGGATCTTCGGCTTGAGGACTTCCTGAAGGTGCCAGGCGATGGCCTCGCCCTCGCGGTCCTCATCGGTGGCGAGGAAGAGCTCGTCGGAGTCCTTCAGCAGGTCCTTGAGCTTCCTGACCTGTGCCTTCTTGTCAGCGTTGACCACATAGATCGGCTGGAAGTCGTGTTCGACGTCCACGCCGAGTCGGCGGACCTCACCGGTGTACTTCTCGGGCACCTCCGCGGCGCCGCTGGGAAGGTCGCGAATGTGCCCGACGCTCGCCTCGACGACGTAGCCAGGGCCGAGATAGCCCTTGATCGTCTTCGCCTTGGCAGGCGACTCGACGATGACGAGTCGGCGGCCGCCGTTCGCGGTCTCGCTGGTCGGGGACAACTTCGCTCTTCTCTCCGGTCGACGCTGGGGCCTCCCCAGGCAGTGCTCCCGGGGTCGGGTCGTGCTGCGCTTCGGTCGTGACGCTGCGGAGTGTGACGGTACCTCCCGCCCCCGTGTCAAACGGGAAAAGCCCGCAACGGCCACTCGAACGGTAACCCGACGAACCCTGTTCCTGCCGCCCGGAGTGTTTACCGGCCATGACGCGTGTATCCGGAGTGCGATCCCCCGATTACTGGGGCGGGGGTGCCGCCAGGGGCCGGAACCGGCCGCTCACACGTGTGTCAGGCACCATGCCCCGAGGGCCAGGGCGGCCACGGCGGCGACGCTCGCGACGGTGGCCGATGCGACGGGGCTCACACCGTGGGCGACGGGCCGGCCGTGCCGGACCCGTGTCGCGGTCCACACCAGCAGGCCGGCCCCGAACAGGGCGAACACCAATCCCGCGAAGATCGCCGGCCCGCTCTCCATGCTCCCCGTTCCCCTTTTCTCCCACCCGCGGGTGTCCACCCTCCGCGAGGCTGTCACGTGCGGGCGGCGGACAGGCGAACCCGAGGTGAACGGGGAGCCGACGGACTCGGCGGCCCCCGCCCGTGGCTCGTTTTCCCGTACGGCGACGGGACGAGGCCGCACGGGACCCGGGGCGGGCGGCAAAGGACCGCGGAAGCGGGGCGGGCCACCAGGGCCGCCGACGCGTCCCTACGCCGGTTCGAGGAAGCCCTGCTCCACCAGCAGCCGGATCTGGGCGGGCGTGCGGTCCCGCAGCGCCACCGGGTCCTCGCCCACGAGCTGGGCGATGGCGTCCAGGATGCGGCCCGCGCTCATGGTGCCGTCGCAGACGCCCGCGAAGCCGGCGCCGACCGTGTCGACGCGGGTGGCCCGGCGCATGCCGCGGTTCTGGCGCAGGACGACGTGCTCCGGGTCCTCGGCGCCGGGCAGCCCCACCTGCTCCTGGACAACCTCACCGGCCAGCGTGAAGTGCGCCTCGAGCAGGGCCGCGTCGTCGTGGGCGCGCAGGTAGTCGACGCGGTCGAAGTGCGCGCGCACCGTCTCGCCGAGCGGCTGCTCGATCGGGTGCGGCCATTCCTCGGTGGTGATCGAGGGCTCCGCGGAGGCGGTCCGGCGCAGCGTGATCCAGCCGAAGCCGACCGCCCTGACCTTGCGCGCCTCGAATTCGTCCAGCCACGCGTCGTAGCGCGCCTGGTACTCGGCCGCGTCGGCGCGGTGGTCGCCCGCGTCCCTGAGCCACAGCTCGGCGTACTGCGTGACGTCCTGCACCTCACGCTGCACGATCCAGGCGTCGCAGCCGCGCGGCACCCAGGAGCGCAGCCGGTCCGTCCAGTCCTCCCCCTCCACGTGCTGCCAGTTGGCGAGGAAGTGCGCGAACCCGCCCTCGTTCAGGCGCTCCCCCGTCTGCTGAACGAGCGAGCGGCACAGATCGTCCCCGCCCATCCCGCCGTCGCGGTAGGTGAGGCGGGCGCCGGGCGAGATCACGAACGGCGGGTTGGAGACGATCAGGTCGTACGTCTCGTCGTCCTCGATCGGGTCGTAGAGGGAGCCCTCGCGCAGCTCGGCGGCCGGGGCCCCGGACAGGGCGAGCGTGAGCCCGGTGACGTGCAGCGCGCGCGGGTTGAGGTCGGTCGCCGTCACGCGCGTGGCGTGCCGGGCGGCGTGCAGTGCCTGGATGCCGGATCCGGTGCCGAGGTCGAGGGCGGCGGAGACGGGCGTACGAACCGTGAGGCCGGCCAGCGTCATGGAGGCGCCGCCGACGCCGAGGACGACGCCCTCGGCGCGGTTGCCGATGCCGCCGGCGCCGCCGACCGCGCAGCCCAGGTCGGAGACGATGAACCAGTCCTCGCCGCCGGGCCCGCCGTACGGCCGTACGTCCACGGTGGCCGCCACCTCGTCGCCGCCCGCGCGGACGAGCCACCCGCTCTCCAGGCAGGCGTCGAGGGGCAGGACGGCAGCCGCGCGCGCGTGGAGCACGGGCTGCTGGAGGAGGAACAGCCGTACGAGCAGTTCGAGCGGCGTGTCGCCACGGGTGGCCCGCAGCGCGGGCACGGTCTCGCTGCGCGACAGCGCCGCGTAGGCGGGGGCGCCGAGCAGCTCCAGCAGTCCGTCGGCGGTGAAGGAGGCCCCGAGCAGGGCGTCCCGCAACCGGGCGGCGACGTCGGGGCGGTCGGGGGAGGGCAGGGGGGACAGGCTGGCGTTACTCACACCCCCATTGTGGCCCTGTGTCCCCCGGCCCGCCCCTGTGCGGCGGCGGTCAGCCGGCCGCGGCCGACGGCGTCACCGAGGCCGACTTGCAGCTCTCCTGCTTCGCCATCGCCTGGCCGACGTCGCCCTCCTCCAGGGTCTTCAGCGCGTCGTTGCCGCTCTTGCTGAGCTTGTTCAGCTCGGTGGCGATGTCCTTGAGACCGTCGGCGAACTTCGCCTGGTCCTCGGTGTCGAGGTCCTCCACCTGCTTCTTCAGGGAGGCGTACGACGAGGAGAGGCCGTTCAGCTCGGTGACCGCGTCCTTCTGCTTCTTCTCACCGTCCTCGACGTCCGGGGCCCCGGCCTTCTGGACGGCGCCGCCCATCGCCTTGTAGGCGTCGGACATGTCCTGGAACGCCTTCGCGTCGGTCTTCTGGACCTCTTCCGGCGTGCTGTTGTCCGAGGTCTCCTTCTGGATCGCCGCGTTGGCCGCCTCGATCTTCGTGGCCTGCGGCTTCACCGCGTCGCAGACCTCCTTCGCCCAGGAGTCCAGCTTGTCGTTGTCGTCGCTGCTGCCGCATCCCGTCAGCGCCAGTACCAGTACCGCACCGCCGGACAGTGCGACCGCGAGCTTCTTGTTCACCGGATTGGTCCCTTCCATGGCTCTCGGCCCCGGAACATACACGCCGGATGGGGGACACTCGCAGGACGAACATCCGTTAAGACCGTATTGCAGCCATTTGTACCAAGAGAGATAAGGCTCACGGTGAGGGGCGTGCGCATGCACGAAGCGGGCGGGCGACGCGTCAACACGCGCCACCCGCCCACCGTTTGACCTGCCGCCTCGTGCGAGGCCCGGAGCCGTATCTACGAAACCACCGCCGGATCGGCCGACTTGGGCTCCCGGTTGCCGTCGTCCTCGTCACCCATGGCGATTCCGCGCCGCTTGGAGACGTAGACCGCCGCCGCGATGACGGCGAACGCGACGACGGCGATCGCGACCCGTACGCCGATGCTCTTGTCGGCGCCGTAGGAGAACTTGATGACCGCCGGCGCGATGAGCAGCGCCACCAGGTTCATGACCTTCAGCAACGGGTTGATCGCCGGACCCGCGGTGTCCTTGAACGGGTCGCCGACCGTGTCGCCGATGACGGTGGCGGCGTGGGCCTCGCTGCCCTTGCCTCCGTGGTGACCGTCCTCGACGAGCTTCTTGGCGTTGTCCCAGGAACCACCGGAGTTGGCGAGGAACACCGCCATCAGCGTGCCCGCGCCGATCGCGCCCGCCAGGAACGCGCCGAGCGCGCCCACGCCGAGCGTGAACCCGATGAAGATGGGCGCCATCACGGCGAGCAGCCCGGGCGTGGCCAGTTCGCGCAGGGCATCCCTGGTGCAGATGTCGACGACCTTGCCGTACTCCGGTTTCTCGCTGTAGTCCATGATTCCCGGCCGCTCCCGGAACTGCCGCCGCACCTCGTAGACCACCGCGCCCGCCGACCGCGACACCGCGTTGATCGCCAGTCCCGAGAAGAGGAAGACGACCGCCGCGCCCGCGATCAGCCCGACCAGGTTGTTGGGCTGAGAGATGTCCATCATCAGACTCATCGGCGCGCCCTCACCGCTGAGTTTCTCGCCCACGTCCGCCGCGCCGGTGGTGATGGCGTCACGGTACGACCCGAACAGGGCCGCCGCCGCGAGGACGGCGGTGGCGATCGCGATGCCCTTGGTGATGGCCTTGGTGGTGTTGCCGACCGCGTCCAGGTCGGTGAGCACCTGGGCGCCGGCGCCCTCGACGTCGCCGGACATCTCGGCGATGCCCTGCGCGTTGTCGGAGACCGGCCCGAAGGTGTCCATGGCGACGATCACACCGACCGTGGTGAGCAGGCCGGTGCCGGCCAGCGCCACGGCGAACAGCGCCAGCATGATCGACGTACCGCCGAGCAGAAAGGCCCCGTAGACGCCGAGACCGATCAACAGGGCGGTGTAGACGGCGGATTCGAGACCGAGGGAGATACCGGCCAGGACGACGGTGGCCGGACCGGTGAGCGAACTCTTGCCGATGTCCTTGACGGGACGTCGGGTGGTCTCGGTGAAATAGCCGGTGAGCTGCTGGATCAGTGCGGCGAGCACGATGCCGATCGCCACCGCGACGAGCGCGAGGATCCGCGGGTCGCCGTCCCGGCCGGCGATCGCCGCGTCGGTGACGCCGTCCAGCTCCGAGTACTTCCCGGGCAGGTAGACGAAGACGGCCACCGCCACCAGCACCAGCGAGATCACCGCGGAGATGAAGAAGCCCCGGTTGATCGCGCTCATGCCGCTGCGGTCGGACCGCCGGGGCGCCACCGCGAAGATGCCGATCATGGCCGTGATCACGCCGATCGCCGGCACCAGCAGCGGGAACGCCAGTCCCGCGTCGCCGAAGGCGACCTTGCCGAGGATCAGCGCGGCCACCAGGGTCACGGCGTACGACTCGAAGAGGTCGGCCGCCATGCCCGCGCAGTCGCCGACGTTGTCGCCCACGTTGTCGGCGATGGTCGCGGCGTTGCGCGGATCGTCCTCCGGAATGCCCTGTTCGACCTTGCCGACCAGGTCGGCGCCGACGTCTGCGGCCTTGGTGAAGATGCCGCCACCGACCCGCATGAACATCGCGATCAGGGCGGCGCCGAGGCCGAAGCCCTCCAGCACCTTCGGCGCGTCGGCCGCGTACACCAGCACCACGCAGCAGGCGCCCAGCAGGCCGAGCCCCACCGTGAACATGCCGACGACGCCGCCCGTGCGAAATGCGATCTTCGTAGCTTTGTGCGAGACGAGGGTGAGATCCTTTTCCGGTTCACCCGGAGCCGGTGTCGCTTCCCGCGCCGCCGCGGCGACGCGCACATTGCTGCGTACCGCGAGCCACATGCCGATATAGCCGGTGGCCGCCGAGAACGCCGCGCCGATCAGGAAGAAGATCGATCGTCCGGCACGTTGATTCCAGTCGTCCGCGGGCAGCAGCATGAGCAGAAAGAACACGACGACGGCGAATACGCCGAGTGTGCGAAGCTGCCTGGCCAGATAGGCGTTCGCGCCTTCCTGGACGGCCGCCGCGATCTTCTTCATGCTGTCGGTTCCCTCGCCCGCCGCGAGCACCTGGCGTACCAGGACACCCGCGAGCACCAGCGCGGCCAGCGCGACGACCGCGATGACCGCGACCAGAGCGCGGTTCGAGTCGGTCAGCACGGCGGCTGCGATGGTCGAGGTTTCGCCCAACTGATGAGGGGTGGAAAGCTCCGCCATTCGTCCTCCTTGACGCTTGGGCTGAGCTCAAGATGTGGACGGGATTGTAGGTACCGGAACCTGATCAAAACAGTGCACGACAAAAGGAATTGGCCTGTCAACCACAAGGGGTCCAGAAGTAGTAATGCCCTTCCGGCATTAACACCGTGATCCATTTTCCGCACGATTGATCGAGCGGACGCTCGTGAATTGATTCACCTGGCGCCCGGCACCCACTGTATGCGCGGGCCTCGTCCCCCGCACATGACGAAGGGCCCTACGAGGTAGGGCCCTTCGGGTGAAACAGGTAAAACGGGTGGAGACGGGTGGAGACGGGTGGGATGAGTGGAGACGGATGAGACGAGTGACTTCGGGTGACCGAAGCGGGTGGGCGTGGGTGTCAGACCGGCGGCAGCACCGCCGGTGCGGTCGGCCAGGTCATGCGGATCAGTCCGCCGTCCCGGCCGGACGTGACCTCCACGTCGTCGACGAGTCCGCTGATGACCGCGAGGCCCATCTCGTCCTCCTCGGCCTCCAGTGCGTCGGCGGCGGTGCCCGGGTCTCCGGCCCCGGGTACCGCGTGCGGCGCCTCGTCGCCGACCTCGATGGAGAACTGCTTCTCCTCCTCGATCAGCGACACCTTGACCGGCGCCGTGATGCCGACGTGCTGATGCAGACCCACAGCCCGGGTGCAGGCCTCGCCGACGGCGAGCCTGACCTCGTCGAGGACGGCCTCGTCCACTCCGGCCCTGCGTGCCACCGCGGCCGCCACCAGACGGGCGGTGCGGACATGCTCGGGCAACGCGCTGAAGCGGAGTTCAACGGTGGCCATGCATCCCCCTCCGAACTACGGGCGTGCTTTCGAGAGTCCGGGCCGCCGACAGCCCGGACCCCCCTTGTTCTACTGCCGTCCCGGGCCCGGGGGCCCGGAACCGGTCGTCAGTCGGTGGCCGCCACCGCTTCCTCGACCGAGGTGTGAATGGGGAACACCTTGGTGAGGCCGGTGATACGGAAGATCTTGAGAATGCGCTCCTGGTTGCAGACCAGGCGCAGCGAGCCCTCATGGGCACGCACCCGCTTCAGTCCGCCAACCAGTACGCCGAGCCCGGTGGAGTCGAGGAAGTCCACGCCCTCCATGTCGACGACGAGGTGGAAACTCCCGTCGTTCACGAGCTCGACCAGCTGCTCACGCAGCTTGGGCGCGGTGTATACGTCAATTTCGCCACCGACCTCGACGACCGTACGATCGCCGACGGTACGGGTCGACAGGGACAGGTCCACGGATCCTCCAGCACCTTGCTATCGAGCGGTCGTCCCTCGGGACACCTCGGCTTGAAGCCCCCAGGACGGTTCGCCAGCCGCGATGGCATTCAATCACTTACCGGCAGGCGTGCACGACGCCTTGGTCCCATTGTCCGTCACGCCGGTGACAGACTCGGTGCCGATGGCCAAGAATCACCGACCCGATCGACCCCCGGCGGAGCCCGGCTCCAGGCCGGAACCGGGCATGCTCCTGGGCCGGCTCGCCGCGGGACCGAACCGGGCTACGCGCATCACTCATACGGAGCACTTGCCCCCGCGTGCGGGCCGTCATGCCGTCTGGCCGGACCGGATTCGACCGGAGGTCGTCGCGGCGGTGCGGGCCGCCGGCATCGAACGCCCCTGGGCCCACCAGGCTCGCGTGGCCGAGCACGCCCTGGACGGCGAATCGGTGGTCGTCGCCACGGGCACCGCGTCCGGCAAGTCCCTGGCGTACCTGGTACCGGTGCTCTCGACGCTCCTGGACGGATCCGAGGCCCCCAACGGGCGTGGCGCCACCGCCCTCTACCTGGCTCCGACCAAGGCACTGGCCGCCGACCAGTGCCGGTCCGTGAAGGAACTTTCACATCCTCTGGGCACATCCGTGCGGACCGCGGTGTACGACGGCGACACGCCGTTCGAGGAACGCGAGTGGATCCGCCAGTACGGCACCTACGTGCTGACCAACCCGGACATGCTGCACCGGGGCATCCTGCCGTCCCACCCCCGCTGGTCCTCCTTCCTGAAGGCGCTGAAGTACGTCGTCATCGACGAGTGCCACACCTACCGCGGCGTCTTCGGCTCCCACGTCGCCCAGGTGCTGCGAAGATTGCGCCGACTGTGTGCCCGCTACGGCGCGTCGCCCGTCTTCCTGCTCGCCTCCGCCACCGCCGCCGAACCCTCGGTGGCGGCCCGCCGGCTCACCGGGCTGCCGGTGGTCGAGGTCGCCGACGACGCCTCACCGCGCGGTGAACTGGTGTTCGCTCTCTGGGAACCGCCGTTGACCGAGATGGAGGGCGAGAAGGGCGCGCCCGTCCGCCGCACGGCCACCGCCGAGGCCGCCGACCTGCTCACCGACCTCACCGTGCAGGGCATGCGCTCCATCACCTTCGTACGCTCCCGGCGCGGTGCCGAGCTGATCTCCGTGATCGCCCAGGAGCGCCTGGCCGAGGTCGACCGCTCGCTGCCCCGGCGCGTGGCCGCGTACCGCGGCGGCTACCTCCCGGAGGAGCGGCGCGCCCTGGAACGCGCCCTGCACTCCGGCGAGCTCCTCGGCCTCGCGGCGACGAACGCACTGGAACTCGGCCTCGACATCTCCGGCCTCGACGCCGTGGTGATCGCCGGGTACCCGGGCACCCGGGCGTCGCTGTGGCAGCAGGCGGGCCGGGCGGGGCGGTCCGGGCAGGGGGCGCTGGCGGTGCTGGTCGCCCGCGACGATCCGTTGGACACCTTCCTCGTCCACCACCCCGAAGCCCTGTTCGACCAGCCCGTGGAATCCACGGTCCTCGATCCCGACAACCCGTACGTCCTCGCCCCGCACCTGTGCGCGGCGGCGGCGGAGCTGCCCCTGACGGACGAGGACCTGACGCTGTTCGGCCCCGCCTGCGAGGAACTGCTCCCCCAGTTGGAGGCGGCGAGGCTGCTGCGCCGCCGGACCCGTGCCTGGCACTGGACGCGCCGGGAACGCGCCGCCGACCTGACCGACATCCGCGGGGAGGGCGGACGGCCGGTCCAGGTCGTCGAGGTCGGGACGGGACGGCTGCTGGGCACGGTCGACGCCGGCGCCGCCCACACGACGGTCCACGAGGGCGCCGTACACCTCCACCAGGGCCGCACGTATCTCGTCCGCTCCCTCGACCTGGAGGACTCCGTCGCGCTGGTCGAGCAGGCCACCCCCGCCTACTCGACGGTCGCCCGCGACACGACGGCGATCTCGGTCCTCGAGACCGACACCGAGGTCCCCTGGGGTGACGGGCGCCTGTGCTACGGCTCCGTCGAGGTCACCAACCAAGTGGTCTCCTTCCTGCGCCGACGCCTCATCACCGGCGAGGTCCTGGGCGAGACGAAGCTCGACCTCCCTCCCCGGACGCTGCGCACCCGCGCGGTGTGGTGGACGGTCACCGAGGACCAACTGGACGCGGCCCGGATCAACCCGGAGATCCTCGGCGGCGCCCTGCATGCCGCCGAGCACGCCTCGATCGGCATGCTGCCCCTGTTCGCGACCTGCGACCGCTGGGACATCGGCGGCGTGTCGGTCCCCCTCCACCCGGACACGCTGCTGCCGACGGTCTTCGTGTACGACGGCCACCCCGGCGGCGCGGGCTTCGCCGAGCGCGCCTTCCTCACGGCCCGCGACTGGCTCACGGCCACCCGTGAGGCCATCGCTTCCTGCGAGTGCGACGCCGGCTGCCCGTCCTGCATCCAGTCCCCCAAGTGCGGCAACGGCAACGAGCCGCTGCACAAACGAGGGGCCGTACGACTGCTCACGGTGCTGTTGCGGGGGGCGCCGGGAGAAGAGACGAGCCGAGGCGCGGAAGCGGGGGGCGGTTCGGGGACGGACCCGGCGGTGGACCCGGCGGTACGTTCAGGGGCGGGTTCAGGGGCGGAGCCCGCCCCGGGTGCGGAGGTGAGGCCCGCCGCCGGCACCGAGGCGGGGCCGGCCGCCGACACGGGGGTGGGGTAGGCGGGGCTGCCACCGTGACCCGGCCGACGGGACACCTGCGCTGACCGGTCAGCAGGTGGCAAGCGGCGACCGTGCCGGACAGCAAGCGGCAAGCGGCGACCGTGCCGGTCAGCGGGTGGTCAGCGGGAAACCCGCCACGAGCCCCGGCCGACGGAGCACCCAGCACCGTGACAGCGGGCAGCGAGGCGCCAGTCACCGGGGCACCCCGCCTGAGTCCCGCCGACGGGTCGCCGGTCGCCGGTCGCCGGTCGCCGGTCGCCGGTCGCCGGTCGCCGGTCGCCGGTCGCCGGTCGCCGGTCGCCGGTCGCCGGGGGCATCATCAGCGGGGCACCCGGCGCCGGAGCACCCATCAGCGGGACACCGGCGCTGGGACACCGGTAGGCGGAGCATCCGGCGCCGGGACGCCAGGCGGTTGGTCGCCCGGCGCCCGGACGTCCGTAGCCGGGCCCGCTCTCGCCCGGACCTCCGCCGCGAACGGCCCCCGGCCCGACGCCGCCGTCACGTCCGAGACCTGACCGGTGAGCACGCACCGCACCAGCCTCACCCCCTGGGCCCGCGCAACCCGGTCCGCCCTGGCACACGCGGCCGTGCCGCCGCGAGCCCAGTGGTCCGCCGCCGCGAGCGCAGCCAGATCGGCACCGCCGGCCGCGCGATGCCGGGCCACGACGGCCTGTCCCAGGGCCAGCACGATGCCGAACACCAGGCACAGAACGGCGATGGCACCTACGCTCCAGACCGTGGCAGACCCCCTGTCGGACCCGCTACCAGACCCGCTGCCGGACCCGCTCCCGCAGGCGTGTACTCGTCCGAATCCGGCGCCCCGTCTGTAGTCGCCCCCAGAGCCGCGGCCAGGGCCGCTGCCAGGGCCCGAGCCCGGGTCGGGACCGGTTTCCGTGCCCGAGCCGAAACCACGCCCCGAACCGGAGCCAGAGCCGGGCCCTGGACCAGAGACAGAGCCGGGGCCAGAACCAGAGCCAGACCCGGGGCCCGAACCAGAGCCAGAGCCCGGACCAGAAGCAGAGCCGCGACCAAGCCCCGAACCGGAGCCGGAGCCGGAGCCAGGACCAAGGCCGGCCCCCGCCCCAGAACCAGGACCAGGACCAAGGCCCATCCCCGCCCCGGAACCAGAGCCAACACCGAGGCCCACCCCGGAGCCGGCGCCAAGCCCCGGACCAGGGTCGAGCCCGGAGACGCGGCCAGGAGCCGAACCGGAGCCGCAGGCGGCGCCCGAGCACCGGCCCGTCTCCGACCGGAGTCGGACAACGCCCCTCATGGCTCCGCCCCCACCGTCCGCTCCACCGAAGCCACGGCCTCTTCCCGTACTTCGAAGGGCAGCCCGTCCAGGGCCGCAGGCTCGGCCACCACGCTCACACGGACCTGGCCGGCCTCCCGGCTGACCGTGACCCGCGCCCCGCGTGGTGCCGCCTCCCTCGTGACCTCGACGACCGCTTCGGCCGGATCCTGACGGGCCGCCGCGCGGGCGCCCGTCCGGGCCGCGTCCACGCACTGGATCTGAGCGGCCACCACGAGCAGCCCGTAGACCAGCGCCATCGCGAACGCCACCAACACCGGCAGCACCACGGCCGTCTCCGCCGTCACGAACCCCCTGTCGGAGGGTCCGGCGACGCCTCGGCGGGATTCCGCCCGAGCTGTCCACTCACATCCGCGCATCGAGTGCCTGCTTCACGATGCCCTGCAACTCCGCGCTGACCGCGCCGCTGGTCACCACCTTGTACAGGACCACGGCGAACGCCACCGCCGCGACGATCCCCATCGCGTACTCGGAAGTGACCATTCCCGCGTCCCGCCGCGCCGCCCGTACCGCTCCGCACACCAGGGCACTCAGCCGTGCCCGTACCGCCTGGTACATCTCAACCCCCGTAAGGTTCGTTCCCGTTGTCACTTACTGTTCGCCGGTCACTGACTCGCGGGCCCGGCGCCGCCCGCCCGCTCCGTCTCGTCAACCACCTCCTCCGTCTCCCAGCACCCCGCCCGCGAGCCCGATCACCACAGGCAGTACGCCCACCGCGATGAACGCGGGCAGGAAGCACAGCCCCACCGGCGCGGTGACCATGACGGCCGCCCGGCGGGCCCGGGCCGTCGTGGCGCGGGCCCAGTCGGCACGGGCCTGAGCGGCGAGCCGGGCGACCGGACCGGCCGCGGGCAGGCCGGACACATCGGCCCGCTCCAGCAGCCGTGCCAGCGGCCGGGCGCCCGGAATCGCGGCCAAGCCCCGCCAAGACCCGCCGGGTTCACCGCCGAGCCGGACCTCGGCGGCACCACGTTCCAGCGCCTGCCCGACGGGCCCTCCGAGGGCGTCACCCACCGCTTGGGCCGCTGCCACCGGACCCGCGCCCGCCGCGATGCACGCGGCCAGCAGGTCGGCCGCCAACGGCATCTGGCGGGCGGCTTCCGCGGCAACGGTCTCCGCCGCGGCCGCACCGGAGGCCGACCGTCGGGAGCGCCAGCGCCACAGCCCTGCCGCGCCCACCAGTCCCACCACGACCCCGGCACCACCCCCGACCAGGGCCCACCCGGCACCCACCGTGCCCGCCAGCGGCAGCCAGCCGCGCACGGCACCCAGCACCTCGGCGCCTCGTGGGACGGCGCGGGCCGGCCGCGGACCCAGCAGCCCGGCGAGCCGCCTGCGTACCGTGCGCTCCCGCCGCGCGGCTCCGACCGCGCGCGCCAGCCACCCGGCGACCAGCACCGCCCCCACCACTGCCCCCAGCCTGTGGACGAAGTCCCCGTTCACGACACCGCCTCCGCTGCCCGCACGATCCGCGTCACCCACCACACGCCCAGGCCCTCCAGAACCCCACCGGCCAGCAGACAGCCCAGTCCCGCCCCGGTGTGCAGCAGCACGTACAGCGGGTCGGCACCCAGGGCGACGCCGAGCAGGAGGCCCAGAACCGGCAGGCCGGCGAGCATCACCGCCGTGGCGCGAGCACCCGCCAACTGGGCTCGCAGATCGGAGCGCTGATCGCGTTCAGCGCGTAGGGCGCCTTCCAGCCGGTCGAGCCCGGCCGCCAGTCCGGCGCCCTGGTCCACGGCGACCCACCAGCACGCCGCGAGCCCCCGCAGCCCTTCGGCACCCGGTTGCCGCGCCGCCGCCGCGAGCGCCCCCGGGACGTCCCCGCCGAACCGGGCCGCCGCCAGTACCGCCGTCCGGGCGTCACCGAGCCCTCCGGTGTCGTGGGCGGCGCACAACAGCGCCTCGCCGGGCTGCCGCCCCGCCCGCACCTCCCCGGCGAGCGCCCCGCACAGCGCGATCACCGCGTCCTGCCGGCGCTCGCCGGCCCGCCGTGCCCTCCCGGCCAGCCGCGTCCGCCGCAACAGCGGGACCCCGGCCGCGCCCGCGACGGCCGGCAGCACCGAGTTGCCCAGCACCGCCAGCAGCAGCCCGGCCGGCAACGACCACCACTCGGGCCGCAGCCGTCCACGGACCCGCCTCAGCCCGTCCGTCATCCGGTGCACCGCGGGTGGCCCGGTGCCGGCCGCCACACCGTCGGCGAGCACCAGGCGCACACGCCGTACGCCGGAGTGCCACCCGCTCCCGGACAGCCACGCCGCAGCTCCCAGACACGCCAGGGCCACGCCCGTCGACAGCTCAGCCGCCCCCGTCACCTGTACGCCTCCCGTCCAACGGCTCGCGCTTCGAGCCCGTCTCCGCACAGCAACTCCCGCAGCCGCTCCCAGCCGCGCTCGGCCACGAAGGCCTCCGCTCCCCACCGCAGCGCCGGCACCGTCCGCACCAGCCCCGACGAGTCGCGCTCCAGCACGTGCACCTCGGCGATCCGGCGCCGTCCGGTTCTGTCCCGTACCAAGTGCAGGACCACCGAAAGGGCCGCCGCGAGCTGGCTGTGCAGGGCCGCCCGGTCCAGGCCCGCGGCCGTACCGAGCGCCTCCAGCCGGGCCGGTACGTCGGCGGCGGCGTTGGCGTGCACCGTCCCGCAGCCGCCCTCGTGACCGGTGTTCAACGCCGCGAGGAGATGGACGACTTCCGGGCCGCGCACCTCGCCGACGACCAGCCGGTCCGGTCGCATGCGCAGCGCCTGCCGCACCAGGTCCTCCAGGGTCACCAGACCCGCGGCCTCCTGGTTGGCGGGTCTGGTCTCCAGACGGACGACGTGCGGATGGTCCGGCCGCAGCTCCGCCGAGTCCTCGGCGAGCACGATGCGCTCGTCCGGCCCGACGAGCCCGAGCAGCGCACTCAGCAGCGTCGTCTTGCCAGTGCCGGTGCCACCGCTGACGAGGAAGGACAACCGTGCTCCCAGCAGCGCGCGCAGTACGCGGTCGCCACCGGGCGGTACGGTGCCGGCCGCCGCCAGTTCGTCGAGCGTGAACGCGCGCGGCCGTACGACCCGCAGCGACAGGCAGGTGCAGCCGACGGCGACCGGAGGCAGTACCGCGTGCAGCCGGGTGCCGTCGGGCAGCCGGGCGTCCACCCACGGCCGGGCGTCGTCGAGCCGGCGCCCGGCGACGGTGGCGAGCCGCTGCGCGAGCCGCCGGACCGCACCAGCGTCCGGGAAGGAAACCGACGTGAGCTCCAGGCCGCCACCCCGGTCCACCCAGACCCGGTCCGGGGCGGACACCAGTACGTCGGTCACCGACGGGTCGGCGAGCAGCGGTTCCAGCGGCCCGCTGCCGACGAGCTCCGACCTCAGATGTTCGGCGGCGCCCAGGATCTCGGCGTCCCCGAGCACCCGCCCCTGTTCCCGCAGGGCTTGCGCCACGCGCGCGGGCGTCGGCTCGGCCCCGCTCTCGGCAAGCCACCGCCGCACTCCGTCGAGCATCCCGGAAGCCGGACCCGGCGCCCGCCCGGAGGTCACCACCGACGTCCGCCCGGAAGCCGGCCTCGGGGACCGGGAGCGCCCGGTGGTCGATCCCGGTGAACCGGCGGAAACCGCCCCCGGGGACCACTCGGTGCCCGATCCCGGGAACCCTGCTGAAGCCGCCCCCGGGGACCACTCGGTGTCCGCCCCCGAAATCCCCGCGGAAACCGCCCCCAGGGACCGCCTGGAGCCCGACCCCGATCCCGGTGCCGCCCGGGATGCCCACCCCGGAACCATCCGCGCGGCCGATCCCGCACTCACCTCGCCCGACACCCCCGCACTCACCTCGGCCTGCCTCTCACCACTCACCGCACCCACCTCAACCCGCCTCCCACCACTCACCGCACCCACCTCAACTTGTCCTCCACCACTCACCGCACCCACCTCAACCCGCCTCCCACCACTCACCGCACCCACCTCAACTTGTCCTCCACCACTCACCGCGCCGACCGCAACCCACCTCCCACGACTCACCGCACCAGCCCACACGGCGCCCCCAGCGGCTCCCCCAGCCGCTCCCTCAGGCCGCACCAGCGCCCTCACGCGGCCCCACCCGCCTCCACCAGCGCCCGCTCCCAGAACTGCCCGCAGAAGCGCGCCAGCGGCCCGCGTGCGGGCGTGCCCGGGGGACGCCTGCTCTCGGTGGCACGCAAGAGGCCGGACTCGACGGGCACCTCGCCCGCCAGGGGCAGTCCGAGTAGCCGGGCCACCTCTCGGTCGTCGAGTCCGGAGGCGTACGGCCCGCGTACCGCGACCCGGAGGTCGCGCAGGACCATGCCGACCGCGGCGGCCACCCGGCCGGCCGCCGCGACGGCCCGCAATTCGGCCGGGACGACGAGGAGCCCGACGTCGAGCTGGGCGAGGATCTCGGCGACGCCGTCGTCGATCCGGCGCGGCAGGTCCACGACGACCGTGCCGCCCCTGCGCCGGGCCGCCGCGAGCACCGCCCGTACGGCCTGGGGCGGCACCGTGACGCAGTCCCCCCGGTCCCAACTGAGTACCCGCAGCGAGTGCAGCTCGGGCAGCGACTCCTCCAGGGCGCCGCCGCCGACCCGCCCCCGCGACGCCGCGAACGCGGGCCACCTGAGCCCCTCGGCCGTCTCCCCGCCGAGGAGCACGTCGAGCCCGCCGCCCAGCGGATCGGCGTCCACGAGGAGGCTGCGCAGCCCCTCTCGTGCGGAGCTGACGGCGAGTGCGCAGGCCAGCGTGGAGGCTCCGGCACCGCCCCGGCCGCCGATGACGCCGACGGTGAGCGCGGGCCGGCCGACGCCCTCCACGACGTCGGCGATGCGGTCGACCAGCCACTGTTCGCCGTCGGGCAGCATCAGGACATGGTCGGCGCCGATCTCGACGGCTCGCTGCCAGACCCCCGAGTCGTCCTGGTCACGTCCGACGAGGACCACTCCGCGTCTCCGCACGGCCCCGCGCACACGTCGCGCGGCGTCGTCGCCGACGAGGACGAGCGGCGCGGCTTCCCAACCGCCCCGCTGTCCCGAGGCAGTGGGTGCCGCGGGCACGGAGTGGTGCACCTCCGGCGTGGCGCCGGCCGCCGCGCACAGGCGCAACAGGTCGTCGAGGAGCTCCGTGTCCTCGGTGACGATCAACGGCCCGCTCTGCCGCCCTCCGGAGGCGGGCGGCGGATCGTGCGTGATGGTTCCGGTCATGACTTGCGTCCCCCTTCGCTGCGACTCCCGCGGTCGCGCCCGACATCTGTCGCGCGGCCCTTGTGACCCCGCGACTGCAAATCGTGTGAAGAACCGGACAATGGCCTCCATATGAACGGCCGAGGTGCACGCCCGACTTGGACACCGACTTGCGCGTCGACTTGTACATCGGTCGAACCCGGCCATACGCGTCCGGCAAACGGAACCGGGTGTGGAACTCGGCGCGGCCCGGACGCATGGGAATCACGGTGCAGCGATCTGGAAAAACATGTGGATCTTGGTCAGAAACTGTGGACAACTCAACGATTGTGAATATCGCGTCACTCAAACCGGTGAGCCCCGACCCGCATCCACCCCCTCTGCGCGACTCCCGCAGAGCAGCCTGACGACTACACTCCGTAGTAAGCCATGTACATGACAAGAAAGTTCGATCAATGCGGCCTCAGCCCGGAGCCCGGGCCGGGAGAGAGGGGAAAACCCACCCGGACATGCGACGACCCCCGCCGGGGGGGAGAGCGGGGGTCGTCTCCACGGCCGACTCGGGGGGGGAGGAGTCGGACCGGGTTAGCACGGTCGCGAACGATCCGTGACTTCCATGGTGTACCCGAGAGCCATCTCAGGCAAACCCACGCGCCCCACCTTACGCCGAATGGGCTGCGCCTATGCTCGGGGTCGTGGAAAACCGCTCCTTGCCCCACTCCTTGCCCCACTCCATGCCGCACTCCAAGCCCCGCACAGCGGCCTTCTTTGACCTGGACAAGACGGTCATTGCGAAGTCGAGCACGCTCACGTTCAGCAAGTCGTTCTACCAAGGCGGGCTGATCAACCGCAGGGCCGTGCTGCGTACCGCATATGCCCAGTTCGTGTTCCTCGCGGGTGGAGCCGACCACGACCAGATGGAGCGGATGCGCGAGTACCTCTCCGCACTGTGCCGCGGCTGGGACGTCCAACTGGTCAAGGAACTCGTCGCCGAGACCCTGCACGACCTGATCGACCCGATCATCTACGACGAGGCCGCCTCCCTGATCGAGGAGCACCACACCGCCGGCCGCGACGTCGTGATCGTCTCCACGTCGGGCGCCGAGGTCGTCGAGCCGATCGGTGAGCTGCTCGGCGCGGACCGGGTGGTGGCGACCCGCATGATCGTGGGCGACGACGGCTGCTTCACGGGAGAGGTGGAGTACTACGCGTACGGCCCGACCAAGGCCGAGGCGATCCGGGAGCTGGCCAAGTCCGAGGGGTACGACCTGACGCGCTGCTACGCCTACAGCGATTCGGCGACCGACCTGCCGATGCTGGAGTCCGTCGGGCACCCCCACGCGGTGAATCCGGACCGGGCGCTGCGCCGCGAGGCTCTCGCGCGCGAGTGGCCGATTCTCGATTTCCACCGTCCGGTACGGCTCAAGCAGCGGATCCGCGGGTTCTCCGTACCCCCGCGTCCGGCACTCGTCGCCGCCGCCGCGATAGGCGCCGCGGCGGCCACCGCGGGCCTCGTCTGGTACACGAGCCGACGGCGGTCCGCAGCGGCCTGAACCGCTGAACCGGATCCACCCTTTCACCCGCGTATGAGCGCAAAAGTAAAGAAGTCCGGTCGGCACTTCCGCTTGCTTCGGGGCAGGAGTACAAAGGAATCAACGGCCCGCGAGACCAAGGACATCCGAAAGGATCACCTTAAGAACGCATCTGGCCCCACGGACCGAGCATGGACACCGGGCACCCACGCGACGTCGACCCGTCGATTACGGGCCAGCCGCACCAGGTGACGGGCGAAGTTCCCGACCTGATGGGCAAATATCGAGGACGCCTGGTAACCCGGCGGTCATGCCAGCGGCGGTACGAGTCCTCGTACCGCCGCATTTCTCCTGTTCTTACGCCTTTCCCTACGCCGCCCCGCGCTGGAGTGCCTCGCACACCGCCGTCGACTCGCGCGCGCCCAGCTCGACGGCCCTGCCGCAGTGGGCGATCCAGGCGGCCATACCCTCCGGGGTCCCGGAGACGTAGCCGTCGAGCGCCGCCACATAGGCCGCGCGTCCCAGCTCGGCATGGCCGACCTCGGCCGGGCAGACCGATTTCGGGTCCAGACCGCTGTTGATCAGTACGACGCGTTCGGCCGCGCGCGCGACCAGGCCGTTGTGCGTCGTGAAGGGCCGCAGCGCCAGGAGCTCGCCGTGCACGACGGCGGCCGTCACCAGCGCCGGCGCGGCACCGCCCGCCATGACCAGCGCGGCCAGGCCGTCCAGGCGGCCGTGCGCCTCCTCGGCACCGGGCAGCGGCAGCTCGACGAGCGGTTCGTCCACCGGCTCGCCCTCCTGGCGGGGCCGTCCGACCTGGTCGGCCTTGTCCGCGGCCGCCACCAAATGCAGCCGGGCCAGGACCCGCAGCGGAGACTGCCGCCAGATGGACAGCAGTTGACCCGCCTCGGCGGTCAGCCGCAGCGCCGCGCCCACCGCACGCGCCTCGTCGTCGCCACTGAAGTCGGTCCGCCTGCGCACCTCCTCCAGGGCCCAGTCCGCCCCGGACAGCGCCGCCGAGCCCCGGGCGCCGCGCAGGGCCGCCTCGGAGGTGATCTCGTTGCTGCGGCGCCGCATGATCCGGTGGCCGTAGACCCGGTCCACGGCCTTGCGTACGGACTCCACGGACTCGGCCACGCCGGGCAGTGCGCCCAGGGCCGCGAGCGGATCGGCGGTCGCGCCTGTCGTACTCATGAGTACGACCCTACGCATCCCGGCGCCGCACCCCACGAACGAGTGGTCTTCCTCACGTACCTCCACACCCTCGCGCCACCTACAGCTACACGACCACTACTCTTGGTGAACATGAAAATTGCTTTCGTCGGGAAGGGCGGCAGCGGCAAGACCACCCTGTCCTCCCTGTTCATCCGCCATCTCGCCGCCACCGGTGCGCCCGTCGTCGCGATCGACGCGGACATCAACCAGCACCTGGGGGCCGCGCTGGGGCTCGACGAGGCGGAGGCGGCCGGACTGCCCGCGATGGGCGAGCACCTGCCGTTGATCAAGGACCATCTGCGCGGCACCAACCCGCGCATCGCCTCCGCCGAGAAGATGATCAAGACGACCCCGCCCGGCGAGGGCTCGCGCCTGCTGCGGGTACGCGAGGACAACCCGGTCTACGACGCCTGCGCCCGGCCGGTGGAACTGGACGGCCGGGCCGTCCGTTTGATGGTCACCGGGCCCTTCACGGACACCGACCTGGGAGTCGCCTGCTACCACTCGAAGACGGGAGCGGTGGAGCTGTGCCTGAACCACCTGGTCGACAGCCCTGACGAGTACGTCGTGGTCGACATGACCGCGGGCTCGGACTCGTTCGCCTCCGGCATGTTCACCCGCTTCGACATCACGTTCCTCGTCGCCGAACCGACCCGGAAGGGGGTCTCCGTCTACCGCCAGTACAAGGAGTACGCCCGCGACTTCGGCGTCGCCCTGAAGGTCGTCGGCAACAAGGTGCAGGGACCCGACGACCTCGAATTCCTCCGTGAACAGGTCGGCGGCGACCTCCTGACGACCGTCGGACACTCGGACTGGGTGCGCGCCATGGAGAAGGGCCGGCCGCCCCGTTTCGAACTCCTGGAGGAGGCCAACCGCCGCGCGCTGGGCACTCTGCACACGGCCGTCGACGCGATGTACGAGCTGCGGGACCAGGAGCGCTACACGCGTCAGATGGTCCACTTCCACCTGAAGAACGCCCGCACCTGGGGGAACGAGCGCACCGGGGCCGACCTGGCGGCGCAGGTCGACCCCGGCTTCGTCCTCGGCGAGGGAGTCGTCGCCCCGGCGTGACGACGCCCGCACCCCTCCGGCGGGGCCGGCTACCGTTTGGCGGCCGGCGCACCGGGCACGCCCTTCGGCGCCGGTGCGGGGGCGGCCGAGAGGAAGGACGCCCAGCCCTTCTTCGGGGCCTCACCGACGTCCAGGGTGCGCAGCTTCTTCAGGACCTTCGGGTCCTGGGCGTCCAGCCAGTCCACGAGCTGCCGGAAGGAGACGCAGCGCACCTCGTCCTTGGTGCACACCTCCTCGATGACCTCCTCGATGGCACGCATGTAGGTGCCGCCGTTCCAGGACTCGAAGTGGTTGCCGATGATCAGGGGCGCGCGGTTGCCGTCATAGGCCCGCTGGAAGCCCTGCAGCAGGCCGTCGCGCATCTGGTCGCCCCAGAACTCGTGCTTGGCGGGGTCGCCCTGAGTGGTGGTGCCCGACTGGTTGACCATGAAGTTGTAGTCCATGGTGAGCTGCTCGAAGGTGTGTCCGGGGAACGGCACGAGCTGCATCGACAGGTCCCACAGCTCCTGCTTCTTCTTCGGCCAGACCTGATTGTTCACACCGCTGCTGTCGTAGCGGAAGCCCATCTCACCGGCGGCCCGCATGAAGTTCTCCTGGCCCTCCAGGCACGGGGTGCGGGCGCCGATCAGCTCCTCGTCGTAGTCGAAGGGGAGGGGCGCCGCGTTCTTCATCCCGGTGTTGGTCTTCCAGGTCTTCACGAACTCCTTGGCCTGGCGGATCTCGTCCGTCCACTCCTCGACGGACCATTCGCCGACCCCACCGCCGGCGCCGCAGAAGTGGCCGTTGAAGTGGGTGCCGATCTCGTTGCCCTCCAACCACGCCAGCCGCAGTTGCTTGACGGTGTCGGCGATGCCCTGCTCGTCGTTGAAGCCGATGTCGGAGCGGCCCGGGGAGTGCTGCGGCGGCCGGTACAGGTCCCGCTTCTCCTTCGGCAGCATGTACACGCCGCTCAGGAAGTACGTCATCGTCGCGTTGTTCTCCTTGGCCACTTCACGGAAGTGGGAGAACAGCCTCTGGCTGTCCTCGCCCGCGCCGTCCCACGAGAACACCACGAACTGCGGCGGCTTCTGACCGGGCTTGAGGCGTTCGGGGCGGGGCAGATGCGGCTGGGCCCCGGTGTACGCGGTGGAACCGTCGCCGATGAGCCGGACCGCGTTCTTGGGCGCCGGTGCCGCTTTCCCCTTCTCCTTCTGCGGACCGTGCGTCCCTTCGCCGGAACCGGTACCGCTGCCGATCGCGCAACCGGCGAGCGACGCGGCGCAGACCGCGGCGGCGATCGCGGTGCGCACGGCGATCCTCTGGGTGGCGGCCATGTTCCGCCCACCTTCTTCCTTCTCTCGGGCCAACGCCGACGAGGGCGATGTCGGGTGCTGAGCCGGGACGTGCCGTCAGCGCCGTCAAGGTGGCACGAATGCGAGAAGGAATTAGTACGACAAGCCGATGAAATGCCCGCTTCACTCACCTGAGCGGCTCATTACTCCATTTGCGCGAAAAGTCTATGCCTCTTCTTTACTCTGAATTACGATCTGTTTACAGAGCGCGACCACAACCATCGAGCGCTCGGGCACCCCGCCGCTGTACGCCGTGACCCACGGCCGCGAACCGCCCCCGTCCAGCGGGGGTCCGACCATGACCGCGACCGCGCAGCCCCGGAGGAGACGGGAAACATGTCTGCCTGCGTCCCCGCCCGTACCGATTCGGCCCGTACCGAGCACGTCCATCCACCTCACAGCCCGCCGCCCGGCGGCCCCCGGCGCTTGCGCATCGCCGGCGCCGACCTGTCGGCCTCGATCGCCGTCTTCCTGATCGCCCTGCCCCTCTCCCTGGGTATCGCCCTCGCCACCGGCGCCCCCCTCCAGGCCGGCCTCGTCGCGGCCGCGGTGGGCGGGATCGTCGCCGGATGGCTCGGCGGCTGCCCGCTCCAGGTCAGTGGTCCCGCCGCCGGACTCACCGTGGTCACCGCCGACCTCATCGTGCGCTACGGGTGGCGTACGACCTGCGCCATCACCGTGCTGGCCGGGCTCGCCCAGTTGGGTCTCGGCTGTCTGCGCGTGGCACGCTCCGCGCTCGCCGTCAGCCCCGCCATCGTGCACGGCATGCTCGCCGGCATCGGGGTCACCATCGCCGTCGCCCAACTGCACATCGTCCTGGGCGGCACCCCGCAGAGCTCCGTGCCCGACAACCTGCGCGCCCTGCCCGCCCAGTTGGCGAGCCCCAGACCGGCCGACCTCGCGGTGAGCGTGCTGACCCTGACCCTGCTGCTGCTCTGGCCGCGCGTCCCCGGCCGGGCGGGCCTGCTTCTGGGCAAGCTCCCCGCCGCCCTGATCGCCGTCGCCGGTGCCACCGCGGTCGCGGCGCTCGCCGGGCTTCGCCTGCCCAAGGTCGACCTGCCGTCCTGGAGCAGCCACGCTCTGGCCACGCTGCCCGAGGGCCCGGTACTCGGACTCGTCGCGGCCGTCCTGACCACGACGCTGGTGTGCAGTGTGCAGTCCCTGCTCGGCGCGGTGGCCGTGGACAAGCTGGTCTCCGCCCGGCCGGGCCTGACCGGCCGGGTCAAACGCTGCGACCTCGACCGCGAGCTGCTCGGCCAGGGCGCCGCCAACATCGTCTCCGGGTCGCTCGGCGGACTGCCCATCGCCGGCGTGGCCGTGCGCAGTTCCGCGAACGTGGCCGCGGGTGCCGTCAGCCGGAACTCCACGATGCTGCACGGCGTTCTCGTAGTGATCGCCGCACTGCTGATGGTCCCGGCCCTGGAGCTCATCCCGCTCGCCGCACTCGCCTCCCTGGTCATGGCCGTCGGCCTCAAGATGGTGTCCCTGAACCACATCCGCACGGTGACCCGCCACCGTGAGGTTCTGGTCTACGCGGTCACCACCTGCGGCGTGGTGTTCTTCGGCGTCCTGGAGGGCGTCGCGCTGGGCATCGCCGTGGCCGTCGGCGTCGCCCTGCACCGCCTGACCCGCACCCGGATCACGCACGACGAGACGGAAGGAACCCATCACGTACACGTCCGAGGCCAGTTGACGTTCCTCGCGGTGCCCAGACTCAGCCGCGTCCTGCATCACGTGCCCCAAGGGGCGGATGCCGTCGTGGAGCTGGACGGGTCGTTCATGGACCACGCGGCATACGAGACGCTGCAGGACTGGCAGAAGACGCACACCGCGCAAGGCGGCACCGTCGACATCACCGGCCGTCGGCCCGGCACCCGTATCTCCGAACCGGCCGACGTGGACGGCTGCCGCTGCCGCCCCTGGACACCCTGGCGCAACCACCAGTGCGAACCCTCGCACCCGGCGCCCCCGCCCGGCTCCGGCCGGCCGGGCGACGCCGGCCGGAGCACCGACGCGGCGACCGGCCCGGGCGGACCCGACGGTCCGGCCGGACACCCCGACGCGCCCCCCAGGGCCGGCGGTACCGGCAAGGACGGCCGGACCGACTCACCCGGCAGATCGCACGGACCCAGCGGACCCAGCGGGCGGGAACTGGCGCGTGGCATCAGCGCGTTCCAGCGCAACACCGCCCCGCTGGTGCGCGGAGAGCTGGCCCGGCTGGCCCGCGAGGGACAGCAGCCCTCCCAGCTTTTCCTGACCTGCGCCGACTCTCGAGTGGTGACGTCGATGATCACGTCCAGCGGCCCCGGTGACCTCTTCGTCGTGCGCAACGTGGGCAATTTCGTGCCGCTGCCCGGCGTGGAGAGCGGCGACGACTCGGTGGCCGCCGCGATCGAGTACGCGGTGGACATCCTGAAGGTGCGGTCCATCACGGTGTGCGGGCACTCCGGGTGCGGCGCCATGCAGGCGCTGCTCAGCGCCGAGCCCGGGGGTGCGCAGACCCCGCTCAAGCGGTGGCTGCGGCACGGGCTGCCGAGCCTGGAGCGCTTGCCCGAGGACGAGGGTGCCCGGCCCTTGCTGGCCGGACGCCGGCCCGCCGACGCGGCCGAGCAGCTCTGCCTGGCCAATGTGGTCCAGCAGTTGGAGCATCTGCGCGCACACGGCGCGGTGTCCCGGGCGCTGGACGCGGGCGACCTGGAGCTCCACGGTATGTACTTCCACGTGGGCGAGGCCCAGGCGTACCTGCTCTCCGAGGACGCCGGGGACGGGGTGTTCGAGCTGGTACTGGAGACCGACCTGACCGCCTGAGCGGTACGGCGAGCCGGGGCGCGGGGAGAGAGGGTGTGAGCGGCGTTACAAACCCTGAACCCCGCGCCACCGGCATCCGTGGGTACTGATGACCACTGGCCACGAGGACGGGCGACCGCCCCACAGGTCTAAACCAGTTGCCCGTCGACCCTTGTCATCGGCCCCCCGGGTCTGATGAGCTGTGGCCTGGGACACAACGGACAACCCTGAGAATGGGAGATGTCGTGAGCAACGAATCCTTGGCCAACCTGCTGAGGGGGGAGACGGGACGATGAGCGAGACTTCTTCCCTCTCCAACCTGCTCAAGGAAGAGCGCAGGTTCGCGCCCCCCGCCGACCTGGCCGCGAACGCCAACGTCACGGCGGAGGCGTACGAACAGGCCAAGGCCGACCGCCTCGGTTTCTGGGCCGAGCAGGCCCGTCGGCTGACCTGGGCCGAGAAGCCGACCGAGACCCTCGACTGGTCGAACCCGCCGTTCGCCAAGTGGTTCAAGGACGGCAAGCTCAACGTCGCCTACAACTGCGTGGACCGGCACGTGGAGGCCGGAAACGGCGACCGCGTCGCCATCCACTTCGAGGGCGAGCCCGGCGACAGCCGCGCCATCACCTACGCCGAGCTCAAGGACGAGGTCTCCAAGGCCGCCAACGCCCTGCTGGAGCTGGGCGTGCGCAAGGGCGACCGGGTCGCCGTCTACATGCCGATGATCCCGGAGACGGCGATCGCGATGCTGGCCTGCGCCCGGATCGGCGCCGCCCACTCGGTCGTCTTCGGCGGCTTCTCCTCGGACGCCCTCGCGACCCGCATCCAGGACGCCGACGCCCGGGTCGTCATCACCTCCGACGGCGGCTACCGGCGCGGCAAGCCCTCCGCGCTCAAGCCGGCCGTCGACGAGGCCGTCGAACGCGCCGGCACCGTCGAGCACGTGCTCGTCGTCCGCCGCACCGGCCAGGAGGTCGCCTGGGACGACTCCCGCGACACGTGGTGGCACGAGGCCGTCGACCGGCAGTCCGCCGAGCACACGCCGGAGGCGTTCGACGCGGAGCACCCGCTGTTCATCCTGTACACGTCCGGTACGACCGGTAAGCCCAAGGGCATCCTGCACACCTCCGGCGGCTACCTCACGCAGACGGCGTACACGCACTGGGCCGTCTTCGACCTCAAGCCGGAGACCGACGTCTACTGGTGCACCGCCGACGTCGGCTGGGTCACCGGGCACTCGTACATCGTCTACGGCCCGCTCGCCAACGGCGCCACCCAGGTCATGTACGAGGGCACGCCGGACACCCCGCACCAGGGCCGGTTCTGGGAGATCGTGCAGAAGTACGGCGTGACGATCCTCTACACCGCGCCCACCGCGATCCGGACGTTCATGAAGTGGGGCGACGACATCCCCGCGAAGTTCGACCTGTCCTCCCTGCGCGTCCTCGGCTCGGTCGGCGAGCCGATCAACCCCGAGGCCTGGATCTGGTACCGCAAGAACATCGGCGCGGACAGCACCCCGGTCGTCGACACCTGGTGGCAGACCGAGACCGGCGCGATGATGATCACGCCGCTCCCGGGCGTCACGGAGGCCAAGCCGGGCTCCGCCCAGCGCCCGCTGCCCGGCATCTCCGCCACCGTCGTGGACGACGAGGCGAGCGAGGTGCCCAACGGCGGAGGCGGCTACCTGGTCCTCACCGAGCCGTGGCCGTCGATGCTGCGCACCATCTGGGGCGACGACCAGCGGTTCATCGACACGTACTGGTCGCGTTTCGAGGGCAAGTACTTCGCCGGTGACGGCGCCAAGAAGGACGAGGACGGCGACATCTGGCTGCTGGGCCGCGTCGACGACGTGATGCTCGTCTCCGGCCACAACATCTCCACCACCGAGGTCGAGTCGGCCCTCGTCTCCCACCCGTCGGTCGCCGAGGCGGCCGTGGTCGGCGCGGCGGACGAGACGACCGGGCAGGCCATCGTGGCCTTCGTGATCCTGCGCGGCTCGGTCACGGAGACCGGCAGCCTGGTCTCCGACCTGCGGAACCACGTCGGGACCGCCCTCGGCCCGATCGCCAAGCCCAAGCGGATCCTGCCGGTGGCAGAGCTGCCGAAGACCCGCTCCGGCAAGATCATGCGGCGCCTGCTGCGCGATGTGGCGGAGAACCGGCAGCTCGGGGACGTCACGACCCTGACCGACTCCACCGTCATGGATCTCATCCAGACGAAGCTTCCGACGGCGTCCAGCGAGGACTGAACCGCCCGCTCCGAGGGCACCCGGCGAGAACCACGCCGGGTGCCTTTTCGCACGGAATGCCCGGCTATGCACCGTCACGGAGATCACCAGGCACCCTCGCCGCAGTTTAGGTAGGCTAAGGAACGCGTAAGAGACTCAACAAGATCCGCGAAGATCCTCATGGTGTGCCGGGAAGTCTGGTCGGCGAGTGTTCCGTGCTGCCCACCGACCGGAGGTTCTCCCTGTGACCGCGCCCCACACCCCCCGCAAAGCCTTCGGACGTCTGTCCCTCCCGGAGCGGAACTACGTCGCGGACGCACTGCGCACCGAGACGGTCGGCGGCGTCCTGCTGCTGGTCGCCGCGGTCACCGCGCTGGTGTGGGCGAACATACCGGCGGTGAGCGACAGCTACGAGAGCGTCAGCCACTTCCACTTCGGTCCCGAGGCCCTCGGCCTGAACCTGTCGGTCGCGCACTGGGCCGCCGACGGACTGCTCGCGGTCTTCTTCTTCGTCGCCGGTATCGAGCTCAAGCGCGAACTCGTCGCCGGTGACCTGAAGGACCCGAAGGCCGCCGCGCTCCCGGTGGTGGCGGCGCTGTGCGGCATGGCCGTACCCGCGATCGTCTACACGATCACCAGCGGTGCCGGCGGCGGCTCCCTGGCCGGCTGGGCGGTGCCCACCGCCACCGACATCGCCTTCGCGCTCGCCGTGCTCGCCGTCATCGGCACCTCCCTGCCGAGCGCCCTGCGCGCCTTCCTGCTGACCCTCGCCGTCGTGGACGACCTGTTCGCGATCATGATCATCGCGGTCTTCTTCACCGAGTCCCTCAACTTCGCCGCGCTCGGCGGCGCGCTCGTCGGTCTCGCCGTGTTCTGGCTGCTGCTCCGCAAGGGCGTGCGCGGCTGGTACGTGTACGTCCCGCTCGGCCTCGTGATCTGGGGGCTGATGTACAACAGCGGCGTCCACGCCACCATCGCCGGCGTCGCGATGGGCCTGATGCTGCGCTGCCACACCCGCGAAGGTGAGCAGCACTCCCCGGGCGAGCACATCGAGCACCTCGTGCGCCCCCTGTCGGCGGGCCTGGCCGTGCCGCTGTTCGCGCTGTTCAGCGCGGGCGTCGCGCTCTCGGGCGGCGCGCTCGCCGACGTGTTCACCAAGCCGGAGACCCTCGGTGTCGTGCTCGGACTCGTGGTCGGCAAGACGCTCGGCATCTTCGGCGGCACCTGGCTCACCGCGCGCTTCACCCGGGCCTCGCTCAGCGACGACCTCGAATGGGCCGACGTGTTCGCGGTGGCGACCCTGGCCGGTATCGGATTCACCGTCTCGCTGCTCATCGGCGAGCTGGCCTTCGAGGGCGACGCGACGATGACGGGCCAGGTCAAGGCCGCGGTACTGGCCGGCTCCCTCATGGCGGCGCTCCTGGCCACCGTCCTGCTGAAGATACGGAACGCCAAGTACCGCAAGATGATCGCGGACGAGGAGCGCGACGACGACCTCAGCGGCGTCCCGGACATCTACGAGGAGGACGACCCCGCGTACCACCTGCGCGTGGCCGCCGTCTACGAGAAGAAGGCCGCCGAGCACCGCCGGATCGCCGAGGAGATGGAATCGGCGCGGCTTGCCGAAGTGCCGGGCGGGGCAGGCGATGAGGGCGACCGTCCGGCATGATCTGACGAGACGGTACAGAAGACGGACCGTACGCGGTCGGGCCGCAGTGGTCGGGCGGCACGCGACAACCACGGAACCGTACGCAGATGAGCCAGGAGAAGAGGGAGTCCGCGATGAGCGCACCCGACGACAGCCCGGTCGGCACCGAACGCAGCATCGGCCATCTGTTCGCCTCGGCGACCACCGAATTGTCGGCGCTCGTGCACGACGAGATCGCGCTGGCCAAGGCGCAGCTCAGGCAGGACGTCAAGCGGGGGGCGACGAGCGGCGGCGCGTTCTCGCTGGCCGGGGCCGTTCTCCTGTTCTCGCTGCCGATGCTGAGCTTCGCGCTGGCCTACGGCATCCGGACCTGGAGCGACTGGAACCTGGCTGTCTGCTTCCTGCTGTCCTTCGCGGCGAACGTCCTCGTCGCGGTCCTCCTCGCGCTGATCGGCGTCGTGTTCGCGAAGAAGGCCAAGAAGGGCCGCGGCCCGCAGAAGGTCGCCGCGTCCGTGAAGCAGTCGGCGGGCGTCCTGCAGAACGCCAAGCCGCACCCGCGGCCGGAGCTGCCCGCGGACCGGTCCCCCGAAGCCATCGAGGCTGTGGCACGCTCGTCCTCATGACGGGCTCCTCCATCCCTTCGGGGCAATCTCCCTCGGGACAGTCCTCCCCGAGGGGGTCCACTTCGGGGCAGTCCCCCTCGAGGCAGTCCCCCTCGAGGCAGTCCCCATCGTCGCAACAACCCACCTCGGTCGTACGGCTCGACGTCCCGGGCGGGCACGAGGTGACCCACCGGGACGTCGCCGCCAACGGCGCCCGCTTCCACATCGCCGAAGTGGGTGACGGGCCACTGGTGCTGCTGCTGCACGGCTTCCCCCAGTTCTGGTGGACCTGGCGGCAGCAACTGGTGGCGCTCGCGGACGCCGGTTTCCGCGCCGTCGCCATGGACCTGCGCGGCGTCGGCGGCAGCGACCGCACCCCGCGCGGCTACGATCCCGCCGGTCTCGCCCTCGACATCACCGGCGTGGTCCGCTCGCTCGGCGAGCCGGACGCCGCGCTGGTCGGCCACGACCTGGGCGGCTACCTGGCCTGGACGGCCGCCGCGATGCGGCCCAAGCTCGTACGGCGGCTCGCGGTCTCCTCGATGCCGCACCCCCGGCGCTGGCGCTCGGCCATGCTCAAGGACGTCCGCCAGACCCGGGCGGGGTCCTACATCTGGGGTTTCCAGCGCCCCTGGGTCCCGGAGCGCCAACTGACCGCGGACGACGGCGCGCTGGTCGGCCGGCTGATCCACGACTGGTCGGGGCCGCGCCCGCTGGACGAGAAGGCGGTGGAGGTCTACCGCCGCGCCATGTGCATCCCCTCCACTGCGCACTGCTCCGTCGAGCCGTACCGCTGGATGGTGCGCTCCCTGGCCCGTCCGGACGGTATCCAGTTCTACCGCCGTATGAAGCGGCCGGTACGCGTGCCGACCCTTCATCTGCACGGTTCGCTGGACCCCGTGATGCGGACGCGGAGCGCGGCCGGGTCCGGGCAGTACGTCGAAGCGCCCTACCGCTGGCGGCTGTTCGACGGTCTCGGACACTTCCCGCACGAAGAGGATCCGGTCGCCTTCTCCACCGAGCTGATCAATTGGCTGAAGGATCCCGAACCCGACCGGTGACCGAACGAACGCGCCCGGTACCCGGATCTGAACGCTTGTCCTATGAACGGCCACTTGCCCGGCGCATACGCCAATTGGGGGCCCCGAGAACGGTTATCGACCTTGGGGCGGGGGCACACGTCCGGGTATGGGCTGGACGCACGACTACAGTGACGTAGCACGCGACGGCCGCTCCACGAGCGGCGTGAGCAGCACCCACCGACGAGGAGGCACCCCGGAACTGGCGGGTGCGGACCTACGGGTGGGCATTCCGCGCATTCTGCGCCGCCGGGCCCGCTGGGTCTCCGTGCGCCTGCGCCATCCACGCGGCGCGAGCTGACCACACCCGCGGCGCCTGCGGCACCCGCGGCGAGGCTCCCGGAGGACGTAGCCGCCGCCAAGGCTCCTAAAGGGCGCAGCTATCGCTGTCCACCTGCTGGTTCGCGGTGCGGCCCTTGGCGACGTCCTCGCGGATCTCGTCCACGGTGAGCGCGTACCCGGTCTCGGCGTCGTCCAGGGACTTGGCGAAGACCACGCCGTAGACCTCGCCCTCGGGCGTCAGCAGCGGGCCGCCGGAGTTGCCCTGACGGACGGTCGCGAACAGCGAGTAGACGTCACGGCGGACGGTGTCGCGGTGGTAGATGTCCGGGCCGTTGGCCGTGATGCGCCCGCGCACGCGCGCGGCGCGGACGTCGTACGCCCCGTTCTCCGGGAAGCCCGCGACGATCGCGCCGTCGTCGCGGGCTGCGTCCTCGTCCGCGAACCGCAGGGCGGGCGCCTCCAGCTCGGGCACGTCGAGTACGGCGACATCGCGCCGCCAGTCGTAGAGGACGACCGTCGCGTCGTACTTCCTGCCCTCGCCGCCTATCTGCACCGTGGGCTCGTCGACGCCGCCCACGACATGGGCGTTGGTCATGACACGGCGGTCGTCGAAGACGAAGCCGGTGCCCTCCAGGACCTTGCCGCAATCGGTGGCGGTGCCCATGACCTTGACGATGGACCGCTTGGCGCGGGTGGCGACCGGGCTGTTCGCCAACGCCGGGTCGGGTGGCTGGACATCGGTGATCGGCTCGTTGGAGAACGGGCTGAAGACCTGCGGGAAGCCGTTCTGCGCGAGGACGGAGGAGAAGTCCGCGAACCAGGTGTCGGCCCGGGCGGGCAGCGCACGGGAGACGCCCTGCAGCACCGTGGAGCTGCGGACCTCCTTGCCGAGCGTCGGCAGCGTGGTGCCGGCCAGGGCGGAGCCGATCAGCCAGGCGACCAGGAGCATCGCCACGACGTTGACCAGGGCGCCGCCGGTGGCGTCCAGGGCGCGGGCCGGGGACCAGGTGATGTACCGCCGGAGCTTGTTGCCGAGGTGGGTGGTCAGGGCCTGGCCGACGGAGGCGCAGACGATGACGACGACGATCGCGACGACGGCGGCGGTCGTGCTCACCTCCGCCTTGTCCGTCAGGGCGTCCCAGAGCACCGGCAGCAGGTAGACGGCGACGAGACCGCCGCCGAGGAAACCGGTCACCGACAGGATGCCGACGACGAAGCCCTGGCGGTAGCCGACGATCGCGAACCAGACGGCGGCCAGCAGCAACAGGATGTCCAGCACGTTCACTGATTCAAGCCCCGCCTTGTCGTCCTACGCTCACACCGGTCACCCTGTCATGACCGCCAGTCCAGCGGGACCTGCTTCTCCCTGTCCCAGGGCCGCTCCCAGCCCGCGAAGTGCAGCAACCGGTCGATGATGCCGGCGGTGAAGCCCCATACGAGCGCCGATTCGACCAGGAATGCCGGGCCTCGGTGACCACTCGGGTGGACGGCGGTGACCCTGTTGGCGGGGTCCGTGAGATCCGCCACGGGGACGGTGAAGACACGCGCCGTCTCGTTCGGATCGACGGCGCCCACCGGGGTGGGCTCGCGCCACCAGGCCAGGACCGGTGAGACGACGAAGCCGCTGACCGGGATGTAGAGCTTGGGCAGCACACCGAAGAGCTGCACGCCGGCCGGGTCGAGCCCGGTCTCCTCCTCGGCCTCCCGCAGGGCGGCCCGCCACGGCCCGTCGCCCTGCGGATCACCGTCCTCGGGGTCGAGGGCGCCCCCCGGGAAGGCCGGCTGGCCGGCGTGCGAGCGCAGGGAGCCGGCCCGCTCCATGAGCAGCAGCTCCGGGCCGCGGCCGGCCTCGCCCTCACCGAAGAGGATCAGGACGGCGGACTGGCGCCCGGCTCCGTCCTCGGGCGGCAGGAAGCGGCTCAGCTCGTCGGGCCGCACCGTCTCGACGGCCCGCACCACCGGCTCCAGCCAGCCCGGCAGGCCCTCCTTGCTGAGGCTCCCACCCCGGATGTGCCCTTGTGTGTCGCTCGCCCGAGTCATAGCCACCCCCGTTCTGCCGATTCCAACGCCCGAGGCTCCCGAGATCGTTCCGTCACCCGGCCCCCAGCGGCAGCGCGGGTTTCCCGCCCGCGTCCAGATACGCCCGCGGGGGCTTCAGACGCTGGCCGGGGAAGCCGCCCTTCTCGTACTTGAGCAGTTTCTTCGCCTTCTCCGGGTCCGTCTCGCCCTCGCCGTACGCCGGGCAGAGCGGGGCGATGGGGCAGGCGCCGCAGGCGGGCTTGCGGGCGTGGCAGATCCGGCGGCCGTGCCAGATCACGTGGTGGGAGAGGTCCGTCCAGTCGCTCTTCGGGAAGAGCGCGCCGACGGCGGCCTCGATCTTGTCCGGGTCGGTCTCGGTGGTCCACTGCCAGCGGCGCACCAGGCGCTGGAAGTGCGTGTCCACGGTGATGCCGGGGCGGCCGAACGCGTTGCCGAGGACGACGAAGGCGGTCTTGCGGCCCACGCCGGGCAGCTTCACGAGGTCTTCGAGACGCCCGGGGACCTCGCCGCCGAAGTCCTCCGCCAGGGCCTTGGACAGCCCTATGACCGACCTGGTCTTGGCCCGGAAGAAGCCGGTCGGGCGCAGGATCTCCTCGACCTCCTCGGGGTCGGCGGCGGCCAGGTCCTCCGGGGTGGGGTACTTGGCGAAGAGGGCGGGCGTCGTCTGGTTGACGCGCAGGTCGGTGGTCTGGGCGGACAGCACCGTGGCCACGACCAACTGGAACGGGTTCTCGAAGTCCAGCTCCGGGTGGGCGTACGGGTAGACCTCCGCGAGCTCGCGGTCGATGCGGCGGGCGCGGCGGACCAGCGCGGTGCGCGACTCGTCGCGCGGTGTCCTCGGGGCGACGGTCTTCGCCGGGGCGACGCCCTTGACGGCGGCGGTGGCCTTCTTCGGGGCGACGGCGGGCTTCTTGGCGGGCGCCTGCTTCTTGATGGGCGCCGACTTCGTCCTGGTGGGCGCGGACTTCGTCGCGGACGCCGCGCTCTTCCCGGGCGCCGGCTTTCTCGCCGCTGCCGACTGCTTCCGGGACGCCGGCTTCTTCGCCGAGGCCGCCTCCTTCGCTGACGCCGCCTCGTTCGCCGACGCCGACTTCTTCCCTGGCGTCGGCTTCTTGGCGGAGGCCGAGGTCTTGGCGGAGGCCGGGGTCTTGGCGGAGGCCGAGGTCTCGGCGGGCCCCGATGCCTCGGCGGAGGCCGTCTTCCTGGCGGAGGCCGGGTTCGTCTCGGCGTTCTTCCTCACGGCACCCTCCTCCGCAGTCACCCTCTTGGCAGGTGCCGCCTTCTTTGTCGCTTTCGCCGTTTTACTACCGCCATCGGGGCCCCGTTCGCCCACAGCGGAATCGCGACGTACACCCACCCGCGCAGCCTCCTCGGCCTGTGCTCTCACCGGCGATTTGGACACCCGGCCACCCTACGGCCCGGCACCGACATCCGCCCCGGACCCCGAAGATCGGCGCCCAATTGGACCCCTGCCGCGTACCCCAGGACACCAGTACGGCATCCTTGTGACAGATCACACTGTTTGGACTGTCCGGCAAAATGGGCACCACGGACCCCTGGTACACCGGGGGAACAAGATCCTCTGAGCCGGTCGACAAGGAGAGAACTCGTGGACGACGTTCTGCGGCGCAACCCGCTCTTCGCGGCGCTCGACGACGAGCAATCCGCGGAGCTCCGCGCCTCCATGAGTGAGGTGACCCTCGCCCGCGGCGACACACTGTTCCACGAAGGCGACCCCGGAGACCGCCTCTATGTGGTCACCGAGGGCAAGGTCAAGCTCCACCGCACGTCCCCCGACGGACGCGAGAACATGCTGGCCGTCGTCGGCCCCAGCGAGCTGATCGGTGAGCTGTCGCTCTTCGACCCGGGGCCGCGCACGGCGACCGGCACCGCGCTGACCGAGGTCAAGCTGCTCGCCCTCGGCCACGGCGACCTCCAGCCCTGGCTGAACGTCCGTCCCGAGGTCGCCACCGCGCTGCTGCGCGCCGTCGCGCGTCGCCTGCGCAAGACCAACGACGCCATGTCGGACCTCGTCTTCTCGGACGTCCCCGGCCGGGTCGCCCGCGCCCTGCTGGACCTGTCCCGCCGCTTCGGCGTGCAGTCCGAGGAGGGCATCCACGTCGTGCACGACCTGACGCAGGAGGAGCTGGCCCAGTTGGTCGGCGCGTCCCGTGAGACGGTCAACAAGGCACTGGCGGACTTCGCCCAGCGCGGCTGGCTCCGCCTGGAAGCCCGCGCGGTGATCCTGCTGGACGTGGAGCGGCTCGCCAAGCGCTCCCGCTGACGGACCTGGGTCGGGCAGCCTTCGGCGTACCTTCGGCCGGACCGCCCCCGGCGGATCTTCGGCCGGACAGCCCGGGGCAGACGTCCAGCCGGACAGCACCACGGCAGACGTCCAGCAGGACAGCCCTCGGGCAGGCCCTCAGTCGGGTAGCTCAATGAGCCCGTGTTCGCCCAGGTACTCCAGTTGCGCCCGCACCGACAGTTCCGCCGCCGGCCACAGCGAGCGGTCGACGTCCGCGTACACGTGGGCGACGACCTCGCCCGGCGTCCGGTAGCCGTCCTCCACGGCCGTCTCGACCTGGGCGAGGCGGTGGGCACGGTGGGCGAGGTAGTACTCCACGGCGCCCTGCGCGTCGTCCAGGACCGGGCCGTGGCCCGGGAGCACCGTGTGCACCCCGTCGTCGGCCGTGAGCGACCTCAGCCTGCGCAGTGAGTCCAGGTAGTCGCCGAGACGGCCGTCGGGGTGGGCCACCATCGTCGTACCGCGGCCCAGGATCGTGTCGCCCGTCAGCACCGCCCGGTCGGCCGGGAGGTGGAAGCACAGGGAGTCGGCCGTGTGTCCGGGGGTCGGCACGACCCTCAGCTCCAGGCCGCCGACCCCGATGACGTCACCGGCGGCCAGCCCCTCGTCGCCCAGCCGCAGCGCCGGGTCCAGCGCCCTTACGTTCGTCCGCGTCAGCTCGGCGAAGCGCGCGGCGCCCTCCGCGTGGTCGGGGTGACCGTGCGTCAGGAGCGTCAGCGCGACACGCTTGCCCGCCCGCTCGGCGGTGTCGACGACATGCCGCAGGTGCGTGTCGTCCAGCGGCCCCGGGTCCACGACGACGGCCAGGTCGGAGCCGGGTTCGGCAAGGATCCAGGTGTTCGTGCCGTCCAGGGTCATCGCGGAGGCGTTGGGCGCCAGGACGTTCACCGCGCGCGCGGTGGCCGGTCCCGAGAGGACGCCGCCCCGCGGCTGTCCGGGCAGTGCTGCTGCGTCCGTCATGCGAGGGCTCCCCCGGTCGGGTCGGAAGGTGTCGCCGGCGCCTGTGCCGTGCTCGGGACGTGCTTGGTGAACTCGTCGTGCCCCGGCCAGGAGAGCACGATCTCGCCGCCGACGAGCCGTGCCTCGGCCAGCACGGGCGTCATGTCGCGGCCCGGAGCCGACGCCAGCGCCTGGGCCGCCGTACCGCACGCCGCGAGGCCTCGCAGGGTCGCGATGGTCGGCGGCATCATCAGCAGTTCGCCCCTGTCGTACCCGGCCGCGGCCGCGGCCGGGGTGATCCACACCGTGCGGTCGGCCTCCGTGGAGGCGTTGCGGGTGCGCTGCCCCTCGGGGAGGGCGGCCACGAAGAACCACGTGTCGTAGCGCCGGGACTCGAACTCCGGGGTGATCCAGCGGGCCCAGGCCCCCAGCAGGTCGGAGCGCAGCACGAGGCCCCGGCGGTGCAGGAACTCCGCGAAGGACAGCTCACGGTCGACCAGGGCGGCGCGGTCCGCCTCCCAGTCGGCGCCCGTCGTGTCGCCCACCACCGAATCGCCGGTCGGACCGGCGAGCAGGACGCCCGCCTCCTCGTACGTCTCCCGTACGGCCGCGCAGACGATCGCCTGGGCGCCCGCCTCGTCGACGCCGAGCCGGTCCGCCCACCACGCGCGCGTGGGGCCCGCCCAGCCGATGTCACGGTCGTCGTCGCGCGGATCGACCCCGCCGCCCGGATAGGCGTAGGCGCCCCCGGCGAACGCCATGGAGGTGCGACGGCGCAGCATGTGGACGGCGGGGCCGGTACCGGTGTCCTTCAGGAGCATCACGGTGGCGGCGCGCTTGGGGGCGACGGGCGTGAGGGAGCCGGCCGCCAGCGCACGGATGCGGTCCGGCCACTCCGGCGGGTACCACTGACCGTTCGCCTGACCGCTCGCCTGACCCCTCGCGTGATCACTCACCGGACCACTGGCCGGATCACTCACCGGACCACTCGCCCGGCCATTCGCCCGGCCGCTCTCCTCACCATTCGCCATGGCCGGAGGCTATCCGGTGACGGGCGGATGTTCGAGTGGCTCCCGGGGCCGGACGCGCGTCAGGAGGGCAGGGCGGTCAGCCACTCGGTGAGCAGCCGGTTCGTCTCCTCGGGGCGCTCCTGCTGGAGCCAGTGGCCGCAGCCGTCGAGGAGGTGCGAGGCGGTCAGACCGGGCAGGGTGGCCGGGTACGCCTCGATCGCGTCGGAGAGCCAGGTGGTGGAGGCGTCCCGGTCGCCGCCGAGGAACAGGGCGGGCTGGGTGACGGGGGCGCCCTGGTGGGCGGCCAGGTCGGCCCAGTCGCGGTCCATGTTGCGGTAGCGGTTGAGGGCGCCGGTCAGACCGGTGCGCTCGAACTCCCCGGCGTAGACGTCCAGCTCCTCTTCGGTGAGCCAGGAGGGCAGGCGGCCGGCGGCCGGGAACCGGTCGCGCAGCCGGCCGCCGGGGGCGACGAAGTGCGGGTTGGGCTCCTGTGGGCCGGGCATGGTGTCGGCGGACAGCGCGGCGTAGAGACCGGCGAGCCAGCCGCGGACGTCCGGCTCGATCTCCGCCTCGGCCCGGCCGGGCTCCTGGAAGTACGAGGCGTAGAACTCCTGCCCGGCGAAGGGACCGGCGGGATCGCTCATGCCGGCGAAGACCTCGCTGGGCTTCGGGCCGCCGGGCGGGGTGTACGGCACGCTCAGCAGGCCCACCGCGCGGAACACGTCGGGCCGCAGCAGCGCGGAGTGCGCGGCGATGCTCGCGCCCCAGTCGTGGCCGACGATCACGGCGGAGCGCTCGCCCAGGGCCTCCACCACGGCGACGTTGTCCGCCACCAGGTCGAGCATCCCGTACGCCTCCACGGCGTCGGGCCGCGAGGAGCGACCGTAACCGCGTACGTCGACCGCGGCGGCGCGGAAGCCCGCGGCGGCGAGCGCGGGGAGCTGGCGGCGCCAGGAGTACCAGGACTCGGGGAAGCCGTGGACGAGCAGGACCAGCGGGCCGCTGCCCTGCTCGACCAGGTGGATCCGGCCGGCCGGTGAGGGCACCAGACGGTGCACGGGCTGGTGGTCGGACACGAGCAGGTGGTCGGACACGGGCTGGTGCGGCATGGCTCCTCCTGGCGTACACGGTCGGTCCGGCGCCCGGACGGACCGGGACCGGCGACCACGACCGGTCCCCGCCCCGCCCGTAAGAGGCGCCGACTCCGATCGTGCGGGAGCGGAGCGACGAGGGCGAGCCTTTTTGCCGGGCCGGCAACGGGCGGCACCCCACGCGCCGCCCCCACACGCGCGGGAGCGGGAGGCGGAGCCGGTCTACGCCCGCTTACGCCGGCCCACGCCCGTCCGGACCCGGCCACGCCGCGCCCGGGCCTGCCCACGCCCTGCTGGACCCTGCGCATGCCCTGCCTGGACCCTGCGCACGCCCTGCCCGGGCCCTGCGCACGCCCTGCCCGGGCCCTGCGCACGCCCTGCCTGGACCCTGCGCACGCCCCGCCTGGACCCTGCGCACGCCCTGCCCGCTCATGGCCCACGCCTGCCTAGGCCTGGGCGAGCTCGACCTGGACCTCGACCTCCACCGGCGCGTCCAGCGGCAGTACCGCCACGCCGACCGCGCTGCGGGCGTGGACGCCCTTGTCACCCAGGACCTCGCCCAGGAGTTCGCTGGCGCCGTTGATCACGGCGGGCTGGCCGGTGAAGTCGGACGCGGACGCGACGAAGCCGACGACCTTCACGACGCGCGCGATGCGGTCGAGGTCACCGGCGACGGACTTCACGGCGGCCAGGGCGTTCAGCGCGCAGGTGCGCGCGAGTTCCTTGGCCTCCTCCGGCGTGACCTCGCCGCCCACCTTGCCGGTGACCGGCAGCTTGCCCTCCACCATGGGCAACTGGCCCGAGGTGTAGACGTACGGTCCGGACTGCACTGCCGGCTGGTAAGCGGCCAGCGGCGGGACGACCTCGGGAAGGGTCAGGCCGAGCTCGGCCAGCTTCGACTCGACGGCGCTCACGCCTGCTTCTCCCGCTTCAGGTAGGCCACGAGCTGCTCGGGGTTGTTCGGCCCGGGCACGACCTGGACGAGCTCCCAGCCGTCCTCGCCCCAGGTGTCCAGAATCTGCTTCGTGGCATGGACGAGCAGCGGCACGGTTGCGTATTCCCACTTGGTCATGTGGCCGACTCTAGCCGTTGCCCCGGACCGCTCGGACGGCCGACCGCGCGGGCGTTCTCCACACGTTGTCCACAGCCTCCGGCGTACTCGGCGCGCGGACTGGTTACGCTCGAATACGTGAGCAGGCTCCAGGTCGTCAGCGGCAAGGGCGGAACCGGCAAGACCACGGTGGCCGCGGCCCTCGCGCTGGCCCTGGCCACCGAGGGGAAGCGCGCGCTTCTCGTCGAGGTCGAGGGTCGCCAGGGCATCGCGCAGCTCTTCGAAACGGAAGCGCTGCCTTATGAGGAGCGGAAGATCGCCGTCGCTCCCGGGGGCGGGGAGGTGTACGCCCTCGCCATCGACCCCGAACTGGCGCTTTTGGACTACCTCCAGATGTTCTACAAGCTGGGCAGCGCCGGACGGGCGCTGAAGAAGCTCGGGGCGATCGACTTCGCGACCACCATCGCGCCGGGTGTCAGGGACGTCCTGCTGACCGGCAAGGCGTGCGAGGCGGTGCGGCGCAAGGACCGGAGCGGACGGTTCGCGTACGACTACGTCGTCATGGACGCCCCGCCGACCGGGCGCATCACCCGCTTCCTCAACGTCAACGACGAGGTGGCCGGTCTCGCGAAGGTCGGCCCGATACACAATCAGGCGCAGGCCGTGATGCGGGTGCTGAAGTCGCGGGAGACCGCCGTGCACCTGGTGACCCTGCTGGAGGAGATGCCGGTCCAGGAGACCGCGGACGGCATCGCCGAGCTGCGCGCGGCGCGGCTCCCGGTGGGACGGGTCATGGTCAACATGGTCCGGCCCGAGGTGCTGGACGCCGCCGACCTGGAACTCGTACGGAGCACACCGCGTACGGCACTCGCCCGGTCCCTGTCGGGCGCCGGGCTCGGCGGGGCGCGGCGCGGCGGGCACGCCGAGCGGCTGGTGGACCCGCTGCTGGCACAGGCCGAGGAGTACGCCGAGCGGTACGCGCTGGAGCAGGAGCAGCGGGCGGCCCTGACCGACCTGGGCCTGCCGCTGCACGAACTCCCGTTGCTCGCCGACGGCATGGACCTGGCGGGCCTGTACGAACTGGCCACCGAATTGCGGAAGCAGGGGATCGCATGAGTCCGGACCCGGCCGCCCGGCACCAGGAGGGCGCGCGGCACCTGACCCCCGCGCGTGTGCTCGACGTCGACCCGCTGCTGGAGGATCCGAAGACGCGCATCGTGGTGTGCTGCGGCTCGGGTGGGGTCGGCAAGACGACCACCGCGGCCGCCCTGGGCCTGCGCGCGGCCGAACGCGGCCGCAAGGTGGTCGTCCTCACCATCGACCCGGCCCGGCGGCTCGCCCAGTCCATGGGCATCGACTCGCTCGACAACACGCCGCGCCGGGTCAAGGGTGTCGACGACTCGGCGGGCGGTGAGCTGCACGCCATGATGCTCGACATGAAGCGCACCTTCGACGAGATCGTCGAGGCGCACGCGGATCCCGAGCGGGCGGCGGCGATCCTGGGCAACCCCTTCTACCAGTCGCTCTCGGCGGGCTTCGCGGGCACGCAGGAGTACATGGCGATGGAGAAGCTGGGGCAGTTGCGGGCGCGGGACGAGTGGGACCTCATCGTCGTCGACACGCCGCCGTCCCGCTCGGCACTGGACTTCCTGGACGCCCCCAAGCGCCTCGGTTCCTTCCTGGACGGCAAGCTGATCCGCGTACTGCTGGCCCCGGCGAAGGTGGGCGGCCGGGCCGGCATGAAGTTCCTGAACGTCGGCATGTCGATGATGACGGGCGTCCTGGGGAAGGTGTTGGGCGGGCAGTTCCTGAAGGACGTGCAGACCTTCGTGGCCGCGATGGACTCGATGTTCGGCGGGTTCCGTACGCGCGCGGACGCGACGTACAAGCTGCTTCAGGCGCCCGGGACGGCGTTCCTGGTGGTCGCGGCCCCGGAGCGGGACGCACTGCGCGAGGCCGCGTACTTCGTGGAGCGGCTGGCGGCCGAGGACATGCCGCTCGCCGGTCTGGTGCTCAACCGGGTCCACGGCAGCGGCGCCGCCCGGCTGTCGGCCGAGCGGGCGCTCGCCGCTGCGGAAAATCTTGAGGATCCCCGCATTGTGGATCAGGACGGCGGGAAAGCTGGAGTTCGTAACTCCCCCGACGCAGACGGCAGTTCAGACCCTCTTGAGCCGGCTTCCCAGCCCTCGCCCGAGTCCTCTTCCCTCGAGCCCTCTTCTTCCGAGCCTCTTCCCGGGGCTCCTGACACACCGGACGGCGCACCGGAGCGATCCGTCGACCAGCTCTCCGCGGGCCTGCTGCGGCTGCACGCGGACCGGATGCATCTGCTCGCCCGCGAGCAGCGCACGCGTGACCGCTTCACCGCACGTCATCCCGAGGTGGCGGTCACCGAAGTGGCCGCGCTGCCCGGCGACGTGCACGACCTCGCGGGGCTGCGGGAAATCGGCGTCCGTCTCGCGACGGACCGGCCCGAGCTGCCCGAGGCGGGCGCCTGACCCGACGGGAGCACCCGCGCCCTCTGGGCGTCCGCGTCCGCGTCCGCGTCCGGGGAACGCTCCCCGACCGGCTCAGCCCACGGCCGCGTAGTTCTCGTAGATCTCCTCGTCGTCGAGGGGCACGATGCCGACCCCTCGTTCGTACTCCGTCCGCGCCGTCTCCAGCAGCCGGCGCCAGGAGGTCACGGTGGGCCGCCGGCGCAGCAGTGCGCGGCGTTCCCGCTCCGTCATGCCTCCCCATACGCCGAACTCGACGCGATTGTCGAGCGCGTCGGCCAGGCACTCGGTCCGCACCGGACATCCGGTGCACACCGCCTTGGCCCTGTTCTGCGCTGCTCCCTGAACGAACAATTCGTCCGGATCGGTAGTGCGACAGGCAGCCTGCGCACTCCAGTCGGTTACCCAGCCCATACCGGCGCCGTCCTCTCCCGAATCGAGGCTCCCCCACGGCGGCAGCGGCATATTCACCGCCGCCAGTTGAGGACGTTACGGAAGGCGGGCACAGCGCAACACCCCCTTCGGGCCCAATCTTGAATGGCCCGAACGGACTATGGGTAAGCGGCAGATCACCCGGGGGAGTGAGCTGGCGACATGCGTGACGATCCCGGCATTCCGGTCATCTCTGTTGCGCCACAACGGACACCCATTGACACACAAGGCGGATTCGGACACGCATCCCACACGCCGTGGCACGCGCCCGTACACACCAACGCGCCCCCCAGCGGGGCCCCTCAGAAAAAAGTCGAGCGGATCCGGAACGATTCGGGGTCGCCGGACGTATTGATACGTGGCCTCACTGCTGTGACAGTTGAGTGCAGCTTAGGCCAAGGCATATACGCGTGTCCGGCGAATGAGAACGTAGGCTGCCTCCATGCCAAAGAAGCGCTCGGGCGGTGGTCTGTCACCAACGCAGCAGGCCGCCAAGTTCCTCGGTGTCAGTGTGCTCGCGGGAGCAGTGCTGGCCGGCATCGCGTTGCCCGCCGTGGGCGCGCTGGGGCTGGCCGCCAAGGGGTCGGTGGAGAGTTTCGACGCTCTCCCGGCGAACCTGAAGACACCCCCGCTGAGCCAGCGCACCGCCATCCTCGACGCCGAGGGCGGCACCATCGCCACGGTGTACTCGCGCGACCGCACGGTGGTCGACCTGAAGGACATCTCGCCGTACATGCAGAAGGCGATCGTCGCGATCGAGGACTCGCGCTTCTACGAGCACGGCGCGGTCGACCTGAAGGGCGTACTGCGCGCGCTCAACAAGAACGCGCGCAGCGGCGAGGTCTCCGAGGGCGCGTCCACACTCACCCAGCAGTACGTCAAGAACGTCTTCGTGGAGGAAGCCGGCGACGACCCCACCAAGGTCGCCCAGGCCACCCAGCAGACCATCGGCCGCAAGATCCGCGAGCTGAAGCTCGCCATCCAGGTCGAGGAGGAGCTGGGCAAGAAGAAGATCCTCGAGAACTACCTGAACATCACCTTCTTCGGCCAGCAGGCCTACGGCGTCGAAGCGGCCGCCCGGCGCTACTTCTCCAAGAGCGCCAAGGACCTCAACCTCCAGGAGTCCGCCCTCCTGGCCGGCATCGTCCAGTCGCCCAGCCGGTACGACCCGGTCAACGACGAGGCCGAGGCCACCAAGCGGCGCAACGTGGTCCTGACCCGCATGGCGCAGGTCGGTGACATCTCCCGGGCGGAGGCCGACAAGGCGAAGAAGGCGCCGCTCGGGCTGGAGGTCAGCCGGCCCAAGAACGGCTGCATCACGGCGGTGAAGAGCTCGAGCTTCTTCTGCGACTACGTGCGCGAGGTGTTCCTGAGCGATCCGGTCTTCGGCAAGACCCGCAAGGACCGGGCCAAGATCTGGAACCAGGGCGGCCTGACCATCCGCACCACGCTCGACCCGCAGGCCCAGGAGTCGGTGCAGGCCTCCCTGAAGAGCCACATCTACCAGTCGGACTCGGTGGCCGCGGCGACCACGCTGGTCGAGCCGGGCACCGGCAAGATCCTTGCCATGGGCCAGTCGAAGCCGTACGGATACGGCAAGAACGAGACCGAGTACAACTACTCGGTCGACGCGGCCTACGGCGGCTCCAACTTCGGCTTCCCGACGGGCTCGACGTTCAAGCCGTTCCTCGCGGCCGCGGCGCTTGAGGAGGGCGTGCCGGCGACGAAGGAGTACTCGTCGCCGTACGAGATGGATTACCCGAGCCCCGTCCAGACCTGCGGCAAGCCCTGGATCAACGACGACAACTACCGCGTCGAGAACGAGAACGAGACCGAGGTCGGCCCGTACCGCCTGAAGGAGGCGATGGCCCTGTCGGTCAACACCTACTTCGTGCAGATGCTCTCCGACATCGGTCTGTGCCCGGTGGCCAACATGGCGGACAAGCTGCACGTCCGCCAGGGCAACGGCGACAAGCTGCCGCAGAACCCCTCCGCCCTCGCCCTCGGCTCGGTCGGCCTGTCCCCCCTGACGATGGCGAACGCGTACGCGACCTTCGCCTCGCGCGGCATGTACTGCACGCCGGTCGCGATCGAGTCGATCACGCAGAAGGTCGGCAACAAGCGGAAGTCGCTCGAGGTGCCGAAGTCGACGTGCTCGCGGGCCATGAGCGAGAAGACCGCGGACACCGTGAACACGCTGCTGCGCGGTGTGGTCGACTCCGGTACGGGCAAGGAGGCCGGCCTCAGCGACCGGGACAACGCCGGTAAGACGGGTACGACCGACGAGCGCAGGAACGCGTGGTTCGCCGGCTACACGCCGAACCTGTCGGGCGCCGTCTGGGTCGGCAGCGCCACCCAGAAGGTCGAGATGAAGAACATCTCGATCGGCGGCGTCACCCACCCCCTCGTCTTCGGTGGCGCGGTCCCGGGCCCCATCTGGAAGGACGCCATGACCGGCGCCCTGTCGGGCAAGGACTCCCCGTCCTTCAACCTCGTCGACATCCCGGACCCCGCCAAGGACAAGGACAAGGGCGACGACGACGGCAACCGGGACGACGGCGGCAACGGCGACGGGGGCAACGGCGACGGCGGCGTCATCGGCGGCCTGATCGACGGCGGCACGGACAACGGCGGCACCGACGGCGGCTTCCCGGGCAACATCTTCCAGGGACAGGGCAACGGCGGAAACGGCATCGGCGGGCGGCGCGACTAGGCCCCCCGCACGCCACCGGACTGACAGACGCACGACGGACCCACTGACGCACGACGGGCCATCTGACGCACCGCGGGCCCACTGACGCACGACTGACGCACCACAACGAAGACCGGCGGCCCCTTCCTCACGAGGAAGGGGCCGCCGGTCTTGGCCGGTTCTCCGGGGAGACGGTCACCCGCGCTGGCGGGGAGGCCTCCGATCAGCCGGCCAGCAGCTTCTTCACCACGGCGGCGACCCGGCCGCCTTCGGCCTGCCCGGCCACCTTCGGGTTCACGATCTTCATGACGGCGCCCATGGCCCGCGGCCCCTCGGCACCGGCCGCCTTCGCCTCCTCGACGGCCTGCGCGACGATCGCGTTCAGCTCGTCGTCGGAAAGCTGCTTGGGCAGGTAGGCGGCGAGCACCTCGCCCTCCGCCTTCTCCCGCTCGGCGCTCTCGGCGCGGCCGCCCTGTGCGAAGGCCTCGGCGGCCTCACGGCGCTTCTTCGCCTCGCGGGTGATCACCTTCTGCACCTCGTCGTCGGAGAGCTCCCGCTTCTGCTTCCCCGCGACCTCCTCCTTGGTGATCGCGGCGAGCGTCAGCCGGAGCGTCGAGGAGCGGAGCTCGTCGCGCTCCTTGATCGCGGCGTTGAGGTCGTCCTGCAGCTTCGACTTGAGCGTGGTCATGGGGGTGATTGTCGCAGGTGCGGGAGGAAGGACGCCCGCTGATTTCCGGCGTCCGGGTCCCGCGCCCTCGCGCGGTCGGCCCTGGCCACCGCGTCTGACACGATGGACGCATGCGCGCGCGATACGGAGTACCCCTGGGAATCACGGCGGTTGGCGCCGCCGGTCTGCTCTACGCGGCGGGCTTCGAGGCCCGCTCGTTCCGCCTCCGACGGGTGACGGTCCCCGTCCTGCCCTCCGGCATGCGCCCCCTGCGCGTCCTTCAGGTCTCCGACATCCACATGGTCGGCGGCCAGCGCAAGAAGCAGCGCTGGCTGCGCTCGCTGGCGGGCCTGCGCCCCGACTTCGTGATCAACACCGGCGACAACCTGTCCGACCCCGAGGGCGTCCCGGAGGTCCTGGACTCCCTGGGCCCCCTGATGGAGTTCCCGGGCGCCTACGTCTTCGGCTCCAACGACTACTACGGCCCCAAGCTGCGCAACCCCGCCCGGTACCTGATCGAGAAGGCCCAGGGCCGACACGGGCTGAACGGCAACGCGCCCGCCGACGGAGTCGTCCACAACCCCTGGGAAGAGCTCCGCGACGGCTTCGACGCCGCAGGCTGGCAGAACCTCACCAACACCCGCGGCACCCTCAAGGTCGAGGGCGTGTCCGTCGAGCTGACGGGACTGGACGACCCGCACATCAAACGGGACCGGTACGCGGAGGTGGCGGGCGGCCCGTCGGGCACGGCGGACTTCTCGATGGGCGTGGTCCACGCGCCGTACCTGCGCGTCCTGGACTCCTACACGGCGGACGGCTACCCGCTGGTCCTGGCGGGCCACACCCACGGCGGACAGCTCTGCATCCCCTTCTACGGCGCCCTGGTCACCAACTGCGACCTGGACACGGAGCGCGTGAAGGGCCTGTCGACACACACGGCCGAGGGCCGTACTGCCTACCTCCACGTGTCGGCCGGTTGCGGTACGAACAGGTACACACCGGTACGTTTCGCCTGCCCACCGGAGGCGACGCTGCTGACGCTGGTGGGACGGGACTAGGGACCCGCGCTCGGGTACGGGTGGGGTTGGGACCGGGAGTGGGGGGAGCCGGAGTAACCCACACGGCTCACCCACATCGCCCGCTATGTCCGGTCTGCCTAGCGTGAGGCCATGACAGCCCCGATACCCAGGGACATCCCGGACCTCCCCGCGGTCCCGGGCCCGCCGAAACTGCTGCCCTCCCCCGTCCCGGCCACGGCCGTCGTGCCCCCCGTGCGCCGCCCGCTGGTCGCCACCTTCCGCCTCCTGACCGCACTGCTGGCCCTGACGGGCATCACGATCGAACTCCTCGCAGGCGGCGGCCCGGCCACGAATCCCCTGAGTCACTTCACCACCCAGAGCAGCATCCTGCTGGCGCTCGTCATGCTCGCCTCCGCCCGCCGGGCCTGGTCCGCCCGCCACCCCCTGTCGGGCGCCCTCACCGGCGCGGCCCTGCTCTACGTCACCGCCGCCGGCCTCGTCCACCACCTGCTCCTGGCCAACGCGGCGAGCCCCTTCGCCACCCCGGACAGCACGGGCCCCGGCTGGCACACGGTCGCGGCCCACCTCCTGAACACGGCCGTCCCCGTCGCCGCGGCCCTGGACTGGCTCCTGCTCACCGCCCCCGGCCGCCTGCACCTGCGCCAGGCCGCCGCGTGGCTCCTCTACCCCCTGGCCTACCTGACCTTCTCCCTTGGCCGCGGCGAGCTCCTCATCCCCGGCACCCAGGACCGCTACCTCTACCCCTTCCTCGACGTCGACCAGCACGGCTACAAGGGCGTCCTGGGCAACGCCCTCCTCCTCGGCCTCGCCCTCTACGCCCTGGGCGTCCTCCTCGTGGCCCTCGACCACATCCGCCCGAACCCGCTCCGCCGCCGCTGGTAAACCGGATTTCGCCTCCGGCCGCCGGTGGGCTAAAGTAAACGACGTCGCCGCGACGAGCAGCGACGATCGGGGTGTGGCGCAGCTTGGTAGCGCGCTTCGTTCGGGACGAAGAGGTCGTGGGTTCAAATCCCGCCACCCCGACAGTGAAGTACCAGGTCAGGGGCCTGATCCGCAGTGCGGGTCGGGTCCCTGAGTGGTTTCTGGGGCGTTGGCTCGGATGACTCGGCTCCGTTCGCTCGGAGAGGCAGGGCGGTGCCGGGGGCCGGGCTTGCCTTGCCCCGACGGTCGGTCCGTCCCCGAGGGGAGGGCGCTCAGCGGCGCCATGAGCGTTTCGTTCAAGGTCACGTCTTCCCCGGCCCTCTGCTGTGCTACCCGGTGCAACGGCTGAGCCACGCGGTGGAACTTCCGCCGTACGAAGCCCAGAGTGGACGACGTAGTGGAGCGCGCCGCACGCCGTTTGGGGTTTCACGGCGGGCCTTGGAATCAGCCGTTGGTTACCGAGAGCTCCAAGTCCGGGACTACCGCAGCGCGTTGGAGTCATCCCGCCGCGTGGAGCGGCGGGGTGACGGCTCGTTGAGGGGCTCAGTCTGGTGAGTGCAAGGCGATGCGCGCGTCCGGTCCCTGCCACCCGTCGAGGGCCCTCCAGACAGTGCCCACTCCGAAGATGTCCTTCAGCGCACCCGCCGCCCAGTCGTCCGTCGGTGGCTCGGACAGGACCAGGAATCGGTGATCGAAGGCCCGGGACGACAGGTGCTCGAGCTCCATGAGCCGTGCCGCCCCTGCGCGCAGGTCGGCGTAGGCCGAACGTCCCGCGCCCAGCACTTCGTAGAGGAAGAAGCCCTTCGGACCGTCCACGACGACGTCGGCCGTCGAGGAGTCCGAGGGGCGCAAACCGGCCCTCAGAAGGGCGGCCTTCAGCTCGAAGCGCACGGCTTCGTGGGTGTTGCACACTCTGTCGGCCTCCGCATCGAGCCCCAAGGCGCGTGCAAGGGCCTCGCCGAACGCCGGCTGCCCGGTGGGCTCGGACGCGGAGGTGTCCGTGGGGGCGGCAGTGTCCATGGTGTGGGTGTCCTTGGGGTAGGTGTCCATGGTGTGGGTGTCCTTGGGGTAGGTGTCCTTGGTGTAGGTGTCCTTGGTGTAGGTGTCCTGGTGCTCGTGCCTCGTCGCGAGCTGCGATGACGTCGCCTGGCCGGTCGCCGGCGTCTCGTCGGTCTCGGTCCCGTCCCCGTCCTGCCGTGCGGGATCCGAGTCGTGCGGCACCGTGCGGGCGGGCTCGGTTCCGGTCTCCGTCCGGGGAGCCGGTTCGCCGTCGAACCCACGGGACAGTTCTTCGCGTGCCTGGGCCAGAGGGCCGGCCCATTGCTCGAGGACGGGGTCGGCCGCCAGGGCCGTGGACAGGTCAGGCGTTCTGGAGGTGACGGCGTGACGTGTGCGCTGGGCGAGGTCCGCCAGGGCGCTCAGCCGCTCCCGATCCACGGACCCGAGGAGACGCCATACGCTGAGCCAGTCGACCCGGTCCCGGCGCAGGCAGCGGTTGGCCATGCCCTTCAATTCCGAAAGGCGGTCCGCGGTGCCGGGCGGGACCGTGCCATGACCCTCGACGATGTCCTGGAGGGCGCCCAGTGCCCCCAGATAGCGCGGTGCCATCCGGGCGCTGATGGGCTTGCGGCCGAAGTCACCGGCTGCGACGAGGCTCACCGGCCCCTCGTTCCGCGTCACCCAGGCTTCCAGCCGGGAACCGGCCTTGGGTGCGGGTTCCCCGTGCCGGGACACGAGAAGCAGGGTCCGCTCGGTCGCCGGAGCAAGAGCCTTGACCTTCCAGTGCGCACCCGGGCCCGGGCCGAGCACACGCACCTTGACAGGGGTGCCGACGGGCAGTTCCCCCTCGTTCCGGGGCCTGGTGTCCTGCGACGTACCGGCGGTCGCCGGCGGGGAGGCCGCACCGGGCGCCGAGGGCGAGGAAGGGGAGGAAGGGGAGGACGTGGAGGCGTCGTCGTCTTCGTCGGTGGGGCCGAGTTCTCGGGGCAGCGGCGTCGTGTGCAGGACGGTGAGCGTCTGAGTGCTGCGCGTCAGCGCGACGTACAGTTGGCGCAGTCCGGCCGGGCCACGGTCGGCGATGGTCGACGGCTCCAGGACCAGTACGTGGTCGAACTCCATCCCCTTGGCCTGCACGGCGGGCAGCACGAACACCGTGCGCAGCTCCTCCTCGGTCATACCCTCCACACTGTGCACGCGGCGGCGGACCTCATCGAGCCAGTCGGAGTCGTCGGGTACGACGACGGCGATCGACCGCAGGGACTGCCCGTCATCGGTGCCGACGAGCCGAGCCGCACGTGCCGTGGCCTCTTCCAGCAGGTCCCAGGGGTTCGTCGGAACGAGCCGAACCGCATCGTCGCCGGCCACCCGCACAGCGGTCGGGTAGGGCAGGGAGGGCGCCACCGCTCGGGCCAGGGGCGCCACGAACTCCATGATCTCGGCGGGCACCCGGTAGCTGGTGTTCAGCTCCGCCACCCGCCAGTCCCCGTGGTCCGAGAGGAGCCCGCCCAGCCGCTCCCAGTTTGTGTAAGCGTGTGGACCGGTGGCCTGCGCCAGGTCACCGAGTACCGTCATGGAGCCGGTCGGGCAGCGCCTGCGCAGCGACCGGGCCTGCATCGGGGTCAGGTCCTGGGCCTCGTCGACGACGATGTGCCGGTACCGCTGCGGGGTGTCGCCGGCGATCAGGAAGCGTAGTTCTTCGAGGCAGACCAGATCGTCCTGGGTCCAGGGGTCGTCGTCCGCGTTGTCCGCCCTCGGCCGCCGGAGGGCGGCCTGCTCCTCCTCGTCGAGGTCCGTCGCGGCGCATTCGCGCAGCCTGCTTCGCGAGTCGAGCAGGCTGCGCAGCGCCTCTTCGGGGCTCAGCGCGGGCCATGTCCGCTCGACGAGGGCCGTGACCTGCCGGTTGCGCTCCAGATCGCGGCGTACGGTCCGGTCCCGGCTACGGCGCGGGGCGATCCGTACGAGCTCGCTCAGGAGCCGGTCGACCAGCAGGGTGCGAAAGCGGTCCCTGCGCACCCGGTACGCTCCGGCACCCTGGCGGGCGTCCTGGAGGAGGCCGAGCACCTCCGAGCGCGGGAGACGGAGGGCCAGACTGCCCACGGTGACGACGAAGGCCGCCTCGTCCTGGGCGTGCGAGGGTGCGGAGACCAGGGAGTCCAGGGCTTCCGGCCGGCACTCGCTCTCCACGCGTCGTCGCAGGACGGCCGCCATCCGTTCGTCGGACTTCACCAGCCGTGCGGCGACGGAGTCGGCACCGCGGATCTCCCCTTCCCACAGTCGCGCCCGCTGCACCGCGGTGACGTCGCGGGTGCCGAGGGTGGGCAGTACGCGGCCCACGTAGTCGAGGAAGTTCTGGTGCGGCCCGACGACCAGGATGTCCTGGGCCGGGAAATGGCCGTTGTTGACGAGCCAGGTCACGCGGTGCAGGCCGACCGCGGACTTGCCGGTTCCGGGACCGCCCTGGATGACGAGGATGTCCGCCGGCGCGCCGGTGACCAGGGCCATCTGGTCGCGGCGGATCGTCTCGACGATGTCCCGCATCCGGCCGCCGCGGGACCGGCGCAGTTCGCGCAGCAGGAAGTCGTCGACCGGCTGCGGCTTCCTCCGCTGCCTGCGCGGGACCTCCCTCGGCGACGGTGCGGGCCGGGGCGACGAGGGCTGCTCCTCGCCGGTACGGTCGGCTGCCTCGTCCGGTGCTCCGGGTCCGTGTGCCGCGGTCTCCGGTACGGCGGTGTCCTCGTCGGGCGGTCCCGGGACGGCCGTCTCGCGGTCCGGCGTCGGCACTCCGGGCCGGGCCCCACCGGCCTGCGCCGCTCCGGCACGGTTGATCTCGTCGCGGTAGTCCTCGACCGTGCGCTCGACGCAGCGCAACTGCCGCCGCAGCAACACCTCGCCTGGCGCTTCCGGCAGTGCGTTGTGCCAGCGTACGGCGATCGGGTTGGTCCAGTTGACCACCACCTGATCCCGGTTCTCGGGGTCGAACACGGATCGGCGTCCGACGTGGAACGTCTCCGGCTCGGCGTCCCCCGGCTCCTGGACGTCGACCCGGCTGACGACCAGGGCCGCTCCCCCGAGGCCGCCGTAGCTCTCCGCCGTGGCCTCCGCCTCCTTGCGGACCGCGATGCTGTCCTTTCCGCTCGCGGAGGCCGTCGCCGCCGTCGGCCCGGTCAGTTCCGCGAGTCGCGCCTCGTAGCAGGCGTAGGCGCGGTCGACGGCCTTCTGCTCCGCGGCGATGGCCGCGTCTCGTGTTGTCGTGCTCACGTGTGTTCCCCTCCCGCAGCGCTGCGCGCGCTGTCGCGGGCCGAAGCCCGCATTCCCCGGTTACAGGAGTAGCAGAGAACGGCGCTCGGGCCGCTTCGAACGGACAACAAGGCGACCACGGTGACCACTTCGGTACGCCACGCGCGTACCTGGCCCCCGGTGGGTCCGATCTCGTACTGGTGGTGGTGGCGGGGGTGAGGACGTCGTCGCCCGGCCAGGTGCGGGTGAGCGTCGGCAGCCGGGGGCCGGCGGCGAGGGCGAGGCGGACCTCGGCCTTCGGGTCGGCCCCGGCGTGCAGGTTCGCACCAGTGCCGGCGCCACACCTCGCCACGCTGCTTGTCGAGGCGGGCGGTACGTCCGGTGAACCTCGTCCGGACTGATCTCCGTGCCGCGGGGGCTCGTTGCACTCAGGGCTGCCGGAGCGCCCCTGGTCCACCACACCTCCCGTGCCGGGGCGGCGAGTTCGGCGATGGCCCGGGCGCTGGTGAGCTGCTGGCGCATGTAGCGCCTCATCAGGTGGTCCAGGCGGTCGGCGAAGCTCTCGTTGCGGACGACGTTGTGCTTGGTCACCCGCGCGCACATCCGCCCTGCAGGCCGCGGCGCGCGCTGAGCGATTTCAGGGGCCGGGCATAGGATCGGGTTCCGATATCGGTTTTCGTCACTGCCGGAGGGGGACGCCAGAGTGCGGGAGTTCCAGCGGGGCGCGGTGCGGCTGCACATCTTGCACCACGCGGCCGAGGAGGAGATCCACGGCGCGTGGATGACCGAGGAACTGGCCCGCCACGGCTACCGGATCAGCCCCGGCACGTTGTATCCGACCCTGCACCGGCTGGAGGCCGACGGGCTTCTGGTCTCCGAGCAGCGCGTCGTCGACGGTCGGGCGCGGCGGGTCTATCGCGCCACCGACGCCGGGAAGCAGGCCCTGGCCGAGGACCGCAGGGCCCTGGCGGAGCTGGCTCGTGAGGTTCTGGGCGACGACGAGACGCCGTAGCTCCCCGAGGTCGCGTGCTCCGGTCCGAGGCTCGCAGGGCTCACACGGCGCGCGCAGCCCACACGGCCCGCAGGGCTCACACGGCGCGCGCAGCCCACACGGCCCGCAGGGCTCACACGGCGCGCGCAGCCCACACGGCCCGCAGGGCTCACACGGCGCGCGCAGCCCACACGGCCCGCCCCGCTCACGGCGCTCACACCGCCCACACGGTCACACCGCAGCCCCCGGCCCGCAGGCCCACCTCCTACGGCCTGCGAGTGGTCATCGATCGGCGTACGGCGTAGGCGGCGCCGCCCAGGGCCAGTACCGCGGCACCGGTCGCGACCGAGGCCGGTGGCAGGGCGAAGGCCAGCACCAGGCAGCCGGTCAGCCCGACCGCGGGGATGAGGCGAGGGGGGCGTCCCTCGTCGGGGCCGAGGGTCCAGGCTGAGGCGTTGGCGATGGCGTAGTAGGCGAGGACGCCGAAGGAGGAGAACCCGATCGCGCCGCGCACGTCCGCCGTCGCCGCGACCACGGCCACTACGGCGCCGACGGCGAGTTCGGCCCGGTGCGGCACCTTGAAGCGGGGGTGGACCGCGGCGAGCGCGTGCGGCAGGTGCCGGTCGCGGGCCATGGCCAGGGTGGTGCGGGACACGCCCAGGACCAGCGCGAGCAGCGAACCGAGCGCGGCGACTGCCGCGCCGACCCGTACGACCGGCGCGAGCCAGTCGGCGCCCGCGGCCTTCGCGGCGTCGGACAGGGGCGCCGAGGCGTCCGCCAGCCTCTGCGGGCCCAGCACGGTCAGCACGGCGACGGCGACGACGGCGTAGACGACGAGGGTGATGCCGAGCGCGACCGGGATCGCCCTGGGGATGGTGCGGGCGGGGTCGCGGACCTCTTCCCCGAGGGTGGCGATGCGGGCGTACCCGGCGAAGGCGAAGAACAGCAGGCCCGCCGCCTGGAGCACGCCGCCGAAGGAGGCGTCCGAGCCGATGTCCAACCGCGCGGCGTCCGACTCACCGGAGGTGAGGGCGGCGACGGCCACGGCGGCGAGGACGGCGAGGACGACCGTGACGATCACTCGGGTGAGGAGGGCGGACTTCTGCACGCCCGCGTAGTTCACGGCCGTCAGCGCCACCACCGCCGCGACCGCGACCGCATGAGCCTGGCCGGGCCATACGTACGAGCCGACCGTGAGTGCCATCGCCGCGCAGGACGCGGTCTTGCCGACCACGAACGCCCAGCCGGCCAGGTACCCCCAGAAGTCGCCCAGGCGCTCACGGCCGTAGACGTACGTGCCTCCGGAGGCCGGGTAGAGAGCGGCGAGTCGGGCGGAGGACGTCGCGTTGCAGTACGCGACCACGGCGGCCAGGGCCAGACCGAGCAGCAGCCCGGAGCCGGCCGCGCCCGCCGCCGGAGCGAGCGCTGCGAAGATCCCCGCGCCGATCATCGCCCCGAGCCCGATCACCACGGCGTCGGGCACGCCGAGCCTGCGCCGCAACTCGTCCGGTGCGCCCGCGGCGGTCGGTGGTTTGCTCATGGATGTTCTCCCTCGGCTGCCGCAGCCCGTCTCTTTACGGACTCCGATATCGGAAGACGATAGAGGAGACGGGAAGCGACGCCCCGTGGCCGCATGCCACCGACTCCCTCTGTTCACCGGCTGGACATTCACCGGCCGGCACCGGCTCGGCGCCGAGGACCAGGCATGGTCGCCGCGTTCGTGCGCCGGCCGCACGCCCGGGGAACTTGCGACCGGCGCGCCCGCGTGACGCCAAGCGACACCAGGTAGGCGCATCAAGCGTGACGCCAGATGGTGCCACGTGGTGCCGCGTGGTGCCACCGGGTGCCATCTGGCGCCATGTGGCACCACTGTGTGGCCCCACAGGCCACATCGATGCGCCGCAGCCTTCGCCGCCAAGGCCGACTCGACTCTCATCTTCGCTGGTCAAGGCCGCATTCACATCATCTCCGGCTAGAGGGGTGTCACCGATGGTTGCGCGTGACGCCAATGTGATGCCATGATGACGCCATGGATCTCACCCCGTATGTCGACACCCTCCGCCGTGAACTCGCGGTGGCCGCCGAAGCCGGCGGCGAGGAGGCGCGCGAGCTGGCCGAGAGGCTCACCGCTCCCCTGGAGTCGGCGACCCGGCTGACCATGCTCAACGTGCTCTCCGCCGCGATGGACGAGATCACCCGTGAACTCGCCCCCGGCTCGGTCGACGTACGGCTGCGCGGGCTCGACCCCGACTTCGTGGTGACCCCGCCACCCACCGGCGACAGTGCCCCCGCGGAGCCTGCCGCGCCCGCCGAACCATTCAGGACCCCGACCCCGGCCGACGGCGACGAGGGCGGCACCGCCCGGGTCAACCTGCGCCTGCCGGCCCACCTCAAGGCGCGCGCCGAGGAGGCCGCGAGCCGCGAGGGCCTCTCGGTCAACGCGTGGCTGGTGCGGGCCGTGTCGGCGGCGGTCGAAGGTGACACCCGGCCTCGTACGCCGGAGAGGGCCCACACCGTCGGACAGAGCTTCACGGGCTGGGTGCGCTAGCCGCGCGCCTGCCCGCCACTTCACCCGCACCGCGTCCCACCAGCGAAGACGCCCCAAGGACTCCCGAGGACGGTACAGCCATGCCTTCTTTCGACACGCCCGAACCGATCGCGGTGACCGCCCACGTGGGCGCCGGTTCCATCCGTTTCACCGCGGGTGACCGACTCGACACGGTCGTCGAGGTGCGACCCGCCGACCCGATGCGGGACAAGGACGTACGGGCCGCCGAGCAGACCGAGGTCTCCTATGCGAGCGGCGCCCTGACGATCAGCACGAAGGAGCGTCGATTCATCGGACCCACCGGCGCCGTCGACGTGTCGGTGGGACTGCCCGCAGGCTCGCGCGTCGACGCGACCGGCTCCTGGACGCAGGTCCTCGGCGAAGGCCGGCTCGGCGAGGTCCGGGTGAAGACCTCCGGCGGTGACGTCCGCCTGGACGCGACGGGTCCGCTCCAACTGACCGCCTCCCACGGCTCGGTCACCGTGGACCGGGTGGAGGGCGCGGCCGAGATCACCACCAGCTCCGGCAGCGTGCGCGTCGGCCTCATCGACGGGCCCGCCGTCCTGAAGAACTCGCACGGCGCCACGACCGTCGGCACCGCGATCGGCGACCTGCGGGTGAGGCACGCCAACGGCGACATCAACGTCACCCGCGCCGAGGGCTCGCTCGCCGCCATCACCGCCTACGGCACGCTGCGGGTGGGCGAGGTGGCCCGCGGAGACGTGCGGTTGGAGACCTCCTACGGCGCCATCGAGGTCGGCATCCGCGAGGGTACGGCCGCCTGGCTCGACGCGCACGCGAACGCCGGGCAGGTGCGCAACACACTCACCGTGTCCGACACCCCGGGGGAGACGGAGGACACCGTCAAGGTCCGGGCCCGTACCAAGTACGGCAACATCGACGTCCGCCGCGCCAAGGTCTGAGCACCGCCGCAACGGACCGCCACATCGCTTCACCCGGTCGCGTCAATCCGGTCGCTCCACTCCGGTCGCTCCACCGCGGACGCTCCACCCCGGACGCTCCACCCCGGACGCTCCACCCCGGACGCTCCACCCTGGACGCTCCACCCCGGACGCTTCTTCCGAGTCACTCCACCCCAGCCACTTCACCTCTCGAACGGGAGGGCTCCATGCCTTCGTCTGTCATGCCCACGTCCAAACAAGGGGACGGTCGACCGGCGCCGGCCGCCGTCTCCGCAGTCGGTCTGCGCAAGTCGTACGGCGACAAGACCGTCCTCGACGGCATCGACCTGCACATCCCGGCCGGGTCGGTGTTCGCGCTGCTCGGTCCGAACGGCGCGGGCAAGACCACCGCCGTCAAGATCCTTTCCACCCTCGTCACCGCCGACGCCGGGCAGGCCCGGGTCGCCGGCCACGACCTCACCGCCGACCCCCAGGCCGTACGCACCGCGATCGGCGTCACCGGGCAGTTCTCCGCCGTCGACGGACTGATCACCGGCGAGGAGAACATGCTCCTCATGGCCGACCTGCACCACCTGCCCAAACAGGAAGGACGACGGACCACCACCGAACTACTGGCCCGCTTCGACCTCACCGAGGCCGCGAAGAAGCCCGCCGCCACCTACTCCGGCGGCATGAAACGCCGCCTCGACATCGCCATGACCCTCGTCGGCGACCCACGGATCATCTTCCTCGACGAACCCACCACCGGCCTCGACCCCCGCTCCCGCCACAACATGTGGCAGATCATCCGCGAACTCGTCACCACCGGCGTCACCGTCTTCCTCACCACCCAGTACCTCGAAGAAGCCGACCAACTCGCCGACCGCATCGCCGTACTCCACAACGGCCGCATCGCCGCCCAAGGCACCGCCGAGGAACTCAAACGACTCATCCCCGGCGGACACGTACGACTGCGCTTCTCCGACCCGGCCGCCTACCACCACGCCGCCACCACCCTGCGCGAGATCACCCGCAACGACGACACCCTGACCCTCCACCTCCCCTCCGACGGCAGCCAGCGCGCACTGCGCTCCCTCCTCGACCGGCTCGACACCACCGGCATCGAGGCGGACGAACTCACCGTCCACACCCCCGACCTCGACGACGTGTTCTTCGCCCTCACCGGCCCCGACATCCCCGACCAGCCCAAGGAGACCGTCCGATGAGCACCCTCTCCCTCGCCCTGCGGGACTCCTCCACCATGCTGCGCCGCAACCTCCTGCACGCCCGGCGCTACCCGTCCCTCACCCTGAACCTGCTGCTCACACCCGTCATGCTCCTGCTGCTCTTCGTCTACGTCTTCGGCGACGTGATGAGCACCGGCATCGGCGGCCACAACGCCGACCGCTCCGACTACATCGCCTACCTCGTACCCGGCCTGCTCCTGATGACCATCGGCTCCACCACCATCGGCACCGCGGTGTCCGTGTCCATGGACATGACCGAGGGCATCATCGCCCGCTTCCGCACCATGGCCATCCACCGCGGCTCCGTCCTCACCGGCCACGTCATCGGCAGCGTGCTCCAGTCGGTCATGAGCGTCGTCCTCGTCGGCGCCGTCGCCGTCGCCATCGGCTTCCGCTCCACCGACGCCACCGCCCTCGAATGGCTCGCGGCCCTCGGACTCCTCGTGCTCTTCACCCTGGCCCTCACCTGGATCGCCGTCGGCATGGGCCTGATCAGCCCCAACGCCGAAGCCGCGAGCAACAACGCGATGCCGATGATCCTGCTGCCCCTCCTGTCCAGCGCCTTCGTCCCCATCGACGCGATGCCGGGCTGGTTCCAGCCGATCGCCGAGTACCAGCCCTTCACCCCCGCCATCGAAACCCTCCGCGGACTGCTCCTCGGCACCGAGATCGGCCACAACGGCTGGCTCGCCATCGCCTGGTGCCTGGGACTGGCCGTACTCGGTTACGTCTGGTCCGCGTCCAAGTTCAACCGAGACCCGGAGTAACCGGGACCGACGGGAGCGCACGGCCGGTGCCCCGGCGCCAGAGGCTTGACCTCAAGTCAAGTAGAGGTCGCACAGTGGGGGTTCGTCGACAGACCCACCGGAAGGAACGACCATGCGCGCCGTCGTGCTGCACGAGTTCGGTTCGGCTGAGAACCTCCGTTACGAGACAGTGCCCGACCCCGTGCCGGGGCCGGGCGAGGTCCGTGTGTCGGTGAGGGCCGCGGGAGTCCACCAGATCGAGACGGCGATGCGGGCGGGTCTGGAGATCGGCCCGCCGCTTCCCCGGCTCCCGGCGATCTTCGGTGGAGAGGTGGCCGGCGTCGTCGAGTCGACCGGGCCGGACGTGGACGAGGCCTGGATCGGCGCCGAGGTGGTGACCTCGCACGGCAGCCCGGGAGGTTACGCGGAGCTCGCCGTCGCCGCTGTCGACTCCCTGCACCGGATCCCCGCCGGACTGGGTCACGAGGCCGCCGTCACCATGGTCGTCACCGGCAGCACCACCATCGGCCTGCTCGACATCGCGCGGCTCACCTCCGACGACGTCGTCCTCGTCACGTCCGCGGCCGGTGGGATCGGCCGTCTGGTCGTCCAGTTCGCCCGCCGCCTCGGTGCCACGGTCATCGGCGCGGCAGGCGGACCGGCCAAGACCGCGGCCGTGCGGGAGCTGGGGGCCGATGTGGCCGTCGACTACGACCTGGCGGACTGGGCGGGCACCGTCCGGGACGCGTTGGGCGGGCGCGGTGTCACAGTCGTCGTGGACGGTGTCGAGGGCGACAAGGGGCGGGCCGCGTTCGGGCTGCTGGCCGAGGGCGGGCGCTACGTCACCATCGGCGCGGCCTCCCGGGAGGAGTTCCGGCCGGAGGAGGCGGAGTTGAAGGAGCGCGGCGTCCGCTTCACCGACGCGCTTGCCCTGTTGCTGGAGGGCCAGGACCGGTCGGCCGACGAGGCTCGCGCGCTCGCGGAGGCCGCCGACGGCAAGCTGGTGCCCGCCTTCCAGACCTTCCCCCTGTCGCAGGCCGCCGCGGCACACGCCGCCCTGGAGTCGCGGGCGACGACGGGAAAGGTCGTTCTCGTCCCGGACGCACGGGGGTGAGGCGCGGCCGGCCCGAGCCCCGCGACGCGTCACGTCCCCGACGCCCCGGGTGAGGCCCGGTCGGTCCGGGCGAGGCCCGGTCGCCCCGGCTGAGGCCCGGTCGGTCCGGGCCCCGCGGCGCGCGCCTGCCCTCAGGACCGCGTCATCGGCGGTACGCCCCGGCCGGTGCCGCGGTCACCGGGTCGTCCCCCTCACCCTGAAGGTGCGGTTGGGCGCGGCATGCTCCACCGGGCCGTCGTGGCGCGTACCGGCGCGGGCGACGGCCTGTGCCGGGTCCAGGAACGGGCCGAGGTGCGTGACGACCAGGCGCCGGGCACCGGCGGCGGCCGCGCTCGCGCCCGCCGTGCACCACACCTATGGGCGCGGAGTCTACGGGCGCCGCCGTTCCGTGGTCTCGGTGCCGGCGAGGGCGGGGCCGACGGGCGGCCGTTTCGCGGCGGCGGCGTCGGCGGTGCTGTCAGCGTGGCGCTCGTGCCGTGGTCCGCGTCGGCGTCCCCGGCTGCGGTTCCGGTTCCGGTTCCGGGGCGCCCTGTTCGCCGAGCCAGCGGGCGAGTTTGCCGCGTCGGCCGATGGCGCGCAGGCGGCGTTCCGTGGCCTCCCGGGTGAGGGGGGTGGTGATGAGCAGGAGTTCGTCGCCGGCGCGCAGCACGGTGTCGTGGTCGGGAACGACGGTGATGCCGTCGCGCACGATCAAAGTGAGGACCGTCGGGGGCGGCAGGCGCAGTTCGAAGACGGCGACGCCGTGCAGGCGGGAGCCCCGAGGAATGGCCACGGTGAGCAGGTCGGCGTCCAGGACGTCGAGCGGGGCGGTCTCGACCTGGATCTCGCGCAGCGCGTCGGAGCGGGTCAGACGCAGGAGGCGGGCGGCGGCGGGCAGGGTGGGGCCCTGTACGAGGGTGAAGAGGACGACGAGGACGAAGACGATGTTCAGTACGTCGACGGCACCGGCGACCCCGGCGACGATGGGGAACGTGGCGAGCACGATGGGGACCGCTCCGCGCAGCCCCGCCCACGAGATGAACGCCTGCTCGCGCCAGGGGACGCGGAAGGGCAGCAGGCACAGGACGACGGAGACGGGGCGGGCGACCAGCAGCAGAACCAGGCCGACGGCGAGCGCCGGGAGGATCGCGGAGGGCAGTTCGCTGGGGTCGACGAGCAGGCCGAGCATGACGAACAGGCCGATCTGGGCCAGCCATCCGGCGCCTTCGGCGAAGGAGCGGGTGGCGGCGCGGTGGGGCAGCTCGGCGTTGCCGAGGACGAGGCCGGAGAGGTAGGCGGCGATGATGCCGCTGGCGTTCACCGCTCCGGCCGCGGCGAAGGCGACGATGCCGAACCCGACCGTGGCGAGCGGGTACAGGCCGGTCGCGGGGAGTGCGATGTGCCGGAGCGCGGCGGCACCCAGGCGGCCGATCAGCACCCCGAGCGTGCCGCCGACGAGGAGTTGGTAGAGCAGGTTGCCGACGACCGGGGCGGGGCCGGGCAGGTCGCCTGCGGTGGTGGTGGAGAAGATCAGGACCAGGATGATGGTTGGGGCGTCGTTGAAACCGGACTCGGCCTCCACCAGCCCCGTCACCTTCTGCGGCAGCGGCAGCGCGCGCAGTACGGCGAAGACCGCGGCGGCGTCGGTGGAGGAGACGATCGCACCGAGCAGCAGAGCCAGGTGCCATTCCATGCCCAGCAGCCAGTGGGCGCCGGCGGCGGTCACCGCGACGGAGACGGCCACACCCGCGGTGGCGAGCACGCCGGCGGGGGCGAGCAGCCGTCTGACGTCGCTCCACCTGGTGGTCAGACCGCCGTCGACGAGAATGACCGCCAGGGCGGCGGTGCCCAGCGCCTGGGCCAACTGGGCGTCGTCGAACTCCAGCCCCAGCCCGTCCTCTCCGGCGACGACGCCGACCGCGAGGAACAGCAACAGGGCGGGCAGGCCGACCCGGTGGGCGGCGCGGGCGGCGGCGATGCTGGCCAGCAGCACCGTGCCGCCGATCAGCAAGGTCAGGTACAGCTCGGGCAGGGTCATCGACCGGGCCCCGAGCCGTCCGGGGCGGGCCGGTGCCCGCCGGGGTGAGGACCGGGGCCGGGGCCACGACCCCCACCAGAACCCGGGCCGGAACCGAAGCCGAGACCCTGCCCGGAACCGAGGCCACCCTCCTGCCCGGAACCGAAGCCACGCCCCTGCCCGGAACCGAGGCCACGACCGAGGCCGGAACCGAGGCCACAACCGAGGCCACGACCGAGGCCGGAACCAAGGTCACAACCGGGACCGGAACCAAGGTCACGACCGGGGCCAGGACCGGGGCGGAGGGTACCGGCCGCCGCGGGCGTGCCGGTGCGGGTCGAAGGACTCCACGGCGATGCCGGCGAGGACCAGGCCGGATGCGATGAGCAGCCCGTGGGCCAGGACGATCCCGGAGCACAGCACCGCCAGGGCGGTGGCGAGCAGCAGCCGGGCCCGGAGGTTCCGGTACTCGCGTGGTGGGCGGGGACGGCCGGCGTCGAGGGCGTGGGCGAACCGGGGGTCGTCGCGGTGCAGGCGGGACTCGATGTCACTGAGCCGGTGGTCGTCGGATCCGTCGGGTCCGGGCATGGTGTCCTCCTCCCGGCGCGGGGCCCTGGGCAGGCGACGCGGTCGGTCGGGCGGGCCATCTGCTCTCCTTGCGAGGTGGGAACCGTCACGATCACACCAGGGCGAAGTGGCGCAGCCGCGCATACGTGGCCGACCCACCCCGGACTTCGTCCGGGAAAGGGTTGGATCGGGTGGGCTCGGGTTGGATCGGGTGGGCTCGGGTGGGCTCGGGTTGCATGGGGTTGGCCCGGTTACAGCGTCGCTCGCCGCACGCCGTGGGCACTATCCGGTACGGAGCCCAAAAGGGACCCGGTTCGACGTGTAGACGACGATGTGGGAGCAGCGCCGCGGTGGTGCGACGCCCCGTCAGCCGGTGTACGACTCGAGCGTGCCGCGGCGCCGTACGTCGAGGGTCGCGCAGTGGAACGAGCCGCCGAACGGCGCGTAGTGCAGCAGGTCGCACGGGATCGGTTCGAAGCCCCAGCTCTCCAGCGCGCGCAGCATGCCGGTGTGGTGCCGTTCCGCGATGACCCGCCCGTCGCCGACGGCGAGGACGTTCATGCTGAGCCACTTGCCGCACATCGAGGTGATCTTGAGCATGCGGTCGTCGATCGGCTCGGGTTCGGGTGCGGTCAGGATCTCCCACGAGCGCAGGACGTCCGGGAGTCGGTCGACGTCGACGTACTCCGGGTTGACCAGTGCCCGGCCGGGCGCGAGGGGAACGAACGTCGTGTCGATGTGCATGGGCGTGCGGCAGCGGCTCTCGATCTCGTGGACGCGGTAGCCGGGGCCGAGATGGCGGCGCAGCCATTCGATGCCCATGCGGTTGGTGACGTTGCTGCGGGTGACGAAGAGGTCGCGTCCCGCGCGGACGAAGTCCGCCGCGTCGAAGACCGGTTCGAACTCGGTGAGGATGTGGCGCATCGGCTCGCCCGCCGCGGGGGTGCGGAAGTCCGGTTCGTAGAGGTCGTCGGTGAGCTGGGGCTTCGGGGCGGCCGTCCAGCGCGCGCCGCGCCGGAAGTAGTCCTTGAGGATCGGGCGGTAGGAGTGGGTCTCGAAGTAGCGGCACGGCCAGGCCATCGGCGTCTCGATGATCTCGTCGCCGACCACGAGCAGGCAGTCGCGCGGGCAGGTGTTGCAGAAACCGCGTGAGGACCAGTCCGGGGTGCTGAAGCGCTGCCGGTGGTCGACGGCGTCCGGCCGGGTGACCGTGATGCCGAGGGACTGGAGGAGGGCGACGAATCCGTCGAGCTCGCGCTGCGCCCGTTCGATCAGGACGCGCGGATACCTGAAGCCGGCGGCGAGTCCCTGCAACCGGGCCGCCCACGGCGGGACGTTGCAGGTCACGACCGGGTGGTCGGAGGGAATCGTCGCGCCCTCCAGCCGCCCGACGACGACCTCCTCCAGCGGGTCCCACTCGTTGTGGGAACTGACCGGCGAAGCGGCGGGTTCCGCCGCTTCCGCAACACCCGGCTCCTGCGCCACCGCCATGACTGACCGCTCCCGATCGCTGGCTCTCCGTGCTTACGGGGTGCCCCGGACCGGACGGTTGACACCCGCTCCGCCACCCCGAACACTTGCCGAACCTATCGTTTCTCGATAGATTTCCATCGTGGATCGATTGAAGGAGGGGCGATGGGAAAGCTGACAGTGCTCGCGCTGCGCGGCGTGATCGGGATGCTGCTCGCCGGCTCGGTGTTCATCCAGGCCGTACTGGTCTGGCTGCTGGCGGCCGGATCGAGCGACCCCGACGCCGCCCTGGCGGCCGTCCGCACGCCGGTGTTCCTGATCGTCGTCCTGGGAGCCGCGGCGGCCCAGACCGTCCTGGTCTGCGTCTGGCGGCTGGTGACGATGGTGCGGCGGGGCACCGTGTTCTCCCTCGGCGCGTTCCGGTACGTCCATGTCGTGATCGGTGCCTTCGTCGCGGCCGCGCTCCTGGTGTTCACGCTCGCGGTCCTCCTGGCACCGGGCGAGGCCGTCGCGCCCGGCATCGTGCTCCTGCTGGGCGGGGCCGTCGTGGCGATCCTCGGCGTCGCGCTGGTCGTGCTCGTGCTGCGGATGCTGCTCGCCCAGGCCGTCGCCCGCGACATCGAGGCGGCGCGGATGCGGGCCGAGCTGGCGGAGGTGATCTGATGCCGATCGTCGTCGACATCGACGTGATGCTGGCGAAGCGCAAGCTGTCCGTGGGCGAGCTCGCGGAGCGCGTCGGGATCACTCCCGCCAACCTGGCCGTACTCAAGAACGGCCGCGCCAAGGCGGTGCGCTTCACGACGCTCGCCGCGCTCTGCGACGTACTCGAGTGCCAGCCGGGAGACCTGCTGCGCTGGGAGGCCGGGGGCGCGGACGCGGGCGGGTGACGCCGGCCGTCGTCGGTGCCGTCAGGGATGCCGTCAGCGATGCCGTCGTCGGTGCCGTCAGGGATGCCGCCGCCGGTGCCGTCAGCGGCCGCGAGTGGCTTCCGGGGCCCGCGCGGGCGCAATCTGGGAGAAGATCTGCGTGCCCTGCGCGCCGCGGGCACCGACCCGGAAGGACACCTCGTGATCATCTTCGGCACCAAGGGATACCTCTACCAGCTCGCGATACTGACGCTGGTGTGCGGCCAGTGCGGCAACCCCTCCGCGCACACGCTCAGGAAGCGCGTCACGAAGTTCACGCTGTTCTTCGTGCCGCTGTTCCCGTTCTCCACGAAGTACCTGACGCAGTGCACCTTCTGCGGCGCCGAGCAGCAGGTGACCAAGGAACAGGCGGACCAGCTCCAGACGCAGGCCGTGAGCGGCCAGGGCGGCCAGGGCGGTCCCGGCGGCCAGGCGTACGGGCAGTCGCAGCAGCATCCCTACCAGCGGCCGTGAGGCCCGGGGCGGCGACCGCTGCCCCGCCCACCCGCGTTGCCGGTTTCCGGCAGCCTTGACTACCCTCACGTTGCCGGACACCGCGCACCGGGCGTGAACGGCAGGGGAGGCGCGGGGTGACGGACCAGGGGACGGACCAGCAGGAGACGTATCTGACCGGGTACGCCGAGATCCTGGCCGGGGTGGCCGGTACCGGGCGCCGGCTGACCCGCGACGAGCTCGAGGAACGGCGGCTCTTCGGTGAGCAGGCCGCGGAGGCGGGGCACAGTCTGCGCAGTCTCGTGCGGCTGCACCTGGACGCCACGCGAGCCTCCTGGCCCGACGCCACGGCCGCCTCCGGCCCGGGTCTCACGGACCGTGTGCTCGCCGCCGTCGCGCAGGCCGTCGACGCCTTCGCCGAGGGTTACGAACGCGCCCAGCACCTCGCCGTACGGCAGGAGGAGGCCGCGCGGCGGGAGTTCATCGACGACCTGCTCTACGGGCGCAGCGACCTGGGCCGGCTGGCCGAACGGGCCGAGCGCTTCGGACTGGTCCTCTCCCACGCCCACGCCGTCGCGGTGGCCGAGGGGCCCGCGGCGTACGACGACACCGCCCCGGTAACCCGGCTCGTGGAGACGGCGCTCATCTCCCGCTTCGGTGACCGGCGCGTGTTGATCACCACGAAGAACGGGCAGCTCATCTGCATCGCGCCGGGCGACCAGGAGGACGTCCTCGCCTTCTTCGCCAAGCAGGCGTACGCGGCCACGGACGGCAGCCGGGTGGCCATCGGGCGCCCCCAGAACGGCGCGGGCGGCGTGGTGCACAGCTATGAGGAGGCGCTGAGCACCCTCGAACTCGCCGAACGGCTGGAGCTCGACGAGCCCGTGCTGCGCGCCGCCGACCTGCTCGTCTACCCGGTGCTCACCCGCGACCGGCAGGCGATGGCCGACCTGGTGCTGAGCGTGCTGGGCCCGCTGCGCGGGGCGCGCGGCGGGGCCGAGCCGCTGCTGCGGACCCTGGAGGCGTACTTCGACGCCGGCTGCACCGCCGCCGAGGCCGCCCGGCGGCTGTCGCTCAGCGTGCGGGCCCTCACCTACCGGCTGGACCGCATCCACCAGTTGACCGGGGCCAACCCCGCCGACCCGGTGCACCGCTACACCCTGCAGACCGCCGTCATCGGGGCGCGGCTGCTGAGCTGGCCCGCCCAGGAGATCTGAGCGGGCCGGTCCCGGCCGGCGGGGCGGCTGTCAGCCGGTGATCTCCACCTTGCCGTTGCGCCCCGGGTCCGGCTCCTCCGACTGGTCCTCGCCTTCCGGCCGGCCCGGCCCGTCGGCCGTCCTCGCGTACTGCCCGGTGATGTTCTTCAGCAGCGCCGGCAGGTCGACGCCCGTGGTGGAGCCCAGCAGTTCCATGCCCTGTGCCACGTTGTCGGCGACGGTGCGCGACAGCCGGCTCGCACCGTCCGTCGAGATGACCGTCATCTTGTCCACGGCCGCGAGCGGCTCGGCCGCCTTGGCCACCACCTGCGGCAGCACCTCGACCAGCATCTGGAGCACGGCCGCGTCGCCGTACTGCCCGAAGGCGTCGGCCTTCTGCCGCATCGCCTCGGCCTCGGCCGAGCCCTTGGCGCCGATCGCGGCGGCCTCCGCCTCGCCCTCCAGCCGTACGGCCTCGGCGATCGCCGCACGCCGGGAACGCTCGGCCTCACCCTGCCTGAGGCCCTCGATGGCCTCCGCCTCGGCCAGTGCGCCACGCCGCTGCTTCTCGCCCTCACCGGTGAGGCGGGCCCGCTCGGCCTCGGCCTGGGCCGCGGCGATCTCCGCCGACCGCTCGGCCTCCGCCTGCTTCACCCGCGCCACCCGGCGGGCCTCCGACTCCTGCTCGGCCGCGTACCGCTGGGCGTCGGCGGGCTTGCGCACCTCGGTGTCGAGCTGACGGTCCTTCAGCGCGGCCTGCCGCTCGGCGACCTTCTCCTGCTCGGCGAGGATGTCCTGCTCCCGGGCCGCCTCCGCGAGGGGGCCCGCCGCGTTGGCGCGGGCCGACGCCTGGTCGGTCTCGGCCTTGATCTCGGCCTGCTTCAGGTAGAGGGTCCGCTGCGCGACCGCGATCTCCTCCTCGGCCTTCAACCGCGCCTGCTCGGCGGCCCGCCGGGCCACGGCCTCGGCGATGTCGGCCTCCTGCCTGGCCCGGGCCGCCTCGGGACGGCCGAGGTCCTCCAGGTAGGAGCCCTCGGTGGTGATGTCCTGGATCTGGAAGGCGTCCAGCACCAGGCCCTGCCCGGACAGGCTCGCCTCCGCCTCCTCGGCGACCTGCCCGGCGAAGGCGGCCCGGTCCCGGATGACGTCCTCCACGGACATCCGGCCGACGATCGCGCGCAGTGCGCCGGACAGCACCTCCTGGGTAAAGCCGACGATGCCGTCCTGCTGCATCAGGAACCGCTGCGCGGCGGCGCGGATCGCGTCCTCCGTGCCGCCGACCTTGACGATCGCGACGCCTTCCAGGTTGGCCTTCACACCGCGCAGCGTCACCGCGCCGCGCACGGCGACCGGGATGTGCCGGGAGGAGAGGTCGAGCGTGAAGCGCTGCTGCACGAACGGCACGACGAACACGCCGCCGCCGACCACGACCTTCTGGCCGCTGTTGTCGGTGATCACACGGCCGGTCTCCGGATCGGTGGACTTCTTGCCGCGTCGCCCGGTGACGATGAACGCCTCGCTCGGCCCGGCCACCTTGTAGCGGCTGACCACCACCAGCGCGAGCAGTACCAGGAGTACGACGACTCCCAGCACCGCGATGACGACAGGACTCATGGCAACGCCCCCGAATCACATTGAAATGGAACAGGCGGAACAGAAGAACAGAAGAACAGGAGAGACAAGAGAGATATGAGAAACAGGAGAAACAGGAGAAGCAGGCGGTTCAGCGGTCGACCGGGCGCACCACGACCGACGTCCCCGTCGGCACCGCCTCGACCCAGACCTCGGCTCCCCGGGCCACCGGCTCCGCACTGCGCGCCGAGCACTTCAGCGGCTGGCCCGCGAGCCGGAGCATCACCTCGCCGAAGCCGTCGGCGGGGATGGCGGTCACGACCCTGCCGGACGTGCCCAGAAGGTCGTCCGTGCTGGGTGTGTCGGCGGGCTGATCGCGCATCAGCGCGCGGCTGAAGCGGTACGTCAGCCAGCCGGCCCCCACCCCGGTGACCGCGCCGATCCCCGCGGCGCCCGCGGGTCCGGCCAGACCGGTGCCGAGGGCGATGGCGCCACCGAAGCCGGTCATCGCCGTGAACCCGGCGACGACCGGCAGCGACAGCCACCCCTCCAGGACGCCGTCCAGCGCTCCGTCGAACGCGCCTTCCAGCAGTCCGTCGAAGATCAGCGACAGGGCGAGCAGCACGACCCCCGTGATACCCAGCCCGAGAAACCAGGCCATCGTGCCGTCCCCCTCTCGCCCGTCGCTGAGCTTCGGTGAAACGAATCGTCACACGCGGCGGAGGAGGGCGTCACTGCCGTGTTCCGGCAATCTTTACGCGTCTTTAATGCCGCCCTCCGTCCCTCCTCCGTCTCTCCTTCATCCCTCCTCCGGTCGCTTCGCGCGCACGGGGAACCACACCTGCCGCCGGTACCGTCCTCACTCAAATGGGCACTCAAACGGGGAGCGTTCCGAATCAGGTTCCGCAGGGCGACGCATACGCGCACATGGTGGTGTGCGGCGACGACGGACTGGCCCACCGGCTGGCCGCCGAACTGCGCGGTGTGTACCGCGAACAGGTCACGCTCGTCGTCCCGCCCTCCGGGCGCCGGGTGCGCCAGCCGATGGTCGGGCGGGCCCGCGCCGCCTCGGCCGCGCTGCTGGACATGGTCAACGCGGCCGTCAACCGCTCGGGCAACGGCGAGCAGAGCGGCACCAGCCGCGAACTGGAGGCCGCCGAATCCACCGAGGACGTCCTGGCGGAGGCCGGCGTGGACCGGGCAGCCGCACTGGCCCTCGTGTACGACGACGACGAGACCAACATCCGCGCCGCACTGACCGCCCGTCGGCTCAACCCCCGGCTGCGCCTGGTCCTGCGCCTGTACAACCGGCGGCTCGGCCGGCACATCGAGCAACTCCTCGACCAGAGCGCCGCGCTGGCGACCGGCGACGCACGGCAGTCGGGGCTCGACGGCGCCGGTACCTCCACCACCGTGCTGTCCGACGCGGACACGGCCGCGCCCGCGCTGGCCGCGACCGCCCTCGTCGGCACCAGCAAGGTCGTCGAGACGGACGGCCTGCTGCTGCGCGCGGTGGAACGGCAGCCGCCCCGCCCCGGTGAGGTGGCCGACCCCGGCCTGTGCACCCTCGCGCTGCTGTCCACGACGAGCAACGACCCGGCGGGCGCGGACGGTTCGGAGGAGAGCGGCGAGCAGGGCCCGCAACTGCTGCCCGACGCGGCGGCGGTGGAGGCGGCCACCGGACGCGGCACCGTCGCCCTGGAGCAGGTGTCCTACGCCGGTCCGCCACTGCCCACCACGCGCGCCGGCGTGCCGCCGTTCGGTGAGCTGTTCTCGCGGCGGCTGCGCTGGTCGCTGGCGGGTCTGGGCGCCTGCGTGGTCGCGCTCGCCGTGGCACTGATGGTGGTCACCGACGACCATCCGCTGCACGCCACCTACGTGACCCTGCTCGACCTGTTCGCCATCAACGAACCGGCGCACAACAAGGACGCGGGACGGCAGGTGCTCCAACTGCTGTCCGGCTTCGTCGGGTTACTGCTGCTGCCGGTGCTGCTGGCCGCCGTACTCGAAGCGCTCGGGACCTTCCGCAACGCCTCGGCGGTACGGAAGCCGCCACGCGGGCTCGGCGGGCACGTCGTCCTGCTCGGTCTCGGCAAGATCGGCACGCGGGTACTGACCCGGCTCCGGGAGATGGACATCCCCGTGGTGTGCGTGGAGGCCGACCCCGAGGCGCGCGGTATGGCGACCGCACGGCGGCTGCGGGTGCCGGTGGTGCTCGGGGACGTCACCCAGGAGGGAGTCCTGGAGGCCGCCAAGATCCACCGCGCGCACTCGCTGCTCGCCCTGACCAGCGTGGACACCACCAACCTGGAGGCCGCTCTCTACGCCCGCTCCGTACGGTCCCGCCTGCGGGTGGTGCTGCGCCTGTACGACGACGACTTCGCGACCGCCGTGTACCGCACCCTGCGCGCCGCGCACCCGGGCGCGCTCACCCGGAGCCGCAGTGTGACCCACCTGTCCGCGCCGGCCTTCGCCGGGGCGATGATGGGCCGCCAGATCCTCGGGGCGATCCCCGTCGAGCGGCGGGTGCTGCTGTTCGCGGCGGTGAAGGTGGCCGGGCATCGGCAGTTGGAGGGGAAGACGGTCGGTGAGGCGTTCCGGGCGGGGGCGTGGCGGGTGCTGGCGCTGGAGGTCCCCGACGAGGAGCGGGAGGCTGCCGCCCGTGCCGACGGCGCGGGCGGCGGCGAGCGGGGGTCCAGGTTGGTGTGGGAGCTGCCCGACACGTATGTCCTGCGGAGCGAGGACCGGGTGGTGCTGGCGGCCACACGGCGGGGGCTGGCCGAGCTGCTGGGGCGGCGGGCGCGGCAGCGGACGGACGTGTAGGGCGGACGTGTAGGGCGGACGTGTGGGGACGCCGCCCCTACCGCCCCGCCGGAGGGCTCCGCCCGCTGGCCCCCGGCCGGTGCGCCCACCCGCCACCCGGGCCGGCCCGGCAGCAAGCCACCCGCCACCCGGGCCGGCCCGGCAGCAAGCCACCCGCCACCCGACTGGGCCGGTCGAGAAGGCCCCGTCACGCGCCCGCCCGGCCCGGTCGGCCGAAGGGCTAGGAGGCGGTCGGCAAGTGCCTCGCCGCGAAGTCCAGTTCCAGTCCGACCTGCTTGATGCGCTCGTCCACGACCAGTGACCCGTGCCCCGCGTCGTAGCGGTAGACCTCGTGGACGGCGCCCCTCGCCTCCAGGCGTTCGACGTAGTTCTCGACCTGGCGGATCGGGCAGCGCGGGTCGTTGACACCGGCGGAGATGTAGACCGGGGCCTTGACCTGGTCGACGTAGGTCAGCGGTGAGGACGCCTCGAAGCGGTCGGGGACCTCTTCGGGGGTGCCGCCGAGGAGGGTGCGGTCGAGGGCCTTCAGGCCCTCCATCTCGTCGTGGTACGCGGTGACGTAGTCGGCGACCGGGACGGCGGCGATGCCCAGCGTCCACGCCTCGGGCCGGGTGCCGATGCCGAGGAGGGTGAGGTAGCCGCCCCAGGAGCCGCCGGTGAGGATCAGGCGCTCGGGGTCCGCGAGGCCGGAGGTGACCGCCCACTCGCGGACCGCCTCGATGTCCTCCAGCTCGATGAGTCCGACCCGGTGCTTGAGTGCGTCGGTCCAGGCGCGGCCGTATCCGGTGGAGCCGCGGTAGTTGACGCGGACCACCGCGTATCCGTGGTCGACCCAGGCGGCGGGGCCGGCGGCGAAGGCGTCGCTGTCGTGCCAGGTCGGGCCGCCGTGGATGTCGAAGACCGTCGGGAGCGGGCCGGTCGTGCCGGCCGGCTTCTGGACCAGGGCGTGGACGCGGCCGCCCGGGCCCTCCACCCACACGTCCTCCACCGGGACCGAGCCCGGTGACTTCATGCCGGGCGGGTCCAGGACGACCCGCCCGGTCGTCGAGCGGACCGCCGACGGCTCGGCGGCCGACGACCACAGGTACTCCACACTGCCGTCCGGGCGGGCCGTCGCCCCGGAGACGGTGCCGGCCGGGGTCTCGATCTCCACCAGCTCGCGCTCGGCGAAGTCGTAGCGGAACAGCTCGCTGCGGGCCTCGAAGCCGTGCACGATCAGCAGGCCGCCGCCGTCCGGATACCACTCGGCGCTGACGTCACCGGGCAGCTCCAGGGCGAGGTCGGTCTGCTCGCCCGTCGCCACGTCCCACACCAGGGGCTCCCAGCGGCCCCGGCGCTGGTGGCCGATGAGCAGGCGGGTGTCGCCGTCGACCGGCGCGAACCCGAGGACCTCCAGGCCCAGCTCCTGCTCGCCGCCCTGCGTGTCGTCGAGCTCGGCGACCACCGAACCGTCGGGGCGCAGGACGCGCAGCGCCGAGTGCATGGCGTCGCCGTGCTCGGTGTGCTCGATGGCGATCAGCGTGCCGTCGTGGGAGAGGTCGCCGACGCCCGCGGACTCGCGGTGCCGGTAGATCTCCGCCGGGGCCCCGCCCGCGTACGCGACGTGGATCGTCGTACCGTCCTCGTCGGTCGATCGGCCGATCACCGCCGTACGCCCGTCGCGGCCGAGGGCGAGGCCCGCCGGGTAGGAGGGGTCGAGGCCCGGCACCGCGAGCTCGTCCTCACCGCCCGGGAAGGGCTGGCGGCGCCAGACGCCGAACTCGTCGCCGTCCTTGTCGTCGAACCACCAGATCCAGTCGCCGTCCGGCGAGAGCACGCCGTCCGTCGTGCCGTTGGGCCGGTCGGTGACCTGGCGCTGCTCGCCGGTCGACCGGTCCCAGGCGTACAGCTCGTACGTCCCCGTCGCGTTCGACACGAACAGGGAGCGGTCCGGTGCGTCCTCGGCCCAGTCGGGCAGCGACACCCGCGGTGCCCGGAACCGCTTCTCCCAGTCGGGCATCTCCGCGCCCTGCGGGCCGTCCCCCGCGCTGCCCTGTCCCCGCCGCTGGTCCGGTGACACGGACCCGTTGCTCTCAGTCATGGCCCCATACTGCCCCGTCCCGGGGACAACGCGCAGATCAGATCCCCAGCCTGTGGACAACTCCGCCCGCCCCGCCTCCGCCCGCCACTTTTCCACAGCCCCGCGGACGGGTGGCGGGGGCGCGCACCGTACCGTGGAGGGCGTGTACCGGTTTCTGCTGACGCCCCGATGGTGGGGGATCAACGTCTTCGTCGTCCTGGCCATCCCGTTCTGCGTCTTCATGGGTTCCTGGCAGCTCGGCCGGTTCGAGGACCGGGTGCAGGACCACGAGACCGCGACCGCGCAGGACGAGTCGGGCCGCCGGGAGGCGGCCCGCCCGCTGGCGGAGCTGCTGCCCGTGGACAAGGCGACGGTCGGCGACCAGACCACCGTGAGCGGCCGGTACGACGATCAGCTCCTCGTCCCGGAGCGGAAGCTGGACGGCCGGGAGGGCTACTACGTCCTCACCCTGCTGCGCACCGACGCGGACAAGGCGCTGCCCGTCGTACGCGGCTGGCTGCCCGGCGAGCCCGACCCGGCGAAGGTCCCGGCCCCGCCCACGGGCGAGGTCACCGTCACCGGAGCGCTCCAGGCGGCCGAGTCGGTCGGCGCCAACGGCGTCAGCGGCCGCACCGGATGGCCGGCCGGACAGACCGGCGCGATCAGCGCGGCGACCCTGCTCAACCTGGTGCCGTACGACGTGTACGACGCGTGGGTCACGCTCAACGAGGGCGACTCCGGGATGCGCGCCGTGCCGGTGAGCGCGCCGCAGAACACGGGACTGGACCTCAAGGCGTTCCAGAACCTCGGATACACCGCCGAGTGGTTCGCGTTCGTGGGCTTCGTGGTCTTCATGTGGTTCCGGCTGCTGCGCCGCGAGGTCGAGCTCGCCCGGGACGCGGAACTGGGCCTGGTCACGGAGGACGAGCCGGAGCCGGAGCCGCAGCGCGCGCCGTCAGGCGTCTGACCCCGCACGCGCGGCGGGGCCCGGGGCGCGCGCCCGCCGTCCGACTCCGGACGCGCGGCAAAGCCCGAGGCGCCCGCCGTCCGACTCCGGACGCGCGGCAAGGCCCGAGACCGCCCCGCCGCCGAGGGTTACATCCCCGTCCCCGCCAGCACTCCCGTCCAGTACACCGTCCCCGCGCACGCGTCGGACACCGTGGCCGTCGCCGAACCGACGCCGCCCTCCGGGGTGTACGTCACCGCCACGCTCCCGTCGGCCGGGCCGTCCTCGGTGACGAGCTGGGTCGTGGGGGCGGTGTCGCCGCCGCCCCCGCCGCCGGTGGAGGCGCCGCCCGCGGCGGGCGTCGCGGGCTCGGTGGGCGAGGGGGCGGGCGAGGGACCGCCGGTGCCGCCCTCCGTGGTGCCGCCCGTGGTGGGGCAGGTCTCCGAGGGCACCCAGGCGAATCGCACCTCGTACGCGGAGCTCGGCACCAGGGTCAGCGTGGTGGTCTCCAGGGACGGGTCGGGCAGCCCGGCCGCGGCGTCCCCGGCCGCGTGCCGTGCCGTGCCGATCTTCGTGGCGTCCGCCGCGCCCTGCGGGGTGGCGACCACGTTGCCGGGGCCGGTGACGGTGCAGCCGTCCGGGGAGACGTTGGTGACGCGGAAGGAGCCGTAGACCACGCCCGTGGAGTCGGGTGCGGCACTGCTCGCCACGGCCGGGCCGAGCTGCTTCGCCGTACACGCGGGGACGTCGACGGCGGCACTGGCGGACGGGTCGGTGCCGGGCGCCGTGCCCGTCGCGGCGCCGCTCTCCCTGCCCTTGTCCGGCGTCTTCTCGGGATCGGCCTTGTCCTTGCCCTCGGCCGTGCCCGCGGAGCCGGCGATGCCGCTCTGGCCGCCGGCCGGGTCCTTGCCCTGGGAGGCACCGCCCTGGGCCTGCGAGGCGTGACCCGCGACGGACGGGTCGGCCCCCGGGCCGGTGGCGCCCGAGACGTGCACGAGGGCCGGAACCGCCGTGCCGATGAAGAGGGCGGCGGCCGCCACGCCGACCACGGCCTGACGCTTGCGGGCCCGCCGGGCGGGCACCGCGCGGCGCAGGTGGTCCAGGGTGCCGTCGCTCGGCTCCACGTCCTGGACGGCCTGGTGCAGCATCCTGCGCAGGGCCAGCTCCTCGGAGCCGAGCCCATCGGTCCCTCGGGTGCCCGTCCCGTGAGCGTCGGGACCATGGGCCTCGGAGCCCTGGCCGTCCGGGCCTTGGGCGTGGGACCCCTGTTCGGCGGAGCCCTGGGCGTCGGGTCCCTGGGCCTCGGGACCCCGGACGTCGGGGCCCTGTTCGGCGGGGCCGTGGTTCACAGTTCCGTTCCCAGCGTGCGTGTGCTTCGGCTGCTCTTGCCCGATCAGCCCGGCGGTTCCGGTCGGCTCGGTCGGCGCGTGCCCCTCCCGGGGTGCGCGCTCGTCGCGGGCGTCGCGCCGCGCGTCGTCGCCGTCGCTCATGCCGGTGTCTCCATGGCCACCCTGAGCGCCGCGATGCCGCGCGATCCGTACGCCTTGACCGAGCCCAGGGATATGCCGAGCGTCGCGGCGACCTGCGCCTCGGTCATGTCGGCGAAGTAGCGCAGGACCAGGACCTCGCGCTGGCGGCGCTGCAGTCCCTTCATCGCCTTGATCAGCGAGTCGCGCTCCAACTGGTCGTAGGCGCCCTCCTCCGCGCTCGCCATGTCCGGCATGGGCTTGGAGAGCAGCTTGAGGCCGAGGATGCGGCGGCGCAGCGCCGAGCGCGACAGGTTGACGACGGTCTGGCGCAGGTACGCCAGGGTCTTCTCCGGGTCACGCACGCGTTTGCGCGCCGAGTGGACGCGGATGAAGGCCTCCTGGACGACGTCCTCGCAGGAGGCGGTGTCGTCGAGCAGGAGGGCGGCGAGGCCGAGCAGCGAGCGGTAGTGCGCCCGGTACGTCTCGGTGAGGTGGTCGACGGTGGTACCCGCCGCCACCGCGTCCTCCGCGCCGTCGCGCTGGTTCGAAATGCGGGCCGGCCGCGCTGCGGGCATGGGCGCGATCACCGGCATGCCACCGGCCGGACCGGCCACACGGGGACGGACGGACCGGCCGGGCGGGCGCAGCGCCGCGCCCCGCGTTCCTGCGGTGAATTCGAGTACCTCTGCCACGCCAGTTGGACACGCTCACCCCCGTGAGGGTTGTACGTGCCGGGCGTCAGGTTCCCGGGTCTGTCGGGCAGCCACCCGGCTGACGGTGCGTCATAGGCCCTCATCGTCCCGCTCTTCCCCTATGTCCCATGTGCACGAGCGTCCCCACGCCCGTCCTCGGCGTCCCCACGCCGACTCGCGCGTCCCCGCGCCCTGAATGGGTGACCGCAAAGACGCCCCCGCCCTTCACGCGGTTGCGGAGGGCGGGGAGGAAATCCTCTGATGCCACAGGTGCCGGGTACAAGTAGCCCGGACCAACTTCCGGATCACATCTCGCCCATGGATCCTACGAACGAAGCCCACAGCGGCCAGGGATCACGCCGAACTGATCCCTGTTCAGCCGAACTCGGCCGCCACCAGCTCCGCGATCTGCGCGGTGTTCAGCGCGGCCCCCTTGCGCAGGTTGTCCCCGCAGACGAAGAGTTCGAGCGCCGTCGGATCGTCCAGGGCCCGCCGCACCCGGCCGACCCAGGTCGGGTCGGTGCCGACCACGTCGGCGGGGGTCGGGAACTCCCCCGCGGCCGGGTTGTCGAAGAGGACGACGCCCGGCGCGGTGGCCAGGATCTCCCGGGCCCCCTCGACGGTGACCTCGCCCTCGAAGCGGGCGTGCACGGTCAGCGAGTGCGTCGTGACCACCGGCACCCGTACGCACGTCACGGCGACGGGGAGATGCGCCAGCCCGAGGATCTTGCGGGACTCGTCCCGCACCTTCATCTCCTCCGACGACCAGCCGTCCTCGCGCGGCGACCCGGCCCACGGTACGACGTTCAGCGCGACCGGCTCCGAGAACGGACCGGTGTCGTCGCCGACGGCCCGCCGCACGTCACCGGGGCTGGTCCCCAGCTCGGTGCCGGCCACCAGGGAGAGCTGCCGGCGCAGCGTCTCCACGCCGTCCCGCCCGGCACCGCTCACCGCCTGGTACGAGGAGACGACCAGCTCGCGCAGCCCGAACTCGGCGTGCAGCGCGCCCAGCGCCACGATCATGGACAGCGTCGTGCAGTTCGGGTTGGCGACGATGCCGCGCGGCCGCATCCGCACCGTGTGCGGATTGACCTCGGGCACCACGAGCGGCACGTCCGGGTCCATCCGGAACGCGCCGGAGTTGTCGACCACCACCACGCCCTTGGCGGCGGCGACCGGCGCCCACTGCGCGGCGACCTCGTCGGGTACGTCGAACATGGCGACGTCGACCCCGTCGAAGGCCTCCTCGGTGAGCGCCACCACCTCGACCTCCTCACCCCGCACGGCCAGCTTGCGGCCGGCCGAGCGCGGCGAGGCGATCAGGCGGATGTCGCCCCAGACGTCCGCGTGCTGGGACAGGATCTGGAGCATGACCGAGCCGACGACGCCGGTCGCTCCCACGACGGCCAGGGTCGGCCGTCCGGTGCGCCCGGCGCCTTTGATGTCGGACATCAGCGCCCGGTGCCTCCGTAGACCACGGCCTCGTCACTGTCGGAGTCCAGCCCGAAGGCGGTGTGCACGGCGCGGACGGCCTCGTTCACGTCGTCCTTGCGGGTGACGACCGAGATGCGGATCTCGGAGGTCGAGATGAGCTCGATGTTCACCCCGGCGTCGGACAGCGCGGTGAAGAAGTCGGCGGTGACGCCCGGGTTGCTCTTCATCCCCGCGCCGACCAGCGAGATCTTGCCGATCTGGTCGTCGTAGCGCAGCGAGTCGAAGCCGATGCCCGCGCGGTTCTTCTCCAGCGCGTCGATGGCCTTGCGGCCCTCGGTCTTCGGCAGGGTGAAGGAGATGTCCGTCAGGCCGGTGGAGGCGGCGGACACGTTCTGCACGACCATGTCGATGTTGACCTGGGCGTCGGCGATCGCGCGGAAGATCGCCGCCGCCTCGCCCGGCTTGTCCGGCACACCGACGACCGTGACCTTGGCCTCGGAGGTGTCGTGCGCGACACCGGAGATCATGGCCTGCTCCACGTGCTTTTCCCCTTGCTTGATCGGCTCGCTGCTGACCCACGTGCCCTGCAGTCCGCTGAAGCTGGACCGGACGTGGATCGGGATGTTGTACCGGCGGGCGTACTCCACACAGCGGTGGAGGAGCACCTTGGAACCGGAGGCCGCGAGCTCCAGCATGTCCTCGAAGGAGATCCAGTCGATCTTCTTCGCCTTCTTCACCACGCGCGGGTCGGCGGTGAACACGCCGTCGACGTCGGTGTAGATCTCGCAGACGTCCGCGTCGAGCGCGGCGGCGAGGGCGACGGCCGTGGTGTCGGACCCGCCGCGCCCCAGTGTGGTGATGTCCTTGCTGTCCTGGCTGACGCCCTGGAAGCCGGCCACGATGGCGACGTTGCCCTCGTCCACCGAGGTCTTGATGCGACCCGGCGTCACGTCGATGATCCGGGCCTTGTTGTGGACCGAGTCGGTGATGACTCCGGCCTGGCTGCCGGTGAACGACTGCGCCTCGTGGCCCAGGTTTTTGATCGCCATGGCCAGCAGCGCCATGGAGATGCGCTCTCCGGCGGTCAGCAGCATGTCGAGTTCCCGTCCGGCAGGGATCGGGGACACCTGCTCGGCGAGATCGATCAGCTCGTCCGTCGTGTCGCCCATCGCGGAAACGACGGCGACCACCTGGTTGCCGTTCTTCTTCGCTTCCACGATCCGCTTGGCGACGCGCTTGATGCCTTCGGCATCGGCTACGGAGGAGCCTCCGTACTTCTGCACGACAAGGCCCACGTGCGCTCCTCGCTCAATCCGTCTCTTTCCGCACGTACGTATATGTACTGCGGTCGGCTCATTTTACCGAGCGTCCGGTTTTCCCCCCTGCGGTATCGCATGGTGAGACCCGGGTACTCGCTCAGGCTGGCTCATGCCCAGGAGGGCGCGGGTCACTCGGAAAAGTGCGGTGTGTCACACGTTCACAAGTGTCTTTTCGTTCCGTAAAGCCCGCACGCGCGGGGAGCACAACCCTTGGGGCGGGTGGTGAGTCTGAGGGCTGCGGCGCGCCGGTGCGCCGCGCTCCGGGGAGGGATCACCACCTTGTCTCACGTACGTCCGTCCAGACGACGGCTCGCGGCCGCCGTCACCGCTGTTCTCACCGTCACCGCCGGTCTGATCTGCGCGACCGGACCCGCGAAGGCCGCGTCTCCGGCGCCGGACTCCACGACGACACTCCAGGTGGCGTCCGAGCCCGTTGTTCCGTTTCCGGCCGATCAGGAGCTCGTCGGCGTCACCGCGTCCGGCTACCTGGTCAGGGACGGGTCTCTGAGCAACAAATCCTGGGTGCGGGCCTCGGACGGGGCTCTGATCAAGCTGGGTCACGACCCCGTACTGTCCACCGGGCGGGGAGACCTGGTCGCACTGCTCGGCGCCGACGAGATCGAAGTGCGGGACCTGGCCACCGACCGGTCCGTGTTCACCGTCCCCCGACCGGCCGACGATGTCGACTACGCGGGCGCCGTGGGCGAGGCCGTCTTCACCACGAACAGGGACGTACCGGCCGGTTCCGAACTGTGGATGCACACCGCGGACGGCGCGACGGTAGCGGTGGCCGGTCTCCCGGACGGCGCGCGCAACTACGGCGTCACGAACAGCTCGTCAACGGACGCTCTGGTCAGGTATACGACCGGCGCCTCGGACCGGCATCTGGGCCTGATGGACGTCACCACCGGAACCGTGACGGAGCCCGACCTCTGGGACGCGACCGCCGAGAACGGCGACGTCGCTCTCTCCCCGACCCATGTCGCCTGGGTCGAGCGCGACGGTGGACGGACCAGTGTGGTGGTCCGCGCCCGCGGTACCGGCGAGACCCGACGAGTCCCGGTGGGTGACGCCTCACCCTCGGACTACGAGATCGGCCTCCAGGGTGACTACCTGACCTACGGCAAGAAGGGCGGCCTCACCGCCGACACGGTGGATCCGCTGCACGCCCTCACCGCCTACAACCTCAAGGACGGAGCGACCGCCAAGCTCCTAGACCACGTCATCTCGGCCTACGCGTCTCCTTCCGGCGCTCTCTACGTCCGCGGCGGCACGGTCGCACAGGGCGAGGGGATCTACCGCGTCGCCCCCGGCCCGGACGGCGCCGCCCCGACCGCGACCCTCGTCGCGAGCACCGGCGAGCCGACCGAGCTCACCCTCAGCCGGTACAACATCCTCCCGGTGATCGACCTCAGCTACGGCACTGCCGCGTCCATGGTCTGGAACCTGTCGCGGGGGAACGCCGAGATGAAGGTGACCCTGCGGCACGACCGCACCGGAAAGACCGCCGAGTTCACCCTGGGGCCCCGGCGGTCATGGAGGTTCTCCATCGCCTGGACGGGCGACCTCGACCGAGGTTCCCTGAGCGCCTACAACGGCGACTACACGTGGGAGGTCTCGGCCCGGCCGCTCAACGGCATCGGCCCGGTACTGACCCGGACCGGCACCTTCGAGGTGGTCCGCTCGCGGGCCACCCCGCACGACTTCAACGACAACGGCAGCCCGGATCTCCTGGCGCGCGACTCCTCCGGTCACCTGTGGCGCGAGGACTCGCACTTCTCCAGCGAAGGCGGACTGAACCGTACGGGTACCGGCAGCGTCCTCGTCGGCGGCGGCTGGAACGTCTACGACCGGATCGAAGCAGCCGCCAACCTCGGCGGCGCCCGGACCGGCGACCTGGTCGCCCGCGACGAGAGCGGCGTGCTCTGGCTCTACCTCGGCAAGGGCGACGGCACCTTCGCCGGCCGCAGCCGGATCGGCGGCGGCTGGAACGTCTACGACAAGATCGCCGCGGGCAGCGACATCACCGCGGACGGCAAGGCCGACCTCCTGGCCACCGACAAGAGCGGCGTCCTGTGGCTCTACCGGGGCACCGGCAACTGGCGTGCCCCCTTCGCGAGCCGTACCCGGGTCGGCGGCGGCTGGGGGATCTACGACCAGCTCACCGCGATCGGCGGCGCCACGAGCGGCCACCTGGTCGCCCGTGACAAGGCCGGCGTCCTGTGGCTCTACCGAGGCATGGGCGACGGCACCTTCGCCACCCGCACCCGCGTCGGCGGCGGCTGGGGTGCCTACCGGGAAACCGTCGGTATCGGCGACGCCAACCAGGACGGGCGGACCGACCTGTTCGCCTACGCGAACGGCACGAGGTACTTCTACGCGGGCACCGGCGACTGGCATGCTCCCTTCGCCGCCCGCGAGGTCTCCACCCTGTTTCCGGCCGGGAAGAACATCACGTCGGTGTCCTGACCGGCCCGGCCCGGGGCTCGCCGCCCCGGGCCGAGCTTCACAGGCGCGCCGAAAGGCCGCTTCTCCGCAAGCCGGTAGCGGCCGTTCTCCGGTTGGCCGAACACGACGACGGAGCGGTTGTCCGGTCGATGAGGAGATAGACCGGACATATCGGTCCGGTGCTCGTCCCCAGGGCTCATGGCGTCGCCTCCTCGACACCACGGCGCCCCGACCGGCGCCTCCTGCACGCTCACAGCGCCCGCTCCGTCCTCGGCCGCAGGCCGCCCGCCGCGCGCACCTCCGCCGCGCGGCGGGGGACGTCCACCCACTCGTACACGGCGTGGGCGTCGGGGTCGGCCAGGAACGTGTCCGGCACGTACCCGGCGTCCAGTTCCCCGGCCTCCTCTGCGGCCACGGCCGCTTCGTACTCGGCGCGGCAGTCCGGGCACATACCGCCCTCGATCGTCGTCGTCAGCTCGTCCGCGTCGCAGGACATGCAGCAGATGACCGCACGGGTCACGCGGGCCCGGCGCGGCGCGGCCTTCTGGCGGATCTTCGCCTTCTTGGGGGGCATCTTGTTCTCCAGTCGGTTGCGGGCGAGACCGCCCGGGTTGTTCACGGATGCGGGAAGGCTTTCGGTCACCGCGCGGGTGATGTCCTGGGGTGTCGCACCGCGCGACAGCCACTCCCCCGCCAGCGACGCGAGGGACCGGCAGTCGGATTCGGACAGGGACATGCGGGGGTCCGCGTCGCGGATTCCGGCGAGGGTGAGGTACGACGTCCCGGCCTCGGAACCGGAGCCGGAGCCGGACCCGGAGCCGGAGCCGGAGCCGGAACCGGAACCGGGTTGCGCGTCGGCCTCCGGCTCGGGCAGCTCGGGCTCGTCGGTGCGGGCGAGTCCGGGTCGGTGGTCGGCGGGCACGATCCGGCCGTTCCGCTCCCGCGCGAACTCCTTCCACCAGGCTTCCGACCTGCGCGTACGCGACCAGTAGGTCCGCGTGACCCACCGCATGGTGTTGTCCTCGACGGTGATGTGTTCCCTGACCCAGCGCAGGTGGCCGGCCGCGGCGAGGCGATTGAGAGACGTACGCATCGCCTGCTGGCCGTAGCGGGGGTGCTGCGCCGCGAGCACCTTGCAGCCCATCGCGTGGCCGTCGTCGAGGTGGTCGATGAAGACGGCGACCTCTGCCTCACGTGGGCTCAGGTGTGCGAAGTCCGGGTCCGCGTGCGGGTCTTCGTCACCTGCGGGGCGTTTTCCGTAGCCCGGATTGGCCATGGGGTGGGACGGGGACGGCAGGGCGGGATTAGGGTTGGCGTAAGCCACGGGCGAACCTGTCTTTCGTTCCGTAGGTCAGGCCCCGGATTGGTGTTGGCGCACCGCCGGGGCCGACTCATTTGCTGGTCGTTTGCCGCGAACCTAGAGCGGCTTTACACAGCGGCGCAAGCTGATCACGGAACGTCACCCGTACGAGGTACGACGCCTCAACTCACGTGCAGCCTTGGTTGGTTGGGTATTTCAACCAGACCAGAAAACCAGAGGAAGGGCTCGAATCCCGAGGCTCAAGCTCCGGGCTGAACTGCGGCGATGAATGCCGACCAGGCCGGGGCGGAGACGCGGAGTTCGGAACCGGTGGGCGCCGTCTTGGAGTCGCGGATGTGGATGGTGGGGGTGAGGGCGACCTCGACGCAGGCGGCTCCTTCGTCGTCGCTGTAACTGGACTTGAACCACGTCGGCTGGTCAGTCATGGGGATCCGCCATCTCTTCGATGAACCGGGCCGACTGCACACTGACGAACTGGCTCTCTGTATAGGCGCAGAGCCGCCTCATAGACGGTGAAGGCGACAGCCACCGGTGGCTTGGGGCACGGACCGTCACCTACGTCGGCATTCCGGCGCTGGAGGGGAACACCTGGCCGCTGCGGTGGTACAGCGGGCCGACGGCGACAGCGCCGTACGTAAGCGGAGCGAGACTGCGTGCCGCGCTGGGACGCGGCGCCGCCTGACCGCTCCGTGGAGGCGTGAACAATTCACCCCCCACTGTCCTCGCAGCACTCATCTGAGCGCCCCGATGACACTCCCTTGCCATCTGCTCACGCTTTTCAGCAGAGGCCCCTTCCCCAGCCCGCAGGGACGCAGCGCGTCAGGTGACGGGCCGCAGGCCCAGCGGACCCGCGATCTCCTGCACCATGACGCGGCCCGCCTCCGTCTCCAGGGCGTCGTCGCCGAGGCCTTGGTCGGTGTCCAGGCCGTCCAGCTCCTCCAGGGGCTGGTTCAGGCGGACGTGGGCGACGACCGACTGCAACGCCCGCAGCGTCGCGGAGGCGGTGGAGCCCCAGTTGGAGAAGTAGGAGAACTGCCACCACCACAGGGCCTCCGTGGTGCGGCCCGCCTTGTAGTGGACCATGCCGTGGCGCAGGTCGGTGATGACGTCGGTGAGGTCGTCGGAGATACGGGCCGGGACCGGGGCCTTGCGCGGCTCGTAGGGGTCGAAGACCTCGGAGTAGACGTCGATCGGGTCGAGGATGCGGGCGAGGTTCTCGCGCAGGTCGTCCACGTCGAGTTCCGGGCCCGGGTCGGGCTCGTAGCGCTCGTCGGGGACGATGTCCTCGTGGGCGCCCAGGCGGCCGCCGGCCAGCATGAGCTGGGAGACCTCCAGGAGGAGGAAGGGCACCGCCGAGTCCGGTTCGTCGCCCTTGGCGACCTCGGTGACGGCGACCAGGAAGCTCTCGATCTGGTCGGCGATCTGGACGGCGAAGTCGTCGGGGTTCTGGTTCGTCGCGTGCAGCGTGGCGTCAGACATCTAGGAGTCGTCTCCCCTCGAAGGCGCGGCCGAGGGTCACCTCGTCCGCGTATTCCAGGTCGCCGCCCACCGGGAGGCCGCTGGCCAGGCGGGTGACCTTGAGGCCCATGGGCTTGATCATGCGGGCGAGGTACGTGGCCGTGGCCTCGCCCTCAAGATTCGGGTCCGTGGCCAGGATCAGTTCCGTGACGGTGCCGTCCGCGAGGCGGGCGAGCAGTTCACGGATGCGGAGGTCGTCGGGGCCGACTCCGTCGATCGGGCTGATCGCGCCGCCGAGCACGTGGTACTGCCCGCGGAACTCGCGGGTGCGCTCGATGGCCACGACGTCCTTCGGTTCCTCCACCACGCAGATCACCGCCGGGTCGCGGCGCGGGTCGCGGCAGATGTTGCACTGCTCCTCCTGCGCGACGTTTCCGCAGGTCGCGCAGAAGCGGACCTTGGCCTTCACTTCCATGAGGGCCTGGGCGAGCCGCCGTACGTCGGTCGGTTCCGCCTGGAGGATGTGGAAGGCGATCCGCTGCGCGCTCTTGGGACCGACGCCGGGCAGCCGCCCGAGTTCGTCGATGAGGTCCTGGACCACGCCTTCGTACAACGGACTGCCGTCCTTCCTGAGGTTCCTGCACTACGTACGGTAGAGGGCTTCGGCCGGTCTGAGAAAGGCGAACTCAGAAAGGCAGGCCGGGGATGCCGGTGCCACCGCCGCCCATGCCCTGGGCGAGCGGGCCCAGCTTCTGCTGCTGGAGGGCCTGCGCGTTCTCGTTGGCCGCCTGGACCGCGGCGACGACCAGGTCGGCCAGGGTCTCGGTGTCCTCCGGGTCCACCGCCTTCGGGTCGATCACGAGGCCGCGCAGCTCACCGGAGCCGGTGACGGTGGCCTTCACCAGGCCCCCGCCCGCCTGCCCGTCGACCTCGGTCCTCGCCAGTTCCTCCTGGGCCTGGGCGAGGTCCTGCTGCATCTTCTGGGCCTGCTGAAGCAACTGCTGCATGTTGGGCTGGCCACCACCGGGGATCACGTTCAGCTCCTGTCTCCGCTGTCACCGCGGGGTCGCCGCGGGTTTTGCCGTTCGGCACGAGCCTACGTGGTCCGCGCGGCCCCCGCTCCAGCACTCTTTCGAGTGATATCGAGGGGGCCCTATACCTGATCAACGCCCTCTTCCGGGCGGAAAAGTGGCGGAACCCGAGGTTCCGCCACCCATTGGGCGGTAGGAAGGTGGTGGCGCATGAGGTCTTCAGGTCTTCAGGTCTTCATGGACGGTGAGCAGTAGGGAGTGCCGGGTGGGTCAGCCGGAGATGCAGCCCGAGAGGCCGCCGCACGACGGGCGGGGCGGTGAGGACGCGGCCGGGCCGCGTCCGGGTGACCTCACGGGCCGGGCGTTTCCGCTCGGGGACTGGGCGCTGCCCGCGGAGCGGCTGGACGAGTTGTACCGGTGGGTGGAGCGGGGCGCGCTGGACACGGCGGCCTGGTACCTGGCGGACCGGGTGCGGAAGCGGCGGGGCGCCGTGACGCTGCGGGGCGGGGCCGCGGCGGGGGCGGTCGCCGGGGCGGCGCTGCCGCTGCTCGACATGTCGGGAATGGTGGGCGGGGCCGCGCCCTGGGGATATCTGGCGCTGCTGTTCGGGGTGGCGTGTGTGGCCGGGGACCGGTACTTCGGGGTCACGGCCGGGTGGATGCGGGACCTCGCCACGGCGCAGGCGGTGCAGCGGCGGCTGCAGGTGCTCCAGTTCGACTGGGCGTCGGAGAGCGTGCGCGAGGTGCTGGGGCCGGCGGACGGCACGGCGAGCGAGGCGGCCGAGCGGTGCCTGCTGGTGCTGCGGCGGTTCTCGGAGGACGTGACGGAGCTGGTGCGGGCGGAGACGGCGGACTGGATGGTGGATTTCCGGACCGGGTCGGCGCCCTTGGGGTTGCAGTCGGTGTTCGGGGGCGGCGTGCGGTCGGAAGCGGGGGCGGTGGGAGTCGCGGGGCGGTTCTCGGCGTCGGCGAACGGTGCCCGGCCCAACATGCCTCGCCAGCGGCCGCCGGAGCCACGGTGACCGGTCCGGCGTTTTGCCGGTGACCGGCGTGGGTGCGGGCGGGGACGGCTGCCGGTGGCACGGGCGCAGGCCGACGCCGCGGAATGCCAGCCCCGAACGGGGCGCCCGCCCAACACCCGCTCGACCACCCACAGCGGCAACAGCGGCAGCAGCAGCAGCGGCTACTGAGGCTGCGGCTGCGGCGGCGGCGGTTACGGCTACTGGCGTCGGTACGTCAGCGTCTCGCCGGTGCTCGTGTTGGTGCGTTCCAGGGCGCCGTTCGGCAGCACGGTGACCTGGGTCGGTTCGCCCGGGGTGCAGGTGCTGGACGGGCCCACCGTGACCGTGGAGGGTCCGAGGCTCAGGGGGCCGTCGGAGTCCGGGGCGTTGGAGAGGTCGGCCTCGAAGACGCAGTGGTAGGTGCCGTTGCCGGCGGGGCCGTCGGCGACGAGGGACAGGACCGTGTCGCCCACCTCGCCCTGCTGGATGGTCAGCTCCCTGGTGTGGACGCCGGAGGCGTTGTCGATGGTCGTGGCCCACGTGCCCAGGTACGCCGTCGGGATCGTGCCGTCCTGCACCGTCGGAGAGGTGGTCGGCTGCTCGACGCCGGTCGTCGGCGTCGAGCCGTCCGCACCGGGGCCCGGGTTCCGGGACGCGCCGGCCGTCGCCGTGTTCGTGGGGTCGTCGCCGGCCCGGTCGCTGCCGTCGTCCCCGCTCATCAGGGCGTAGACCGAGCCTCCGGCGCCCAGCGCCACGATCAGCGCGACCACGATCAGCAGCGCGGTGGAGCGGTCTCTCCGGGGCGGTTCGTGCGGCGGGCCGTACGACGGCGGGGGCCCGTAGGGCGGGGTCGGGCCCAGGCCGCCGCCGTACGGGTGGTAGCCGGGCGGCACGCTGTAGGCGGCCGGGGCGTAACCGTGGACGGGCGGCTGCTGACCCTGCTGAGGGTGGTGGGGCTGCTGGGGGTGCTGAGGGTGGCCGTAGGCGGGCGGGGGTGTCGGAGGGCCCTGACCCGCGACCAGTGTGGGCAGGTGGTCCAGCGGGGCGCCGCCGCCCGGCGCGCGCGGTGGCGGCGGACCCTCCGGCGGCGCGGAGGACGCGGCCTGGCTCGGATCCGCGTCGGGGCTGTCCGGCTTCGGGGTGTCCGGCTGTGAGGTGTCCGGCTTCGGGGCGTCCGGCTGCAGGGCGACGCCCTCGGCCCCTCCCGCCCCTCCGGCCCCTCCCGCCCCTCCGGCCGCTCCCGGCACTCCCGGCGTCTCCGGGGCCTCCGGGGCCTCCGGGGCCTCCGGGGCCTCCGGGGCCTCCGGGGCCTCCGGGGCCTCCGGAGTCTCCGTGTCCAGCAGCCGTACCGCGTGCCGACCGAGCTGGGCCACCAGCGCGCTGGGCAGCCAGGGGTCGCGGGAGCGGCCCTCGGCGACCGTGTCCTGCGCGCCCGTGCGCTCCAGGACCTCGGCGAGCGCGGGACGTGCGGCGGGGTCCTTCTTCAGGCAGTCGCGCACGAGGTCGGCGATGCCCTCGGGCACGCCGTCCAGGTCGGGTTCCTCCTGCGCGATGCGGAACATCAGGGCGTGCACGCCGCTGTTGGCGGTACCGAAGGGCAGTTGGCCGGTGGCGGCGTAGGCGAGGACGGAACCGAGGCAGAAGACGTCGCACGCGGGCGTGACGCGGTCGCCGCGCACCTGCTCGGGCGCCATGAAACCGGGCGAACCGACGAGCGCGCCGGTGCGGGTGAGACCGCCGTCGGTCACCGTCTGCAGGGCCCGCGCGATGCCGAAGTCGATGACCCGGGGGCCGTCGATGGTGACGAGCACGTTGGACGGCTTGAGGTCGCGGTGCACGATCCCGGCGGCGTGGATGTCCTGGAGCGCGTGGGCGAGCCCGGCCGCCAGGGTCCGTACCGAGCGCTCCGGCAGGGCGCCGTGGTCGTGGCCGACGACCTGCTGGAGGCTGGGGCCGGCGACGTACCCGGTGGCGACCCACGGCACGGCGGCCTCGGTGTCGGCGTCCAGCACGGGCGCCGTCCAGTACCCGCCGACCCGCCGCGCGGACTCGACCTCCTGCCGGAACCGCTCCCGGAACTCCTCCTGCGCCGCCAGCTCCTCGCGCACCACCTTGACGGCGACCGTGCGACCGCGGTCCGAGCGGGCCAGATAGACGTGGCCCATACCTCCCGCGCCGAGCCGCCCCAGCAGCCGGTAGGCACCGATACTCCCCCGGTGCTGAGCGCCTGGAGGGCCCTCCGTCGGGCCCCCGCCTCCGAGCTTCTCCATGTGTCGCGCCGCCTTCCCCCGCACGTGAACCCACGTGGGCAACAGACCGAGGATAGTGCGGGGCGGCCGTGCGGTGAGCCGGTCCCGTTCTACGGTTCCGTAACGGCCGGGCCGTCCGCGCCGGACGCTCCGCCGAGCCCGCCCAGCACCTCCGACAGGCGTTCGAGGGCCGCGACCGCATCCGCCAGCTCGGCCTCCGACCCGTACGCCTTCGCCAGCCGGCCGGCGAACGCGGCGTGCCCGGGGTCGACGCGGGAGACGGCGGCGAGACCCGCCTCGGTCGGTGCGAGGAGCTTGGCGCGTCGGTGGGCCGGGTTGGGGCGGTACTCGGCGAGGCCGCGCTCCACCAGCAGGTCGGCGACGCGCTGCACGCTCTGCCGGGTGATGCCCATCGCCCGTGCGACGCCGGAGACGGGCAGCGGCTCGCGCAGCACCGCGCCGAGCACCTGCCACCAGGCGGCGGTGAGTCCGGCGGGGCGCGCCAGTTCCTCGGCGACCGCGAGGAACTGGCCGTTGAGCCGGAAGACACCGAGCGCGGCGCGGCTGAGCAGGTCCTGCCGGTCCCGGCCGCTCACGCGGCGCCCGCCTTCTCCAGTACGGCGTACGCCTGCGGGTCGGAGTCGTGGAACAGCCGGTACCAGGCATCCAGCACCTCGCCCTGGTACGCGCCGAGCAGCCCGAGGATCTCGCGGGCGAAGGCGACCGGTTCGGTGGGACCCGCGGTGATCAGATTGCCGTCGGTGACCGCGTCGGCGTCCACGTACCGCTCGCCGCCCGCGTAGCCGGTGGCCGCCAGGTAGAAGGAGACGGCACTGGTGTGCGCGCGGTCGTCGAGCAGGCCCTCGCGGGCCAGCCCGGCGGTGGCGCCGCAGATGGCGGCGACCGGCACGCCGGCGTCCAGGAAGGCGCGGGCGGTGCGGGCGAAGGGGGCGAGGTCGTCCGAGCCCGCCGCGGCAGCGGCTGCTGTACCGGTCCAGAGGTCGGCGCCCGGGAGGATCAGGAGCGAGCTGTCCTCGGGGCGCAGGTCGGCGAGGGCCAGGTCGGGCTGGACGCGCAGGCCGCCGATGCTCGTGACGGGGGCGGTGGTGGGGCCGACGGTGCGGACCGGGTACCCGGCGCGGGCGAGGTGGGCCGTCGCGTGACCGGTCTCCCAGTCGGCCAGGGTGTCGTACACGGCGAGATGGACGGGCTTGCGGGTGCCGTTCATGACTCCTCCAGCGGGTGCGCGGGACCTTATGACAGAAGACTGTCAGGTAGGCAGAATGCTGTCAATGCTGGGGCGCGCCCCGCAGGGGTCCGTGAGGCCCGGCGCGTCGACAACCTGTCGTGGAAAGCCCCCGACCGCAGACAGGACGCCGATTCCGTTTCCGCATCGCGGACATCTACCCTCGGCCGCATGACCCCTCAGCCCAACCCCCAGGCCGGCGCCGCCGTGAAGGCCGCGGACCGTGCGCACGTCTTCCACTCCTGGTCCGCGCAGGAGCTCATCGACCCGCTCGCCGTCGCCGGCGCCGAGGGGTCGTACTTCTGGGACTACGAAGGCAAGCGCTACCTCGACCTCTCCAGCGGGCTCGTCTACACCAACATCGGCTACCAGCACCCCAAGGTCGTCGCCGCGATCCAGGAGCAGGCGGCGAAGCTGACGACCTTCGCGCCCGCGTTCGCCGTCGAGGCGCGCTCGGAGGCGGCGCGGCTGATCGCCGAGCGGACGCCCGGCGACCTGGACAAGATCTTCTTCACCAACGGCGGCGCGGACGCCGTGGAGCACGCCGTGCGCATGGCGCGGCTGCACACCGGGCGCCCGAAGGTGCTGTCGGCGTACCGCTCCTACCACGGCGGCACCCAGCAGGCGATCAACCTCACCGGCGACCCGCGCCGCTGGGCCTCGGACAGCGGCACCGCCGGCGCCGTGCACTTCTGGGCGCCCTTCCTGTACCGCTCGCGCTTCTACGCCGAGACCGAGGAGCAGGAGTGCGCCCGGGCGCTGGAGCACCTGGAGACGACGATCGCCTTCGAGGGCCCGGGAACCGTCGCCGCGATCATCCTGGAGACGATCCCGGGCACGGCGGGGATCATGATGCCCCCGGCCGGTTACCTGGCCGGGGTCCGCGAGATCTGCGACAAGTACGGGATCGTGTTCGTCCTGGACGAGGTCATGGCCGGGTTCGGGCGGACCGGCACGTGGTTCGCGGCCGACCTGTACGACGTGGTGCCCGACCTGATGACCTTCGCCAAGGGCGTGAACTCGGGCTACGTCCCGCTGGGCGGCGTCGCGATCTCCGGGAGGATCGCCGAGACGTTCGCCGAGCGCCCCTACCCCGGTGGGCTGACCTACTCCGGGCACCCGCTGGCCTGCGCCGCCGCCGTCGCCACGATCAACGTGATGGAGGAGGAGGGCATCGTCGAGCACGCCGCCCGGCTCGGTGCCGAGGTCGTCGAGCCGGCGCTGCGGGAGCTGGCCGAGCGCCACCCGAGCGTGGGCGACGTGCGCGGCACCGGCGTGTTCTGGGCACTGGAGCTGGTGAAGAACCGGGAGACCCGGGAGCCGCTGGTGCCGTACAACGCGACCGGACAGGCGGCCACCCCGATGAACGCCTTCGCCGCCTCCGCCAAGAGTCACGGCGTGTGGCCGTTCGTGAACATGAACCGCACCCACGTGGTGCCGCCGTGCAACGTCTCCGAGGCCGAACTGAAGGAGGGCTTGGCGGCCCTGGACACGGCACTGTCCGTGGCGGACGAGTACACCGAGTAGGGCCCTGCCCGTATACGGGCAGGGAAGGGAACCGAGCGCGTAAGGTGGCGTGCTCGTACACGTGGACATGTGTACGAGCACGCCACAGGCACGTGTGCGTGCACACCCCCCGGACGCGACGAGGAGACCGCCCGACCATGCCCGGCCCCAGCGGCACCGGTGCCGTCACCCGCAGCACCCTGCGGCAGCAGATCGCCGACGCGCTCCGCGACGAGGTGCTGGCCGGGCGGCTCCAGCCGGGGCAGGAGTTCACGGTCAAGGAGATCGCCGAGCAGTACGGGGTGTCCGCGACGCCGGTGCGCGAGGCCCTGGTCGACCTCTCCGCACAGGGGCTCCTCGACGCCGACCACCACCGCGGCTTCCGCGTGCACGAGTACTCGGTCGACGACTTCCGCGGCATGATCGAGGCCCGCAGCCTCGTCACGGACGGGATGTTCCTCGTCCTCATCGACGACCGCCGGGGCGGTCCGGACCCCGAGGACCCGCGGATCCTCGCCGCCCTCGCGGGGGTCCGCCGGCGCGGTGAGGAGGCACAGCGCGCCGCCGCGGCCGGCGACCTGACCATCCTCATCGGCTACGACCTGCGGTACTGGCGCGAGCTGGCCGTCCTGTTCGGCAACCCCTACCTCTCCGACTTCCTGCACCGGCTGCGCGTGCAGAGCTGGGTGTGCACGGTGCAGCACCTGCGCCGGCTCAGCGATCTGCGCGGCGCGCTGTGGTGCGGGCACACCGAACTGGTCGACGCCCTCGCCCGCCGCGACGCCCAGGGCGCGCGCTCGCTCGTCGAGGCGTACAACGCCCACTCGCTCGCCCTCATCGAGCGGCTCGCCCGGCAGTGACCGGGGATGACCAACGGCCGACGTGTCGTGGTCCGGCCCCAGGTGGGTATGGGACCTGCACGCGACACGCACCGACGACGCACCCGACAACGCACCGACTACGCTTCCCTTCGCTGACCACCGTGCTGTGTGAGGAGCCCTCTTTTGGCCTGTGACCTGTGGCTGGTACCGCTCGTCGACGTCTTGTGCCACACGCCGGACAACCCGTTCGCCGAGGAACTCGCGCAATACGACAAGGTGCTGGCCGAGGCCGGGCTGCCGCCGGTGCCGGTGTACCAGTACATGCCGGGGCTCTCCGGCGAGGTCGCCCCGGTGGCCGGCTTCGACTACGACGCGCTGCACTTCCTGCGCCGCGCGCACCTGCTCCAGGTGTGCGGGCTGCCGGTGACGCCGGTGGACGAACTCGGCGGCGACTACGAGCAGTTGCTGGAGATGTTCGAGACGACGGCCCAGCAGTCGCACCTGGTCTGGCACTACGACCACGCGGGCGCCTACGTCCCCGTCGACTTCCCGCACCCGCTCTCCAGCGACGAACTCCTCGCGGGCGGCGGCCCTCTGGGCTCCTCGAACACCCTCCTGCGGGAACTGGAGGCCGTCGCCCCGGCGCTCGGTATCGATCCGGCCAACCCCCCGCCTCCGCCGCAGCCGCCGCTCGCGCCGACGGAACTGGAGGAGCCGGCCGTGCCCGCGCCGTACGACGCCAGCCCCTTCGCCCGCGAGCGCCATGTGTGGCTGGGCCTGCACGCCGCGGCCACGCGCAGCCTGGCGCAGGGGTCGATGATCGTCTTCAGTTGACCCCACCCTGCCGGTCGCCGACGGGCGGTCGGCGGTCGGCCGGTCAGCGGTCGGCCGGTCAGCGGTCGGCCGGTCAGCGGAGCTGGGAGAGGCCCTTCGCCAGGTCTTCGCCGTTCATGATCGGGCAGACCTCGACCTCGGCGTTCATCTCGGTGAAGAACGGCTCGCCGAGCCGCGGCATCTCCGAGCTGTCCCGCATGTCCAGGACGAGCAGAGCCGTCCGTCGACCGCCGAGGGCGCCGAAGTAGGCGGCCTCCGGCTTGATGTGGTCGAGCGTCTCCCTCATCATGTCCGCCATCTTGCCGCTGCGGACGAGCTCGTTCGACTTCTCCGTGTCCAGCGTGGCCTTCAGCAGCACGCGCATCGCACTCACCTTCTCCTGCCGACGCGACGTGTACAGCATCAGCTTATGCCCGTGATGTTCAGTTTGTTCAGGCGTTCCGGCTCCGCGATCACATCGATGCCGGCAATGAGACCGTCGTCCGCGAAGGTGAAGCGGAGCACCACGCGCAGCCGGCCGTTCTCGGCCATCGCCATGCCCACCCGGCCGTCGACCAGGACGACACCGGCGGACCTGGCCCGGCCCATCGAAACCATCGCTCCCCTGGCCACCCGCTCCACGCCGGCGACGGCGACGGGCTCGGGCGTCGGAACGACCGCCGCGTCGGCACGCAGGACGACGTCGGGGTGGAGCAGGGAGACCAGCGCGTCGAAGTCGCCGCCGCGGGTGGCCGCCAGATAGGCGTCGACCGCGCGGCGCCTGCGGGGCAGGTCCGCGTCGGGTACGGGGACGCCCCGGACCCGGCGGCGGGCGCGGCTGGCCAACTGGCGGGTGGCCGCGGGGGTCTTGCCGAGCATCGCGGCGATGTCGTCGAAGGGCACGTCGAACATGTCGTGCAGGACGAAGGCGAGCCGCTCGGCGGGGCCCAGGGTGTCCAGGACGATCAGCAGCGCGACGCCGACCTCGTCGGCGAGTTGCGCCTCCTCGGCCGGATCGGCGGACCCCCCGGACCCGGTGGCCACGGCGGCGGCCGGTCCCCGGTCCGCGGAGTCGTCCAGCGGCTGCTCACGACGCGTGTCCCGGGCGCGGAGCATGTTCAGGCAGACCCGGGCCACGACCGTGGTGAGCCAGCCGGAGGGGTTCTCCACCCCGGAGGTGTCCGCGCGGTGGGCGCGCAGCCAGGCGTCCTGGAGGGCGTCGTCGGCCTCACCCAGGGAGCCGAGGATGCGGTACGCGACCGCCCGCAGCCGGGGCCGCTCCAGCTCGAACCGCCGTGCCATCGCGTCGGATCGGCCACGGGGCCGGTCAGGGGATCGTCCGGGCACCGTACGGCTTCCTTCCGCGTCCTCGGTCCCACGGGCCGGGAGCCGCCCGGGGTCACCCAAGTGAACCACCCCGGCGGCTCGGCGCTCCCGGGGGCGCTCACCGCACCAGGCGGATTCCCGGCGGCCACAGCACACCGTCGGCCAGCAGCAGGGACGGCCCCAGGTGCACGGGGCACACCCACAGCGGTGCCCTCAGATGCCGGGCGACCTCGAAGCGGGCGGGGTCGCCGCAGTCGCCCGGTCCGCTCTCGCCGCCGTACGGGCCCCCGCAGGAAGCGGTGCGGTCCCGGCCGGCCAGGCCCCCGTTCTCACGGTCGGTCATGTCCCCGATCCGACAACAGGCGCCCCGCCGGCGCCCGGCGGAGGGGGCCGAACGGCTACACGACGTCGGCGTCCTCGAGGCCGACGCACTTCCTCTCCTGCGGGATCCACTTCACGGCGGGGTCCAGCGCGGCGAGGATGCCGCCCACTTCCTCGCGCGGACCGGTGTACGTCAGTTCCACGGCCGGTGAGCGGCCGTACGTCCGCAGGACGCTCACGCCGTCGCGCCCCAGCCGCTCCTCGTTCAGCACCCAGTCGACGCCGTCGGCCGTGACGCAGAGGTTGATGTTCGGCGGCAGTTCGTCGGCGCCGCAGCGGAACACCGCCTTCTGGCCGCCCCAGGAGGCGACGCCGTCGCCGAGGGCCCAGTCGCGCGACGCGCCGGGTATGTCGTCCGGAAGGCGGGAGACCACCTTGTCGCACTTGGGGTCGTCGGCGTGCGGGGCGGCCGAGACGCGGTGGCCGTCGACGTAGAGGAGGCCGCCGGTCACGGCGACGACCGCCACGACCAGCCAGATCCACATCCGCAGGGTGGGCTTTCCGCGCAGACCGACGGGCAGGGGGTTACCGATCCGCATGTTCCGCTCGCTCCGCGCTGTCCGTCCACTGCTGGCACCGGCCAGCGTATCCGCCGGCCGAAAGCCGCTGGCCGGGGCCCCGAGCGGGCCCCGGCCAGCGGCGTTGGACGGGCGTCTTCAGCGGTCGTCCTACAGGAACGAGTTGATCTCGATCGTCTCGTCCCGGCCCGGACCGACACCGATCGCGGAGATCGGGGCGCCGGACATCTCCTCCAGCGCCTTGACGTACGCCTGGGCGTTCTTCGGCAGCTCGGAGAAGGACTTCGCCTTGCTGATGTCCTCGCTCCAGCCCGGCAGCATCTCGTAGACCGGCTTCGCGTGGTGGAAGTCGGACTGCGAGTACGGCAGCTCCTCGACGCGCTTGCCGTCGATCTCGTACGCCACGCAGACCGGGATCTGCTCCCAGCCGGTGAGGACGTCGAGCTTGGTGAGGAAGAAGTCGGTGAGGCCGTTGACGCGGGTCGCGTAACGGGCGATCACCGCGTCGAACCAGCCGCAGCGGCGGTCGCGGCCGGTGGTGACGCCGCGCTCGCCGCCGATGCGGCGCAGGGCCTCGCCGTCCTCGTCGAACAGCTCGGTCGGGAAGGGGCCGGCGCCGACACGGGTCGTGTACGCCTTGAGGATGCCGATGACCCGGCTGATCTTCGTCGGGCCCACGCCGGCGCCGGTGCAGGCGCCGCCCGCGGTCGGGTTCGACGAGGTGACGAAGGGGTACGTGCCGTGATCGATGTCGAGCAGCGTGCCCTGGCCGCCCTCGAAGAGGACCACCTTGTCGTCGTCGAGCGCCTGGTTGAGGACCAGGACGGTGTCGGCGACGTACGGCGCGAGCTTGTCCGCGTAGCCCAGCAGCTCCTCGACCACCTGGCCGACGGCGATCGCGCGCCGGTTGTAGAGCTTGGTGAGCATCTGGTTCTTGGCGTCGAGCGCCGCCTCGACCTTCTGGGTGAGGATCGACTCGTCGTAGAGGTCCTGGACGCGGATGCCCACACGGTTGATCTTGTCGGCGTAGGTCGGGCCGATGCCGCGGCCGGTGGTGCCGATCTTGCGCTTGCCGAGGAAGCGTTCCGTCACCTTGTCGACGGTCACGTTGTACGGCGTGATGATGTGCGCGTTTCCGCTGATCAGGAGCTTGGACGTGTCGACGCCGCGCTCGTTCAGCCCGCTCAGCTCGGAGAACAGGACCGACGGGTCGACAACGACACCGTTACCGATGACCGGCGTACAGCCGGGAGACAGGATTCCGGAAGGGAGCAGGTGGAGGGCGTACTTCTGGTCGCCCACGACTACCGTGTGGCCGGCGTTGTTGCCGCCCTGGTAGCGCACCACATAGTCGACGGAACCACCGAGCAGGTCCGTCGCCTTTCCCTTGCCTTCGTCACCCCACTGAGCACCGAGCAGCACAAGTGCGGGCACGCGCGTACACCCCTTCCGGGCGGGGCATGTCCAAGGTCGAGGGCGTACGCGGTGGGTTTCCGCCACGTACACCGCGACCGTCGTTGGCCGCCAACCGTCGGACCGGATGCCCCGGAATAGACGAAGCCCCTGGCGCAATAGCGCAAGGGGCTCTTGCACAAAGATGCTACCCGAGGAAGCGAGGCATGGCCGAGGTGGCGACTTCCGCGCGGTCCTCCGCGACGCCCGATCAGCTTCTGGTGGTCATCGATCCGGTCGCCCGGCGGGCGGACGGGGAGTCCGTCCGGATCGCGAAAGACGTGCTCAGCGCGGGTGCGGCTAGTACCAAGGTGTGCCTGCCGGACGGTCCGGAGGAATTCTCCCGGGCGCTGCGGCGAAGGGGTTCGCGGCGGCCCGTCGTGGTCGGCGACGACCGTGCGCTGCTGCGGGCCGTCGGCCTGCTGCACCGGCAGCGGGAGCTGGCGGGCTGCGAGCTGTCGATGGTGCCGGTGGGCCCGGTGCTGGGCCTGACCCGGGCGCTCGGGCTGCCGTCGGGCGCGGTGGCGGCGGCGCGGGCGGTGCTGGACGGGGCGGAACGCCGCCTCGACCTGCTCGTCGACGACAGTGACGGGGTGGTCCTGGGGGCGGTGAGGATTCCGCCGGTCGCGACACACGAGGACGCGGACGCGGGGGCGGGGGCGGTGGCGGGCGCGTCGGCCCCGGCCCACGCCTGGCTGCGGACCTGCCAGTCCCTCGTACGGACGCTGGCGTCCTCGCGCCCGGCCCGGATCACGGCGGCTCCGGGGGCGACCGGTCCGGTCCGGCTGCGGGTGGAGGTCGACGGGGTGACGCTGGTGGACCTGGACCGGCCGGTCGAGGGGGTCTCGATCACGCCGGGCGCCGGCGGGCTGGCCGTGGTGGAGGTGCGGCCGCTGTCGGTGGGCGCGGAGGCGTCACCGCTGACGGCGAGCGGGCGGACGGTGACCGTGTCGGGGGCACACTTCCGGTACCGGGCCGACGCGGTGGTCTCGGGGCCGGTGGGGACACGGACGTGGACGGTGCGGGAGGGGGCGTGGGGGCTGACACTGCCGGCGGGGTGACCGGGGGCGTCGGGACAGCCGGGGGCGGCCGGAAGGCCGGGGCCGGAGCCGGAGGCCGAGGGCCGGAAAGCCGAGGGCCGGAAAGCCGAGGGCCGGAAAGCCGAGGGCCGGCCGGACGACCAGGGGCGGCGCGACGAACGGAGCGCGGCCGGACGACCAAGGGCGGCGCAACGAACGGAGCGCGGCCGGACGCGTCGGTGCCCGGGCTCGGCGCTTCCGCGGACCCGGCCGGGGCGGGCGTGAGCCGGTACTTCGGCGTGGCTGGCCCACGGGACGCGGCGGGCTCCCTCCGACGGGGCCGCGTGACCGCTCGCACGGCAGGTGTGCCGCGCCCGGCCCCGCCCGCGTCAGCCGCCGAAGGTCTTCTGCCGGTGGACGCGCCAGCGCTCCATCATGGCCGCGATCTCCCCGTCGACGAACTCGAAGAAGGCGAGGGTCTCGGCCATGCGGCGGCCCGCCGGGGTGTCGGCGCCGAGGCTGGTGACGCCCTCGCGCAGCGCCTCCTCCCAGCGCTTGAGGACGGTCTCGCGGTTGGTGAGCGCCTCGTACCACTGATTGCTGTGCACCCGGTACCGCTCGCGTCGCGAGCCGGGTTCGCGCTCGCGGGAGACCATGTGCTGCTGCGAGAGGTAGCGCACGGCACCGGAGACGGCGGCCGGGCTGACCCGGAGCTGCTCGCCGAGTTCGGCGGAGGTCAGCGAACCGGAGTCGGAGGCCAGCAGCGCGGCGAAGACACGGGCCGGCATCCGCTGCATCCCTGCCTCGACGAGCTGGGCCGCGAAGCCCTCCACGAATTTCGACACCGCCTCGGGGTCGCGCCCTGATGTCGTTGCTTCCGTCATCTTTCGATCATCCCTCACCATCCTGACGTTTTCTTAACTTCACAAATTTATGAAGCGAGCGTACTTTCGGAATCATGACGAAGGCAATCAGCGTCTCCGGGCTCCACAAGTCGTTCGGCCGGACGCACGCGCTGGACGGCCTCGACCTGAACGTCGAGGCCGGCGAGGTCCACGGCTTCCTGGGCCCCAACGGCGCCGGCAAGTCCACCACCATCCGCGTCCTGCTCGGCCTGCTGCGCGCCGACTCCGGCGCCGCCCAGGTACTCGGCCGTGATCCGTGGGCGGATGCGGTGGAGGCGCACCGCCGGATCGCCTACGTCCCCGGCGACGTGACGCTGTGGCGCAACCTCTCCGGCGGCGAGGTCATCGACCTGTACGGCCGGCTGCGCGGCGGGCTGGACACGCGGCGGCGCGCGGAACTGGTCGAGCGCTTCGAACTGGACCCGACCAAGAAGGGCCGTACGTACTCCAAGGGCAACCGGCAGAAGGTGGCCCTGGTGGCCGCCTTCGCCTCGGACGTCGACCTGCTGATCCTGGACGAGCCGACCTCCGGACTGGACCCGCTGATGGAGGAGGTCTTCCAGAGGTGCGTGGCCGAGGAGCGCGAGCGCGGCCGGACGATCCTGCTCTCCTCCCACATCCTCAGCGAGGTGGAGGAGCTGTGCGACCGGGTCAGCATCATCCGCAAGGGACGGACCGTCGAGAGCGGTTCGCTCGCCGAGCTGCGCCACCTGACGCGGACCAGCGTGAGCGCCGAACTCGCGGGGCCTCCGGACGGGCTGGCCCATCTGCCCGGCGTGCACGGCCTCGACGTCCAGGGCAACCGGGTCCGGCTCCAGGTCGACACCGACAGGCTGGACGCCGTACTCCGCTGCCTGAGCGAGTCGGGCGTGCGGTCGCTGACGTCGACGCCGCCGACGCTGGAGGAACTGTTCATGCGGCACTACCAGGCCGAGACCGCCGAGACCGCCGAGACCGCGGAGGCCGCCGAGGAGGTGGCGTCGCGATGACCGCGGTGGCCTCTGCCGGAGTGCGGTCCGGCGGCGCGCGCCAACTCGCCGGTACCGGCACGCTGCTGCGCTTCGCCCTGCGCCGCGACCGGGTGATGATCCCGGTCTGGGTGGCGGTGAACGCGCTGATGGTCCTCTCCATGCCCGGCACCATCGAGGGCCTGTACGGCACCGCCGCCGAACGCGCCGACCTGGTGCGGCAGATGGAGACCAACTCCTCACTGCGCGCGATGGTGGGCCCCGTCTTCGACGACAGCCTCGGCGCGCTCACGGCCTGGCGCGTCGGTGTCTACGCGGCCGCGCTCGCCGCCGTGATGAGCCTGCTCATCGTCGTACGGCACACCCGCGACGAGGAGGAGAGCGGCCGGCAGGAAGTGGTCGCCTCCGGGATGGTCGGCCGCCGGGCCGCACTGACCGCGGCGCTGCTCACGGCGGCGGTCGCCAACGGCGTCCTGGCGCTGCTGGTCGTCGCCGGACTGGCCGGGCAGGGCGCGGCCGGCGCGCTGGCCCTCGGGCTCGGAGTCGCGGGCGTCGGCATGCTGTTCGCCACGATGGCCGCGATCGTCGCCCAGTTGACGGAGAGCGCGCGCCTGGCCCGGGGGCTGACGGCGGCGGTGCTGGGCGCGGCGTTCGTGCTGCGCGCGGCGGGCGACTCGGCGACGGCCGACGGTTCGTCGGTACTGACCTGGCTGTCGCCGCTGGGCTGGCTGGAGAACCTGCGGGCCTTCGCCGCCGAACGGTGGTGGGTGCTGCTGCTGATCGCCGGCGCGGTGGTGGTGCAGGGCGTGGTGGCCTACGAGCTGGCCGGCCGCCGGGACCTCGGCATGAGCTTCCTGCCGACCCGGCCCGGGCCGGCCGCCGGGCGCCTGCGCACGGCCGGTGCGCTGGCCTGGCGGCTGCAGCGGGGCGGCGTGCTCGGCTGGAGCATCGGCTTCCTCCTCGCCGGGGTCGTCTACGGCTCGATGACCGAGGGCGCGGCCGACCTGGTCGGGGACAACGAGCAGGCCCGCGGGATCATCGAGCGGATGGGCGGGCAGGCCGGGCTGACCGACGCCTTCGTGTCGGCGATGGTCGGGATGCTCGGACTGATCGCCGCGCTGTATGTCGTCGCGTCGGTACTGCGGCTGAACGGCGAGGAGACGTCCGGACGGGCGGAGCCGGTGCTCGCCGGCGCGGTGGGACGGCTGCGGTGGGCCGCCGGGCACCTGGTGATCGCCTTCGGCGGCGCGGCGCTCATCATGCTGCTCGCCGGGCTGGGTTTCGCGCTCGGGTACGGCCAGGACGCCGGGGCGATCCTGGGCGCGTGTCTGGTGCAGGTGCCGGCGGTGTGGGTGATCGGCGGGGCGGCGGTGCTGCTGCACGGGGTGCTGCCCAGGGGTGCGGTGGCCGCGTGGGGAGTCGCCGGCGCCGTGCTGCTGCTCGGGTGGGTCGGGCCGGCGCTGGATGTGCCGCAGAGCGTGCTGGACGTGTCGCCGTTCGGGCATCTGCCGAAGTTGCCGGGCGGGGAGATGAGCTGGTCGCCGGTGCTGGTGCTCACGTCGATCGCGGTGGTGCTGGTGGTGGCGGGGCTGGTGGGCTTGCGGCGACGGGATGTGACGTAGCCGAGCCGGGAGAGCACCCCCAGAACAAGCCAATCGGCCTCGGTCCGCCTCGGTCTCTTGCGCGGGCATCTCAGCGCGAGCAATGGTTGAATCGTCAACTAGTACGCCCGGGGCGATGCCCGGACGAGTGGCTGCCCCACGGCCCGGCCATCGCCGTCCCTCATGCGCAGACAAGAGGAGAACGCACATGAGCATCGCACTCGTGCGCAACCCCGGCGAAGGCACCGTCTACCGCTACTACGACAGCGTCCAGGAACAGGTCGTGTCGAACACCGAGACGCGGGGAGTGGTCACCGTCGCGCGGCTGAGCATGCGCCGGTCGGACGCGCCGCCCCTGCACGTCCACAGCCGGGAGGACGAGAGCTGGGTGGTCCTGGCCGGCCGCGTCCGGTTCTGGGTCGGATCGGCCTCACTCGACGCGTGCGAGGTCCATGACGCCGAGCCGGGCGCCTACGCCTTCGGCCCCCGGTCGGTTCCCCACACCTTCCAGCCGCTCACCACGACGGCGGACGTGCTGGTCATCAACAACCCGGGAGCCGTCGAGGGCTACTTCCGGTCGGTCGGCGACGCCGACGCGCGTCGCGACACGGACCACGCGGACAGGCTCACCCAGTACGGCATAGCCCTCCTGGACGGCCCGCCTCACGCGTGAGCCCGGGCCCGGCGGCGGTGCCTCGAAACCGGGCAGGACGTCGGGAGCGTCCTGGTGGCCATGGGACGGCGTGACGCGATGACGTGCGGTGGGTGCCTGGTGTCGGCGGTGGGAGCCACGGGGGCGGTGCTCGCCTGGGGGATGTCGGATCGCACCCGGCGGCACTTCGGCCACGCCTTCGAGAACAACGGCATGGACCTCAGCGTGCTCTGCACCGAACTGCCCTTCGCCCTGCTCGCCGGGGCCCTCGCGCCGGCCCTGATCTGGGCGCTGGGTGCCTGGCTGCTGGAACGCCGCCGCCGCTCAGACCTCCACTCGTAGCCCCGCCAGCCCTCGCATCACGAAGTTCGGCTTCCGCTCCGGTTCCGACGCCAGGCGCAGCGCCGGGGCCCGTTCCAGCAGGGCCGTCATGGATGCCGCCAGTTCGATGCGGGCCAGTGGGGCGCCGATGCAGTAGTGGACGCCGGCGCTGAAGGAGATGTGGGGATTGTCGCGCCGGGTGAGGTCGAGGCGGTCCGGGGCGGTGAAGACCGCCGGGTCGTGGTTGGCGGAGCCGAACAGCATCGCCACCTCCGCGCCGCGCGGAACGGTCGTCCCGCCGATCTCGATCTCGTCCAGCACCCAGCGTTCGAAGAGCTGGAGCGGGGTGTCGTAGCGCATCAGCTCCTCCACGGCGGACGGGACCAGGGAGTGGTCCGCGCGGAGGGCTGCGAGCTGGCCGGGGTTGCGGAAGAGGGCCAGCCAGCCGTTGGTCGTGGCGTTCACCGTGGCCTCGTGACCGGCGTTCAGGAGCAGGACGCAGGTCGAGATCATCTCCTGCTCGGTGAGCCGGTCGTCGTCCTCGTCGTGGGCCGCGATCAGCCCTGAGATCAGGTCGTCGCCCGGCTCCTTGCGGCGGGCCGCGATCAGTCCGCGCAGGTACTCCGAGAAGCCGACCGACGCGCGGACCGCCTTCGCCGCCGTCTCCTCGGACGGGTTCAGCTCGTACATCCCGCAGATCTCCGCCGACCAGGGGCGCAGCGGAGCCCGGTCCGACTCCGGGATACCCAGCATCTCCGCGATCACGGCGACCGGGAGCGGTTCGGCCACGTCCCGCAGCAGGTCGCCGCCGCCGTCCGCCACCAGCCGGGACACCAGGTCGTCGGCCAGCCCGTGCACGTACGGCTTCAGCCTCTCCACCGTGCGCGGCGTGAACGCCTTCGACACCAGACGCCGGATACGGGTGTGGTCCGGCGGCTCCAGGTCGAGCATCCCGTGGTCGTTGAGCGTGTGGAAGGGCTCCTGCTCCGGCGGGGGCGCGGTGCGGCCGAAGTCCTCGTGCGTGAAGCGGTGCCGGTACGTGCGGCCGAGGCGGCGGTCGCGCAGCAGCGCCGAGACGTCCGCGTGGTGCGGGACCAGCCACTGGTCGCTCGGCTCGTAGTAGAGCACGCGCCCCCGGGCCCGCAGCTCGGCGAAGGCGGGGTACGGGTCGGCGACGAACGCCGGGTCCCACGGGTCGAACGCGGGGCCGGGCCCGGGGCCCGATGCGGGGCCGGACGCAGAGCCCGACGCGGGGCCGGACGCAGAGCCCGACGCGGGGCCGGACGCGGGATCGGATGCGGGATCGGATGCAGCCGTCATGGACGGACAGTAAGTCCTCGACCGGCCCGGTGCCCAGAGTCCCGCGGCCCCGCGTGCACGGGTCTTGACCTCGCGCCGCCGGAGCCTTAGCTTCCTTCACCAATGTTTCGGAAATCATTTCGAAACTTTCGGAGCACGACGGAATGAGACTCCCCGCATGAGAACCATTCGTTTCGCCACCGTTGCCCTCACCACCGCCGCCCTGACGCTGCCGCTCGTCGCGGGAACCGCCACGGCCGACCCGTCCTCCGGTCGGCACCCCGCGCCGCACTCCCACGCCAAGTTCGACCGGCTGCGCGAGGCCGCCCCCGACGGCTTCTACGTCGGCACCGCCGTGGCGGGCGGCGGCCACCACCTGGAGCAGGACTACCCGGACCCGTTCACCTCGGACAGGAAGTACCGGAAGGTCCTCGGGCGCCAGTTCAACTCGGTGTCCCCCGAGAACCAAATGAAGTGGGAGTTCATCCACCCGGAGCGCGACCGGTACGACTTCGCGGCGGCAGACGCCATCGTCGAGTTCGCCGAGCGCCACCGCCAGGTCGTACGCGGTCACACGCTGCTGTGGCACAGCCAGAACCCGCAGTGGCTGGAGCAGGGCGACTTCTCCGACGAGGAGCTGCGTGCGATCCTGCGTGAGCACATCACCACCGTCGTCGGCCGGTACGCCGGCCGGATCCAGCAGTGGGACGTCGCGAACGAGATCTTCGACGACCAGGGCAAGCTCCGCACGCAGGACAACATCTGGATCCGCGAACTCGGCCCCGGCATCATCGCGGACGCCTTCCGCTGGGCGCACGAGGCCGACCCGCAGGCGAAGCTCTTCTTCAACGACTACGGCGTCGAGAGCGTCAACGCCAAGAGCGACGCCTACTACGCCCTCACCCAGGACCTGCTCCGGCAGGGCGTGCCGGTGGACGGCTTCTCCGTCCAGGCGCACCTGAGCACGCGGTACGGCTTCCCGGGCGACCTGGAGGCGAACCTGAAGCGCTTCGACGCGCTGGGCCTGGAAACCGCCGTCACCGAGCTGGACGTACGGATGGACCTGCCGGCCGACGGCAAGCCCACCGCCGCGCAGCAGAAGCAGCAGGCCGACTACTACCAGCGGACCCTGTCGGCCTGCCTGGCCGTCGAGGACTGCAACTCGTTCACGATCTGGGGCTTCACCGACAAGTACTCATGGGTGCCGGTGTTCTTCGAGGGCGAGGGCTCCGCAACGGTCATGACCGACGACTACCACCGCAAGCCCGCCTTCCACGCCCTGCGGCACACCCTGAAGGCGGCGGCCCACAAGCACTGACCTCCGCTGTCCGCCCACCACATCCGCCGTGTCCGCCGCGGGGCCGTCACCCCACACCCCGCGGCGGAGCCCGCCCCCGTGGCTCAGACCCCGGGCCGGGGCAGCCTCTTGACGCCCTCGACGAAGGCGGTGAAGGAGGGCGCGGACACGGAGAGGGTGGCGCGAGCGGGGGCCTTGGAGTCACGGATGGCTATGTGGGTGGCCAACTCCGCGATCTCGACACAGGTGTCGCCGTCACCGCCGCTGGAATAGGTGGACTTACGCCAGTTCATTACAGCTCCTTCGCCAGCCGGTGGATAAGGCCGCGCGACGCCACGGGGTCCAGCGACGCGCTCTTCACCGTACGAAACAGCGTGCGGAGGTTTTCCAACTGCTCCTCCGCATCGCAGAAGGCAGCACCAGTGGGCGAATCACGCAGACCGGTATCGAGTTGAGGCACTGGACCGCCCAGGTACACCATCGACGCCCCGGCACCCGCGAATCCCTCGCAGTCGACGGGGATGACGCGCACCGTGACCTGGTCACGCTCAATCGCATCCAGAATCTCGTGCAGTTGAACACGCGACACCTGGCGGTCAGCCACGTGGACTCGCAGGGCGAACTCGTGGATAACCGTTTCGTACGGCGTCGGAGTGTCGCGTTCGATGATCACGCGTCGGTTCATCCGGTGCTCCACACGCGCCGCCACCTCACTCTCGGGCAGTTCGGGCCGCATGTAGCTGAAGACCGCACGTGCATAGTCGGCGGTTTGCAACAGACCCGGCACATGCATGATCACCACCTCGCGCAGGTACGTCGCGTGGTACTCGGCTTCGGCCGTGTCGAGGAATGCCGGCGGCAGGACGCCCCGATACTCCTCCCACCAACCCCGCGTGCGGTCGGTCGCCATCGCAACCAGTGAGTCGACCAACGCCAAGTCCGTGCACGTGTAGTTGTCCGCGAGGCGGCGCACGCGCTTGGCGCTCACTCCGACGGTGCCGGACTCGATCTGGCTCACCTGAACCGCGTCGGCCTCCAGGAGCTCTGCGGCCTCCCTGGCCGTCATGCCCGTCGCCTCACGCAGTTTGCGCAGCTCAGCCCCCAATCGAACCCGTCGAGCGGTGAGATGCCTCTTCGGCGGCAAACCGTGCCTCCTTGGTCCAACTCCTCAGGGAGCATCCCTCGTTCGAGCGTCAGGATACGACAGCGGGTTGTAGTTTCCTAAGACTAGGAAATACCGTCGGTGACGCGACGCACACGCTGCGAAACCCCGGGGCACCGGAAGCGCACCGCTCCGTCCTGTCATGGCGGCTGCGGCAATGACACCGCCCGGCGGCAGCGACACCCCTCCCTCACGAACGGAGTCGACGCATGCCCGAAGACACTTCCTGGGAGTACTCCCTGTACATCCCGAACGACCCCCGCGCCGTCACCATCAGTCGCCGCACCCTCCGTCTGATCCTGACCATGCACGGGCTGATCGGTCTCGTCGACGTCGCGGAGCTGCTCGCGGCGGAGCTGATCGGCAACGCCGTGCTGCACACCAAGGGCCCTGCGGCACTGCGCGTGCGGTGGTCGGCCGGGGTGTTGCGGATCGGCGCGTGGGACGCCGACCCTGAACCCCCGGACGCTCCCGCCCGGTTTGCGGACGTGGCCGAGGACGAGAACGGCCGGGGGCTCGCCCTCGTCAGGGCCTGCTCCGACCTGTGGGGCTGGCAACCGCTCTCCCGGTTCGGCAACCGGGGCAAGTACGTGTGGTGCGAGCTCGGTGCCCCTCAGCCCGGCGTCACCAACCGCGCCTCGTAGGCGAAGACCGCCGCCTGGGTGCGGTCCCGCAGGCCCAGCTTCACCAGGACGCGGCTGACGTGCGTCTTGATCGTCGACTCGGCGACCACCAGGCGCTCGGCGATCTCCGAGTTGGACAGGCCCTGCGCGATGAGAACCAGGACCTCCGTCTCCCGCTCGGTCAGTTCGCCGTACGCCCCCTGCGCCGAGGAGAGCGGACGCGGGCCATCGGACAGCTTCGAGAACTCGGTGATCAGACGCTTGGTGACCGAGGGGGCGAGGAGCGCCTCGCCGGCGGCCACCACCCGGACACCGTCGGCGAGCTGGCGGGCCGAGGCGTCTTTGAGGAGGAAGCCGGAGGCGCCCGCGCGCAGCGCCTGGTACACGTACTCGTCGAGGTCGAAGGTGGTGAGGACGAGGACCTTCGCCGCGCCGTCCGCCGCGACGATCTCCCGGGTCGCCTCGATGCCGTTCAACTCCGGCATACGGATGTCCATCAGGACGACGTCGGGGGCCAGCTCCCGGACCTTGTCGACCGCCTCCCGGCCGTTGACCGCCTCACCGGCGACCTCGATGCCCGGCATCGCGTTCAACAGGACCGAGAAGCCCTCGCGCACCATCATCTGGTCGTCGGCGATCAGGACCCGGATCGGGTGGTCAGTCATGCTTCCCCTTCGGTCCGCGCGGTGACCGGCAGGAACACCGCCACCTCGTAACCCCCGTCGTCGGTGGAGTCCGCCGTCATCTCGCCGTCCAGCATCGTCACACGCTCGCGCATGCCGGTGATGCCGTGCCCGGCGCCCGGCGACGGCTTGACCAGGGAGGGCTGGGGCATCGAACCGTTCACGATCCGAAGGCCCAGGCCGCCCAGCACGTAGGAGACCTCGACGCGGGCGGTCGCGCCGGGCGCGTGCCGCAGGGAGTTGCTCAGCGCCTCCTGCACGATCCGGTACGCCGACAGCTCCACACCGGGCGGCAGCTCGCGCACCGCGCCGGTCACCACCTTGTCCACGGCCAGGCCCGCCTCGCGCACGTTGGCAAGCAGGGCGTCCAGGTCGGAGAGCGTCGGCTGGGGTGCGTCCGGGGCCTCGTAGTCCTCGGCGCGGACGACTCCCAGGATGCGGCGAAGCTCGGTGAGGGCTGCCACCGCGTTCTCCCGGATGGTGGCGAAGGCCCGCTCCAGCTCCTCCGGTGGATTCTCCACCCGGTAGGGCGCGGCCTCCGCCTGGATGGCGACCACCGACATGTGGTGGGCGACGACGTCGTGCAGTTCGCGGGCGATGGTGGTGCGCTCCTCCAGCGCGGTGCGGCGGGAGCGTTCGTGCGCCGTGACGGTCTGCTGGGCGGTCACCTCCTGCTGGGCGGTGTGCCGGATGTGCCAGAGGCAGACCAGGAGCAGGGCGAACGCGGACGTCACCATCATGGGGCCGCTGTTCGTGTAGTAGTACGACCCGCCGAGGAAGACGTCCGAGAGGAAGGCGTACACGGTCGTCAGGACCCACATCCAGACAGCGGTGCGGGGCCGGGTGCGCAGCGCCACGACGATCACGACCGTGAGATGGGAGATGAACGCGCCGGGCATCCACGGCCACTCCAACCCGTTGCCGCTGATGAGCGCGACCAGCGGGGTCACGACGAGCGACAACCAGAACGCGCCGATCGGCCGGACCAGCGTGGCGGCCACCGGGAGAGCGCACAGTACGCCGGTCACCAGGGCAGGTAGGTCACCGCCAGGCAGGCTGCCCCCCACCGCGCCGACGACCAGGGCGAGCAGCGCGATCCCACCCACCACCGCGTGCGGGAGGTACCGCGCGTCCGCCCTCAGCCGGCCGGGCAGCCGACGGACGAACGGACCGTCCGTATGCCGAGGCGGCAGCAAACGGTAGGCGAAGGGGTCATGGAACATGTCTTGGCGCAGTCCCCGCAGGGCGTTCCGGAACAACCGGTATTCCTGGCTTCGGGTCGCGTACCCGTGCTGCTGGTGAGTCGTCTCGGTCACGTTCACACGGTAGGCCGACCAGGCGTGGGCGGTCGTCCCCGCCGAGACGGGTTCCCGGGCGTCCGTCTCAGGTACTACATGGGCCACTGACCGTCGCTCCTCAGTACCCCGAGGGCCGCACCAGCCCCGACTCGTACGCGAACACCGCCGCCTGCGTCCGGTCCCTGAGCCCCAGCTTCACCAGGATCCGGCCGACGTGCGTCTTCACCGTCTGCTCGGCGACGACCAGCCGCTGGGCGATCTCCGCGTTCGACAGGCCCTGCGCGATCAGGGCGAGCACCTCGGTCTCCCGCTCGGTCAGCTCACCGACACGAGCCTTCAGCGGCGCGCGCGGCCGGTCGTCCAGCCGGGCGAACTCGGCGATCAGCCGCCGCGTGACGCCCGGCGCGAGCAACGCGTCCCCGGCCGCCACCACCCGGACCGCCTCGGCGAGTTGGTCGGCGGAGGCGTCCTTCAGCATGAAACCGGACGCGCCGGCCCGCAGCGCCTCGTACACGTACTCGTCGAGGTCGAAGGTGGTCAGCACGAGCACTCTGATCTCCGGGGTCGCCACGGTGATGCGTCGGGTGGCCTCGATACCGCCCAGCTCGGGCATGCGGATGTCCATCAGGACGACTTCCGGGGCGAGCTCGGCGACCTTGGCCACGGCGTCCAGGCCGTCCACCGCCTGCCCGATCACCTCGATGTCGGGCTGGGTGTTGAGCAGCACGGTGAATCCCTGCCGGACCATCTGCTGGTCGTCGGCGATCAGCACACGGATCACGCGGCCGTTGCTGCTGGTCGTCATCGGGTGTCGTCCTCGGTGGAGTCGTGAGCAGAATGGTCGGGGGCAAGAAGGTCGGGGCCGTCGGCCGGCAGGAACGCGGCCACCTGGTAGCCGCCGTCCGGCAGTGACCGCGCCGTCAGGGTGCCGTCGAGCATCGCCACCCGTTCCCGCATGCCGAGCAGTCCGTGCCCTGCCCCCTGGGACGGCGCCGGGGCCCGCTGCGGGCGGGTGTTGGACACGTCGACGCGCAGCCCGATCGGAAGGTGCGTGAGGTGGACCCGGGCGGTCGCGCCGGGCGCGTGCCGCAGGATGTTGCTGAGCGCCTCCTGCACGATCCGGTACGCCGACAGCTCCACCCCGGGCGGCAGGGGTCTGCGTGTCCCGCTCGTCTCGGCGGTGACGGTCAGACCGGCGGCCCGGATGTTCTCCACCAGCGTGTCGAGCCGGTCGAGGGTGGGTTGCGGGGCGTGCGGGGCGGCGTCCGCCCCGTCGGGCGTCTCCAGTGCGTCGGGGTGCTCGGAGCGCAGCACGCCCAGCACACGGCGCAGCTCGGTGAGGGCCTCCAGCGCGTTCTGCCGGATGCCCGCGAGGTTCTCCTTCAGCTCGTCCGGCGGGTTCTCGACGAGGAGGGGGGCGACCTGGGCCTGGATGGAGATCACCGACATGTGGTGGGCGACCACGTCGTGCAGCTCGCGCGCGATGCGTCCGCGCTCCTCCAGCAGGGTGCGCCGGGCTCTCTCCTCGGCGGTGAGCGAGGTCTGCTGCGCGAGTTCCATGCGGGCCTCGCGAAGTCCGCGCAGGGCGGTGCCGAGCACGACGACGACCGCGAACAGGATGACGGCGAGCTCACCGGTCGGCTGGTAGTTCAGCCCGCCCACCAGGCCCTGCACGACGTAGGTGGCGAGCGCGGTCAGGGCCAGCGCCTCCGCGGACACCCGGGTACGGACCCGCAGGGCGAGCAGCAGCAGGACGAACAGGTGCCCGATGATCCCGGCGGCCGTCCAGGGCCAGGTGAACTTGTAGCCGCCCGCCACCATCTCGGCCCGCACGGCGATGGCCCCCACCAGCATCGCCGCCATCGACAGCCACCACGCCGAGACCGGCCGCCACAGCGCCAGCACCATCGCGCCGGCCTGGGCGAGGGCGATCAGGAAGGCGAACCCGGGCTCGACCCTGCCGTTGTCGTTGAGCTGGGCGGCGCCACCGAGCAGCACGCCCAGGGCGGCCAGACAGACGATCCCGTGCGGGAACCAGCGCAGCCACACCGACGGCGGCAGCGGATCCGCCCGCCAGGTCCACAGGTCGTCGTGGAGCACCCGCAGCGCACGCTTGACCGGGCCCCCCGTGATCATCCGCCGGCTCCCCCTAAGCATCACCCGGCCCACCCTAGACATGACGTGCGCCCGCCGCCCTCGTCCGTCCCGGCGGGCGAGGGGCGCGGACGACCCGGGTGCGGCGCCGGCCACCGCCGCGCTCGAAGGAGCGGAAGGCGGCCCAGCAGCCGGCCAGGACGAGGATGAACACCGGGAGCCAGGCGAGCCGGGCCGCGACCCAGCCCAGGCCGTCGGGGAGCGTGTGCAGGCCGGGCAGGCGGCCCATGAGGAGGCCGGTGGCCGTGGTCGCCATCAACGCGGTCTGGTGCCACAGGAAGACCGTCATCGCGAAGAGGTTGACCAGCGCGACCGCCGCCCATGCCACGGGCCGCCGCATCGCGCGGCGCAGCCGCTCGCGCAGCAGCAGCGCCAGACCGCACTGCGCCAGGCCGAAGGTGGCGGCGGCCAGCGTCGGCGGGTTGAGGTTCGACACCTCGGCGCCGGGGACACCGACCATCGACGCCGGGTAGCCCGCCCAGGCGACGAGCGCCGCGGTCGCCGCCGTACCGCCGGTGAGCAGGACCCAGCCCGCACGGCGGTGGTCCAGCTCGCCGCGGGTCCAGGCGGCACCGAGGGAGTAGGGGACCAGCCAGCCGGCGGCGAGGTTGATCCAGCCGAGCCAGGACGGGGCGCCGAATCCGAAACGCAGCAGGTCGACGTGGAGGACGACGGCCAGTGGCCACAGCGGATGCAGCCGGGCAAGCAGCGGAGTCGCCGCCGTCAGTACGGCGAAGACCAGGAGGAACCACAGCGGGGACAGGGCCAGCTTCACCAGGGTGTGGACGGTCACGAAGTCGGCGCCCGTCAGGAGCAGCAGCACCGCCGTCACCGTCCACAGGCCGAGGACGGCCCCGACCGGACGGAACAGCCGGGAGAGCCGGGCGGACAGCCAGCGGCCGTAGGACGTGCCGCGGGCTCGGGCCGACGCGTAGCCGCGGGTGGCGACATGGCCGCCGACCAGGAAGAACACGGCGAGGGTCTGGAAGACCCAGGAGATCGGGGACAGCCAGGGCATGTCCCGCAGCGGACTGGCCGCGTGCAGTGTGTCGCCGTCGGCGACCAGGGCCGTCACCAGCCAGTGGCCGAGGACCACGCCGAGGATGGCGAAGGCACGCAGGGCGTCGACGGCCCGGTCACGCGAGGCGGGTGTCGCGGCGTCGATCCGGGCGGCGGCGCGGCGCAGCCCCTGCTGGACGGCGGCGCGACGCGGACCCTGCCGGGCGACGGCGCTCCACCGGCCCGGCGCGCCGTGCGGAGGACTCGGCCGGGTCGCTCGGGTCACGTCAGTCATGGGTCACCTCCGTGGTCTCGCCCAGGACGATCCGGGCCAGGTTCGTCAGGGAGACGGAGCCGGTGTCGAAGTAGTCGCTGTGGCCGCCGTCGCCGGCCGCGAAGACCCGGGCGCCGAAGTCCGGGGAGACCGGGTCGGTGCCGAAGCCGACGGTGGTGCCGAAGAGGTCGGCGCTGAGGTGCGGAACGTGCTCCACCCAGTCGTCGGTGCCCCGTGCCGCCCAGATCCGGGCGCCGGTACGCAGGTCCGCGGCGGTGTCGGCGCCGGTGCCCGGGCTGCCGACCAGGGCGATGTCGGCGACGTCCAGGCCGCCGGCGGCGCGGGCGCAGACCACCGAGCCGTAGGAGTGGCAGAGGAGGGCGAGGCGGGTGCCGGGGGCGGTGACCCCGCGCAGGGTGTCGACGAGGGCGCGCAGCTTCGGGGCGGCCCGGTCGGCGCGGTCGGTCGTGACGACGGTGGTGCTGACGGTGCCCGGCGTCTCGTAACCCAGCCAGGCCACGACCGCGGTGCCGTCGCCCTCGGGAGCCTGGGCGGCGAGCTGCCGGTGCAGGGCGAGGGCCGCCGCACGGAAGCGGTCGTAGGTGTCGAGGCTCGTGTCGGAGCCCGGGACCAGGACGGCGACGCGGTCCGCGTGGGCCAGGTCGCCGAAGACCTCCGTGGCCAGTCCGGCTCCCCGGCCGTCGAAGGCGAGCAGACGTCGGGCCGGGTCGGCCATCGAGCGGTCCGCCGCCGCGCGGTGCCGGTCACCGTGAGCGCTCGACATCCGGGACGCCTCGGCGGCGTTGGCCCGGTTGGCGGCGTACGCCTCCTCCAGCGTGTCCGCCGTCGGGGCGGCGAGCGCGGCGGGCTCCGGAGCGGGGATGTCGGGGCGCGCGGCGCCGGAGAGGGGGAGGACCGTGGCGCCACAGATGAGCGCGGCGAGGACACCGCGACGCCACCTGTTCACGCGCCGCCGCCAACGTACCGTCGTCCCGGCGCCCATGGCCTCTCCCCTCCAGCTCGCCCGACCACCGGGCTCGTCTGTGAAGGAAGTTATGAATCGCGCCGGGTAACCCGCGTCCCGCCAGGGAACTCACCTGCGACGTAGCTCTCAGGTACTACGGGTACAACGGGCCCGACCGACAGGCACAACGGGCCCGGCGGGTGCGACGGGTACAACAGGTCCACCACGTACGGCCGGACCCGACCCCGAAGGCACGACCGCGGAGCCCAGAGGCGCCGGCACCGTTCTCACCAAGCCAGTTGCGCGATCTCCTCCGCCACCACCGCGCACGCGTCCGCCGCCGGGTCGATCAGCGGATAGTGGCCGACGTCCTCCAGCAGCGTCACGCCCACCACCTCCCCCGCCTTCGCCGCCGCGTCGGCATACGCCTCGGCGACCGCCTGCGGAACGTCCACGTCGGCGCGGCCCTGTACGAGGGTCGTCGCGATGCCGGTGGGCAGCAGCAGGGCCGGGTCGGCGTAGGGCCGGCGTTCGGCGAACAGCTCAGCGCCTCCCAGCAGTTGCCGGGCCGCACCGCCGCACACCTCGAGCTTGTCGGCGACCTCGAAGTCGGCGATCGGCGCCAGGGCGACCACACCGCGCAGGGGCGCCGGGCGGTCGGTGCGCCAGGGAGCGTCGGCGGGGAGCAGGTGCCGGGCGGCCGCCCACAGGGCGAGGTGGCCCCCGGCGGAGTGGCCGGTGAGCACGACCCGGCGCGCGTCGGCCTGCGGGAGGTACTGCCGTATCAGCGCGGGCAGCGCGTCCAGCGCGGCGGCGACGTCGTCGAAGGTGTCGGGCCAGCGCCCCGCGACGAGACCGTCCCCGCCCTCCGTGCCGCGCCGGTACTCCACGCTGGCGACGGCGAGGCCACGGCGGGTCAGGAAGCCGGCGAACGGGCTGACATGGCGGCGGTCGTACGGCGCCCGCCACGAACCTCCGTGCAGGACCACCACGACGGGAGCGGCACCGCCCAATCCCCCCGCACCACCGGCGCCGCCCACACCCCGCACGCCACGCGGGGCATAGAAGTCGATCACCTGGTCCGGATGCCCGCCGTACACGGCGGTGCTGTCGGGGTCGACCGCCGGGTGCGAGAAGGCCGACTTCTCCTCGGCGGCCTCCGCGGCATCCCTCGCGGCGTCCCTGGCGGCAGCGGTGCCCGGTTCTGCGGCGGCGTCCGGCATGCTCAACCTCTCAGCGGCAAAACGGTGTTGGCCGACCGGGGGAATGAAATCGGCCGTTGGCGGGACGTTATCAGGCCGGTGACGTGCGCGGACATGGGGATGTAACGCTGGGTGAGGACCGAGCGAACCGCCCGGCCCCCACCCGCCCGTCACACCACCGCCTCCGCCACCGTCACACCACCGCGTCCGCCACCGCCACCCGTCACACCACCGCCTCCGCCAGCACCCGCGCCGCCCGCTCCACGTCCGCGAAGCCGACGTACAGCGGGGTGAAGCCGAAGCGCAGGACGTCCGGCGCCCGGAAGTCACCGACCACCCCGCGCTCGATCAGCCGCTTCATCACATCCCCGGCGTCGTCACAGCGCAGCGCGACCTGGCTGCCCCGCTCCGCGTGCGCCGCCGGAGTCAGCAACTCCACCCGCCCGTCCGGGACGTACTCCCCGACGCAGCGCAGGAAGAAATCGGTCAGCGCCAGGGACTTGGCCCGCACCGCTTCCACCGGCACCCCCTCCCACACGTCCAGCGCCGCCTCCAGGGCGAGCATGGAGAGGATGTCCGGCGTACCGACCCGGCCGCGCACCGCACCGGACGCCGGGGCGTAGGCGGGCCGCATGCCGAAGGGCTCGGCGTGCGAGTTCCAGCCCGGCAGCGGGGAGTCGAAACGGTTTTGGAGGTCGCGGCGCACGTACAGGTACGCGGGCGAACCGGGTCCGCCGTTGAGGTACTTGTAGGTGCAGCCGACCGCCAGGTCGACGCCGTGCTCGTCGAGGCCGACCGGCAGCGCGCCCGCGCTGTGGCACAGGTCCCACACGACGTACGCCCCCGCCGCGTGCACCGCGGCCGTGAGCGCGGGCAGGTCGTGCAGCCGGCCCGTGCGGTAGTCGACGTGGTTGAGCAGGACGGCGGCGGTACGGTCACCGAGCGCCGACGGCACCTCGGACGGGGCGACCGGGCGCAGGGCGCAGCCCGTCATCCGGGCCGCCGACTCGGCGATGTACCCGTCCGTGGGGAAGGTGGTGGCGTCGACGAGGATCTCGTCCCGCCCCTCCCCCGCCATCCGCACCGCGGCCACGAGCGCCTTGAACACGTTCACGCTCGTCGAGTCGCCCACGACGATCTGCCCGGCCGCCGCCCCGACCAGCGGGGCGATCCGGTCACCGATCCGCTCGGGCGCGCTCCACCAGCCGCTCTCCTCCCACGACCGGATGCGCAGCTCACCCCACTGGCGGCCCACGACGTCCGCCACGCGCGCGGGGACACCGGCCGGGAGGGCGCCGAGCGAGTTGCCGTCCAGATAGACGACGTCGTCCAGGACGAACCGCTCGCGCAGTGCCGCCAGCTCGTCGGCGGCGTCCAGTTCCCCGGCCGCACTCTTCAGCTCAGACATGCGACCGCGCCGTCCACAGCTCGGGGAACACGTTGTTCCGGGCCCGCTTCTCCAGCCAGGCCACCCCGGCGGAGCCGCCCGTGCCGGTCTTGGAGCCCATCGCGCGGCGGGTGGCGACCAGGTGGTCGTTGCGCCAGCGCCAGACCAGCTCGGCGACGTCGGTGAGCGCCTCGCCGAGGCGGGCCAGCTCGCCGTTCTGGTCACCGGAGTAGACGGCCGTCCAGGCGGCCTCCACCTCGGGCGCCGCCTCGTACCTCCGGGTGACGTCGCGCCGGAGCACGGCGTCCGGGATGCCGTGGCCGCGCCGGGCGAGCAGCCGGACCACCTCGTCGTACAGGCTCGGCTCGTGCAGCGCCTTCTCCAGCTCCGCGTGGACGCGCGGGGCGCCGCGGTGCGGAACGAGCATGGACGCGGACTTGTCGCCGAGCAGGAACTCCAGGCGGCGGTACATCGCCGACTGGAAGCCGGAGCCCTCGCCGAGGGCACTGCGGTACGAATTGAACTGGGCCGGGGTGAGCTGCCCCAGCGGCGTCCAGGAGGCGTTCAGCGCCTCCAGCTCCCGCACCGAGCGCTTGAGCGCGTCGGTCGCCACCTGGACCCGGTCCTCGCGCAGGGCGCGGGACGCGGTCTCCCACTCGTGGACGATGACGGTGAACCACAGCTCCATGACCTGGGTCGTGACCAGGAAGACCATCTCTCCGGGATCGTCGGAGAGGGTGTGCTGGAGATGGGTGAGCACGTCCGCCTTGACATAGTCCTCGTACGGCGTGCTGCCCTCGAAGTCGAGATTCGGGGCGTCGTGGGACATCGCTGTCTCCTGATGTGCACTCCGGGTAGCGGTCCGCCCTGCCGTTACCGACACGGGGCCCCGGTCCCCATACGGCATCCTCCGCAATCGTCGCAGGAAACCGCAAGGCCCGCCCGCGCGCGCAGCGGACGCGAGACCCGCCCCCGCGCACGGCGGACGCGAGAGCCGCCCCCCGCGCGGCGAACCCTGGCCCGCCCGCGCGCGCGGCGGGCGGGCCAGGACGTGTCCGGTCCCCGGTTCAGCCGAGTACCTCGGCCGCCGTCGGCGAGGAGTCCCTCAGGAACTGGCTGCAGCGCTCGTACTCCTCCTTCTCGCCGATCGCCTGGGCGGCGCGGGCGAGGGCGTGCAGGGCGCGCAGGAAGCCGCGGTTCGGCTCGTGCTCCCAGGGCACCGGGCCGTGCCCCTTCCAGCCGCTGCGGCGCAGGGAGTCCAGGCCGCGGTGGTAGCCCGTACGGGCGTACGCGTACGACTCGACGGTGCCGCCCCGCTCGAAGGCCTCGTCGGCCAGCCGGGCCCAGGCCAGCGAGGACGTCGGGTACTTCGCGGCGACGTCCGCGGCGGTCGCCCCGCTCGCCAGCAGCTCGCGCGGCCCGGGGTCGTCGGGGAGGTGGGTCGGGGGCGGTCCCCCGAGGAGGTTCTCGTGAATGGCCATGGCACAAGTCTGCGCCATGCCCCCGGCATACGTGCGAGGGCCCGGCACCCCGAGGAGATCCTGGGGTGCCGGGCCCGGCGCGAGCGGTGCGGAAGGGGACCGTTACTTGATCTTCTGGCCCGCCGAACGCAGGTGACCGCAGGCCTCGACGACGCGCGCGGCCATGCCGGCCTCGGCCAGCTTGCCCCAGGTGCGCGGGTCGTAGGTCTTCTTGTTGCCGACCTCGCCGTCGACCTTCAGGACGCCGTCGTAGTTGCTGAACATGTGGTCGGCGACCGGACGCGTGAAGGCGTACTGGGTGTCGGTGTCGATGTTCATCTTGACCACGCCGTTCTCCAGCGCGGTCGCGATCTCCTCGGCGGAGGAGCCGGAGCCGCCGTGGAAGACGAAGTTGAACGGCTTGCTGCCGGCCGGCTGACCGTACTTGGCGGCGACGCCCTCGTTCAGCTCCTTGAGCAGCTCGGGGCGGAGCACGACGTTGCCCGGCTTGTACACGCCGTGCACGTTGCCGAAGGACGCGGCGAGCAGGTAGCGGCCCTTCTCGCCCAGGCCCAGCGCCTCGACGGTGCGGACCGCGTCGTCGACCGTGGTGTAGAGGGAGTCGTTGATCTCGTGGGAGACACCGTCCTCCTCGCCGCCGGTCGGGGTGATCTCGACCTCGAGGATGATCTTCGCGGCGCGGGCGCGCTCCAGCAGCTCCGTGGCGATGGAGAGGTTGTCGGCGAGCGTCTCCGCGGAGCCGTCCCACATGTGGGACTGGAACAGCGGGTTGCGGCCGGCCTTGACGCGCTCCTCGGAGACCGCCAGCAGCGGACGCACGTACGCGTCGAGCTTGTCCTTCGGGCAGTGGTCCGTGTGCAGGGCGACGGTGACGTCGTACTTCTCGGCCACGATGTGCGCGAACTCGGCGAGGGCGACGGCGCCGGTCACCATGTCCTTGTTGTGCTGGCCGCCCAGGAACTCGGCGCCGCCGGTGGACATCTGGATGATGCCGTCGCTCTCCGCCTCCGCGAAACCGCGCAGGGCCGCGTGCAGCGTCTGGGAAGAGGTCACGTTGATGGCCGGGTAGGCGAACTTTCCTGCCTTCGCCCGGTCCAGCATCTCGTTGTAGACCTCGGGAGTTGCGATGGGCATCTGTCCGCTCCTTGTATGTGCGGGGGGCGTGAAACGTGCTTACGGCCCTGACCTAGACCTGGGGGGGGCGACGTCATCGTCGGCCCCATCTTTCCAGACGAAGCGGGATACTCCGAGTGGACGTCCGCCGGACGTCCGTCCCGGCTCAGTCCCGGCTCAGTCCCGGCTCAGTCCAGGCCCAGCTCGTCCTTGTCGTACGCGTACCGGTACGGCACCCCGGCGCCGTCCTGGATCTTCTCGGCGGCGCCCGTCGCCCGGTCTACGATCGTCGCGACGGCCACGACCTCGGCACCGGCCTCGCGCACGGCCTCGACGGCGGTGAGCGGGGAGCCGCCGGTGGTCGAGGTGTCCTCGACGACCAGGACGCGGCGGCCCCTGATGTCCGGGCCCTCGACGCGGCGCTGCAGCCCGTGCGCCTTGGCGGCCTTGCGGACGACGAAGGCGTCCAGCCGCCTCCCGCGCGCGGCGGCGGCGTGCAGCATGCTCGCGGCGACCGGGTCGGCGCCCATGGTCAGCCCGCCCACCGCGTCGAAGTCCAGGTCGGCCGTCAGGTCCAGCAGCACCTGCCCGACCAGCGGCGCGGCCTCGCCGTCCAGGGTGACGCGGCGCAGGTCGACGTAGTAGTCGGCCTCGAGACCCGAGGAGAGGGTCACCTTGCCGTGCACCACGGCCTTGTCCTTGATCTGCTGCAGCAGCGCGCCGCGTACGTCCGTCATGCGCACCAGCTTAGAGCCGGGTCCAGCGCCAGGTCGTCGTGGCCTCCAGCGGCTCCAGGGGGGTGACCAGGCGCGGGAGGGTGTTCAGGCCGTTGGGCGGACCGGTCTGCGGCTCCACGCAGACGGCGGCCTCCTGCTCGTCGTAGACCACGGCCCACCGCTCCGGGCTGGTCACCCTCAGCTCCAGCCGCTCCGGCCAGGTGAGGGTGACGTCGACGCCGTCCGGCATGCCGAAGCAGTCGTCCCAGGGGCCCGGCTTCGGGTCTACGCGGTTGCCGGTGGGCAGGTGGTCGTCGCCGCGCTCCTCCTGCCAGGCGGGGTCGAAGGCGATCACGGCATCGGCGCCGTCGAGGGTCCGGTTGAACCAGGGGTGCCAGCCGATCTGCGCCGGGAACGACGACTCGTACGTCTCCACGGACATCGTCAGCGTCAGCGCGTCCCCGGCGAGGGCGATCACCTGCGTGACGCGGCCGGAGTAGGGCCAGGGGTCGGTGAGGTCGTAGGTGAGGACGGCCTCGTCGCCGGTGAGGCGGGCGGTGCGCCAGGCGGCGTCGCGGGCGGTGCCGTGGATGGCGTGCGGCGGGGAGTTGAGCGGCATCTGGTGGACGACGGCACCGTCCCGGAAGCGGCCCTCGCGGATCCGGCCGCACCAGGGGACCATCGGGAAGCAGCCGTAGCGCTCGCCCTGTCGGAGCAGTTCCGTGCCGCCGACGCGCAGCCCTCCGATCCGGCCGCCGTTGCCCGGCAGCACGGTCGCCTCCGCGTCACCCGCGGTCAGCGTGATGGGTTCGTTACTCACGCCATGACCCTACTGGGGCGATCAAGGGGACCCGGGCACGGTCGGCCCGGCGGCGGGTGCCGGTGACGGTTCAGCGGCGTCTGCGCAGTGCCCGGCCCACCACGATCGCCGACGCCACGACCAGCGCCGCCGCCGGAGCGGCCCAGCGCAGGGGAGCACCGGCCGCGCCCGCCTGGGGTGCGGGGACGGGGGCGTACCGGCCGCGCGGCGGGGCGTGATCCACTTCCTCGGCGCTGCGACCGATCATCGTGCGGCGCGCGTGCGCGGCCTCGGCGGGCGGCGGCTCGGCGGCTTCCGGAGTGGCGGGGGCGGCGGGAGCTTCCGAGTCGGCGGCGGGAGTTCCCGGGTCGGCGGGGGCCCCGGGAGCGGTGGGAGCTCCGGGGGCGTCCGGGTCATCGTGCTCTTCCGGCCCGGCCTGGCTGCCCGGCCCGTCCTGCGTGTCCTGGCTGTCCTGCGTGTCCTGGCCGTCCTGCGTGTCCTGGCCGTCCTGCGTGTCCTGGCCGTCCTGCGTGTCCTGGCCGTCCGTTCCGTTTTGTGCTTCCGGCTCGCCCTCGTGCGGGTCCGCGAGGGAGGGCGGGGGCACCTCGGTGTCCAAGACGGAGGTGCGCTGCGGCTCCGTCCGCGCCGCGGACTGCTCCGCCCCCCGCTCCGCCGCCGCGCCGAGGTTCTCCGCGAACCGGGTCAGCAGCCGGGTCGCGGCCGACGTCACCGACTCCTCGGGCAGCTCCGTGACGCGCCCGTCCGCGGTGGCCGTCCCGGCGAAGGCGAGGGTGGAGCCGCCGTCGGCGTCCGCCACGCGGAGGGTGAGCGCGAGCGTGACCGTGCCCGTGCCGCGCGACTCGCCGGCGCCGCCCTCGAGGGCGTACGCACCGTCGCCCCGCGCGGTCAGGCGCAGGGAGCCCCGGTAGGTGATGGAGTGACTGCCGATGCGCACCTTCAGCCGACCCGCCACGGGCTCGGCACCGGCGTCCTGCTGGAGCCCCGGAACGGCCCGGGCGACCCGGGCCGGGTCGGCCAGCACGTCCCTGAGCCGCTCGGCCGGAACCGGAACGAACACCTCATGCTCCATGTCACGCCACCCTACCCAGCGGGCGCCCGGTACACCCCCCGGCCGCACAAAGTCATCCGCGGCCCTCCCGGCCCCCCGGCGTCACCAGTCCCGTCTCGTACGCCACCACCACCGCCTGCGCCCTGCTGGTCAGACCCAGCTTGGTCATCGTGCGGTTGAGGTGGGTCTTCACCGTGGCCTCGCTGATGAACAGGCGGTCGGCGGCCTCGGCGTTGCTCAGGCCGCGGGCCACCAGTTCCAGGACCTCGGCCTCCCGGGTGGTCAGCGTCGTCAGCTCGGGCGGCGGGCCCGGGTCCGAGTGGTCCGGCCGGTCCGTTTCCGACATCCGTGTGAACGCCTCGACCAGGCGCCGGGTGACCGCGGGGGCGAACAGCGCGTCGCCGCCGTGCACGGCGGCGACCGCGGCCAGCAGCCGTTCGGGGCCCGCGTCCTTGAGCAGGAAGCCGGACGCACCGGCCCGCAGGGCGCCGTACACGTACTCGTCCAGGTCGAAGGTGGTCAGGATGAGGACGCGGGGAGCGGGGTCGACCGCCTCGGCGAGGATTCGCCCCGTGGCCTCGATGCCGGTCATGCCGGGCATGCGGATGTCCATCAGGACGACATCCGGCCGGGTCCGCGCGGCCAGCGCCACCGCCTCGGCGCCGTCGGACGCCTCGCCGACGACCTCCATGCCCGGGGCGGCGCGCAGCAGCGCGGCCAGTCCGCTGCGGACGAGGAACTGGTCGTCGACGACGAGCAGTCTGATCGGGGCGTCCGGTGGCCGGGCCATGGGGTGGTCTGCGTCGGTCATTCTCTGAGGGCGTCTCCCCGGCGTGCGGTCTGTACCGGCGTCGGCAGGGTCAGGCGCACGCCGAATCCCCCCTCGCTGCGCGGGCCGACGACGATCGTCCCGCCGTAGAGCTTGGCCCGCTCACGCATCCCGATCAAGCCATGGCCACCGCGCTCGGGGATTGTGTCCGAATCCACCCCCTGCCACCGGTCCCCGTGCCGATCGCCCTGCCGGTCCCCGTGGCGATCCCTCTTCCGGTCCCCGAACCGGTCTCCCTCCCGGCCGTCCTCGCGATCCCCCGCCCGGCCTCCCTCTCCCCTGCCGTCGTCCGTCACCGACACCGTCACCTCGCCGGCGCGGTAGGCGAGTTCGACGGTGGCGTTCGCCCCGGGGGCGTGCTTGAGCACGTTGGTGAGGGCCTCCTGCACCACCCGGTAGACACAGAGCTGAACGCCGGGCGGCAGGGGGCGCGGAGCGCCCGTGACGCGCAGCTCCACGCTCACACCGCCGGAGCGCACCCGCGTCACCATCTCGTCGAGCTGGCCGAGGCCGGGGGCGGGGGCGCCGTCCGCCCCCTGGACGCCGTCGGCACGCAGCAGGCCGAGCATGCGGCGCAGTTCGGCGAGGGCTTCGCCGCTGGCACCCTCGATGGTGTCCAGGGCGCCGCGTGCGGTGCGGGCGTCGGAGTGGAAGACGAAACGGGCCAGTCCGGCCTGGACGTTGATGACCGCGATGTGGTGGGCGACCACGTCGTGCAGCTCACGGGCGATCCGGACGCGTTCCTCGGCCACCTCGCGCCGCGCCCGGTCGGCCTGTTCGGCACGGAGCTGCCGGGTGAGTTCGCCGGTCCGGCGGGCGACGTACCCGAACCGCCACAGCACCAGCGGGAAGCCCACGGCCTGCCCGACGACCGACGCCATCGCCTCGGCGTCGCTGACCACTCCGGCGTAGATCCAGACACCGGCGAGCAGGGCGGCGCCGGCGGCCGCGGTACGGGTGGAGCACAGGGAGGCGACGGTGTAGAGGGCGAGCATGGGGCCGAAGGAGCCGACCACGGGCCAGTAGCCGAGGGTGACGTAGACCGACCAGCAGGCGTGGACGGCGAGGCAGACGGTGACGGGGGCACGGGTGCGCAGGGTGAGCGGAAGGTTCAGCAGGGCGACGAGCGTCCAGGCGAGCGGGTCGAGCGCGGGCCACCCCTGGGCGACGGCCTCGGTGCCGAGCAGTACGGCCACGGTCGTCAGCGCCGCGGCGATCAGGCCGTCGGCCGCCACAGGGTGCAGGCGCATTGCGGCAGCGTAATTCCGCCCGTCCGACGGCGGCGTCATCCTTCCGCCGTACCGCGGAAGTTGCAGGAACCGGGCGCCTACCGCGCTGGGTGGGTCCGGTCTCCACCCCCTGCGGGATTCCGGGACGGGCGGAGCGGCCATAGGTTCTCGGTGCGAGCGATCCGCAGGGGGGTGTGGCGGTCCGTCCGTTCCCGGGGGAGGGGGCGGGCCGCCGCATGACACGGGTGCGCATGACACGCGTGCGCCACGCAACGCGTGCGCCACACAACGCGTGCGCACGTGCCACGCGTTCGCTCGTACGGGGGGCGGAGGGCAAAGGGAGAAGGGCGGAGGGCGCGGAGGGCAGGGACGCGGAGGCACACGGGCACGGGGCGCCCGGGCACGCGGGTACAGGCACACAGGCGCACAGGCGCACAGGCGGACAGGCGCACGGGAGCGGGCTCAGTACCGCGGATGCACCAGCGTCGACGGTGGCAGGCCGGGGATCCGGGTACGGGACGCGGCGCGGGCGTCCTGGGTCAGGGACCGGGGCGTGAGGGTGTGCGGGCGGGGGGCCGTCGGTTCGAGGCGCAGGGCGGGGGACTCGCGGGCGGCCAGGAGGAAGCCCCAGTCACGGGGGACGTTCGAGGTGACGGCCGCACGGTCGGGCCCCGGCGCGAAGCCGGTTTCCCGGGCGGCGACGCGGTAGGGAGCGGTCCGCAGACCGGCCGCGTGGAGCGTCGCGTTCACCGTCCAGAAGGCACGCGGGCGTGCGGAGACCGGGCCGGCGTGCACGATCAGCCGGCCGTCGGGGGCGAGCACCCTCCGCAGCAGGCCGTAGAACTCCTGTGAGTACAGCTTGGTGCTGGCCGTGATGCCCGGGTCGGGAAGGTCCGAGATCACCACGTCGTACGTCGCGGTGGGCGTCGAGCGCAGCCGGCGGAACGCGTCCGACGTGGTGACGTGGAGGCGCGGATCGCCGTAGGCGTGCTCGTTCAGCGCGGACAGGCCGGGGTCGTGCCGGGCCAGCCGGGCGAGTCCGGGGTCGAGTTCGGCGACGTCGACGCGGCGCACGTCCGGGTGGCGCAGCACCTCCCGCGCGGCGAGGCCGTCACCGCCGCCGAGGATCAGCACGCGCGCGTGCGGGCCGCTCATGACGGGGTGCACCAAGGCCTCGTGGTACCGCCGCTCTTCGCTGCCGCTGACCCGCAGCCGGCCGTCCAGGAACAGGTCGAGGGGCCGGCCGTCGGTGTCGCCGGCGAGGACCACTTCCTGCACGCCGGTCTGGACGGCCACGCGGACGTCCTGGCCGTACACGGCGTGCCGGGCGGCCCGTTCGAAGTCGTCGGCGAGGACGGTCGCCGTGGCCAGGAGCGCCAGCACGACGGTGTTGGCGGTCAGCAGGAGCCAGCGGGCCCGGCGGGTCATGTCCCGCCGGAACAGGCCGAGGACCAGGGCGGCGCCGACGACCGCGTTGACGGTGCCGGTGAGCAGCGCGCCGGTGAGCTGCCCCAGGAAGGGCAGCAGGAGGAACGGGAAGGCCAGGCCGCCGACGAGCGCGCCGACGTAGTCCGCGGCGAACAGGTCGGCGACGGCGCCGCCCGCGTCCTGGCGGCGGACGCGCTGGATCAGCTCCATCAGCAGCGGTACCTCGGCGCCGATCAGCACGCCGATGGCGAGCGAGAAGGCGACCAGCAGGAAGCGCGGGCCGTCGGCCCACAGGCCGCCCCAGCCGCCGGTCCAGGCGAAGACGGCGTACAGCACCATCGCGCTGGAGCCGCCGACGAGGGCGAGCACGGCCTCGACCGCGCCGAAGCCGGCCGCCGCGAATCTGCGCAACCGCTTGGCGGCGAGTGAGCCGAGGCCCATGGCGAAGACCATGACGGACAGGACGACGGACGCCTGGGTGACCGAGTCGCCGATCAGGTACGAGGCGAAGGCGACGAGTTCGAGTTCGTACACGAGCCCGCAGGCCGCGCAGACGAACACGCCGGCCAGCACCAGGAACCGCCCGACGGCGGGCCGGACGGGCAACCGCGCCGGCCCACCGGGGCCGCAAGACCCGGCGGACCCGGCGGACCCGGCAGACCCGGCAGACCCGGAGGACCCGGCAGACCCGGAGGACCCGGCAGGACCGGACGGCCCTGGCAGGCCGGACGGACCGGACGAGCCGGGCGGAACAGACGCGCCGGACGGACCGGACGCGCCGGACGCGCGGGACGAGCCGGATGGGCCGGACGAGCCGGACCGGCCGGGCGACGTACCGCCGGTGGGGTCAGGGGAGCCGCCGGGGCCGGCCCAGGACGGCGGAGAGCCGGGCGGAGCGGGCGCGTGCGGTTCGATCACGGGGTGACGTTACGTCACTCCCGTACTGCGCTTCGTCACCCACACGTGTGAAACAGGCGTTCCGTTGGGCACCACAGGTTTATCTCGCCCGACCCTGTCCGACCCTGTCCGACCCTGCCCGGGCTACGGCCGGACCACGCCCCGCGCCGGCTCACACCCCGGACGGGCTGAGCTGCCGCGTCGGCACCCGGACACCCACCCGGGTCCGGGTCGCCACCAGGTGGCCGTCCTGCGGATAGGCGTGCCAGGTCCGCCAGTGCACCTGCCCCTCGTGGCGATGCGCCAGCAGCGCGGTGAAGGCGTGCGGGCTGCCGGGGAAGACGCCGGCCAGCCCGTGCGGGTGGTCGGCGACCAGAGCCAGCAGCTCCTGGGCACGTCCGGCGAAGGAGCCCGGCGTCAGCACCTCCACGCGGGCGGCGAACTCGTACTCCCAGTCTCCCCTCCGTTTGGCGACGCCCAGCGGAAGGGGGGTACTGCTGCCGGGGATGCACGCCACCGTCTCGGAACAGCTACCCCGCTCCTCCTCGAGCAGGACTTGATGTGACGCCCCCAGGAGTCTCAACTGCATTTTGGCGCCCGTCAGTTCGAGATCGAGACTGGCGAGCGCGGGCAGCGGCTCGCGTCCCAGGGCCCAGGCGAGATCGGCTGCGCGCGTGTCGGTGTAGGCGGTTTTCAGGGTCGTGAGCATGGATCGGCTCCGCAAGCACACAAGGAGAGGAAGGTGTGGGGCCTGCGCATCCCGGTCATGGCCGGGGATGCGGCCCGCTCAGCCCAGTCGGCCGGTCAGGAGGGGGGTCAACAGGTCGTCCGAGGAGCTGCGTTGGTGTGGAGAGGGAATCATGAACTGTGGCGCCACCACAGCGTTTTTACCCAACTTCGTGGTGTTTCCATCCCTCAGGGGGCTCCACAGTTCAACTGTTCAACCGGGGCGCACACCCCCGCCCGCGCGGCGCGCGCCGGTGCGTGGGAGCGCCCGCCGGGAGTGTTTCCCGGCGGGCGCTCGTGTTGGGCGCGGGGCCCGCTCCCAGGTGCGGGCCCCGTGGCGGGGATGCGGTTCCCCCTGCGGGAGCTCAGCTACCCCGTGTTAGCTGCCTCCACCGCATCCGCCGCCGCCCCCTCCCCCGCAGGACGACGACCCGCCTCCGCAGGACGAGCCGCCGCCGCAGGAGTGGCCCGAGGAGTGCCCGGTGGAGGACGAGTCGCCGGCCCACCAGCTCCTGCTGCTGCCGCGGTCGCGGTGGTGGTGCCTGCCTCCGCCGCCGCTCCGCGCGCCGGTCAGGAGCCCTCCGACCACCAAGGCGCCGAACACGATCAGGATGATGCCGATGACCATGGCGTCCTCCTCCTTCCGCTTCCCGGGCTCGCACCCGGAGTTCCCCCGAAGCAACCCCCCGTTGGGCGCCTCGCCTTCCGCATGAAGCTCGTTGCGTGAACGGGAGATGCCCTTCGCCGCCACGCCCCAAAGCAGAGTTGAGGAACTCCAGAGCTTCGGCGCAGGATGGCCGGCATGACCCCCATCAGCTCCAGCTCCCGCCCCTTCCTCAACCGCCGGCTCGCCGAGTTCGGGACGACGATCTTCGCCGAGATGTCCGCCCTGGCCGCGCGGACCGGGGCGATCAACCTGGGCCAGGGCTTCCCGGACACCGACGGCCCCGAGGAGATCCGGGAAGCCGCCGTACGGGCCCTGCGCGACGGACGCGGCAACCAGTACCCGCCCGGCCCCGGCGTCCCCGAGCTGCGCACCGCGGTCGCCGCCCACCAGGAACGCCGGTACGGCCTGTCCTTCGACCCGGACACCGAGGTACTGGTCACCGCCGGCGCCACGGAGGCCATCGCCGCCTCCCTGCTCGCCCTGCTGGAGCCCGGCGACGAGGTCGTCGCGCTGGAGCCGTACTACGACTCGTACGCGGCCTGCATCGCGATGGCGGGCGGCACGCGCGTACCCGTGACTCTGCGCCCCCACGAGGGCACCTTCCGCCTCGACCTCGACGAGCTGCGCGACGCCGTCACCGACCGCACCCGTCTGCTGCTGCTGAACACCCCGCACAACCCGACGGGCACCGTCCTGACCCACGACGAACTGGCGGCCATCGCCGAGCTCGCCGTCGAGCGGGACCTGCTGGTGGTGACCGACGAGGTCTACGAGCACCTGGTCTTCGACACGGCCGAGCACATCCCCCTGGCGAGCTTCCCGGGGATGCGCGAGCGCACGGTGACCATCGGGTCGGCCGGCAAGACGTACTCCTTCACGGGCTGGAAGGTCGGCTGGATCACCGCCGTACCCGCCCTGGTCACGGCGGTCCGCTCGGCCAAGCAGTACCTGACGTACGTGGCCTCCGGCCCCTTCCAGTACGCCATCGCCGAGGCCCTGGCGCTGCCCGACTCGTACTTCGACGCCTACCGCGAGGACATGCGGGCCAAGCGGGACCTGCTGGCGGCGGGCCTGGAGGGGGCGGGCTTCGGCGTCTACCGCCCCGCCGGGACGTACTTCGTCACCACCGACATCCGCCCCCTCGGGGAGAGCGACGGCTTCGCCTTCTGCCGCGGCCTGCCGGAACGCGCGGGCGTCGTCGCCGTCCCCAACGCGGTCTTCTACGACCACCGGGAGGCGGGCGCCCCCTTCGTCCGGTTCGCGTTCTGCAAGCGGACCTCCGTGCTGGAGGAGGCGGTACGGCGGCTGAAAACGCTGGCGGGGTGAGCGGGAGAGCGGGCGCGGGGACGGGAGCCGGGCCCGAAAACGGCGAGAGCCCGGCCCCGGCACACGACCTCGGTGGTCGGTGCCCGGCCGGGCTCTCCTCACACGGGACGGACTATTCGCCGTCCTCGTCCGTCGGCTTCTCCGACTCGTTGACCTCCTGCTCCAGGCCGAGCTGTTCGACGAGCCACCGGTCGAACTCGATGGCGGCGCGGACCCAGCTGACCGTCGAGGAGACGAAGTGCTCCAGGCTGACGCCCATGCCGATCAGCATCTGCGCCTCGCCGATCAGGCGGACCGTGCCGTCGTCGTGGGTGTGGGAGTACACCTTGGGCCACAGGGTGCGCCGGTTCCAGTCGTCGATCGACTCCAGGAGCTGCGGCTTCTCGTCGATCTGGTGGGGCCGGTCGTAGAACGTCCGCACCGAGAAGACCTGCTGGTCGTCCTCGCCGCGGAACATGAAGTACGTACGGAACTGCTCCCACGGCGCCGCGAGGTCACCCTCGTCGTCGACGACGTACTTCAGCTCCATCTGTTCGAGGAGCTGCTTCACAAGATCCTGATCCGGGACGACGGGGCCCGCCGGTCCTTGGGGCTGCGGCTCGGGCTGCTTGCCCCCGAAGTTCGGAATCGAGGACGGGTCGATGGTCACCGTGAATTTCCCTTCGTACGGATCTGGCCATCCTCCCCCATGCGGGGAGGGGCGTGGCAAGCCCGCCGGGGGCCTGTCAGCCCTGGGCTGACATGATCCGGCCGGTCGGGTGGACGCAGGGCGGACGGAGGCGGGCCATGGGGCGGACACGGAGCGCGGTGGCGGGGTCCGCGGGCGGCGAGCAGGTGCCCCGGGGGCGGACCAGGTGGGGGCTGTCCGCGGCGCGCGTGGTGCTGCCGGCGCTGTTCCTGCTGCCCTTCCTCATCGTCCTGGCCGGCATCGTCCGGTCCGAACCGGACGACCGGAGCGGCGGCCGGAAGCCCGTCCACGTCCCCTGCTCCGAGGCGCTCGCGTTCGGCGGGGCCGGCCTGCCGGACGGCGCGCGGCCGGTCGGGGAGTGCACGATGCAGGGCTTCCAGGACATTCATTACAGCGCGTCCTTCCGCATGCCGCGCACGGGTGTCCAGATCTGGCCGGCACACACCTACCCGGCCGCCCCCGCGCCCGGGACCGAGTTCTGCGCGGGCGCCGACGCCGATCTGTGTCTGGATCTCGGCTACGCGCGGGGCCTGCCGGACGGTGTGGACGCCGATGCCGTGCAGGTACGGGTGGAGTACGAGGACGCCGGTACGGCACTGGTGCGGTTCGCGTCGTTCACCCTGTGACGCACGGCGGCCCACCACCCACCGGGGGTGACGCACGGCGGCCCGCCACCCACCGGGGGTGACGGACCGGCCGCGCGTCGCGGAGGGGCCTCGCGGCCGGGGCTACAGCGTCTTGCCGCTCGCAGCCGGGCCCACGATCAGGTCGTCGCCGAAGCGGTCCACACGGACCGTGTCGCCGTCCTTGATCTCGCCGGAGAGGATCTCCCGGGCGAGCCGGTCGCCGATCGCGGTCTGCACCAGGCGGCGCAGCGGGCGGGCGCCGTACGCCGGGTCCATGCCCTCGTCGGCCAGCCAGACCAGCGCCTCGTCGCTGACCTCCAGGGTGAGTCGGCGTTCCGCGAGCCGCCGGGCCAGCGCGTCGATCTGGAGCCGCGCGATCCGGCTCAGCTCGTCCTTGCTCAGCGCGGAGAAGACCACGAGGTCGTCGAGCCGGTTGAGGAACTCCGGCTTGAACGACGCCCGGACCACCTCCAGGACCTGCTCCTTCTTCTCCACCTCGCTGGTCAGCGGGTCGACCAGGTACTGGCTGCCCAGATTGGAGGTGAGGACGAGGATGGTGTTGCGGAAGTCGACGGTGCGGCCCTGCCCGTCGGTGAGGCGCCCGTCGTCCAGCACCTGGAGCAGGATGTCGAAGACCTCCGGGTGCGCCTTCTCGACCTCGTCGAGCAGCACGACGGTGTACGGCCGCCGCCGCACGGCCTCGGTGAGCTGCCCGCCCTCCTCGTACCCGACGTACCCGGGCGGGGCACCCACGAGCCTGGCGACGCTGTGCTTCTCGCTGTACTCCGACATGTCGATGCGGACCATGGCGCGCTCGTCGTCGAAGAGGAAGTCGGCGAGCGCCTTGGCCAGCTCGGTCTTGCCGACGCCGGTCGGGCCGAGGAAGAGGAACGACCCGGTGGGCCGGTCCGGGTCGGCGATCCCGGCCCTGCTGCGGCGTACGGCGTCGGAGACGGCCCGCACGGCCTCCCCCTGCCCGATGAGCCGCTTGCCCAGCTCGTCCTCCATCCGCAGCAGCTTCTGCGTCTCGCCCTCCAGCAGCCGCCCGGCGGGGATGCCGGTCCAGGAGGCGACGACGTCCGCGATGTCGTCGGCGCCGACCTCCTCCTTGACCATGGTGTCCCTCGCGACCTCCTCCTCGGCCTCGGAGGCGGCCTCCAGGTCACGCTCCAGGGTCGGGATCTCGCCGTACAGGAGCTTGGAGGCGGTGTCGAAGTCGCCGTCGCGCTGGGCGCGTTCGGCCTGGCCGCGCAGCTCGTCGAGCTTCTCCTTCAGCTCGCCGACGCGGTTGAGGGACTGCTTCTCCTTCTCCCAGCGGGCGGTGAGGCCGCGCAACTCCTCCTCCTTGTCGGCGAGGTCGCGCCGCAGCCGCTCCAGCCGTTCGAGCGAGGCGGCGTCCGTCTCCTTGCCGATCGCCAGCTCCTCCATCTTCAGCCGGTCGACGGCACGCTGGAGTTCGTCGATCTCGACGGGGGACGAGTCGATCTCCATGCGCAGCCGCGAGGCGGCCTCGTCGACGAGGTCGATGGCCTTGTCGGGCAGGAAGCGGGAGGTGATGTACCGGTCGGACAGCGTGGCGGCGGCCACCAGAGCGCTGTCCGCGATCTGCACCTTGTGGTGGGCCTCGTACCGCCCCTTGAGCCCGCGCAGGATCGCGATGGAGTCCTCGACGGTCGGCTCGGCGACCAGCACCTGCTGGAACCTGCGCTCCAGCGCCGGATCCTTCTCGATCCGCTCCCGGTACTCGTCCAGCGTGGTCGCGCCCACCATGCGCAGCTCACCGCGCGCGAGCATGGGCTTGAGCATGTTCCCGGCGTCCATGGCGGAGTCGCCGCCGGCCCCGGCCCCCACGACGGTGTGCAGCTCGTCGATGAAGGTGATGATCTGCCCGTCGGAGTCCTTGATCTCGGCGAGGACGGTCTTCAGCCGCTCCTCGAACTCGCCCCGGTACTTGGCCCCGGCGACCATCGCCCCGAGGTCCAGCGCGACCAGCCGCTTGTCCTTGAGCGACTCGGGCACGTCCCCCTTGACGATGCGCTGGGCGAGCCCCTCGACGACGGCGGTCTTGCCGACGCCGGGCTCGCCGATGAGGACGGGGTTGTTCTTGGTGCGGCGGGACAGCACCTGCACGACCCGCCGGATCTCCTGGTCCCGCCCGATGACGGGGTCGAGCCTGCCCTCCCGGGCGGAGGCGGTGAGGTCGGTGCCGAACTTCTCCAGCGCCTTGTACTGGCCCTCGGGGTCGGCGGTGGTCACCCTGCGCCCTCCCCTGGCCTTGCGGAAGGCTTCCTGCAGCTTCTTCGCACTGGCACCCTGCCCCTCCAGTACCTCACCGGCCGCGCCGCCCTTCGCGGCGATGCCGAGGAGCAGGTGCTCGGTGGAGAGGTACTCGTCCCCGAGATCCTTGGCGCGGGCCTGGGCGTCGGCGACCACGGCGAGCATCTCACGGTTGGGCTGCGGCGGCGCGACCGTGGACCCGGTCACGCTGGGCAGCCCGGCGATGATGCGCTCGGCGCCGGTGCGCACGGCGGCGAGGTCGGCCTCGACGGCGGCGAGCAGGTCGGTGATGTTCTCGTTGTCCTGCCCCTGGAGCAGAGCCAGGAGCAGGTGGGCGGGGGTGAGGTCGGCGTTCCCCTCGGTCACGGCCCGGTTGCTGGCCGCGTTGATCGCGTCCCGGCTCCGGTTGGTCAGCTCGGCGTCCACGTTCTGGCTTCCCTCCTAGCGTCGGCCGTCGGCGGTCCGGCCGTGTCTCCCAGTGCTGACTCAGACAACGTACACAAAGTTGAGTCTATTCCACTCAAGGGAGAAACGGACGGCTCCCTCCGGGCGGGACACCAGGGTCTCCGGACCTTCCTCGCGTAACCGGCTTCGCCGCGCGAGAAGCTTTTCGGCCAGGCCGGGAGCAGGCCGATACTCCGAAATGTCGCCGAAAACGACAGCGGCGTCACCGTGTTCAGGTCACGGTGACGCCGCTGCCGGGGGGAAGCACCTGAGCGATCTGTTACGACGGGGGAATCGCGTCAGGCACTGCGGGGGGTGGCCGAGATGGTCCTCACTTCAGGGATCTCCGGCTGCGCGAGCCGGTGGTCCCTCTGGTCCAGGTTCACAAAGATCATTCCGTACCGGATGGCGCACCGCACAGGCTGCGGCGCCCCCCGAGGCCGCCGCAGACACCGGTACGCCCGTACGTCGCCGTCCTCGTCCAGCGTGACGACGACCGGCTCGCCGAAGACGGTCACCATCAGGGAGTCACCGGGGTGGGGGATCGCGGTGACCAGGTCGATGAAGTGCCAGCCGGAGCGGTAGGCGGTGGCCATCTCGCGACGGAAGGAGCGGTCGTCGGGTGGAGTGGTCATGTCGATCAGTCCCACTTGCTGTCCGCCGGGAGATTGACTACCTCGTCGCCGACCACGACGGCGGGCGCAATCTCGACCCCAACAACCGCACCGTGCGCGTCGCTCTTCGCACCGGAGAGGCCAGCCAGAGCTCCGAAGGCCACAACGGCGGAGACGGCGACGACAAGCACCGAGCGAAGCATTTTCTTACGCATAGTCGGCTTCGTCCTCACTTGAAGATCCCCTCTAGCCCCCGTCGGATAAGACGATGGCTCATTCAGGCACGTCATGGCCACACAATCGGTGCATCATGTTCCTGCACGTTCAGGACCCTGGGGGGTGGAGATTTGATATCAAATGGGACTAACGCGACACATCCCCATGCGGTCACCGAGCTCTGTGAGGACGGAAGGCGCCTCTACGCGGATGCTCTGCGAAGAGGACGCATACCGCGGACGGATGCCGAGTCTGCTCCGTGTCTGACGGAGTTCGCGCTGCTTCGTCCCGACCCTGACGACGCGAAATGGTTGCTTCCCGCACCTCCGGCGATCGCCCTGGCCCAGCGACTCAACCCGATCGAGCGTGAGATCACCGAGCATCGACGGCTGTCGATCGCACTCTCCGAAGTCTTCGAGCCGTTCATGGCTCTCGGCGTCCAGAACACCGCCCCGACCCACTCCATCAGCGTGCTGGAGGGTCTGGACCGCATCAACGCGGCTCTCGACCTGGCCACCTCCCAGTGCCGGACCGAGATGCTCACCGTTCAGCCGAGCAGCAGCGCCCGCAGCGCCGAGAACCGCCTCCTGGAAGCGCTGGAGCGCGACAAGCCGCTGATCGAGCGGGGGGTGCGCATCCGGACCCTCTACCAGCACACCGCGCGGTACAACCCCGAACGACTCGCCTACGTGGACCAGTTCGCGAACGGCAAGGTCGAGTACCGCACCATCGACGAACTCGTCGAGCGCCTCATCATCTGTGACGAGGCCGTCGCCTTCATCCCCATCCGTGAGGACCGGCAGGTCGCCCTGGAGATCCGTCACCCGGGTCTTGTCCGCTATCTGATCAAAGTGTTCGAGTTCATCTGGAGCCGAGCGGTCCCGCTCACCGCCGGCGCCCCCTACGAGACCGCCCCCGACGGTATAACCGGCATCCAGCACTCCATAGCCAAGCTCCTCGTGGAGGGCCACGTCGACGAGGCCATCGCTCGCCGCCTCGGCATGAACGTGCGCACCTGCCGCGCTCACATCGCGAAACTGGCGACCGCCCTGGGCAGCGGAAGCCGCGCTCAGCTCGGCTATCTCATAGCCCAGTCGGGGATCCTGGAGCAGGATCACCGGGGCCCGAGAGGGCGAAGCCACTGATGACCGACGAGACGCACCGGCACGGAGACGAGGAGCTGTGCGAGGCGGGTCTCGACCTGTACGCCCGCGCACTGCGCAAAGGTCATGTGACCGGCGCCGCAGCGGCAACGACGCCTTGCCTGATCGACATCGGTCTCCTGCACCCGGCCGTCGACGATCTGAACCGGCTGGAGCCGGTCGCACCGACCGTCGCCCTGCAACGGCTGCTTCGCGTGTCGGAGGACCGCATCGCCAACGAGCGGCGGCGCGGCCAACGCCTCGCCGATGTCTTCGAGCCCCTCATGCGCATCGGCACCCATGCTGCGGCGAGCGAGGGCGCCGCGGCGCTCAGGATCCTCAGCAGCAAAGAGCGTACGAGCCAAGCCATCGCCGAAGCCATGGCGGAGGCCAGGGACGAACTGCTCGCCATCCAACCGTACGATCCACACCTCACCAGGCGCCCCGACATCCACGAAGCCGCCATGGAGCGAGACCAGGCCTTCCTCGACCGCGGTGCCCGCATCCGCGCTCTCTACCAGCACACCGTCCGCCACGCCCCATATGCGCGTGCCCGCTACGAGCAACTGACCGGTGACGTGGAGGCCCGTACCCTCGACGAGATCACCGAGCGCCTCATCATCGTGGACCGCACCGTCGCCTTCATCCCCGCCAGCGCCGACCGCACCCTCGCCCTCGAAGTCCGCCACCCCGCCCTGGTCGCCTATTTCATCAACACCTTCGACCGCCTCTGGCACCTGGCCACCCCCATGCACCCGCAGGCGGTCCGGCAACCCACGCTCAACGGCATCACCCCCCGCCAACGCGCCATAGCCGCCCTCCTCATCGAGGGCCACACCGACAACGTCATCGCCGAACGCCTCGGCATGAACGTCCGCACCGCCCGCGTTCACATCGCCAAACTCGCCGCCACCCTCGGCAGCGAGAGCCGGGCGCAACTCGGCTACCTCATCGGGCAGTCGGGGATTCTCGACCAGAAGCCTGATCGGGCAGACTGATCGTGGCGGGCAGGCGCGGGGCGCCGTCCAGGCCGGCCTGGGCGATGCGCACCCCCAACTGGGTACGGCTCGCCGCCCCCAGCGTCTCGGACAGGCGGGCGATGTGTGCCCGCGCCGTGCGGACGCTTATGCCCAGGCGCTCCGCGATCACCGCGTCCTGGTGGCCCTCGGCCAGCAGGGCCGCGATGGACTGCTCGCGGTGGGAGATGCCCTTGATGCCGGTGTCGGGGAGGGGCGCGGTCAGCGGGATGGCCAGGCGCCACAGGCGTTCGAAGACCGTGACCAGGTAGGCGATCAGGGCGGGGTGGCGCAGTTCGAGGGCCATCGTGCGGTCGGTGTTGGCGGGGATGAAGGCGACCGTGCGGTCGAAGAGGATGAGGCGGTCGATGACCTCGTCGAGGGTGCGGGCCTCCACCGCGTCGCCCATGAGTTCCAGGTAGTTGAGCAGGCCCTGACCGTGCCGGGCGACGTGCGTGTACAGGTCCCGCATCCGCACCCCGCGCCCGCGCAGCGCCAGCGCCCGGTGCAGGCCCTCCGACAGCTCCGGCTCGCGCCGGATGCCGCCGGGCTGGACGGTGAGCACCTCCGTCGTGCACGCCTGCGTCGCCTCGTCCATGGCCGCCTGGATGCGCGCCAGCCCGTCGAGGACCCGGATCGCCGTACCCTCCGTGCCGGCCGAGGTCTGGAGCTGGCGGCCGAGGCCCGCGTACCGCTCGAACGCCTCCACCGCCGAGCCCACCCGCCGCTGACTGGCGTTGACCTCGTCGTGGACCCCGCGCAGCAGCCGGGTCATGACCTCCTGCGGTGAGGTCGGCACCAGCCAGTCCATGTCGTCGGGGTCCGGGTGCAGCAGGGCCAGTTCGAGGAGGCAGGGGACCGGCTCGGCGTCCCGGCGGGGTACCCGGCCGCGTCGTACGGCCCGGGAGTACACGCGGTCCCCGGCCGCGCACAGCCGGTCGGCACCGTGAGGATGCTCATCCGCCCCGTGCCCGGCCATCGCCCATCCCACCCCCGGTTCCGGCTCTTTCCGCAGCGCAACTATGCGCGGCCGGGACCGGGTCCGCAACACGGCTCCACGCGGCGCGGCGACCGGAAAGCACCGGTTGCCTCCGGTATGTCCGGGCAGTGCACCGGGGCCGGGGGACCGGCTACTTCAGCCCGATCTCCGCGCAGTCCGCCGCGTACTTGGCGGTGCAGATGTCGGAGACCTTGTAGAAGCCGTCGGCGACGACGGTCTGCTCGATGTTGTCCTGCGTCAGGGCGACGACCGGGACGAGCTGCGCGGGGATGCCCTTGTGGGTGGGGCTGTCGACCTTGTCGCGGGCGAGCGCCTCGAACTGGATGTCCCGGCCCTGGACCCGCGCCACGGCCATCTCCGCGGCGTTCTCGGCCTCCTGCGGGTAGGACTTGTACACGCTCATGTACTGCTCGCCGGTGACGATCCGCTGCACCGCGGAGAGTTCCGCGTCCTGGCCGGTGATGGGCGGCAGGTCGGTGACGCCCGCGTCCTCCAGGGCCTTGATGACGCCGCCCGCCATGCCGTCGTTGGCGGAGTAGACGCCCGCGATGTTGTTCTTGCCGATCTTCTCGATCGCCTCGGCCATGTTCGCCTCGGCGTTGTCCGGCTTCCAGTCCTTGGTGTCGAAGGACTGGGCGATCGTCACCTTGCCGTTCAGCTCGGACATGGCGCCCGCCTTGAACTGCTTGGCGTTCGGGTCGGTGGGCGAGCCGTTCATCATGACGATCTTGTCGGAGGTGTCCGCGCCGTCGCCGAGCGCTTCGACGAGGGAACGGCCCTGCACCTCGCCGACCAGCTCGTTGTCGAAGGAGATGTAGGCGTCGATCGGACCCTCGGCCAGCCGGTCGTAGGCGATGACGGGGATACCGGCGTCCTTGGCCTTCTGCACGCTGTCACCGATGGACTTCGCGTCGACCGCGTCCAGGACGATCACGTCGACCCTGTCGTCGATCATCTGCTGCATCTGGTCGGCCTGCTTCGAGGCGTTCGCCTCGGCGTTGGCGTACTTGACGTCGCCCTGGTCGCGCGTGAGGTCGGCGACCTTCGCCTTGAAGTACGGGTAGTCGAACTGCTCGTAGCGCGTGTTCGCCTTCTCCGGGAGCAGCAGGGCCACGGTGATGTCGTTGCCCTTGGTGGGACTCGCCTCGTCACTGCTCTCGGACGCGCCCAGCACACCACAGGAGGCCAGCGAGAAGGTCATCATGGACGCGGCCACGGATATGGCGATACGACGGGCACGGCTGTTCACTGCGCTTACCTTCCGACACACGGGTGTTGTGGTGACCCAGGTGAGGGAAGCCAACGCTGTCTTCACGAAATCGTCAAGAAGTACTAGACCAATGAGACAGCAACGTTGCGAACAGGCCCGGAGAACCGGTCGGGACTCCGGGCCCGTCGTCGCGCCGTTCCGCCTGGTGCGGACCGTCAGTCCGCGGACTGGCCGTGCCGCTTGGGCCGCCACACCACCAGGGCGCTGGTCTGCTGTACCTCCTGGTACGGGACCAGGTCGCGGCGGTACGAGGCGTGTACCGCCGCCTCCCGCTGGCGCATCGCCGTGGCCGCCCCTTCGAGGGCGTCCTGCAGCTCCGCCAGACGGGCCTGGAGCGCGGCGACCTGGTTCTCCAGTTCGATGATGCGCTTGATGCCGGCCAGGTTGATGCCCTCGTCCTGCGACAACTGCTGCACCGTGCGGAGCAGTTCGATGTCCCGGGCCGAGTAGCGCCGGCCGCGGCCAGCCGTGCGGTCCGGGGAGACCAGGCCGAGGCGGTCGTACTGGCGCAGCGTCTGCGGGTGCAGGCCGGAGAGCTGGGCCGCCACCGAGATGACGTAGACCGGGGTGTCCTCGGTCAGTTCATACGGATTGCGTCGACGACCGTCCATCTCCGTCAAGCTCCCTTCGCGGCCTGGAACAACTCCGCTCGCGGATCCTCGTCCGCGGTCGCCTCGCGATACGCCTCCAGCGCATCACGAGCCTTCCCCGTCAGGTCCTTCGGAACACTCACCTCGACGGTGACCAGGAGGTCGCCGCGGGTGCCGTCCTTGCGGACCGCGCCCTTGCCCCTGGCACGCATGGTGCGGCCTCCCGGAGTGCCCGCCGGCAGCTTCAGCGTGACGGGCGGACCGCCCAGCGTCGGCACCCGGACCTCGCCGCCGAGGGCGGCCTCGGCGTAGGTGACCGGGACGGTGACGGTGAGGTTGTCGCCCTTGCGGCCGAAGACGGGGTGTTCCTTGACGTGCACGACCACGTACAGGTCGCCCGCCGGTCCGCCCCGCTCGCCCGGCGTGCCCTTGCCGCGCAGCCGGATGCGCTGCCCGTCAAGGACCCCGGCCGGGATGCGGACCTGCATCGTCCGGGACGACTTGGCCCGCCCGGAGCCCTTGCAGACGTCGCAGGGGTCCTCCGCGATCAGGCCGCGGCCCTTGCAGTCCGGGCACGGGTCGGTGAGCGAGAAGCCACCGCCCGAGCCCCGGGCGACCTGGCCGGTGCCGACGCAGGTCGGGCACACGCGCGGCGTGCCGTTCTTGTCACCGGTGCCCGAACAGGCCTTGCAGGGGGCCTGCGAGGACATCCGCAGCGGGACCGTCGCGCCCTCGATGGCCTCCGTGAAACTCAGGGTGACCTCGGACTCGATGTCCTGGCCGCGCCGCGGCTGGGTCCGCGTGCCGGTGCCGGGACCGCCGGCGCCGGTGCGGTTGAACAGGCCCCCGAAGACGTCGCCGAGGCCGCCGCCGAAGCCGCCGGCGCCGCCCTGTCCCCCGCCCTGGGCGCCGCCTCCGAAGAGGTCGCCCAGGTCGAAGTTGAAGGTGCCGCCGCCCGCGCCCGGCCCCGGACGGAAACCGCCGTTGCCGAAGAGGCTGCGGGCCTCGTCGTACTCCTTGCGCTTCTTCGGGTCACCGAGAATGTCGTTGGCTTCGGAGATCTCCTTGAAGCGCTCCTCCGCCCTGACGTTTCCCTTGTTGGCGTCCGGGTGGTACTCGCGGGCGAGTTTCCGGTACGCCTTCTTGATCTCGGCCTCGGTGGCGTCCTTGGGGACGCCGAGGACCTTGTAGTAGTCCTTCTCGATGAAGTCCTTGGTGCTCATCCCCGACGTCCCTCCTCTCTCGTCACTTCGAGCTCAGCCCTCCTCCGGGCCACCGCTCTCCTTGTGCCCGGCGTCCTGGGCGGAGTCGGCCTGCGCCTCGGTGTTGTCCTCGGCCGGCTTGGCCGGCTGGGCGCCCGGCTGCGGCTCGGCCACCGCCACCCGCGCGGGGCGGATGGTGCGTTCGCCGATCCGGTACCCGGGCTGCAGGATCCCGACGCACGTCGTCTCCGCGACATCCGGCGCGTAGGAGTGCATCAGGGCCTCGTGGATCGTCGGGTCGAAGGGCTCGCCCTCCTTGCCGAACTGCTGGAGGCCCAGCTTGGCCACGGTCGACTCCAGCGACTCCGCGACGGACTTGAAGCCGCCGACGAGTTCGCCGTGCTCCCGGGCGCGGCCGATGTCGTCGAGTACGGGAAGCAGCTCGGACAGGAGGTTCGCGACGGCGACCTCCTTGACCGCGACGCGGTCCCGCTCGACCCGGCGACGGTAGTTCTGGTACTCGGCCTGGAGTCGCTGGAGGTCCGCCGTGCGCTCGTTCAGCGCCGTACGCACCTGGTCCAGTTGGGCCACCAGGCCCGCGTTCTCGCTCGCGTCCCCGGCCGGGGCCGCCCCCTCTTCGGAGGCGGCCTGCGGCTCGGCGTCGTCAGGGGTGGCGCCGGAGGGGACGTCAGGCTTCTCCTCGAAACCCGGGGTCTCCTCCGTCACGCGGCACCGTCCTTGCGCTCGTCGTCCACGATCTCGGCGTCGACGACGTCGTCGTCGCCACCCTTGTCACCGGTGGCACCGGCGCCCGGAGCCTCGCCGCCGGCGGCCTGCGCGCCCTGGGCGTCGGCGTACATCGCCTGGCCCAGCTTCTGCGAGACGGCGGCGACCTTCTCCGTGGCGGTGCGGATCTCGGCGGTGTCCTCGCCCTTGAGCTTCTCCTTCAGCTCGGCGACGGCACCCTCGACCTCGGTCTTGACCTCGCCCGGGACCTTGTCCTCGTTGTCCTTGAGGAACTTCTCCGTCTGGTAGACGAGCTGCTCGCCCTGGTTGCGGGATTCGGCGGCCTCGCGGCGGGCGTGGTCCTCCTCCGCGTACTTCTCGGCCTCCTGGCGCATCCGGTCGACCTCGTCCTTCGGCAGCGAGGAGCCGCCGGTGACGGTCATCTTCTGCTCCTTGCCGGTGCCGAGGTCCTTCGCCGTGACGTGCATGATGCCGTTGGCGTCGATGTCGAAGGCGACCTCGATCTGCGGGACACCGCGGGGCGCCGGGGGCAGACCGGTCAGCTCGAACATACCGAGCTTCTTGTTGTACGCCGCGATCTCGCGCTCGCCCTGGTAGACCTGGATCTGCACGGAGGGCTGGTTGTCCTCGGCGGTGGTGAAGATCTCCGAACGCTTCGTCGGGATCGTCGTGTTCCGCTCGATCAGCTTGGTCATGATGCCGCCCTTGGTCTCGATGCCGAGGGACAGCGGGGTGACGTCGAGGAGCAGGACGTCCTTGACCTCGCCCTTGAGGACACCGGCCTGCAGGGCGGCGCCGATGGCGACGACCTCGTCCGGGTTGACGCCCTTGTTGGCGTCCTTGCCGCCGGTCAGGTCCTTGACGAGCTCGGCGACGGCGGGCATACGGGTGGAGCCACCGACGAGAACGACGTGGTCGATCTCGCTGAGCTGGATGCCGGCGTCCTTGATGACGTTGTGGAACGGCGTCTTGCAGCGCTCCAGCAGGTCGGCCGTGAGCTGCTGGAACTGGGCGCGCGTGAGCTTCTCGTCCAGGTGCAGCGGGCCCTCGGCGGAGGCCGTGATGTACGGGAGGTTGATCGAGGTCTCGGTGGACGAGGACAGCTCGATCTTGGCCTTCTCGGCGGCCTCACGGAGGCGCTGGAGGGCCATCTTGTCCTTGGACAGGTCCACGCCGTGACCGGACTGGAACTGCTTGACCAGGTAGTCGACGACGCGCTGGTCCCAGTCGTCACCACCGAGGTGGTTGTCACCGTTGGTGGCCTTCACCTCGACGACGCCGTCGCCGATCTCCAGCAGCGAGACGTCGAACGTACCGCCACCGAGGTCGAAGACGAGGATGATCTGCTCGTCCTTGTCGAGGCCGTACGCCAGCGCGGCGGCCGTCGGCTCGTTGACGATGCGCAGGACGTTGAGGCCCGCGATCTCACCGGCCTCCTTGGTGGCCTGGCGCTCGGCGTCGTTGAAGTACGCCGGGACGGTGATGACCGCGTCGGTCACCTTCTCGCCCAGGTAGGACTCGGCGTCCCGCTTCAGCTTCTGCAGCACGAAGGCGCTGATCTGCTGCGGGTTGAAGTCCTTGCCGTCCAGGTTGATCTTCCAGTCGGTGCCCATGTGGCGCTTGACCGACCGGATGGTCCTGTCGACGTTCGTGACCGCCTGGCGCTTGGCCACCTCGCCGACCAGCACCTCGCCGTTCTTGGCGAAGGCGACGACGGACGGCGTGGTCCTGGCGCCCTCGGCGTTGGTGATGACGGTGGGCTCGCCGCCCTCCAGAACGCTGACGACGGAGTTAGTCGTGCCCAGGTCGATGCCGACCGCACGTGCCATGGTGAATAACCTCCAGCGACTTGAGTGGAACAGGCTCAAGTGTGCATGACGCCGACCGCTCGGTCAACAGAGGTGAGTCGGGCAGGCTCAACTCTTATCCGTTCCTTACACGCAACGACGCGCTGACCTGCGCTTTCTCACCGCGCCTGGCTTGACGAACCGGAAAAATCGCCGCCCGGGACGACGCGCGAGACGGGACGTCCGTCACGTCGCGGGACTCCGGGGACCGCCCCTGCGGTTCCGCGCGCGGCCCGTGAAGTGACGTCCGGGTGCGGGGGTCCGTTCCCGCCCGCCGGGGCTCGTACACCCGTACCCGCAGCAGCCCCAGCACTCCGACGGCCGTCACACCCGCCACCCACAGCACCGCCGTCCCCCCGGCCAGGCCGGTGTGCGCGAGGACGCCCACGAGCACCCCGGAGAACGAGGCCGCGCCCAGGACCACCACCGCGCCCTGCGGAGTGAGCCCGAGCCGCCGCAGCCGGTGGGCGAGATGGTCGGGCCCGCCGCGCAGCGGGGGCCGCCCGGCCAGCCGACGCGAGAGGAGTACGAGGACGGCGTCGGCGCTCGCCAGGGCGGTCAGCGCGAACAGCACCCCCACGCCGGCCCCGGGCTCGTGCCCCGCCCGGGTGAACACGGCCGCCCCGGCGAGCAGGAAGCCCGCGAAGAGCGACCCGCACGCCCCGAGGGCGATCCGCGCGGGGTGCCAGTTGTGCAGCAGGAAGCCGGTCAGCGCGGCGGCCAGCGCGCTCAGCAGCACCGCCAGCCCGTCCATCAGCTCGGCCGCGGCGCAGGCACCGACGCCGAAGGCGGTCACCACGCCCACCGTGCCGGCCACCCCGTCGGCGTGGTCCAGCCCCCTGAAGGCGACGGTGACCAGCGCGATCCAGGCCACGGCGAGCGCCCCGGCCACCGGCCCGGTCACGCCGTACGGCACCACGCACGCCGCCGCGACGGCCGTGCCGACCAGGAGCCAGCGCCGCCGCAGCCGCCAGACGTCGGCGGCCAGACCGAGCGCGCCGACGGCGGTCCCGGCCACGAGCAGCCGGCCGACCACCGAACCCACCGGCACGACGCCGGTCCAGTCCCCGGCCCACGCGGCCAGCCCGGTGACGAGGACGACGGCCACACCGCCGAGCAGGGGGACGGGGCGCTGCCGTCGCCGGTCGACGAGGGCGAGGCGCAGGGCCGGCGCCCTCAACAACGCGGTGAGCAGGGCGGCGAGGAGAAAGGAGGCGGTGGCTGCAGCGATCCCGTAGAGCACGGGCATAACCTATGCCTCGAACAGGCCGAATATCATGATTTGCGACGAATGGCGCGCCCAACTCGGCGGGACACCCACCCGGCGACCGGGTCCGGCGGCCAGGGGTGCCGTCAGGCCGTGCGGTCACCGCCAGGCCGCGCCGTCAGGGGCCACCGTCAGCCCCGGCGGCCGGCGTCACCCCCTGGCCCGCCGGTCAGGGTTGCCTCAGCGACGCAGATCACCGCACGTCCGGCTACAGTGCGGCGGAGGATGGGGGTAGTCTCAGACGGACTGCATAAGTTACCGCTTAGTAATACCGCCCCCCTCGAAACCTCGCAGGCCCGAGGAGCCCCAAATGCAACTCGCCGCGATCATCGTGTCGCTGGTCCTGATCGTGGTCGGCGTCGCACTGTTCGGCCGCGCCGTCCTGCAGATCTACAACTCCATGCGGCTGGGCCAGCCGGTACCGGCCGGCACGCGGACCAATGACCCCGCTCAGCGCACCCTCACCGTGGTCAGGGAATTCCTCGGCCACACCCGGATGAACCGCTGGGGCATCGTCGGGGTGGCGCACTGGTTCGTGGCGGTGGGCTTCTTCTCCCTGCTGCTGACGATCGTCAACGCGATCGGCCAGCTCTTCCAGGCCGACTGGATCCTGCCGGTCATCGGCGACTGGGCCCCGTACAACGTCTTCGTCGAGTTCATCGGCACGATGACGGTGCTCGGCATCCTGGTCCTGATCGCGATCCGCCAGGTGAGCAAGCCGAACAAGCCGGGCCGCAAGTCCCGCTTCGCCGGCTCCAACTTCGGCCAGGCGTACTTCGTCGAGGCCGTCATCCTCATCGTCGGCGTCTGCATCTTCATGCTGCACGCCCTCGAGGGCGCCCTGCACCACGTGGACGGCTACGAGGCGTCGTTCTTCATCTCGTACCCGGTCGTCTCCGCGCTCGGAGACCTGGACCTCGCAACGCTCCAGAACCTCGTCTACTTCTTCGCCGGTCTGAAGATCGCGACCTCCTTCATCTGGATGATCACGGTCGCGCTGAAGACCGACATGGGCGTGGCCTGGCACCGCTTCCTGGCGTTCCCGAACATCTGGTTCAAGCGCGACGCGAAGGGCGGCACCGCGCTGGGCGAGCTGCTGCCGATGACGTCGGGCGGCAAGCCGATCGACTTCACCGACCCCGGCGACGACGACGTCTTCGGCGTCTCCCAGGTCGAGCACTTCTCCTGGAAGGGCCTGCTGGACTTCTCCACCTGCACCGAGTGCGGGCGCTGCCAGTCGCAGTGCCCGGCCTGGAACACGGGCAAGCCGCTCTCCCCCAAGCTCCTGATCATGTCCCTGCGCGACCACGCGCACGCCAAGGCCCCCTACCTGCTGGCCGGCGGCGGCAAGACCGTGGAGGGCGAGGAGAAGGCGTCCGCCGAGCAGCTCGAGGACGTCCCCGCGGCCGCCCTCGCGGAGGCCGAGCGCCCGCTGATCGGCACCGTCGAGGAGAACGGCGTCATCGACCCGGACGTCCTGTGGTCCTGCACCACCTGCGGCGCCTGCGTCGAGCAGTGCCCGGTCGACATCGAGCACGTCGACCACATCGTCGACATGCGCCGCTACCAGGTCATGATCGAGTCGGCGTTCCCGTCCGAGGCCGGCACGATGCTCAAGAACCTGGAGAAGAAGGGCAACCCCTGGGGCCTGGCGAAGAAGCAGCGCCTGGAGTGGCTCAAGGAACTCGACTTCGAGGTCCCGGTCGTCGGCAAGGACATCGAGGACCTCACCGAGGTCGAGTACCTCTACTGGGTCGGCTGCGCCGGCGCCCTGGAGGACCGCGCCAAGAAGACCACCAAGGCCTTCGCCGAGCTGCTGCACATCGCCGGCGTCAAGTTCGCGATCATGGGCGGCGACGAGAAGTGCACCGGTGACTCCGCCCGCCGCCTCGGCAACGAGCCCCTCTTCCAGGAGCTCGGCATGGAGAACGTCATGTCCCTCAACGCCGCCTTCGGCGAGGAGACGGACGACGACGGCAAGGTCACCGAAGAGTCCCGCAAGCCGAAGTCGGCGAAGAAGATCGTCGCCACCTGCCCGCACTGCCTCAACACCCTGGGCAACGAGTACCCGCAGCTCGGCGGCGACTACGAGGTCATCCACCACACCCAACTGCTCCAGCACCTGGTGGACGAGGGCAAACTGCTCCCGGTCACCCCGGTCGAGGGCATCATCACGTACCACGACCCGTGCTACCTGGGCCGCCACAACAAGATCTACACGCCTCCGCGCGAGATCATCGCCGCCGTCCCGGGCGTCCGGAACGAGGAGATGCACCGCCACAAGGAGCGCGGCTTCTGCTGCGGCGCCGGTGGCGCGCGGATGTGGATGGAGGAGCGGATCGGCAAGCGCATCAACAACGAGCGCGTCGACGAGGCCCTCTCGGTCAACCCGGACATCGTCTCCACCGCCTGCCCGTTCTGCCTCGTCATGCTCACGGACTCCGTGAACGGCAAGAAGAACGACGGCAAGGCCAAGGAGTCCATCCAGGTCGTCGACGTCGCCCAGCTCCTGCTGGACTCCGTCAAGACCCCGGCCGACCCGGCGGGCGAGCCGGAGACGGAGAACGAGCCGACGCCGGAGCCGGTGAAGTAACCGGACCCGTCCCGCCCCGGCGGCCCGAGGTACGGCGGCCCCTGACCCGAGCGGGTCGGGTGCCGCCGCCGTTCCCGGGGCCGGGCCCGCGAGGCCCACGGGGCCAGGTCCGGGGGCCCACGGCGCCGGGGCCGCGAAGCCCACGGGGCCGGGGCCGCGAAGCCCGGCACCGGCGGCTGGGACGCCATGGGGCGCCTCCTCACCGTCGGCACTCCAACGGTGGCGACGCTCCGACCTGCTGGCCATCGCCATCGCCAACGCCAACGCCAACGCCAACGCCAACGAGAGCTTCGTGCTCGACGGCTGGTCGGACGACCCCGGTTGGCTGATGGCCTGCTTGGGTCGGGGCGACGGCCGCCTCGAGGACGCCAGGCGCGTCGACGGGAGCTGGTGGGGTTTCACCGACTTCTGCTGACGGCGAATACCGCCGGGCCGACCGGCTCGGGCCACCCGGCCGGGCCACCCGGCCCACGGCTGGTCGGGTTCCGAGCGCCCCCGCGGCCCCCTAGGGGGCACCCGGGGCAACCCCCGTAAGGGATGTCACAGGTCGGCCGCAAAGGCGGCCCCGAAAGGCCCGGCCCCGCACGTCACTCTGCGGGACCAGGTACGTTCGAAGGCGTGGCTGGATTCAGGATCGGACGCGGCCGGGACAACGGCGCTCCTCACGCGCGACCGCAACACCCTCCGTACGGACAGCAGGCGCCCCAGGGACCACCGTACGGCGGTCCGGCGACGCCTCAGCAGCCGTACCCGCAACAGCCGTACGGGGGCGGCGCCCCCGGCCCCGGCGGCTCACCGTGGCCGCAGCCGCACCATGGCGGCGGGCACGGCGGCGGGCACGGCGAGCCGGAGTACTTCGGCGACGGCGGCTACGGCCAAGCCGGCCACCACGGAGGCCAGGCCCCGCACGACCCGTACGCGGCCAACAACCCCGGGCACACCCAGGCGTTCACCGTCGGCGACGACCCCTACAACCAGGGCGAGACCTACCGCGCCGGCTCCGCCCCGCCCCCCGGCCCGGTCGGCCCCCGCCTGCACTGGAAGGCCCTGCTGAGGGGCGTCGTCCTCGCCCCCAACCAGACCTTCCTCCAGATGCGGGACTACGCGATGTGGGCCCCGGCGCTCATCGTGACGTTCTTCTACGGCCTGCTGGCGGTCTTCGGCTTCGACGGCGCCCGCGAGGAGGCGATCAACGCCACCCTCTCGAACGCCATCCCGATCGTCCTGACCACTGCCGTCGCGATGGTGCTGAGCGCGTTCGTCCTGGGCGTGGTCACCCACACCCTCGCCCGCCAGCTCGGCGGCGACGGCGCATGGCAGCCCACGGTCGGCCTCTCCATGCTGATCATGTCGCTCACGGACGCCCCGCGGCTGGTCTTCGCCATGTTCCTCGGCGGCGACGCGTCCTTCGTCCAGGTCCTCGGCTGGGCCACCTGGGTCGCGGCGGGCGCCCTGCTGACCCTGATGGTCGGCCGCTCCCACGACCTGCCCTGGCCGAAGGCGCTCGGCGCGGCGGCGATCCAGTTGATCGCCCTGCTGTCGATCGTGAAGCTGGGCACGTTCTAGGCGCCTCGCCCCCACCCGCTGGGTCCAGGGGGTGGGGGCCGGTGTTCTCCGATCCCTCTCACCGGCACCGAGAGCTTGCCGAGCGGCTCCGGCCCGGACCCCCCGGGCCGGTCGCACCCCGGTGTGGCCGCGCCCACCCCGCAGTGACCAACCCCCCCCGTCAGTGACCGGTAACCAAAGGCCGCTTTTCGCAATAAACTGGTACACGAGCGTCTCGCCGATGCTCGGTGGCGCCTGACGACGGCAGAGCACCAGTGGAGGTGCGGTCATGTCGACTTCCGAAGCCGCCCGGACACCCCAGGACGCCGACCGGCAGGAGCAGTTCGCCGCCGAGGTGACCGACGTGCTCAACAAAGGCGCTCTGGCCCTGCTCGTCAGCGTCGGCCACCAGTGCGGACTGTTCGACACCCTGGCCGCCCTGCCGCCGGCGTCCGGCGCGGACATCGCCAAGGCTGCGGACCTGGACGAGCGGTACGTCAGGGAGTGGCTGGGCGGCATGGTGGTCGGCGGATTCGTCGAGTACCGGCCGGAGGAAGGCACATACGCCCTGCCGCCGGAGCACGCCGCTTCGCTCACCACGGCCGCGGGCCCGGACAACCTGGCCGGCATGATGATGTACATCGGGCTGATGGGCGAGGTCGAGCAGCGGGTGGTGCGCTGCTTCCGAGAGGGCGGCGGCGTACCGTACTCGGCCTATCCGCGGTTCCAGGCACTACAGGCCGAGGAGACCGCCCGGGTCTACGACCAGGCCCTGGTCGACACCATCGTGCCGCTCGCGCCGGGGCTCCCCGAGCGCCTGCGCGCCGGCATCGACGTCCTGGACGTGGGCACGGGGCAGGGGCACGCCCCCCTGGTGCTGGCGAAGGCCTTCCCGGCCTCCCGCTTCCTGGGCATCGACCAGTCCGAAGCCGCCGTCGAAACCGCACGCGCCGAGGCGGCCCGCGTCGGCCTCGGCAACGTCCGGTACCGCGCGGCGGACTCGACGCGGACCAGCGGTGAGTACGACCTCATCACCGCCTTCGACGTGATCCACGACCTCGCGCGACCGGCCGAGACGCTCACGGCGATCGCGCGCGCCCTGCGCGCCGACGGCACCTTCCTCATGGGCGACATCGCCGCCTCCAGCAGACTGGAGGAGAACATCGGGCACCCGTTCGGGCCGGCGCTCTTCGGCTTCTCCGTCTTCTACTGTATGACCACCTCGCTCAGCACCGGCGGGGCCGGTCTGGGCACGGTGTGGGGCCGGGAGACGGCGGTGCGGATGCTGAACGAGGCCGGGTTCCAGGACATCGACGTCAAGCCCGTGGAGGGCGATCCCGTCAACGTCTACTACGTCGCGAACAAGGGCTGAAGCCGCTACCGTCGGCCCCCCCCCGGCTCATCCGGCCCCCATCCGGTCCATCGCCGGACCGGGCGCCTCCAGACCGGGCAGCAGCCAGCCGTGGAACGGGGCGAGTCCCGCCAGGACGAGGAAGACGGCACCGACCGCCCAGCTCAGCCAGACTCCCCCGCGCCACAGCTTCTCCAGGAGGATCACGGCGGCGAGTCCCGCCATCGCCGCCACGTTCATGACGCCGAGGGGGATCAGGACGACCATCAGCCCCCAGCAGCACCCGACGCAGTAGAGCCCGTGGTGCGCGCCCACCCGCAGGTCCTTGGCCCACGGACGGAACCGGGCATACCGCACCAGTTGGGACACCGGATTGCGGCAGTGCCGCAGGCAGACCTGCTTCAGCGGCCCGAACTGCTGCACCGCCGCGAGCACGAACACGCCCGCCGCGATCCATCGCCCCGCCCCCGGCCGGGTGTCCACCAGGTCTCCGGTCACCACGAGAAGGCCGTAGGCGACCAGCCCGAACCCGGTCCAGACGAGCAGATAGCCGGTGACGAAGGCGCCGATCCGCGCGGCACGTTCACCGCCCGTCGACGTACGCCCGATCGCCCGCGCCCAGGTGATGGCCACGGGGGCCACCGACGGCAGCATCATCGCCGCCATCATCACCACCCACAGCGCCAGGAAGAGCGGCAACGCCAACCCCATGGTGCCGGGCCCCATCCCCATGTCGCGCGACTGGGCGATCGTGAGCACCCAGGCCAGGGCGGCGATCAGCACCATCAGAGCCCAGCCGGCGACCAGTTCACGTCTCGGCAGCGGGAAGTCCGGCCGGGTGGTGGACGGCTCCGTGGCGATCCGGAGATGCGGCATCGTTGACCTCCCCACTCCGCCCGCGGCGGTCGTCGCCGCCGGGGTACTTCGCGGCATGCCGGCGCGTTCGGGCAGGTGAGCGCGTACTGGGGGTCACAGGCCGAGGACCGGGAAACACTCCCGGTCGCTAGCCGGGTCCCGCCCAGTCGAAGGTGATGTGCTTGCTGGACTGGCCTTCCCTGCTCCACCGGAAACCGAAGGCGTCGGCGCGGTCGGCCACCGAGCGGCCCCAGGTCGCCACCTGTCCGGGGCCGGTCTCGGACCCGGGCAGATTCGTCGTCTGGACCCGCGCGCCCTCCGGCGTGGTCGGTCCGGTGAGGGCCACTGCGCTCGCCTCGACCCGCTCCGGTACGCGGGCCCGCCACGCGCCGAGGTCGTCGTCGGCCTCGAACTCGATGGGAGCGAAGTCCATGCCCCGCATCTCGGGCCCGAGCACACCGACCAGTTCCGCGGGCCAGCCGCCCGCCTGGCCACCGAAGATCATCTGCAAGGCCGCACGCTGCTCACCGTCGGCCCTCTCGTCGAGGAACACCGCCGCGTAGGCATCGGAGTGCTCGGCCCACACATTGCCGACGAAGGAACCCAGCATCACGACATTGAGGCCGTCGAGGGGGACGTCTCCGTAGCGCCCCTCACGGATGTGCCACACCAGCACCCCGTCGCACTCCCCATAGGTGGGCGGCTGCGCGAACGAGCACGGACAGGGAATGTCACACCTACAGGTGTCGAACCAGTCACCGGACGCGTGCCACTTCGGTACGGCCGGCGTCGTCTCGGACATGTCCTCACCCTCTTCCGGGTCCGCGCCGAGCGGGTACCGGTGCATTCCGAGGGGAGTCCCGTCCGACGGCGCCACCCTCTGAGGGTCACCGCCGCCGGGCGCCCCATCCGCTCGGCGACATGCGGGCCTCACGCACCATTTTCCCACCAACGCCGGCCGCTGTCCGCTGTCCGCCGTACACGAAAGCGAAAGTGCCCCGGCCCGTCCGTGCCGACCTGGCTCAGAGGGCTTCTCGGGAGGGCGTGACCGGCGTGCCGGACTTGCGGCAGGGAGGCAGAACGGACCACGGGAAGTTGATCCACTCGTCGGTGCGCTTCCATACGTATTCGCACTTCACGAGCGAGTGGGGCTTCTCATAGATCACGGCGCTGCGGACCTCGGCGACGGTGTCGAGGCAGAAGTCCCGCACCAGCTTGAGCGTCTTGCCGGTGTCGGCGACGTCGTCCGTGATGAGGACCTTCTTGCGGGAGAAGTCGATGACATTGGGCACGGGCGCGAGCATGACCGGCATCTCGAGCGTGGTCCCGACACCGGTGTAGAACTCCACGTTCACGAGGTGGATGTTCTTGCAGTCGAGGGCGTAGGCCAGCCCGCCCGCCACGAAGACCCCGCCCCGCGCGATGGAGAGCACTATGTCGGGCTCGTACCCGTCGTCGGCGACGGCCTGCGCGAGTTCGCGCACGGCGACGCCGAACTGCTCGTAGGTCAGATTCTCCCGAACATCACTCATGCGCGCGTCCTGCTCATACCTGGGTCCGATGGAAGTTGAGGAAGGACCGGGAGGCGGTCGGCCCCCGCTGGCCCTGGTAACGGGACCCGTAGCGCTCGCTCCCGTAGGGGTGCTCGGCCGGCGACGTGAGCCGGAACATACAGAGCTGCCCGATCTTCATCCCCGGCCACAGCTTGATGGGCAAGGTCGCGAGGTTGCTGAGCTCGAGCGTCACGTGCCCGGAGAACCCGGGGTCGATGAACCCGGCGGTGGAGTGCGTGACGAGCCCGAGCCGCCCCAGCGAACTCTTCCCCTCGAGCCGCGAGGCGAGATCGTCGGGCAACGAGACGACCTCGTACGTACTGGCCAGCACGAACTCACCGGGGTGCAGGATGAACGGCTCGTCCCCCTCCGGCTCCACGAGCCGGGTCAGATCCGCCTGCTCGACGGAGGGGTCGATGTGCGGGTACCGGTGATTCTCGAACACCCGGAAGTAGCGGTCGAGGCGCACGTCGATACTCGACGGCTGCACCATGGAGTCGTCGAAGGGATCGATGCGGACCCGACCGGAATCGATCTCGGCCCGGATGTCCTTGTCTGAGAGAAGCACGCACCGAGGATACGCAAGGCGCGCGGAGCAGCGACAACCACCGCCACTCCGCGCGCCCGGCCCTACTGTTTCCTACGTCGTACTGTTTCCTGCGTCCTACTGGGTCCTACGTCCCACTGGGTCCTACGTCCCACTGGGCTCCACCTCCTGCTGGGGGTCTCCCCGGGCGGAAGGCCGCCTACCGCTTCTCCGAACCCACCGGCACGGCGCTCCGCAGCCGCGCACACCGCGGACATCGGACGAGCCGGCCGGGGCCGAGTCGATCGGCCTGCTGCATCGGGAACGAGGCGGCGGTGAACACGTGCCCATCGGCACAGCGGAGGACGGTGCGATCCATCAAGTCCTTCAAGTCCCTTCCCCAAGAGCCGCGTCTGGCTTACTACCCTGACGACAAAAGCCACAGTACGGGATGAAAGAGACGACTCTCCAAGCGGCACTCCGGCCCCTCCCGGCACCACTCCCACGCGTCCACCGTACGCCTCAACTCCGGCCCCCCGCAGCCGCATCACCCCGCCGCAACGCACGCAGGCCCCGCGGCGCGAACACCGGGGGCCAGCGATGAGGTAGAGTAACCGAGCGTCCAGGCACCGACCTCGGTCGGAGTCTTACGCGGGTGTAGTTTAATGGTAGAACATCAGCTTCCCAAGCTGAGAGCGCGAGTTCGATTCTCGTCACCCGCTCCATGCGAAACCCCCAGGTCATCGACCCGGGGGTTCTTTGTTGTCTGGACCGGTGAGCGGATGCCGCACCACAACCGCACCATTAGCCCGCCGGTGGCTCCTCCCTGTGGTGCGCACGGTCGCCGGTGTGGTGCTTCGCACGCTCGGCGCGCACGAGGTCGTCGAGCCCGGCGGCGACCTCCCGTTGCCGGTCCTCGTCGGAGTGCTGGTAGCCGTTCTCGCGCACGCGTGCTTTCCCACACGGTGTGCCCCTGGACGAGGGTGATCCAGCCTCGTCCAGGGGCACGGTCAGGCAGCGGAGGCTCAGTGCGCTTCGCGGCGGGCCAGCGCCCCGCGCGAGCGGGTCACCAGCGCGGCCAGAAGGGCGGCGCCGAGGGGCACGGCGACCAGGAGGGCGGCGAGTGTCTCCCAGGGGACGACGATCGGCACGTGCGGCGGGGCGTCGCCGGCGCCGCCCCACCCCTGGTCGAGAGCCTCCTGATAGAAGCGCATCTGCTCGCGCTCCTCGGTGAGCCGCAGCCCGACCGCGGGCAGGACACCGGCCGCCGCGCCGAGGACCACACCCATCGCGGCGACCACACCGCACTGGAAGCCGCTGAGCATGCGGCGCACCCGGGGCGGGGCGCCGACCGCGGCGAGCGTCTTGAGATCCGCCTCCGCGTCGGCCTGGGCGAGACCGGTGGCGATGCCGGCCGCACCGATGGTGACCAGGCCGGCGAAGACGGTCAGTGCGAGCAGGACGAGCCCGTTCCCGTCGACCCAGCCCTGCTCCACGGTCAGCTCGACGTTGCTGCCGAGCTTGGCGATCTCGGCGTCGAGCCTCTGCCGCTGCTCGGTGCTGGGCATCCGGTCGGTGCTGAAGAAGGCGCCGAGGGGGACGGTGGTCAGTCCGGCGGCCTTGGCGGCGGCGGGGCTGAGCACGCTCTCCACTCCGTAGGAATCGGGCGAGCCGGACACCTGGTAGGCGGGGAAGGACTTCAGCTCGCCCGGGACCGGCTTGTTCTGCTCGGCGGCGCGGTCGGCGGCCTCCGGGTCGGTGATCAGCTTGATGCCGACGGTGCTGTTCCTGTCGACCTGGGGCCTGTGGAAGCTGACGAGCTTTCCGTCGGCGAGGGCCTTGGCCGCACCCGGGTCGTCGATGCCGAGGACCTTCAGGAGCGGGGCGTCGGCGACGAGGAGACCCTCCTCGACGTAGATGCCGTTGCCGTCGGGCGAGAGACAGCGCCAGTCCTTGGCGAGCGCGCGCCGCTGCTCCTTGCTGTACTTCTCCGCGGGGTCGGAGCCGTCGGGGGAGGTGGCCCACAGCGGGCACTCGTTGGCCGGCGGGATGACGACGTCGAAGCGGCCACAGCCCTCTCCCTCGCCGTACGGGGCGCAGCCGGGCTTTCCGACGGCGATCCGGAACACGTCGGCGCGGACGTCGACGGGCAGCGTCCGCTGCACGGCGTCGCGGACGGCGGGGACGTCCCGGCCGCCCTCCTCGGTGACGAGCGCGGCGACGGCCCCGTGCGGCAGGCTGGCCCGGTACTCGGCCTGACTCTGGGCGTCGCGGCTCGCGGCGTACGTCGAGACGGCGACGGTGCCCGCGACGGCGGCCAGGACGGCGGCGACAGCGGGTGCCGTACGGCCCCGGTTGCGGACGGCGTCCCGCAGGGCGAGGCGCGGCGAGAGCGGCAGCCAGCGGCCGGCCCGGCCGAACAGGCCGACCAGGGCGGGCGTCATGGCGACCACACCCAGCTCGGCGATGGCCGAGCCACCCGCGACCAGGACGAACTGGTCGGAGACGACCGAGCCGTACAGGGCGATGGCCGCGCCGAGCAGGAAGGCGCCGAGGCCGATCAGCGGCAGCACGCGGTTGCTGCGGCGCACGCCGCGACGGCCGGTGAGGGAGGCCAGGACGGTCTGCCGGGAGGCGGTGACGGCCGGGATGACCGCGGAGAGCAGGCCGGTGAGGACGGCGAGCGCGGCGATGGCGAGCAGTTCCAGCGGCCTGACGGTGAAGCCGCCGAACCGCTGCCCCATGTAGTCCTCGAGGAGCGGCCGGAGGGCGAAGGTCAGGACCAGGGCGAGGACGATGCCGACCAGGGCCGCCGCGACGCCGATGACCAGGCCGCCGCTCAGCACGATGGCCCGGATGTGGCTGCGGGCACCGCCGTTGGCGCCGACCAGGCCGAGCTGGCGGCGGGAACGACGGGCGCCGACGGCGAAGGCGGGACCCGCGAGCAGGCAGATCTCCAGCATCGCCAAGCCGACGACCGTGCCCACGGCGGCGAGCGCGGCGGCGTCGGCGGCCCCGCTGCTCTCGTAGTTGGCCCAGCCTTCCTTCTGGTAGAGCGGCACCTCGGAGTCGGCGGGCGGGTCGAGGGCCACGGCGCGCGAGGTGACCAGGACACCCTTGGCGTTGATCGCCTGGACCGTGTTCCACGTGAAACCACCGGCCTTCTTCACCAGGTAGGTGGTGGAGACGTCGGGCTTCGGCACTCCGGCCTTCTCGACCGCCTTGGCGTACGGCGCGAGGAAGGCCCCCGGCAGGGCGTTGACCTGCTGTGCCGTGAGGTCGCTGGGCAGCTCGTACGAGCCGCTGATCACATAGGTGCGGTCGAAGCCGCGGGCGGTGAGGGTGGAGCCGACGGACAGCCCGCTGCTCTCCAGGAACCGGGTGGTCGCGGCGATCTCGTCGTTCTTCTCGGGGAAGCGGCCCTCCTGCAACCGCATGATGCCCCGGGCGACGGGGTCGGTGGCGGCCAGCTCACGGACCTCGGTCTGGAGCAGACCGTGAGTGGTGGTCAGCTTGGCGGTGCCGCTGCTGTCGGTCAGCACCGTCGAACCGGCCGGGATGGTCTTGGTGACATCGGTCGGGCCGTCGGGCCAGGGCGTGCCCGGCGACTCGTAGTCCCCGGCCGGGGTGTGCTGCTCGCCCTCGGGGTCCTGCAGGATGGCCACGCCGCCCGTCCGGGCGTCGGAGAAGCGAGCGTCGGCGGCACCCAGGGTGCGCTCCATCCGCTGCGCGGGGGTGAGTTCGGCGCTGCGCAGGGTCAGGTCCAGGGCGCTCACGCCCAGGATCGGCAGCGCGATCATGGCGAGGACGAGGATGCTGCGGCCCTTGGAGCGCCAGGCGTCACGGCGGGCGATGCGGACCGCGGCCCGCCAGGAGTGGAACCAGGTCGTCACCGCTGGGCCGCCCGGCCGGTCAGGAGCGAGTCGGCGTCGCTGCGTAGGGTCTGGTCGACGACGGCGCCGTCCCGCAGGAAGACGACCCGGTCGGCCCAGGCGGCGAACCGCGGCTCGTGGGTGACCATGATGCCGGCGGCTCCGGCGTCGCAGCGGGAGCGCAGCAGGGCCAGCACGGACTCGCCGGTCTCGGAGTCGAGGGCACCGGTGGGCTCGTCGGCGAGGACGAGCCGGCGGTCGCCGACGAGGGCGCGGGCGATGGCCACGCGCTGCTGCTGGCCGCCGGACATCTCGTCGGGGAACCGGTCGGCGAGTTGGCCGAGGTCCATCTCGGCGAGGGCGGCGAGGGCCTCAGTGCGGGCCTTGCGGGCCGATATGCCGTCCAGTTCACGGGGCAGAGCTACATTTTCGGCGGCGGTGAGGGCCGGGATGAGGTTGTAGTCCTGGAAGACGTAGCCGATGCTGCGGCGGCGCAGGGCGGCGAGCCCCTTGATGCCGAGGGCGGTGATGTCGGTGCCCTCGACGAAGACCTGCCCGGAGGTGGGGTTGTCGAGGCCGCCGGCGATGGTGAGCAGGGTGGACTTGCCGGATCCCGACGGGCCCATGACGGCGACGAGTTCACCGGGGTGGACGTCGAGGTCGATGCCGCGCAGGGCGTGCACCTCGGTGGCGCCGGAGCCGTGGACGCGGGTCAGGTTCCGCAGACTCAGCACGGGCTGCTGCTGTTGTGTGGACATGGTTTCCCCTCGGGCGTACGCCGGCGAGCGGCCGGACGTCGGTGCGACGGACGGTCGTTGGCAGCGCCGTACGTACGGTATGGGTCTGGTCGGGTGGTTCGGAGTCTTCAGGTGCTACGAGTGGGTCGGGTGGAGCCGGTGGACTCGGTCGGCCCTGTGGGTCCGGTCGTTCGGGCGCTCAGGGCCGGTCGTGAAGGTCGGACGTCACGGACGGTGGCGAGCGGCCTCCTCTGCCCCGGCCGCCGCCCGTGCCCCCGTCCCCGCCGCTCCCGCTACCGCCCCCGGCGAGGCCGGCTCCGGCCCCGCCGCCTGGGCGGTCGACGAGAGACGGATCAGCCGGGACTCGCAGTGGTCGAGCCAGCGCGCCTCGGCCTCGGTCTGGAAGATCAGCTGCTCCAGGACGAGGAGCCAGGCGATGTCGTCCCGCTCCCGGTCCCCGTTCTTCTCCACGGCGGTGAGGGCCTGCGCCTTCAGCCGGGTGTAGTCCTGCATGGCCTTCACGGTGTGCCGGCGCTGGGACTGGATGACGTCACGGATGTCGACCCCGGGCGCCCCGACGGCCATGGCCAGCTTGATGGCCAGCTCGTCACGGGCCGGGCTGGTGCGGTCGACGGGGTGCTCGAACCATCTGCGAAGTTCGACGCGACCGCTGTCGGTGATCGCGTAGAGCGGGTGGCCGGCCTCGTCCTCACCGTCCTGCACGACCATGCCGTCGCGTTCGAGCCGGCTGAGCGTCGTATAGACCTGACCCACGTTGAGCGGCCAGGCGGAGCCGGTGCGGGACTCGAACTCCGTACGGAGCTGTGAGCCGTAGCGCGGGCCGCGTTCGAGGAGGGCGAGAAGCCCGTGGCGGATGGACATACCGAGTATGTATACCGAGTAAGTCCGCGTGGGCAAGCGTCCTGAGGCGGACGCCGGAGGTCCGACTCAAGGGGGACCCGGGCCGTCGCGAGCCGCTCAGCGACGGCGCATCCGCACCCCGAGGAAGCCGATGCCGAGGCCCACCAGAGCCAGCCCCACGCCCAGTGCGAACACGGGAATCCGCCGGTCGGAGAGGCCGAGGGGGGCCTCGGTGCCGGCCCCGTGAGCGGCCGCCGACTGCTCCGCGGGCAAGCTCTCGGCGGCCGGGGCGTCCGTCTTGGGTACCGCATCGACCCCCTCGTCCGACTCCTCGGCGGGCTCCTCCTCTGTTGCCGTTGTAGTACGAGCGGGCTTCACCGGGCTCGTGGAGGACGGCGAGTCGGAGGGGTCGGCCGGTCGGCCGGGGCCGCTCCCGGCCCTCCCCCGTCGGCGCCCCCGAGGGAGGCGGAGTCGCTGGGCGCGGGCGCGTCGGGCGGCCCCGACGGCTCGGGGGCCGCCGGACGGGCGGGTCCGGCGGGTCCGGAGGAAGGCGACGCCGACGGGGCGGACGGGCGATCGGGCGGGGTGGGTGCGGCGTTCGTGGCCGCGGAACCGTTCGGAGCGGGGGCGTGAGCGGGCGGTGCGGGGGAGACCGTCGCCGTGGCCTGGCGCGAGGGGGCCGGCGGGCGCGGGACGGACGGGGTGGTGGGCGGCCCAGAGGGGTGCCTCACGGCGGCGGCCTCCGGCCCGAAGGCGGCGGCCTCCGGCCCGAAGGCGCCGGCGCTCCGCACGGCGCGGAGCGCGCCCTCGCCCTCGTGTGCATCGCCCTCGTGCGCATCGAGGCCCGAGGAGTCCTCGACTCGCAGCAGGATGCTTGATGCGCGCCACTGCATCCGAATGACGCCATGTGTGCAGTCGTGACGGCCTCACTCGGCTGCCGTTCGAGTCGGAGCCACTCCCGGCCTCTGGCAGCTAACCGGAGGCCCTGATCTCCCCCCTCCCTGCGTCGTGCCCGTAGCGTGCCCCTCAGAGCGGACAACCCCGGTCAACAACGGTGCAACCAGTCCCTCACACCTGCCGCCTGGCAACGAATCTGCCCAGGTCAGCTGTCCTATGGCCGCGCAAGCGCCGTCGCTTCCCAAGCTGAGAGCGCGAGTTCGATTCTCGTCACCCGCTCCAGGAGAAACCCCAGGTCAGCGACTTGGGGTTTGTTCTTTGTCGCTGACTTTTCGGTGCTTTTCGCACCCTCGCGTACTCGAAGATTGGGCACGCGGAGGGCACGGACGCCTAGTTGAGGCTGGCCAGTCATTACTTCTCACGCTAGTTCATGCCTGCTGACCTGTGGTTTCGTTTCAAGCTTTGCAGGAACGAACAGGAAAAGCCCTCAGCCTGCCGTTCCCGAGAAACGCTGCCGAACGGTGCGTCGCCTCACCGCGCGCAAAGCTTTCGGGCCGACTACGCCGCTGCGCTGCCCTGATCACCACTTGCCGGCATCCGCAGTGTGTGATCACCGAAGTCGGCAATCAAGTCCAACCTGCCGCCGAGCGCTTCGACGTAACGTGCGATGACATCGAGAGTGGCGACCTCGCCGTGCTCGATCTGGGACACGCGAGCAATGCTCACGCCCATACGGGCAGCCACGTCCCTCTGGGCCAGCCCATACTGCTTGCGCGCCTCAGCGAGTTGATGGCCACGGGCTTCCGCCAGCAGTCGACGTGAACCGGCTTCCACCTCAGCGGGAGCCACACCGGCCGAGTACAGCTCCTGCTCCAGGGCCTCCCAGTCCTGCGGGGTCTTCTTGGGCATGCTTACTCCTCAGTCCTCCGTGTCACCGGTGTAGTCGCGGTAGAGCTGTTCAGCCAGAGGAATGCTGTCGCGGTACCAACGCTCCCAGTTTCCTGCCTTGTCGCCCCCGAGGAGCAGCAGGGCTGAACGAGTCGGATCAAAGGCGAAGATGATCCGCATCTCGGACCGCCCACCTGACCCCGGCCTCAGCTCCTTGAGGTGATGCAGTTCCGATCCCTTCAGCCGGTCCACGAGGGGACGCCCCAGGGTGGGACCTGTGTCACGCAGAGCGGCAACGGCCTGGGCGACCTGAGAGGCAGAACCGAGATCCTCCTTGATCAGCCGCCTGAACCACTCCGCGTACTCATCGGTGACCTTGATCGCCCAGCTCAAGACGGCTCCCCTCGACACCAGCATCACGAGTTTAAGGTTTTCCTTAACTGACGGCAAGCCGACCGTTCCGACGTTGATCCCACCAACAGGGCTCTCATGAACCACCACTCCTGGTGGGAGGTCCTGAATCCCTCACCACACTCAGAAGCTCACGCCACGCGCGAACAACGGCACCCACGTCCATCAGGAGCGCTCTCACCTGGTGGAGCAGCACTCGGATCACCAACAGTCCCACGACGGCGCTGCATCCTGCGGTGATCCACTCCATCGGGCTGCCTCCTCACCTCGGGCAGCAGGGTCCTCAGATTGAGGACTGAGGTCTTTGCCTGGAGAGGTAAATCTCTCGATCCTGAGTCGCGGTGTCTCGCCGCGCTCGCCACCTTGGGTACCAGGCTTCCCGTCGTGGAGATCGAAGTCTGCGGCGTAAAGCCGGCTTTTTTTGATCTTCCGAACCAGGGCAGAGGATCGGCATCCATGTGCGGTCGCGACGACTTCCCTCAGCCGGCCTACGCGTCGACGAGCCCCGAGCACAGAGAAGGCGACGCGGGCACGACACTCCTCCACCTCGCGACCTCGTGCCCACAGCGTGCCCGTAAGTGCGGGCAACCACGGTCAACAGCAGTGCGAACCGACCCTCATGACCACGCTGAGGATAGGACATCTGCCCAGTTCAGAGACCTAGAGCCCGTTCAAGCGCCGTCGCTTCCCAAGCTGAGAGCGCGAGTTCGATTCTCGTCACCCGCCCCATGCGAAACCCCCAGGTCATCGACCCGGGGGTTCTTTTTTGTCTAGACGGTAGGCGACTGCCGCATCACAACCGCACCATTAGCCCGCCGACGGCTCCTCCATGTGGTGCGCACGGTCGTCGGTGTGGTGCTTCGCACGCTCGGCGCGTACGAGGTCGTGGAGCCTGGCGGCGACGCAAGCAGCTCATCAAGCCCCGGCTGCGCTCCGCCCGCGCTGCGCCGACGCGCGCCCACATGTGGATAGGGCCGGAAGCCATGAGGCGGTCACCGCATAGACGGGGCGCGGTCAAAGACGATGCCTCCGGCGGGGATCGGTCGGCACCGGGATGGAGGGGGCGCCGTCGCCGACCGCGGGAACGTTGTGGCGTGCGCGGGTTGCTCCCTTCCCGACCACCGCCGACCCAGGCGAAGCCGAGCAGACGCGGCCCAGGGCGTCTGGGTCGTTCGTACAGTGGCGCGCTCCACCTGGACGCCAGGAACCACGCCCGCTCCACGGTGTGTGGGTCGACGGCGGACGGGAGGGAAGCTGGGGGTGAGGGGTGGGAATCTCCGGATTGTCAGGCGCGCGCTGTCAACCGGCAGCCTGTGAAGAGACCAGCGCCGCCCCGAACCCGAGGACGACCAACTGCACAACGCCGGGGACGCGCCACCCCAGGGCGAGGAGGCCACCGCCTGTCAGTACTGCACCGCCCCCCAGAAGCCACAATGCCTGCGACGCCGCCTGTGACGCACTCGACGGTGCGACGCCGTCGCTTTCGTAGCCGTCGGCCCATCCCGCCATCCCAACGCCGTACACCGACCAAGCGATAAGCATGAAGTCGATGACAAGCAGCAGCACGCTGACCCCGATCTGCTGACCGGTTGACGGCTCACTCGCCCGTCTCATGCCCACTGCCGTCCCGTCTGCAGGTGACGCTCTGCCAAGTCCATGCGGCCAGCATGGTGTTGCAGCGGGCACTGCAACATGAGTACGGGTACTCAGATGCGCCGTTCCCGTCGGCACCAAGCCGGATCTGTCGCCCGTGCCCCAGTCGTGCCCGATCAAGCGGGGAACCGGGGGAAACACCAAGGCACGTCAGACGACGTCGTGGATGTTGTGCTCGGTCAGGTCGGACGCGTACCGGGCGACAGTGCTGTAGTCGGCATCGTCGTGGAGGACGGTCAGGCCGTGGTGGGCGGCAGTGGCTGCGATGACAAGGTCCACTGCCGAGGCACTGCGGTGCTCCCCGGCCTGAGCCATACGGTGTTGCACCGCGCTGATCCAACGCTCTGCGTTCTTCGGCACCGTCGCATCGGGATGGAGGTCGGAGAACATTTCCGCGATCTCGTCGTACTCGCGGCGGTTCCGGCGTTGTACAGGAACTCGGTACGTCGCACGTAGCAGGATGCGAATACGTCACCAACATTGGCCGGTCCACATGTCGGCTCCCGTGTACGCACTCGTGACGGGCCCTCCAGTCAGACCCGAGACGATGCGGTCCGTCCGGTGCAGGCGTTGGGCGCTGTGCGGCCCGACTGCTGATCGGGCCCGTGCCCACAGCGTGCCCGTAAGAGTGGACGACCGACCTGACCGGGGGCTTTCGGGCATGCCGCCAGGAGGCCCCCCGGAGCCCACGGGAAGAGGGCCGTGCGCGCCACCCTCTCCGCGTACCCGGCGTGGTGGCGGCGCGGCGCACGCGCGGCACGGTGTGGGCCCGGGGGTCCTCACGGACGAGACGGCGTGCTCGGGACGGTCACGGTGCCGGCGTCCGGCCGGTGTCCGGGGCGGGCGTCCCGGCGGGGGTGACCTGCTCGGTCCAGATCGTCTTGCCGGTCGCCGTGTAGCGCGTACCCCAGCGCTGGGCGAGATGGGAGACGATCAGCAGCCCCCGGCCGCCTTCGTCGGTGGTCCGGGCATGGCGCAGCCGCGGGGACGTACTGCTGGAGTCCGAGACCTCGCAGATCAGTCCGCGGTCCAGGATCAGGCGGAGCAGGACCGGTCCGGACGCGTGGCGGACGGCGTTGGTGACCAGTTCGCTGACGATGAGCTCGGTGGTGAACGCCAGCGCGTCCAGGCCCCACTCGGCCAGCCTCCGTTCGGCGAAGGCACGGGCCTGCGCCACGGCGGCCGGGTCCCTGGGCAGGTCCCAGGAGGCGACCCGGTCGGGACTCAGGACCCTGGTCCGGGCGAGCAGCAGGGCCGAGTCGTCCGGCGGGGGCGCCGCGAGCAGGGTGTCGACCGCACTGCGGCCCGCCTCCTCCAGCGTCTGTCCGCCCCGCGCCAGGGCGGTACCGAGGAGGGAGAGCCCAACATCGATGTCCCGGTCGCGTCTCTCGACTAGGCCGTCGGTGCAGAGGGCGATGAGACTGCCCTCGGGCAGCTCCAGCTCGACGGACTCGAAGGGAAGGTATCCCAGCCCGAGGGGCGGTCCGGCGGGCAGGTCCAGAAGATCGGTACGTCCGTCCGGACGGACGACCAGGGGCGGGAGGTGGCCGGCCCGGGCCAGCGTGCAGCACCTGCTGACCGGGTCGTACACGGCGTACAGGCAGGTGGCTCCCAGGAACGCGTCTCCCACTGTCCCGCCGTCGGCCTGCTCCTGCTCGTCGCCGTCGTCTCCCCCGATGAGACCGATGACCAGGTCGTCCAGGTGGGCCAGCACCTCGTCCGGGGCGAGGTCCAGGTTGGCGAGCGTGCGGACCGCGGTGCGCAGGCGCCCCATGGCGATCGCCGCGTTCATGCCGTGGCCGACGACGTCACCGATGACGAGCGCGACCCGGGCCCCGGAGAGCGGGATCGCGTCGAACCAGTCGCCGCCCACACCGCTGGGCGCGTCCGCCGGGAGGTACCAGGACATGACGTCCAGGGCCGAGCCGCCCGTCAGCCTGTTCGGGAGCAGCGAGCTCTGCATGGAACGGGCCGCGGTGCGCTCCCGGTGGTAGCGGCGCGCGTTGTCGATGCTCACCGCCGCGCGGGCGACGAGCTCCTCGGCGAGGCGTACGTCGTCCTCCTCGAAGGCCCACGCCGCACGGGACCGGGCGAACGTCGCGACGCCCAGGGTGACACCGCGGGCCCGCACGGGTACCACCATCAGCGAGCGGAGGCCGAACGCCAGGACTGAGTCGCCCAGGGACCGGTCCTCGGTCACCCAGGCGCTGGTGGCGGGGTCCAGGACAGGCTCCACCAGGGTCCTGCTCTCCAGCAGGCACCGGGTCACGGGCGCCGAGGGCGCACGCCGTACCGTTTCTCCCACGGCCAGGGTCACCTCCGGCCAGTCCTCGCGCACCGACCGCCGCGCCGCGCGACGGATGACCGGGGTCAGGCCCACGGGTCCGGGAGCCGGTTCCTCCCCCCGCATGACCGCGTCCAGCAGGTCGACCGCGACCAGGTCGGCGAGGGACGGCACGGCCACGTCGGCCAGCTCCTGCGCGGTCCGGGTCACATCCAGGGTGCCGCCGATGCGGGCACCGGCGTCGTTCAGCAGGGCCAGGCGCTCCTGGGCCCGCCACCGCTCGGTGACGTCGATGATCATGTACCAGACGCCCACCTGCCGGTCCTGGCGGTCCCTCATGGCGAAGAAGGACACGGAGTACGCCCGCTCCTGGAGGGGGTCGGTCGGGCCCGGGCCTCGGAACTCGTGGTCCATCACCGGGCGCCCGGTCTCGAGGACCGTCCGCATGCGCTCCTCGAACTCCTCGGCGTTCGCCGTGGGCAGCACCTCGCGCACCCGCTTCCCCAGCCGCCGCGCGAGCGGGACCATGCGGTCCAGCGGCTGGTTCACCCAGACGTAGCGCAGGTCGGTGTCCAGAACGGCGATGCCTACCGGTGCGTGGGTGAGGAAGGGGTCCATCATCAGCTGGTTCACCCCGCTGCCCGGCATCCGCCAGAAGGCCCGCCTCGGGGGGCGGCCGACGAACCTGCCGAAGAGCAGTGCGGCGAGTGTGGCGGCCAGCACGCCCGGGACCATCTCGTAGACGTCCGACTCGAGCGGACCCAGCAAGGGATTGATCCTGTCCCAGAGCAGCACGGTCACCGCACCCGCCACGATCCCGGCCATGGCGCCCGCCCAGCTCATGCGCGGCCAGTACAGCGAGAGCAGCACGACCGGGCCGAAGGCGGCTCCGAAGCCCGCCCATGCGTAGGCGACGATGCTCAGCAGCCCGTCGGCTCTCAGGGCGATCACACAGGCGATCAGGATCACCACGACGACGGCGCCGCGCCCCACCCACACCAACACCCGGTCCGGGGCCCGACGGTTGAACAGGGCGTGGTAGAAGTCCTCCGTGAGCGCGACGGACGACACGAGGAGCTGACTGTCCGCGGTCGACATGATCGCTGCCAGTACGGCGATCAGCATCAACCCGGCGACCCAGGGGTTGAGCAGGGTCCGGCTCAGGACGATGTACACGGTGTTCGGCTCGGCCAGCGGGGTGCCGAGCCGCGCGATCCCGACGAGGCCGATGAGGGTGGCGGCGCTCAGTACGACGGTGACCCACAGCGTGCCGATCCGGCGGGCCGCGGGGATGGCACGGACGCTGCGGATGCCCATGAAGCGGGCCAGGATGTGCGGTTGGCCGAAGTAGCCCAGACCCCAGGCGAGCAGCGAGACGACGGCGACGGCGCCGAGCGGCCCGCCCGCGGACCACCGGCCGTCCGCGTAGTGGACGTCGGTCCCCAGGTCGAGCAGCCCCGGTGTCCTGCGGGTGAGGGCGTCGCCGAGTTCTCCGAAGCCGCCGAGGGCCACGACACCGGTCAGCGGGAGCACCACCAGGGCCAGCAGCATCAGCGTGCCCTGCAGGACGTGCGTGTGGCTCACGGCGAGGAAGCCGCCCAGACACGAGTAGATGACGATCAGCAGGGCGGTCAGGGACACTCCGAGCCCGAAGGGGAGGTCGAACACGTTGTTGACGAGCACTCCGCCGGCCACCAGCCCACTGGCGACATACACCGTGAAGAAGACCAGGGTGACCGCGGCCGAGGCCGTCCGGAGCACCCGGGTCCGGTCCTCGAACCGCTCCTCCAGATACGCCGACAGGCTTACGGCGTTCTCGGCGCGTTCGGTGTACGTGCGGAGTCTCGGCGCGACGAAGAGCCAGTTGAGGTAGGTACCGGCCACCAGACCGACAGCGATCCAGCCGGCGCCGAGTCCGGCCGCGTACACCGCTCCCGGAAGCGAGAGGAACAGCCAGCCGGACATGTCGCTGGCCCCCGCGGACAGGGCGGCGACGAGCCCGCTGAGCCTGCGGCCCCCCAGGGCGAAGTCGGTGAACGTGTGCGTGCGGGCGTAGGCCCAGACACCCGTTCCGATCATGGCGGCCACATACACGAGGAACATGGCCACAATCGGCGCGCTCAAGTCGAACATACGGCCCTCGCCTGCATGGCTCGTAAGCGCCGGCACGACCCGTGCGCACTCGGCAGTGGTACACCGCGTGACAAACCTACACATCCAGGTCGGCAGAGGCGACCTGGCGAGGTGCCGGCCGGCAGGGCTTCACAGGCAGGCCCGCCGACTTCCGCCCGCCGACTTCCGCGGCTTCTCCCTCCTGGTTCTCACCCGGACGCCCCGGCCCGCGCCAGGATCCGCCGGGCCTGCCCGGGCTACCGGTACGGCCTGCGGCGGTCTCGGCCTTGTGTGCTGCTGCAACAGCGGAGTCGGCGCCGGCTTTCATCGGGCGCGTCCGACGGCCACCCGCCGCCGCAGAGAGCGATCGACCACCTCGGTGAGCGGCGCACTCTCGGCGTGCCCGCAAAGCCGGTCAAGCACAGTCAAGCACGGTCAACAAGGGTGCGCCCACGCATCACCGCCGTGGCGGCCCACAGCGGCCCGTCTCCGCAGGTCATGCGCGCTCGGGGTCCGCAAGCGCCATCGCTTCCCAAGCCGAGGGCGCGAGTTCGATGCCCGTCACCCGCTCCAACGCGAACCCCCAGGTCATTGACCCGGGGGTTGGTGCTTCCCGGCGTGTCACCTCGCCGCGACGGTGACGACGAGGAGGCCATGTCGATGAGCATGGCGGTGGAGGCGGGACCAGCCGGTGTCGGCGGTGATCCGCGGGTTCGGGACGGGGAACGCGTGGTGACGATTCCCCAGACCGGTGATCTGTGGCGCACAGGGCGGGCAGCGCGGCGCGAGGCCGTGACCGGTCCCCCGTTCCGGTCACGGCCTCGCTGATGTGGAGGTTGGTCGTCGGCGGGTCAGCAGCATCCGGCAGCGTCGGCCGGTTCCTCGGCATCGGCGTCCGCGTCGGCGGGGTGGGCGCTCTGCTTGGTCAGGGTGTCGGCGTCGGTCTTGACCACGTAGACCTCCCAGGGCTCCTGGCCGGGGCCGCGGACCCAGACCTTGTCCTGCAGGGCGTAGCAGCAGGCCGTGTCGTTCTCCTCGGCCGTCGCCAGTCCCGCTTCGCCGAGCCGGGTGGTGGCCGCGTGGACGGCTCCGGAGCTCTCGACTTCGACCCCGAGGTGGTCCATGCGTGTCGCCGCGTCCGCCTCGCCCTCGATCAGAACGAGCTTGAGCGGGGGTTCGGCGATGGCGAAGTTGGCGTAGCCGTCGCGGAGCTTGGCGGGCTCGACGCCGAAGAGCTTCGTGTAGAAGGCGATGGATGCGGAGAGATCCGGGACCCGTAGGGCGAGTTGCACGCGCGACATGGTGAACCTCCTGGGGTGGGAGTGATGTTTCAGCAGCCGCCGGAGGCGGCCGGGGCGCCGGTGCCGATCTGCAACGTGGCCGGGGCCGCGCAGCAGCCGCCGCCCTCGTCGCCCTGCGCGGCGTCGGGCTCGTCGAACAGGCCGGCACCGCCGCACACGCCGGTCTCCGGCAGGGTCAGCTCCACGCGCTCGGCCGCCGCGTGGTCGCCGGCCAGGGCGGCCGTGATGGAGCGGACCTGCTCGTAGCCGGTCATGGCGAGGAACGTGGGGGCGCGGCCGTAGGACTTCATGCCGACCAGGTAGACGTCCTGCTCAGGGTGGGACAACTCCTTCACGCCGTGCGGGTAGACCGTGCCGCAGGAGTGGACGTTCGGGTCGATCAGCGGGGCGAGTGCGGTCGGGGCCTGGAGGCGGTCATCGAGGCCGAGGCGGAGTTCGGCGAGGAAGGAGAGGTCGGGGCGGAAGCCGGTCAGGACGACGATCTCGTCGACCGGGTCCGGGCGGCGGCCGTCCTCGGCGACGAGGACCAGCCGGTCGCCGGTCCGTTCGACGGCCTCCGTGCGGAATCCGGTGACGGCGCTCGCGTGTCCGTCCTCCACCGCCGCCTTGGCTCGCAGGCCGAGGGCGCCGCGAGCCGGGAGCTGGTCGGCCTCGCCGCCGCCGTACGTGGCGTCGCCGATGCCCCGGCGCAGGATCCAGACCGCCTGCGTGTCCGCCTCTTCCGCGGCCAGGTCGGCGAGGAGCGCGAGGGCGGTGAAGGCGGAGGCGCCGGAGCCGACGACCGCCGTGCGCTTGCCGGCGTAGCGGGCCCGGACGGCCGGGTCCTTCAGGTCCGGGACACGGTAGGAGATGCGGTCGGTCGCCTTCTTCTCACCGAGGGCGGGGATGCCGTTGGCCCCCATCGGGCCGGGCACGGACCAGGTGCCGGAGGCGTCGATGACGGCGCGGGCGGTGATCCGCTCCTCGCCGCCGTCCGCCGTCTCGATGTGCACGGTGAAGGGCTGCTCCTCGCGGCCGGAGTCGACGATCCGGTCGCGGCCGGCGCGGGCCACGCCGGTGACCGTCGCTCCGTAGCGGACCTTGTCGCCGAGGGTGTCGGCGAGCGGCTGGAGGTAGCGCTCGGCCCAGTCACCGCCGGTCGGGTAGGTCGTGCCTTCGGGGCGGGCCCAGCCGGTGGGGGCGAGCAGCTTCTCGGCGGCGGGGTCGGTGACCTCGGCCCACGTCGAGAACAGGCGGACGTGCGCCCACCCGCGCACGGCGGTGGCGGCCGATGCGCCGGCCTCCAGCACCAGGGGCTCGATGCCACGCTCCACGAGGTGCGCGGCTGCGGCCAGGCCGACCGGGCCGGCTCCGACGACCACGACGGGCAGATTCTGCTTCTCCATGGCGGTGCTTCCTTCGATTCGTTGCTCGGATGGGCGGAGTCCGAGCGGTGGACGGCTCAGCGGAGGGGGGCGTGGTGTGCCGACGCGAGCTGTGCACTGCGGTGCTGAGCCCGGGCCCAACAGGCGCCGTCACACACCTGTGCGCAGATGTCGCAGAAGTGGACGCCGGCCAGGTGCCGGTCGGCAGAGCCGGTGAAGACGCTGCGGATCCGGGCGGCGGCCATTTCCGCTCCTTGCTTTGATATCCGTCAATGGCTTGCGCCGCCAGCATGACACCTGCTTCGATGAACGTCAAGATAGACAGTCATCGAAACGGGAGCGGAGTCATGGAGCAGGTAGACGTCGCCGTGATCGAGGACGGTTCCTGCGCACGCCGCCGACGCAGCCGGTGTTCGACGACGGCCACTACCGTGCCGCCGTCGCGGCCGGCTCCCCGGGAAGTCGGCAGGGACGCCGCCCGCGTCGCCGGCCGGCTCGCCGCCCGCCTTCGCGCCCACTGACCCTGGGCACCCTGGTTTGACGTGTGTCAACATAGACGTATGTCGAACGTCAAGGCACTGCCGCTCCTGGACCCCGAGGCCCCCGACGCCACGGTGGTGCCGTGCTGCCCGCCGCTGAGCGAGCGTCCCTTCACCGCCGAGGAGGCCGAGCGGACGGCGCGCATGTTCAAGGCGCTCGGGGACCCCGTACGGCTGCGTCTCTTCTCGGCCGTCGCCTCGCACGAGGGCGGCGAGGCATGCGTGTGCGACATCTCCGACGTCGGCGTCTCCCAGCCGACCGTCTCCCACCACCTGAAGAAGCTCAAGGAGGCCGGCCTGCTGACCTCCGAGCGGCGCGGCACCTGGGTCTACTACCGGGTCGAACCGTCGGTGCTGGCGGCCATGGGACAGTTGCTGACCGTCCGGTAGCCCGCTCTGGGCGTAGTTCCGGCCGCCCGCCCGCGACGGATCGCCCCCTGGGCGACAAGAGCGCGTCAGCAGACGTTCGCCTCCGCGCCACCAACACCGGCGCCACATGGGCAAGCATCCATGTCTTGGCGGGTGGGGTGAGCGCGACGGCCAGGCCGCGGCACCGCAGTCGACCTGCCACCCGTTTGTCTTGTGAAGGGGGCTCCGCTGCCGGAGTCCGTTACCGCCGACGTGCGCAAGGTCGTCAGCACGTTGAGCCGATGACGCGTGCATCAACCTCAGGCGTCGAGGAGCCCGGCGATCTCACGGGCGGCGTCGCGGGCCGGTCGTCCGACTCCGATGAGGGTGGCGGAGGCGGGTCCGGTCCAGTCGCCGTAGCCGAGGAGGTGCAGGCGTGGCTCGTCCGCGGCCCGCGTACCCACGGTGGTGATGTGCCCGCGCCCGCCGCGCAGACCGAGGGGCGCCAGGTGCGAGAGAGCCGGGCGGAAGCCGGCGCACCAGATGACCGCGTCGGCGGGCGCCCGCGTGCCGTCGGCCCAGACGGCTCCCTCGCGGTCGAGGCGTTCGAACATGGGTGACGCCTTGAGCCGACCAGCGTCGCGAGCCTCACGGACCGGCGGTACGGCGACGATGTCGCCGAGCGAGGCGACGCCTCCCGTGTCGGTGCGGCCGGCGTCGAGAGCCCGGCGGCGGGCGGTGGCCGCGTCGAAGAGGGCGCGGCCGTCGATGTCGTCGGCGAGGTAGCGGGGCGGGCGCTGGGTGACCCAGGTCAGCTCGGTGTCGTACGCGAGGTCGGCGGCGATCTGGGCGCCCGAGTTGCCGCCACCGACGACGATGACGCGGCGGCCCGCGAGGTCCTGCGGCCGCCGGTAGGAGACCGTGTGCAGTTGCCGCCCCTCGAAGTCCCCGCGGCCGGGGACGGCGGGGAGGAAGGGGCGCCACCAGGTGCCGGTCGCGCTGATCACCGCGCGGGCGTGCCAGGTGCCGGAGTCGGTCTCCACCCGCAGCAGCCGGCCGTCCTCGTGTACGCCGAGGACCCGGACCGGCCGCTGGACCGGCAGCTCGTACCGCTTCTCGTAGTCGCTCAGGTACGTCACCACGTGCCCGGCGTCCGGGTACTCCTCGCCGGGCTGCGGCGGCATGAAGCGGCCCGGGAGGGAGGAGAAGGCGGCCGGGGAGAACAGGTGGAGGGAGGCCCAGACGTGCTGCCAGGCCCCGCCCGGGGTGGCCTGGGCGTCGAGGACGACGAAGTCCAGGCCCCGGCGGCGCAGGTGGTAGCCGGCGGCGAGCCCTGCCTGGCCGCCGCCGATCACCACCACGTCGGTGTGCTGTGTCATGCCGCCTGTGCCGCCTGTGCCGCCGCGCAATCGGTGCACCGGACGGTGCGGGCCGTGACCTCACCGGGTCGTCCGAGGAGGGGACCCTCCCGCACGACGCGGTCGGCGACGTGCGTGTGCTCGTGGCGGACGACGGCTCCGCAGTCGTGGCGGACACCGACGGCCGTGCCGGCCGCTCCCTGTGCGCGGTGGTCCAAGCGGTGCATCAGTAGTCCCTGCCGGCGGTGGTGACAGCGGACGGGGCGAACTTCTTGCGCCAGGCCAGGGACACGTAGACCAGGCCGATCAGGACGGGGACCTCGATCAGCGGTCCCACGACGCCGGACAGGGCCTGGCCGGAGGTGACGCCGAAGGTGGCGATGGCGACGGCGATGGCCAGCTCGAAGTTGTTGCCGGCGGCGGTGAAGGAGAGGGTGGCCGTGCGGTCGTAGGCGAGGCCGATGGCCTTGCCCAGCAGGAAGGTGCCGGCCCACATCACGGCGAAGTACACCAGCAGCGGCAGCGCGATGCGTACGACGTCGAGGGGCTGGGAGGTGATGGTCTTGCCCTGGAGGGCGAAGAGGATGACGATCGTGAACAGCAGGCCGTAGAGCGCCCAGGGGCCGATCTTCGGCAGGAAGTCGGCCTCGTACTTCTCGCGGCCGAGCTTCTTCTCGCCGATGCGGCGGGTGAGGAACCCGGCCAGCAGCGGGACGCCGAGGAAGATGACGACGTTCAGGGCGATCTTCCACATGGAGATGTCGAGGTGTTCGCCGTCGCCCAGGCCGAGCCAGCCGGGCAGCAGGTCGAGGTAGAACCAGCCGAGCAGGCCGAACGCCAGCACCTGGAAGACCGAGTTCAGCGCGACCAGGACGGCCGCCGCCTCGCGATCACCGCAGGCGAGGTCGTTCCAGATGATGACCATGGCGATGCAGCGGGCCAGGCCGACGATGATCAGGCCGGTGCGGTACTCGGGCAGGTCCGGCAGGAAGATCCACGCGAGCGCGAACATCACCGCCGGGCCGACGATCCAGTTGATCACCAGCGACGAGGCCATGAGCCTGCGGTCGCCCGTGACGGCGTCGAGCTTGTCGTAGCGGACCTTGGCCAGGACCGGATACATCATGATCAGCAGGCCGATGGCGATCGGCAGGGAGATGCCGCCGATCTCGACCTTGGCGAGGGCGTCGTCGAGGCCCGGGACGGCTCGACCCAGGCCGAGGCCGACGGCCATGGCGATGAGGATCCATACGGCGAGGAAGCGGTCGAGCGTCGACAGCTTCGCGACGACGGAGGACTCCTCGACGGTCGTCGCGGGTGCCTCGGTGCGGGTCACGGACAGGCCCTCTTGTTCTCGGCGGCGGTACGGGCGGACTCGGCCAGGTCGGCGAACTGGCCGGCGAGCGAGGCGATGACGTCCGGGCGGACCTTGTAGTACGTGTAACGGCCGCACGGCTCCGTCTCCACGACACCTGCCTCGCGCAGCACCTTCAGGTGGTTGGACAGGTTGGTCTGCCGGGCGCCGGTCTCCTCCACGAGGTGGGTGGTGCACAGCGTCTCTTTGGCGAGCAGGGTCACGATCCGCAGCCTGAGCGGGTCCGCCAGGACCCGGATCAGGTCAGCCTCGACTGACGTCATCATGTACTGATACTCTCACATCAGTGGCGGCTGACACCACCGGGTGCTGAAGTCACCGGTGCCTGATGCCGTCGCGAGACAAGAGAGACCTCCTGATGTCCGACAAGCCCTCCGTGCTGTTCGTCTGTGTCCACAACGCCGGCCGCTCGCAGATGGCCGCCGCGTGGCTGACCCACCTGGCCGGGGACCGCGTCGAGGTCCGTTCCGCCGGCTCGAACCCGGGCGAGAAGGTCAATCCGGCCGCCGTCGAGGCGATGCGCGAGGTCGGCGTCGACATCTCCGCCGAGGTACCCAAGATGCTGACCGTGGACGCGGTCAAGGAGTCCGACGTCTGCATCACCATGGGCTGCGGCGACACCTGCCCGGTCTTCCCCGGCAAGCGGTACCTGGACTGGCAGCTCGAAGACCCGGCCGGCCAGGGCGTCGAGGCCGTCCGCCCGATCCGCGACGAGATCAAGGTGCTGGTCGAGGGCCTGATCAAGGAGATCGCCCCGGAGCCGCGTTCATGAGCGGCACCACGGACGTCCGCGACGTCATCGTCATCGGCTCGGGCCCGGCCGGCTACACCGCCGCGCTCTACACCGCCCGCGCCCAGCTCCGCCCGCTCGTCTTCGGCGGAGCCGTCTTCGCCTCCGCCCGCGCTCCGACTCCGCACCCACTGCGGTGTGACCGGTCTGGACGTGCTGGTGGGGGAGCTGCAGTGACCACCACCAGCGAGCGAGGGGGCATCTCCGATGTAATCCGGCACGCCTACGGTCCAGTTCGGTCGTTCGCGTCGAAACGCCGCCGTGCGGGCCGAGCGGCCGTGCCGGGAACAGTCTGCCCGGGCGGCGCTGTTGCATCGACCGAGGCGCCGGCGCCGCGCGTGCGGGGGACACGGAGACCACAGGGTCGTCCGTTCCTCCAGGATCCGGGCCGCGGAATCGCGGTACGCCCGCCGCTCTACTCGGACCAAGACGTATCTCTGCAGGAGGACTGCTTCATGACTGACCGGCCCTTGACGCTCATGGCCGTACACGCCCACCCCGACGACGAGGCCACCGGAACCGGAGGTGTCCTCGCGCGGTACGCCGCGGAGGGCATCCGCACGGTGCTCGTGACGTGTACCGACGGCGGTTGCGGTGACGGAGCGGGGGGTGTCAAGCCGGGCGAGCCCGGGCACGATCCGGCGGCGGTCGCCTTGATGCGGCGTCAGGAACTCCGAGCGAGCTGTGACGTCCTCAAGGTCAGCGATCTGGAGATGCTGGACTATGCCGACTCCGGGATGGTGGGCTGGCCGAGCAACGACGCACCCGGATCCTTCTGGCAGACCCCCGTGGCGGAAGGCGCGGCCCGACTCGCGGAACTGATGCGGCACTACCGACCTGATGTGGTCGTCACCTACGACGAGAACGGCTTCTACGGCCACCCCGACCACATCCAAGCCCACCGCATCACGATGGCGGCGCTGGAGATGACCGCGCTGACACCGAAGGTGTACTGGACCACGATGCCCCGCTCGATGATGCAACGGTTCGGCGAGATCATGCGCGAGTTCCACCCGGACATGCCGGAGCCGGATCCCGCCGAAACCGCCGCGATGGCCGAGATCGGCCTACCCGACGATGAGGTCACCACGTGGGTGGACACCACCGCGTTCAGCGGTCAGAAGTTCGACGCGTTGGCCGCGCATGCCAGTCAGGGCGAGAACATCTTCTTCCTCAGGATGGGCAAGGAGAGGTTCGGCGAGTTCATGGGCATGGAGACCTTCGTACGTGTCCAGGACTCCACCGGCGCGGCCCTGCCCGAGAACGATCTCTTCGCCGGACTGCGCTGATCCGCCCGTAGGACCGGCCGGGAGAGCGCGTCAACCGCACGGCGCGATCGAGCGGGTCGCGTACAGCGCTTCGGCGGTACTCCCCGCAAGGACTTCCCGCGCCTCCGAGTCGGCGGCGTGCCGCACCCCACCGCGCAGTATCGACGCGGGTCCACGCGGATCAGGAGCCCTGCCCACCCTGGCACTGGGACGACTTCGAGGTGCGCCTGGGTGGTTCGCCCGAATGTGCGATCGCAGCCCACGCAGGTGCCGTCGCTTCCCGAGCCGAGAGCGCGAGTCGATTCTCGTCACCCGCTCCACGAAGAGGGCCCAGGTCATCGGCCTGGGCCCTCTTGCTGCCCCTGGGCGCTCGCGGTCTCGTCCGGGTGGAGGGCGTCGAGGATGAGGGTGATGCCGAAGGTGAACTCGTCCGCGTAGTCGTAGCCGGGCTTGAAGGTGTACTCGGTGGCCAGTTCGGTGAGGTGGGGGTAGGCGTCGGCGGGCATGTCGCGCAGGATGGTGCCCGCGACCTCGTGCAGCTCCGCCGCGCCGGTGAACGGCAGGCTCAGCTCCTGGAGCACGAAGCCGTAGAGGTAGCTGTCGATCAGCGAGATGGCGTGCGCGGCCATGGGGACGGAGAAGCCTCCGGCGCGCAGCGCTCCGATCACGGCGTCGTGGTGGCGCAGGGTCGCGGGGCCGGGCTGGGAGCGGGAGTCCATCAGGCCGATGGCCCACGGGTGGCGCCGGAGGACGGCACGGGCGGAGACCGCGCGGTGGCGCATGGCACTTTTCCAGTCCGTGTCGCGCGGCGGCAGGTCGATCTCGCCGAACACCGCGTCCACCATGCCGTCGAGGATGTCCTCCCTGCCTGCCACGTGGTGATAGAGCGACATCGCCTCGACTCCCAGGGGTTCGGCGATGGCCCGCATGGTGAGCGCGGCCGACCCCTTCTCGTCCGCCACCGCCACCGCCGTACGAATCACGCGCTCGCGACTGAGCGGGGTGCGCGCCGACGCCCCGCGCCGGCTCCTGCCTCCCTCGCGCATCCGTCCCTCCTTTCGTTCCCTTGACTGCCTTACAGCATAAGGCTAGCTTGCCTTACAACATAAGGTCGCCAGGTCGGCGGAGGGAACACGGCATGAGTTCGGATCGTGTGAAGAGGATCTGCATCATCGGGGCCTCCGGGAAGCTGGGGCAGTACATGGTGGGGCACGCGCTGGAACGCGGTTACGAGGTGGTCGGCGTGTGCCGGGAGCGCAGCGTGCAGAAGCTGGCCGCGTTCGAAGGCCGGATGACCGTGGTCCCCGGACCCACGAACGACCCGGAGGTGATCCGGCGGGCGGTCGCCGGATGCGACGGGGTGCTGACGGTGCTGGTTCCCTGGGGCGTGCAGCAGTACGCGTCGGGCACGGCGCAGGCGGTGCTCGACCACGCGCCGCCCGGCGCGCGTCTGGTCTTCTCCTGCGGCTGGCACATCACGCGCGACGGCGAGGACAGGTACTCGCGGATGTTCACCATGGGCGTCCGGATCGCCGCCGTGCTCGGCAAGATCGTCCGCGCCGTCGAGATCGACGACCAGGTGGAGGCGTGCCGCCGGGTGTTCGCCAGCGACACCCGGTGGACCGTGGTGCGCGGCAGCAGCCTGGAGGAGGGCCAGAGCCAGGGCCTGCCCGTGTGGAGCCGGCACGTGGGCGATCCGGTACTGGCCAGCAACCTGACGCGCCGGGTGGACTTCGCACTGTTCATGGTCGAGGCACTCGGCGACGACACGCTCGTCCAGCAGGCCCCGGCGATCGTCGGCTGCCGCACTCCCAGCGCCTTCGCCCATGCCGGCGGCCTCCCCAAGCACGCCTAGGGGTGTCCCGGAGGTACCGGGTGGCGCTGCCCCCTGCGTGCCACCGGCCGACGGCCGGTTCACGTCGTCCTTCTCGCGTCCCGGGTGTGATCCAGGTGACCCGCACCGCACGTGGCGCCGAGGACGGCCAGACCGCTTACGGGACGAGCGACGCACCGGGCAGGCCGCGACTCGCCGCCGGACCTCGCGCCGGGGCGCGCATCGCGCCGCCTCCGCCCGATGGCGCGGTGCCGGAGCGGGTCACGCTCGCGGGGTTCCACCGCTGGAGAGCTCTCGGGTCCAGTAGGCCAGGGCACGTTCCGCTCCCGGCAGGGCCCGGTGACTGGACGACTTCGTGCGGAGGCCGTCGACCAGGGCGGACAGCAGGACCGCGGCCCGCTCGGGGGATCCGGCGACACCGGTCATGACGGCGTGATTGCGGCGGACGTCGATGCTGAAGTCGTCGAGGGGGCCCAGCAGATCGACCGCGTCCCCGGCCAGGTCGGTCAGGACGCCCACCAGTTGCGGCAGCCTCGCGGGGTCGGGCGCGGGGGTGGCCGGTGACTGCTCGGTGAGTTTCTTGAGCCGCTGGGCGAAGGCCGCCCGGGCGTGCAGTCCCGCCGGTGTTCGCTGGGTGCCGTGGGCCGGGTTGACCGCGAGCGCGAGGTGGCCCGATCCGTCGACGGTCTGCTGGTGGGGCGCGGGGTATCCGGCGGGGAGGAGTCCCGTCGGCGGTGCCGGGGTGGTGGGCAGGACCACCGCCAGCCGGTCATAGAGGGTGGAGAGGCCGAGATACGGGAGCCCGTCGGGGACGCCCTCGTCGAGGATCCTGAGCAGTTCGCCGGTGAAGCCGGTAAGCGTTCCCTCGGGCGGGAACAGGGCCTTCTGGGTGCGGCCGCACGCGGTGAGCAGGTGGATGCCGTGGCTTTCCGGTCCGAGGGCGCGGCCGGAGAAGCAGCAGTCGAGAATCGCGGCCTTGTGCCTCGCCGGCGATTCACGCATCAGGGCGGCGACGTCGGCGAACGGCAGGGACGGGCTGGGATCGCCCCCGCTGCCGTACTGGCTGGAGGGGGTGAGCGCCAGACAGAGACGGTCCTCCCGGCCGAGCAGTCCGTGGCCGCAGTAGAAGAAGAGCAGCAGGTCGACGTCCGCTTCCCGGACCATACGGCGCAGGGGGTCGAGCACTTGACGGGTGTCGGCGGGCTCCGGGACCACCTTGATCCGGCGCGGGTCGAGGACCCCCCGGTCGCCGCCGAGGGCGGCCCCGAGGGCCTGGGCCGTGGTCACGGCCTGGGGCATGGGGGTCAGCGAGCTGGGAGGGACGTGTCGGCCGGTGCCCATGAGCAGAGCGGACGCGGTGGCGGGTCGCCACACGGTCCAGGTCATTCGTCCCGTCCGGGCGGGGCGACGGCGAAGACGGACAGTCGGGCCATGACCGCGGCCAGTTGCTCCTCGTCGTCGACCGCGCCGCTCACGCGGGTGCCGTCGGGCCGCACGGCCTCGAACTCGATGCGCCGGTGGGCCGGTTGCCGTTGCTGAAGCCAGAGGAAGAACGCGTTGGTGGCCGCGGCGATCACCGCCGCGGAGGCGTTGACGATGTCCACGGCGACGGCGACATCGCCCTGTTCGCCCGGGGCGGGTGGCTCGGTGCGCAGGCTCGCCCTGCCGCCCAGTTGGTCGGAGTCGTTGATCCACTCGGCCAGGTCCCGGCTCAGGGAGTCGACCTGTGCCTGCGACTCCGCGAGCGACTCCGCTTGTGAATGCGAAAAGGTGAAGGTCAGAGCGCTTTCCGGCGCCTGGCGCGCAGGTGTTTCGGGCATGTCCGGTGGCTCCTGTTCGTCGGTCGCGTCATCACGGGGCCGGGAGTTCGGCGGGTCAGGCACCGGGGCTGAAGTCGCTCCAGCCGACGTCGGTGCTGCCGGCAGGTGCTCCGTGGCGGGCGGTGCGCGGCACTTCTCGTCGCGGGGCGAAGAGTTCGGGCTCACCGGGCTCCGCGTGGGGCAGGCGGAAGACGGCGGCCGCCTCGTCGGCGTCCACGAGATCGGCGAGGGCCGTCACCGTACCCGGGTCGCTCAGCCACAACTGCCCCGCGGACGGCGCCCGGAGAAACGCGGGAACCTCCTGCCAGTAGGCGTCCCGCTGCCAGTCCCGGTTGACGCCCAGCAGATTGCCGCAGGCCACCCGGTGGTCCTCCGGGCCCTGCGGGCGTACGACGACCGCGCCGGAGCCCGTCGGCGCCACGGTGTGGCCGATGAGACCGGTCAGGACGTCGGACAGGGGGGCCTCGCCCTCGGCGGCGACCGAGACGCGCGCCCGGTGCAACCGCCCGGTGTAACGTCGCGCGGCCGCGTCGTACAGGCCGTGTGCCTCCCGGGCGAAGGGGTCCCCCGGCACGGGGACCCCGTACAACGGGTCGGGCGGTCCGGGCGCGGCGAGTGTCGCGAACGCCTGCGCCCTCATCGTCAGAGCCTCGGCGAGTCCGGCCGGAGCGGAGCACGCTTCGAGGCACACGCTGACCACCGTCCGCCGCGGCTCCGCGGCCAGTCGGGCCCATACCCGGTCCCAGGAAGGATCAGGAGCGTCGAATCGGGAGACCGCTGTCGCGACGCGTTCCGCTCCCCAGAGACGGGTCAAAGGCCGGCAGGTGATGCGTTTGCGGATCTCGGCGATCGCGCCCCACCGCGGTACGAACGGGGCGAGCAGCCGAGCGATCTCCGCGGTGTCCTCGACCCGGGTCCCCGTCACGTGCGCCGGGAGCTGTGCCAGGGCGGGAAGCGTGTCCAGCGCGGCCCGGACCGCGGCTGCCGGGTCGGCGCCGTACATCTGGGCGATGACGACGGCTTCCGTCCGTCCGCTCACCGGGTCGCTGATGAACCGCAGGTCCCAGCGGGCGGTGGTGCGATCGGTCCAGAGAGCCGCGAGCCAGGCCCGCTCGGCGGCGATCCGGTCAGCTCTGCGCCGGGCTTCGGAGAACTCCGGGTACAGGCCGCCCGGCAGCGGGGCGGGACTCAGCGCGAAGGCGACGTAGGCCCAGCTCTCCCCGCTGGGGGCGGTGCGCAGCAGCACACCCCGCGCGCCCTCCGGAGCGGCTTCGGCCATCTGCTCTTCCCTTCTCGATCCCGCTCCCACCGCTCTCCCCCGTCCCGTCGGTCCCTCCCCGGACTTGAATGACCGTCCCTCGGGCCGCACCGCACGCGGCGGTACGAGCCGACGAGCCGGTACGCCTCACGGTCCGGGAGGCGCACCGCCTGCCCGGGGGCCGGCTGTGGGCGGCCCCCAGGCGGGCGTGGAGTCGAGGCCCGGCGCCGGCGCGGACCTCGCCTGTTCGGCCCGCACCGGCGGCAGTCCCTGGGGGAAGGCGTAGTTGACGGGCACCACGAGCTGGTCCACCGCCGTGGCCAGTCCCTCCCGGGACGCCGCGTGCACCGCCTCCCGCATGGCCCGCACACCCTCGGTCCGCATCATGATCCGCTCGGGGCTCACGCGGCCCATGACCGACGCGAGCAGGTCCGACACGAATCCGCCGATCAAGACGTACCCGCGGCGCGAACGCCACATCTGCCACCCGAGGTAGAGGCTCGTGCCGTACGCGAAGACCGAGACGTAGACCTGGCACTTGCCCTCCGAGAGCACCAGGCGATTGCGCACCTGCTCCCGGCCCAGTCCGGTGGCGATGACCCGCTCGGCGCGGTCGACGGGGATGGAGCGATGGGCGAGCGTGCCCGCGATGGCCACGTACGCCGAGTCGAGGGAACCACTCCGGTCCGCCAGCAGGACCCGCCACTCGGCGATCGGTTCGACCAGGCGCATCCCGAGGAGAGTCACCCAGAAGGCGACGCCCGAGGCGATGTACGCCAGCGCGGTCATGACGGCGAATCCCTCGCCGCTGCCTCCGACCAGAAGGATGAACCCGAAGAAGAGGAGCGGCAGGAACGCCAGGAAGGAGGCGAGGAGGGCGTAGACGAAAAGCTGGAGCAGTTGCCGCCAGCCGACCGAGTCGTCGAGTTCGGTCTCCACCGGCGTGTGCCGCAGGTTCTTGTCGATGTACGCGGCGTTGGCGTCGCCGCCTCTCCATCCCGGCAGGCTGGTGTACCCGTTGTCGTTCACATGTCCCCCTGGATGTGCTGTCCCGGATTCGGGGTGGCGGTTATCACCCACCGTAGGTGGATGGTCACACGTCTTTGGGGGTTTCGGTACCGCACCGACCCAAGTTAGTTGGAAGCGTGCGGTTTTGAGCGGCAGACATTTAGGATGCCTTCGATGAACGTCGCCGCTCAGCAGACGTAGACGTACACCTTGGCTGTGTCGAGGTAGCGGTCACTCCGCCGATCTGGGGTTTTTGCGCTGGTTGACAGTGAAGCGCGCCTTCTTCTGCCGATTCCCGCACGTGTTCATCTCACACCACTTGCGAGTGCGGCTTCGACTGGTGTCGAAGAAGGCGGCTCGACAGGTCGGTGACGCGCACAAGGCCAGCTTTCCGTCTCGTTCGCCCGCGATGACGCTGATCGCGTCGGCGGCGATCACGCCGAGGGCATCTTCCACGGAGGAAGCCGAGCCGAGCCGCCATCGCCGCTTGCCCTCGGGCGTCAGGAGCGCCGCGGCCCGGCCCCGAGCGCTGCAGTCATTGATGACCTGCACAGCAGACGCGGGGAGCGCGTCCTGGACCGCGGCCGCGGTCGCGGCGGCGTGGATCGACTCCCTCAGCTCCCGGGCGAGGTCGAGCTGGGCGGGGGTGCAGGAGTCCACGGCGAGGCCGTTCACCGCCAGCCAGTCGATGAGCCGGTGCGGCGTGGGGATGCGCTCCACAGCGTTGCCATGCCGCTCCGACAGAGTCCCCGTGAAGCTGGTCGCCAGCACATTACCGAGGCGGAACGCAGGAAACCCAGCACGCATGGAACCACCTTAGCCGGTTGCAGCGCGACTTGGAGGCCTGCTAGAACCGTCTTAGCCGGTTCGCGATGGGTCGTAGCCGGTTCCGCGATGGCCAGGAGGTCTCATGCCCCGTCCAACCAGCGACGTGCAAGCATTCGAAGCCCACGCGTCTGACGCCGACCTCGACGATCTGCGCGCACGACTGGCCGCGGCGCGGCTGCCGGAGGCCGAGACGGTCTGTCGCGCCGCGCCCGACCCTCGCCGATGGGAACAGGGCGTTCCTCTCGCCGACCTCGTCGATGTCGTGAACTACTGGCGCACCGGGTACAACTGGCGGTCGTTCGAAGAGCGCCTCAACCGTGTCGGCCAGTTCCGCACGACCATTGACGACCTGGGCATCCACTTCCTGCACCGCCGGTCCGCGCGCACGGATGCCACTCCGCTGATCATGACGCACGGCTGGCCGGGCAGCATTGCCGAGTTCATCGACGTAGTGGACGAGCTGGCGGATCCGAAGGACGCGGACGCGCCGGCGTTCCACGTCGTGGCCCCGTCGCTACCGGGCTTCGGTTACAGCGACAAGCCGGCCACCACCGGGTGGGGGACCGAGAAGATCGCGGCCGCATGGGTCGAACTGATGGGAAGGCTCGGCTACGACGAGTTCGCGGCCCACGGCGGCGACTGGGGCGGCAATATCACCACGGTTCTCGGCGGCAGGTTCCCGGCGCACGTTCTCGGCATCCACTCGACGTTCGCGGAGGCGCCGCCCGGGTTGACGACGGACGGGCTGACGGCGGTCGAACGCGGGTGGACCGAGGAGACCCGCGATTTCTGGCGCCGGCGCGCGGCCTACGCGAAGCAGCAGGCGACCCGACCGCAGACCATCGGCTACTCGCTCGTCGACTCACCGGTCGGGCTTCTCGCCTGGATCCTCGACAAGTTCGCCGAGTGGTCGGACACCGAAGACAGTCCGTTCGAGACGATTTCCAGGGACCGCGTTCTCGACGACGTCACTCTGTACTGGCTGACGCGGACCGGCGCATCGTCGGCCCGCATCTACTACGAAAGCCACAACTCGGTGGACCCCGACCTCCGGGTCGACGTCCCGTCGGCGATCAGTATGTATCCCCGTGACATCGAGAAGTGTCCGCGCCCCTGGGCACAGGAGCGGTACCGGCAGATCGTCCGATGGCGGGAGCCCGAGTCCGGGGGACATTTCCCGTCGCTGGAGGTTCCCGAGTATTTCGTCGAAGATCTGCGGGAGGGCCTCGCGGCGGTACTGGCCGCCCATCGGTGAACGCGGCTCGACGGCCCGGCACTCGACCACCGCCTGCTCCGGCTCGAGGCGTCGCCCGGCTCCCTCCCTCGGGAGTCTCGTCGGCAGCCCTGCACGCCGGAGCAGTACGGCCCTTACGTGGCTGCCGCCGTTCAGCTACCGCCACCCCATGGCCTGGCCGGCTCGGCGCCCACATCGTCCTCGGAGGCGGCCCGCCCGCGGTCACACCCCACTCGGGGCCGGGCCGGTTCGCGGCGAGGCGATCACGCGCCGGACCCGGCGGGGATGCACGCGAACGCCACGGCTCACCGGCCATGACGGCAATCGGTGAGAGTCCTTCGTCCCGGATCCGGACGCGTGCGCGCGAACGCGTCGGCACTCGTTGCCGCCAGAGCCCTCAGAGTCTGTCGAGGCGGGCCCTGAGCAGGCAGAACTCATTGCCTTCGGGGTCCGCGAGGACGTGCCACGACTCCTCGCCGCTCTGGCCGACGTCGGCCGGGCGCGCCCCGAGCCCCAGGAGACGTTCGAGCTCGGCGTCCTGATCGCGGTCGGTGGCGTTGACGTCGATGTGCAGCCGGGCCTTCCCGGTCTCCGGCTCGTCCCTGCGGCTGAGGATGATCGTCGGCTGCAGGCCGCCGAATCCCTCGCGCGGACCGATCTCGACGCAGTCCTCCTCGCGATCGAGCACGACGAAGTCCAGGACCTCGCACCAGAACCGCGCCAGCACCTCGGGGTCGCGGCAACCGAGCACGAGCTCACTGATACGGCATGCCATGGACGAAACCTGCTTTCAGCGTGGGGACTGCCGGGGGCCGCGCGGATCCCGTGGGCTCCGCGACGAGACGACCCCGCGACCGTAGCTGGCGCGGCGGGCGGGGGCGAGGCAATTTCCGTCCCGCGAGGCACTCCGGCGGGCCGCCCGGTTGTCCGCGAACTTCCCCGGATTCGTCCGTGATCGGTAACGGACGCAGCCCGTGGGCGCCTTTCTCCGTCCTGCCAGGTGATCCCGACGGTGTTCCAGGGCCGGCGGGCGACTACGCGAAGGCGGGGCGGACATGGCACGGCACGGTGGTGGGCGGGGCTGGTACGGCAAGGTGGTCGGGGCGGCGCTCGGGGTGACGGTGCTCGCCGTCGGTGCCTCGGTGTGGACCGCGCAGGCCGACGCCGTGGGCGGTTCGTCGCCGAAGGCCTCCGCTTCCGCCACGCCGGGCGGTGACGTCAGGCCGGTCGACGTGACCATCGCGCACGCCTCGGACAAGGGGCCGCGCGGTGTCAACATCACCATCGACGACGGTCCCGACCCCGCGTGGACCCCCCAAGTGCTCGACCTGCTGCGTGAGTACGGGGTGAAGGCCACCTTCTGCGTGACGGGGACGCAGGCGCAGGCCCACCCCGGCCTCGTGAAGGACGTGGTCGCGGCCGGGCACCGGCTGTGCGACCACACGGTGTCGCACGACACCGCCATGGACAAGAAGTCCGAGGCCTACCAGTCGAAGGAGATCCTCGACGCCGAGCGCATGATCACCGAGGCGTCCGGGGGCGTACGGCCCCTGTACTACCGGGCACCCGGCGGGGCCTTCACCCCCTACAGCCGCCAACTGGCCGCCTCCCGGGGCATGCGCCCGCTGGGCTGGAACGTGGACACCAAGGACTTCGAGCGGCCGGGCACGGACGCCATCGTCGAGACCGTCCGGCGGGAACTGCCCAACGGGCCGACCATCCTCTTCCACGACGCGGGAGGAGACCGCTCCCAGACCGTCGAGGCCCTGCGCCGCGTCCTGCCCTGGCTCGAGGAGCAGGGCTACTCCTTCGGCTTCCCGGTGCGCTGAGCCCCGGCCCGCCCCGGCCCGCCCCGGCTGCGGCGGCCGGTGTTCAGGCCGGCGTCCCGGTCGCCGGGGCCGGCTCCGGTGTGCGGCGCGCGACCGGGCGGCGCCGGGTCGGCAGGCCCAGGGTCGGGTTGACGACGCCCCAGGCCGCGGCCTTGCAGACGACTTCCTTGTAGCCGGCGGCGAGCCGTCCGGTCAGGGCCGCCCGGACGGCGCGGTCGTCGGCGGTGACGTACTGGATCAGGCCCTCCCTGCGGCCCAGCGAGATGCACTGGTTGAAGTAGCGGAGCGGCGCGTTCGGGAGCTTGCCGCCGGTCAGGCGGGCGGCGATCGCGTCGGCGGCCTGCCACGCGGTGGGGGTGCCCGAGGCGCACGACATCCGCAGCGGCTTGCCCCCGGGGCCCGCCACCAGGGCCGCGTCGCCGATGGCGTAAACGTCCGGGTGGGACACCGAGCGCATGGTCCCGTCGACCACGATCTGTCCCGTGCCGGTGACGTCCAGGCTGGTGGCCCGCGCGATGGGGTGGACGGCGAAGCCGGTGGTCCACACGGTCACCGCGGCCGGGACGGTGGTGCCGTCGGCGGTGGTGACGTGGTCCGCCCCGACGGCGGTGACGTCGGCGTTCTCGTGCGCGGTGACGCCGAGGGCGGCGAAGACCTTCCGCAGGTGCCGGCGGCCCTTGGGCGACAGCCAGTCACCGAGGCCGCCCCGGGCCGTGAGCGCGACGTCGAGGTCCGGGCGGGCCTCGGCGATCTCGGTGGCGGCCTCCAGGCCGGTGAGGCCGCCGCCGACCACGACCACGGGCTGCCCGGCGTCCAGACGGGCCAGGCGCTCGCGCAGCCGGAGCGCTCCCGGACGGCCGGAGATCTCGTGGGCGTGCTCGACGGTGCCGGGGACGTCCTGGTGGTTCCAGGAGCTGCCGAGGGCGTAGACGAGGGTGTCGTACTCGAGCTCCCCGGACTCGGCCGGGCCGTTCACGCCGGTGACGGCGACCGTCCTGCGGTCGACGTCGACGCCGGTCACCCTCGCGAGCCTGAGTACGACGCCGGTGCCCGCGAACATCTCGTCGAGCGACCGGTGCCTGAGGTCCTGGCCGACCGCGACCTGGTGCATCCTGACGCGCTCGACGAAGTCGGGCTCGGCGTTGACGAGGGTGATGGCGGCGTCTTCGCGGCGCAGCCGCCTGGCGAGGCGCCCGGCGGCGACGGCTCCGGTGTATCCGGCTCCCAGGACGACGATACGGTGCTGCATTTCCTGCTCCTTGTCTCCGGTTTCTCCGGGGGTCCGGGGCCTCGGGGTCTCCGGGGTCTCCGGGGTCTCCGGGGTCCGGGGTCTCCGGTGGTCCGGTGTGTCCGGCCGCCGAAGCCCTCCGGCGGGATTCGTCCCTTGAACCGGGCAGCCCGTCGTTTCCTGACAGGGGCAGGATGTGAAGCACGTCACATGGGGGTCAGAAGGCGTGGAACAGGGGTTCGCCGTGATCGGTGGACGCCCAGCGCCGGGTGGCGCGTTCCAGCTTGTCGGGGTTGACCTGGTTGCGGAACCCGGCGATGCCCTCGGGCGTGACCTCCAGGCACATGACGCCGATGACCCGGCCGTCCACGACCGCCACGACGGCGGGGTCGCCGTTGGCGGTGGCGGCGTAGATCTCCGGGGAGCCACCGGCCAGGGCGCGCTTGGCCTTGCCGGGCTTGAACAGTCCGCGCAGGAACGTCGCCACCGCGCGGGCGCCCTCGAACGCCTTGGCCCGGGCCGGGACCTTGCCGCCGCCGTCGCCGATCGACACGGCGTCCTGGGTGAGCAGACGTACGAGCGGTTCGGTGCGGCCGCTGGTGGCCGCCGCGAGGAACTCGTCGACGATCCGCCGGGCGGCGGCCTCGTCGACCTCGGTGCGGGCCCGGCCCTCGGCGACGTGCTTGCCGGCGCGGTGGAAGATCTGCTGACTGGCGGCCTCGGTGATGTCGAGGATGCCGGCGATCTCCCGGTGCGGGTAGCCGAACGCCTCGCGCAGGACGTACACCGCCCGCTCGCCCGGCGAGAGCCGCTCCAGCAGGGCGAGGACCGCGAAGGAGACCGATTCGCGCTGCTCGGCCGTGTCGGCCGGGCCGAGCATCGGGTCTCCGGCGAGCAGCGGCTCGGGCAGCCACTGGCCCACGTAGGTCTCGCGCCGCGCGCGGGCCGAAGTGAGCTGGTTGAGGCACAGGTTGGTGAGAACCTTCGTCAGCCAGGCCTCGGGAACCTCGACGCGGGCGACGTCGGTGGCCTGCCAGCGCAGGAACGTCTCCTGCACGGCGTCCTCGGCCTCGCTCGCGGAGCCGAGGAGGCGGTAGGCGATGGCCTCCAGGCGGGGCCTGGAGGCCTCGAACCGTTCCACGTCGTTCATGGTCAGGGCCATGGCCCGGATCCTAGCCGCCGCGGTGAGCACGGGCCGTGGCGCGGGCGGGCCCGGGCGGGTGACCGGGCGCCCCGGCGGTTCCGTCCGCCGAGAGGGCGCCCGGACGGCGGCAAGGGCCCCGGCTCGCGGCCCAGGCCCTTGCCGGGATCAGAAGGCGCCGTTCAGGCCCCACCAGTCGGTGCCTGTAACGACCCCTCGTTCCAGGGCGCCGGTGCCGCGGCCCGCGTACACGAGCTGGCAGCCGGTGCCTCGGCACTCGGGGCTGACGTAGCCGCCGTTGGTGGTGGTGACGAGGTCGGCGCGGCCGTCGCCGGTGACGTCGCCCACGCCCAGGAGGTCGTCCATGACGTTCCAGCCGCCGGTGCCGATGAGGGTGCGGCCGCCGAGGGCGCCGGTGCGGCCGGGGTAGAGGTAGAGCTTGCCGGTGGCGGCCTCGCGGGCGTAGAGGTCGGGGTGGCCGTCGCCGTTGGTGTCGCCCATGCCGACGAGGGCGTTCATGCCGTTCCAGCCGCCGGTGCCGATCAGCTTGCGGGAGCCGAGGGCGCCGGTGGAGGTGCCGGGGTAGAGGTACAGCCTGCCGGTGGACTTCTCGGCGGCGATCAGGTCGGAGCGGCCGTCGCCGGTCAGGTCGCCGTAGGCGGTGATCTCGCGCATGCCGTTCCAGCCGCCGGTGCCGATCAGCTCGCGGCTGCCGAGGGCGCCGCTGCCGGTGCCGGGGTAGAGCCAGAGCCTGCCGGTGGACGCCTCGCGGGCGATGGCGTCCTCGCGGCCGTCACCGGTGAAGTCACCGTGCCGGGTCAAGGCGCTCATCGCGTTCCAGCCGCCGGTGCCCACCAGCCGCCCGGTGTTGTCACCGCCGAGGAACCACAGTCGGCCCGCCTTGTCCCGCACGAGGATGTCGGCCCGGCGGTCGGCGTTCAGGTCGCCGAAGCCCGCCGCCCGGGGCGCGGTCGACGCGTACCACTGCGGGTGGGCCGGCAAGGAGCACTCCCGCGCGGTGCTGACGAACTTCAGCGAACTGACGGCGCCGCCCGCGTTGCCCCACTCGGTGGCCGCCGGGTCGGGGTTCCACACGACGGCACCCGAGGCCTGGTCGTAGTTCGGGTCGTCGTGGAGGCAGGCGAACTCCGACGTGCGGTTCACGACCGCCCGGAACGTGTTGTCCCACCCTCCGAGCGTCGCCTTGTCGGTCTTCGTCTGGAACATGGTGCCCGTGCCGTCGTACGTCTTCCAGGCGCAGAAGTAGCCCTTCGGGCAGTCGCTGATCGCGGCCTGTGCGGGTGACGCTCCCGTGCCGAGGAACCCGATCGAGACGAGCCCCAGCGTCGTGGCCAGCGTGGCCAGGCGCCGACGCAGTGGTGTGTGCATGCCTTTCCCTCCCTGAAACGGCACGGAGAACACTCAACGCGCCGCGCGAGGAAGATATCCCTCCGTCGTGATCACTCCGCCACGCGGGTCGCCTCGGGCCGACGCCCTCCGCGTCCGTGACCGGGTCCGCCGACCACTGCGGACGGTGTCGACGGTGTCGACGGCGGCGCCACGGGGGCCCTCAGCCTGTCGGCCGCCCGGCCAGGCGCCCGGTCGGCGCCAGGCACCCCGCCCGGTCGACGCCCTCAGGCCGGTTCGAGTCGCGGTTCCCTTTGCTGCGCCGGTATCGCGGCCTTCGGTTCCCACCGTTTGACGGTCCGTACGTAGCCGTGGACCACTGACGCCATCGACAGAAGGAGGAGTGGCCCGAAAATCCAGGGCCGTTCGGCCATTTCCGTCGGAAGGTAACGCGTGGCCACCAAAAGCGCGGCGAATACCAGGGCTCCGTGAACGACCAACCGGATTCCCGGCCGGTCCCAGCCGCGGTCGAACGAGCGCAATGCCGCCTCGATCGTCAAAGCGAACACCACGCCGGCAATGAGATCAATACCGTAGTGATAGCCGAATCCCAGCGTCGCGCTGAGCGTAGCGATAAGCCAAAACGTTCCTGCGAAACGCAGGACACGGGGGGCCTTGCGGGAATGGACGAAGATCACGGTAGCCCACGCCGTGTGCAGGCTGGGCATGCAGTTGCGGGGCGTGACCTCGTCGTAGGTCCACGGATGCGGGGTGCCGATCGAGGGTGGCGTGTCCGGCCACAGGTTGGCCATCGCCCATTCCTCGCCGCCGGTGCCGAACGCGCCCGTGCCGTAGGTGAAGACCGGGCCGACCACAGGGAAGACCATGTAGACGGCCGGCCCGAGGAGGCCGATCAGCAGAAAGGTGCGGACCAAGTGGTGGCCCGGGAAGCGGCGTTCCGCCGCCACGTGGCGCATCTGGTACAGCGCGACGACGACCGCGGCCACCGCGAGTTGCGCGTAGACCAGGTCGAGAACGTGGGCGCCGGCCGGGCCCGCGGCCTTGACGGCCTGCCCCACCAGCCACGACGGGTTGCCCAGCGCGTGATCGGCGACCGCAACGTACGGGTCGAGCACCTCCGGGCGGGTCTTCGAGGTGATCAGCAGCCAGGTGTCGCCCGTCTTCCGGCCGGTCACCAGGAGCAGACCCAGCCCGACGCCCTTCAGCAACAGGACACGTTCCGGGCCGGTGCGGCGCGTGACGGCGATGACCGCACAGCCCAGAATCACCCACAACGCGCCGTTGCCGAAGGAGTGGCCTTCGGACACCCCGGCGTCGACCGCCCACCGCACCAGTGAGATGGCGACGTCGATGCCGATCGCGACACCGGCCGCGACGATCCGTTGGCGCCAGGTGAGCACCACCATCGTCAGGGCCATACTGGCGTACAACAACGGCCCCGAGGCGGGGGCGAACACCAACTCCTGCGCCTGGTTGGTGATCGGCCCGGGCAGGCCGTAGCGACGCGCGGCGATCTCCAGGGTTATGAGGAACCCGAGGGCCACCGCGCCCGCCACGGCCCAGAGTCTCGCCCGTGGTCGGCGCCACACGGAGAACGTGCTTCTGCTACCTATTCGCGCAATCACCCGCAATGGCATTTTTGTCAATCTTTAGTCGATTTGCCGCTTTGTCCCTCACGAAGAGCAGCCCGTCGGCAGAGAAAGACGGAAAGAGTACATCGCGGGTTGCGTTCTCGTTCAGGCGGGCCCGGACAACCGAGGCGGCCGGACCTCGGGGCCGCACTCCAGGCCATTCGCGTCCGGCCGGGCCGCCAGAACCGCGGAGACCACCTCGGCGGACGAGGCCATGACGTCGGCCACGAAGCGGCGGCGCCCGGTGCCGAGTCGGCGCAGCCCCCGGCCGTGGTCGGCGGCGACGACGAGCGTGGCCGCGAGAAGCAGCAGCCGCCACCCGGCCATCACCGGGCGGCGCGCGAGGCGGGGCAGCTCCGCCAGCGAGGCGTGCAGGCGCTCGCAGTGGAACGGGACGTGGCGCCGCTCGTCGGACAGGATCCGTCCCGCCACCTCCGAGGTGAGCGCGTCACCGGCGCCGTCGCGCAGGGCCCGGTAGTAGCGCAGCGCGACGACCTCCGCGATCATCAGCACCAGCAGTTCGAGGCGCAGGCCCATGAGGCGCCGCAACCGTACGAAGACGGTGTCGCTCCAGTGACTCGTCAGCCTCGGTATGCCGCCCGCGGCCAGCAGCCGGGCCACGGGGTCGCCGGCCTGGTCCGCCTTGCCGACGAGGTTCGCGCCGTCGCCGTTCTCGCCGACCTGGAAACGCTGGATGCCGGCCCACACCGCCGCGGGCAGCGCCGCCCCCCGCCCCCAGTCGGGGTCGCCCTGCGCCCGCCTGCGCTCCCGCTCGTCCTCGAACCGCCGCGTCCATTCGGCGAACCCGCCCGTAGGCACCCCGCGCCCCCTCTCCCGGGCACGACCGCCGCGCCCCGGAAAGGGACGACGCCGTCGGGCGCCGAACCGTTCCCCCGCCGCCCGTGCCCGGCACAGCCGACGTGTCCTTTGTCTCGCCGGGGCGATTCCATCGCTTCTGCGGCTTTCTTCGTGCCGACGGCGCCGAAGGCGGCGCACCCCTCCATCACGTGAGGTCATGACAGTGCGGACAGTGGGCCGAACGCCAGGCCTGCGGCCCGCAGGGCGCAATATCTACTCTCACGGCAGGAGAAATCAATCGGAGGCCCCGGGAATATTCCTCTGTCGGCCAGACGGAGCAAGATTATCGCCCGGGCCTGGGCGATCACGGCGTGCTACTGTCTTCGGAAGTTGCAGTTGTGGTTGCCTGAAGGTTTTTCCGACGGGGTGATCATCACGGCGACCGGAGTTCACACAGGGTGAACTCCGAGCACCGTACCGAAGGAGAAAAACATGGCTTCCGGCACCGTTAAGTGGTTCAACGCGGAAAAGGGCTTCGGCTTCATCGAGCAGGACGGCGGCGGCCCCGACGTCTTCGCCCACTACTCGAACATCAACGCCCAGGGCTTCCGTGAGCTGCTCGAGGGTCAGAAGGTGACGTTCGACATCGCGCAGGGCCAGAAGGGCCCGACGGCCGAGAACATCGTTCCCGCCTGACGCTGACGCATACTTCGCGGCTGGGGCCCGCACCTCAGGGTGCGGGCCCCAGCTCGCCGCGTTTCCGGGCGCAGAGCGCCCCGCGGGGGTCCGGATTTCCTCCCCGCGCATTCAGTTTTCCCGGTTCCATCAATTCTCCCGGTCCACTCGGCGGCATCCGCCGCGACCGACCGGGTCCGGCTCGTTCTTGCGATTCCCTGCGCCGTTCCCTTGCTGCGGGTCTCCCTTGATACGTGCCATATCAAGGAAGGTTCCCCATGAACCGCGTACGCACCAATGACCGACGCCGCTCGGGCGGCGGCCCCCGCCGCTCCCAGACCGCCGGGCGCCGACCGGCCGCCCCCCAGGGCGAGTTCGCGCTGCCGAAGACGGTCACCCCCGCGCTGCCCGCCGTCGACTCGTTCGCCGAGCTCGACATGCCGGCGCGGCTGCTGGCCGCCCTCGCCGGCGAGGGCGTGAGCGTGCCGTTCCCGATCCAGGCGGCGACCCTGCCGAACTCCCTGGCCGGCCGCGACGTACTCGGCCGCGGCCGCACGGGTTCGGGCAAGACGCTCGCCTTCGGCCTCGCCCTGCTGGCCCGCACGGCCGGCCGGCGCGCCGAGCCGCGCCGCCCGCTCGCCCTCGTCCTCGTCCCCACCCGTGAACTGGCCCAGCAGGTCACCGACGCGCTCACCCCGTACGCCCGTTCCCTGGGCCTGCGGTCGGCCACCGTGGTCGGCGGCATGTCGATCGGCCGGCAGGCCGGCGCGCTGCGGTCCGGCGCCGAGGTCGTCGTCGCCACACCCGGGCGGCTCAAGGACCTCATCGACCGGGGCGACTGCCACCTCGGCGACGTCACCATCACCGTCCTGGACGAGGCCGACCAGATGACCGACATGGGCTTCATGCCCCAGGTCACCGCCCTGCTCGACCAGGTCGCTCCCGACGGGCAGCGGATGCTGTTCTCGGCCACCCTGGACCGCAACGTCGACCGGCTGGTGCGCCGTTACCTGACGGACCCGGTGGTCCACTCCGTCGACCCGTCGGCCGGTGCCGTCACCACGATGGAGCACCACGTGCTGCACGTGCACGACACGGACAAGCACCGCACGACCACCGAGATCGCGGCGCGCGACGGCCGGGTGATCATGTTTCTGGACACCAAGCACGCCGTGGACCGGCTGGTGAAGCACCTGCTGAACAACGGCGTCCGCGCCGCGGGCCTGCACGGCGGCAAGTCCCAGCCGCAGCGCACCCGGACCCTCGCCCAGTTCAAGGACGGGCACGTGACGGCGCTGGTGGCGACCAACGTCGCGGCCCGCGGCATCCACGTCGACAACCTCGACCTGGTCGTCAACGTCGACCCGCCCAGCGACCACAAGGACTACCTGCACCGGGGCGGCCGCACCGCCCGCGCCGGCGAGTCCGGCAGCGTCGTCACCCTGGTGACCCCGGGGCAGCGGCGCGACATGACCCGGCTGATGGCCTCGGCCGGTATCACCCCGCAGGTCACCCCGGTCCGTTCGGGCGAGGCGGAGCTGTCCCGTATCACCGGGGCACAGGCCCCGTCCGGTGTCCCGGTCGTCATCACCGTGCCGGTCGTGGAGCGCCCGCGCCGCGCGGCGTCCGGCGGGGGTTCCTCGTCCCGTGGCCGCCGCAGCCGCGGTGCCCAGGGCCGCACCGGCCAGGGCGCCACCCAGCAGAGCCGCACCGGCCAGGGCCGCGGCGCCCAGGGCCGGCCCGCGGGCGAAGCCCCGCGGCGCAGGCCGCGGCGCCAGTCCGCCGGTGGCTCGGCCGCGTAGGGTCCTCCCTCCGGACCACCGCGAACGGCAAACCCACCCGCCCCATCTCCCCCTTGTGGAGGCATCATGCGCTGTGTCATCGCCCGGTACCCGTTCGACCTCACCAAGGGCGGGGTGCTTGATTCGATGAAGGGGGTCACGCCCGAGCCCGTCACGGGTGAGTCCGTGACCATCGGCCGCCGCCGCTACCCCGTCAAGCAGGTGGGCGAGGTCATCACCCGGCAGGACCGCCGCGACTTCTCCAGCGGCGAGGTCACCCGGGCCATGGCCCGCCTGGGCTTCACCTGCCACCCGGACCCCGAGGCCGCACCCGCGCCCGCGCCGGCGCCCGCCGCCACGCCGGTCGAGACCGCGTCGGCGCTGCTGGGCGGCACGCCTCCGCCGGACGCGTGACGAGGACTTCTTCCACCCGGGCGTGACGAGGGCGTACGCCCACGCGTGACGGAGGCCGTACGCCTCCCGTGACGGTGGGCGTGCGCCCTCTGCGGTGTCACGCGTCCCGCCTCCCGCCGGCCCGCCACGCCGCAGCCGTCAGGACAGTCCCGCGGCCCGGCCCTCCTCGTCCCACCGGACCTCCAGCACGCGCTGCACGGCCTCGCGGTCGACGGGGCCGAACACGTGCGGGAACAAGGTGCCCTCGGCGACCCCGGGCGGCGGCCCGGGTACGGCCGCCTCCCACACACACCTCGCGGTGAGCCGGTCCTCGTCGAGGAGCAGCGCCAGCAGCGGCCGGGGCGCGGTGCGGTAGAAGGCGTTGACGACGGTGAGCGTGGTCTCCTCGTCGGGCGAGCAGTGGACGAACCCGTCCTCCGCGAGGGAGGCGGGCGCGTAGGGACGGTCGGGATCGGCGTCCCACTCGGCGAGCGGCACCACGTGATAGATCATCGTCCGGTTGTAGCAGCCGCACCGCCGTACTCCGAGGGCGTGGGCACGGAGCCGGGCAGGTCCGACGGCTCCATCCCGGACGCGCTCGACGGCGCCTGGCGGGAAGCGGGCGGGGTGCTCGGCGCGGCCGACGGTACCGAGTCCGGTGCGGAGTCCGGTGCGGAGTGCGGCGGCGAGCCGGGCGCGGAGGACACGGACGGCTCGGGCACCGGCCCCCGCGAGGCCTCGCGCGGCGGGACCGGGCTCGGTGAGGCCGCCGGCGTGGGGCCGGCGGGAGCCGGGGCCAGCGGAGCCGTCGGGCCCGCGGGGGGCACGGGGGCCGACCGGTGCAACGGCAGCGCGACGAGGGCGGCGGCGGCAGCGGTCGCCGCGGCGCCGACCGCGGCGCGGAGCAGGCGCCGGCGGGACGCCGCCCGGCGGATCGACTCGTAACGGCCCGGGGGCGGACCCAGAAAGCCGCCTCCCGGACGCAGCACGACCAGCAGCGGATCGTCGTCGTCCCGCTCGAAGTCCGGATCGTCCTGGCCGTCCTCAAGGCGTGTGGTCAAGGCTTCTCCTCAGATGGACGCGGAGCAGTTCGCGGGCCGCGTGGAGATCGGCCTTGACGGTTCCCTCCTTGCGCCCGGTCAGCGCGGACACCTCCCGGATCGGCATGTCAGCGTAGTAGTGGAGCAGGATCGGCACGCGCAGTCGCTCCGGCAGGGACTGCACCAGCAGCCGCACCGAGGGGTCGGCCTGCTCCGCGTGCGGACGCACGGCGACCTCCGCGGTGACCCGCCGCACCGCCCGGCGTTCTCGCTCCAGTTGGCGCCAGTGGTCGCGGACGAGGTTGGCGGCGGTGACGTAGAGGAAGCCGCGGGGCTCCTCAACGGACGTCCAGCGGGCCCAGAGCCGGGTGAACGCCTCCGAGGCGATCTCGTGGGCCGTCTCGTCGTCGTCGACGAGCCGGCGGCACCAGCCGGCGAGGCGCGGATACAGGGCGGCGAACAGCTCGGACGCCGCCCTGTCACGGGACCGTTTCAACGCTCTCCATGGTCGTGGGGGTGTGCGGTGCGGTCGATCGGTCAGGAGGCCGCGGGGCTCGACCCGTTCGGGACCGCGCCCGTGGTCGCCCCCTCGCTCTCCCCTGTGTTCGCCCCCGTGTCGGCCCCCGTGTCGGCCCCCGTGGTCGCGCTCAGCTTCGCGAAGGCGATCACGTTGTCCCGGTACTCCTCGCCGACCCGCGGGCCGCCGCAGGTGATGAGCCGCAGCTCCGGGCCGGCCACGTCCCCGTAGACGTCGTCCGTCGGGAAGTCGGCCTTCGCCACCGTCCGTACGGCGGTGACCGTGAACCGTGCCGCCGTGCCGTTCTCCAGGCGCGCCTCGATCCGGTCGCCCCGGTGCAGCCGTGCGAGGTGCCGGAAGACCCCGTCGCCGTGGGAGCCCACCGTGACGTGTCCGAGCACGACCGACGGTCCCACCCGACCCGGCGTCGGCGAGTGCCGGTACCAGCCGGCGCGGTCGTCGTCCGTGACCGGCGGGACCTCCACCGTGCCGTCCGACGCCAGCCCCAGTTGCATCACCGGGGTGTCGACCCCGATGGCCGGGATGCGCAGGCCGACCGGGACCGAACGCTCCAGGGGCGGCGCCGGCCGCGCGGAGGCGGGCGCCGGCGGTGCCGCGGCCGTGGAGTGTGCGGGCGCCGTCTCGTCGCTCCCGAGGCCGCCGCCGCAGCCCACGAGGAGCGCGGCCAGCGCGGCGGTGGCGAGGGCGCGCCCGGAGAACGGGGTCATGCCCCGGTCGCCGCCCGCCGGCGACGTACGGCGAAGAGGACCGCGCCGCCCGCGGCGAGCACCGCACCGGCGCCCGCGCCGATGAGGCCCTCGTCGGTCCCGGAGGACCCGGGCGCCGCCACTCCGGTGTCCGGCGCGCCCTCGGGCACCGTGGAGACCTGGCCGTCGGCCGGTGCCTGGGACGGTTCGGCCGCCGGAGCCGGGGAGCTGACGGAGGGCGACGGGACCTCGCTCGGCGCGGTGCCGGGGCTGGGGGCGCCGGCGGCCGGGGGCGTGGAGGGGACCGGGGTCGGGTCGTCGGCGAACGCGGGCGCGGTGCCCGCCAGTACGGCGGTGCAGGCCAGTGCCACGGCACTGAGGATGGTTCGGCGCATCGGGCCGCTCTCTCTCGTCGGTCGGGTGGTTCGGGTGGGTCGGGCCGGCCCGGGCGGGTGCCGCTCGGGGTGCGGGCGTGGACCGGTCGGAGAGACGAGGCAGCGACCGACCGGGTTGTAAAGGGATGGCAAAGTCGCCGTCGGTCGTGCCCGCGCCCGCTTCTTACGGACCGGTGACGTGCCGGTCGCGGCGCCCGGCCCGCCCGCCCCCGCGGACCTAGCGTGGCCCTATGCGCGTACTGGTCACCGGCGGTGCCGGGTTCATCGGGTCCCATGTCGTGGAGGAACTGCGGGCGCACGGCCACGAGCCGGTCGGCTTCGACGTCCGGGAGGACCCCGGCGCCGACGTGCGCGACCCCGCGGCCGTCGCCCGGGCGCTGGCCGGGGTCGACGCCGTGTGCCACCAGGCGGCGATGGTGGGGCTGGGCGACGGCTTCGCCGACGCGGTCCAGTACGTCTCGCGCAACGACCTCGGCACCGCCGTGCTGCTGGCCGCCATGGCGGAGGCGGGCGTACGGCGGCTCGTGCTGGCCGGGTCGATGGTCGTGTACGGGGAGGGGCGCTACGCGTGCGGCCGGCACGGCGTGGTGCGGCCCGGCCCGCGTGCCGTCGCCGACCTGGACGCGGGCCGGTTCGAGCCCGCGTGCCCGGTGTGCGGCGATGAACTGTCCCCCGGGCTGGTGGACGAGGACGCCCCGGCCGACCCGCGCAACGTGTACGCGACCACCAAGCTGGCCCAGGAGCATCTGGCCGCCGCCTGGGCCCGGGCGACCGGTGCGACGGCGGTGTCGCTTCGCTACCACAACGTGTACGGGCCCCGGATGCCCCGCGACACCCCGTACGCCGGTGTCGCCTCCTTCTTCCGTTCCGCGCTCGCCCGCGGCGAGGCCCCTCGCGTCTTCGAGGACGGCCGCCAGCGCCGGGACTTCGTGCACGTACGGGACGTGGCCGCGGCCAACGTCGCCGCGCTGGAGGCCGTCCCGCCCGCCGGGACGCTCACCGCGTACAACACCGGCAGCGGTGAGCCGCGCACGGTGGGAGAGATGGCCGCCGCCCTGGCCGCCGCGTACGGCGGACCCGAGCCCGTCGTCACCGGCGAGTACCGCCTCGGCGACGTCCGGCACATCACCGCCGACTCGTCGCGGCTGCGGACCGGCCTGGGATGGCGGCCACGGGTGGGATTCGCGGAGGGGATGCGGGAGTTCGCACGGGCGGGCCTGCGCGGGAGGTGACCGCGGGAGCGGCCCCGGAGCCCTCAGGCGTCCGCCAGTGGCAGGGTCACCTCGAAGCGGCAGCCGCCCGGGATGTTGCGTACGGTGGTTCGGCCGCGGTGGGCCTCCACGATGCCCCGCACGATGGCGAGTCCCAGGCCCGCGCCGGCCGGGGGTGTACGGGCGTGGGTGCCGCGCCAGCCGGTGTCGAAGACGCGCGGCAGGTCCTCCTCGGGGATGCCGCCGCAGCCGTCGGTGACGGAGAGCACCACACCTTCGGGCGAGGGCACGGCGGCGACCGCGACCGTGCCGTCGGCGGGGGTGCGGCGGATCGCGTTGACCAGCAGGTTGCCCAGGACGCGGCTCATCTCCTTGCCGTCGACCTCGACCGGGACCGCCGCCACGGTGTCGCCGACCAGCCGTACGCCGTGCTCGCGCGCGAGCGGGTCCGCGCCCGCGAGGGCGTCGCCGACCAGGTCGTAGAGCGAGATCCGGGCCGGGGCGAGGGGGAGGGTGCCGGCGTGGATACGGGAGAGTTCGAAGAGGTCGCCGACCATGCCGTCGAGGCGTTCCACCTCGGTGCGGATCTGCCTCAGGTAGCGGTCGGGGTCGGCGGCGACGCCGTCCTCCAGGGCCTCGGACATGGCGCGCAGGCCGGCCAGCGGCGTCCGCAGGTCGTGCGAGATCCAGGCGACCAGTTCCCGCCGGGAGGTCTCCAGGGCGCGTTCGCGTTCCCGGGACTCGGTGAGCCGGGCGCTGGTGGCCGCCAGCTCGCGGCTGAGCGCGTCCAGTTCGGCGGTCGCGGGGATCGTGGGGGCCGCGTATCCGCCGTCGTCGCCGAAGGAGCGGGCGGCGGCGGTCAGTTCGCGGCTGCGCGCGACGACCCAGCGGCCCAGCAGCAGCGCGGTGGCCAGGGAGACGACGGCCGCCATCGCCACGACGGTCGTGACGACGGACAGGTCGTGCGGGGACAGGAACATCGCCCAGGCGACCGCGAGGGTGCCCGCGAGCATCGCGAGGACCGCGACCGCCGCCACCACCGCGAGCGACGCGGTCAGCGAACGCCGCCGGATCAGCCGCAGCACGCCCGCCCCCACCAGGCCGGTGGCGGCGGCGCCGGCGAAGGCGTAGAGCGCGATGAGGAGGGTGTCGGACATGATCAGTCCGCCTCCCGCCCGGCGGCGTCGAAGCGGTAGCCCACGCCCCACACGGTCTGGATCAGCCGGGGCCGGGCCGGGTCGTCCTCGACCTTGCCGCGCAGCCGGCGGACGTGGACGGTGACGGTGGACAGGTCGCCGAAGTCCCAGCCCCACACCCGGTGCATCAGTTCCTCCCTGGAGAACGCCCGCCCCGGGTGCCACAGGAAGAAGGCGAGCAGGTCGAACTCGCGGAGCGTGAGGGCGAGTTCGGCGCCGTCCTTGGTGGCCCGCCGGGCGGCGGGGTCGACGGTCAGGCCCGCCGCGGCCGGCGGCCGCTCCGCGGCGGCGGGCCGGGTGCGGCGCAGTACGGACTCCACCCGCAGGACCAGCTCCCGCGGACTGAACGGCTTGGTCACGTAGTCGTCGGCGCCGACCTCCAGGCCGAGGACGCGGTCCTCCTCGTCACCGCGGGCGGTCAGCATGATGACCGGCATGACCGGCACGGGACCGCGGCCGCGCAGCCGCCGGCACACCTCCAGACCGTCCATGCCGGGCAGCATCAGGTCCAGCACCACGAGGTCCGGCCGGTGCGCGGCGGCCCGGGTGAGCGCGGTGGGCCCGTCGTCGGCCCGGTCGACGACGTAACCGGCGCGGTCCAGATAGCCGGCGACGACCTCCGCGACCGTGGGGTCGTCGTCGACGACCAGGACCCGGGCGGACCCGGCAGGGGACCGGTTCGGGGACGCGTCGGGGACCGCGTCCGCGCGAACGGGCTCGTAGGGCTGCTGCTGCATGCGGCCAGCCTCGCACCGCGCCGGCGCCGGCGTCGCCCCCGAGGGGCGGCCGAGCCCGCGACGTCCGTGTTTCGTAAGGAGCGGGAGTCCGGTTCGCCCGATTTCGGTTCGTAGGGTGAGAGCCGTGACCATCTCGCCCGCTCCGGACGTCGACATCGTGCTCCCCTGCCTGAACGAGGCCGGGGCCCTCCCCTGGGTCCTGGCCCGCGTCCCGCCCGGGTGGCGCGCGCTCGTCGTCGACAACGGCTCCACCGACGGCTCGGCGGACCTCGCCCGCGGCCTCGGCGCCACGGTCGTGACCGAACCGCGCCGCGGCTTCGGCGCCGCCTGCCACGCCGGGCTGACCGCCGCCACCGCCGACATCGTCTGCTTCTGCGACTGCGACGCCTCCCTCGACCCGGCCCTGCTGACGCCCTTCGTCCGGGAGATCCGCGCCGGCACGGCCGACCTGGTGCTCGGCCGCAGGCGCCCGCAGGGCCGGCGCGCGTGGCCCGTGCACGCCCGCGCGGGCAATCTCGCCCTCGCCCGGATGCTGCGCCGCCGCACCGGCCTCGGCCTGCACGACCTCGGCCCGCTGCGCGCCGCCCGCCGCGAGCCGCTGCTCGGTCTCGGCCTCACCGACCGGCGCAGCGGCTACCCGCTCCAGATGGTGGTGCGCGCCGCCGACGCGGGCTGGCGGATCACCGAGCACGACGTCCCCTACCTGCCCCGCACGGGCGCCTCGAAGGTGACCGGGACCTGGCGCGGCACCTGGCACGCGGTACGGGACATGCGCCGCGTCCTCGCCGAAGCGCCGGCCGTCTCCGAAGGGAGCCCCAGGTGAGTACGACCACCCTCCTCGTCATCGCCAAGGAGCCACGCCCCGGCCGGGTCAAGACCCGGCTCACCCCGCCCTTCACCCGGGTGGAGGCCGCCGAGCTCGCCGAGGCCGCCCTCGCCGACACGCTGCGGGCCGTGGCCGCGACGCCCGCGCGGCGCCGCGTCCTGGTGCTCGACGGCGCCCCCGGCCCCTGGCTGCCGCCCGGCTTCGACGTCGTACCGCAGTGCGCGGGCGGTCTCGACGAACGGCTCGCGGACGCCTTCGCCGGGTGTCCGGGGCCGGCCCTGCTGATCGGGATGGACACCCCGCAGGTGACGCCGGAGCTGCTCACCGTGGACTTCGCCGACTGCGACGCCTGCTTCGGCCCGGCCGAGGACGGCGGCTTCTGGGCGCTGGGCCTGGTTCGCCCCGACCCCGCGCTGGTGCGGGGCGTGCCCATGTCGACGCCGGTGACGGGGGCCGCACAGCGGGCGCGGCTCCTCGCGGCGGGGCTGCGGGTGCGCGACCTGCCGCGCCTGCGCGACGTCGACACCGCCGCCGACGCGTCGGCCGTCGCCGCCCTGGCCCCGCAGGGCCGCTTCGCCACCCGGCTGGCCGCGTGCCCGGCGGTCACGGACCGGCGGGCCGACCGGTGAACGGCGCCGCGCGCGGTCCGGCGGACGGGCACGCGCTCAGCCCTCTCGGCGGCTCACCGCCACCGGAGGGGGCCGCGAACGGCCCGGGGAGCGGGGCGGGGAGCGGGGCGCTGGGCAGCCCACTGAGCGGTGCGGGGAGGGGGTCGGGGAGCAGCCCGGCGAACGGCCCGGGGGGCAGCCCGCTGAGCAGTGCGGGGAGCAGCCCGCTGGGCAGCCCGGGGAGAGGGTCGGGGAGCAGCCCGGCGACCCGCCAGGCGAGCAGCCCGCTGAGCAGCCCAGGGAGGGAGTCGGGGAGCAGCCCAGGGAGCGGCCCGCTGAGCAACCCGGGGAGCAGCCCGGCGAGCAGCCTGGGGAGGGGGTCGGGGAGCGGCTCGCTGGGCAGCCCGGGGAGCAGCCCGGCGAACGGCCAGACGAACGGCCCGCTGAGCAACCCGGCGAGCAGCCCGGGGAGGGGGTCGGGGAGGGGGTCGGGGAGCGGCTCGCTGGGCAGCCCGGGGAGCAGCCCGGCGAACGGCCAGACGAACGGCCCACTGAGCAACCCGGCGAGCAGCCCGGGGAGGGGGTCGGGGAGCGGCCCGCTGAGCAACCCGGGGAGCAGCCCGGCGAACGGCCAGACGAACGGCCCACTGAGCAGGCCGCTCAGCGGCCCGGGGAGCAGCCCGGCGAACGGCCAGACGAACGGCCCGCTGAGCAACCCGGCGAGCAGCCCGGGGAGGGGGTCGGGGAGCGGCTCGCTGGGCAGCCCGGGGAGCAGCCCGGCGAACGGCCAGACGAACGGCCCACTGAGCAACCCGGCGAGCAGCCCGGGGAGGGGGTCGGGGAGCGGCCCGCTGAGCAACCCGGGGAGCAGCCCGGCGAACGGCCAGACGAACGGCCCGCTGAGCAGGCCGCTGAGCGGCCCGGGGAGCAGCCCGGCGAACGGCCGGACGAAGGGCCCGGTGAGCAGCCCAACGAACGGTCAGGCGAGCAGCCCGCTGAGCAACCCGGGGAGCAGCCCGGCGAGCAGCCCGGGGAGCGGGGCGTCGAGCGGCGCCCCCGGCCGGGTCTCCGGGCGCACGGTACGGAGCCCGGCGCCGTGGCCCGCCGGCCCCGCCCGTCCTGGTCCTGGCCCCCGGCCCGGCCCCGGGCCCGCTCCCGCCTGGGCGGCCTCCGACCCCTACGCCGCCGCCCTGAGCGCCGGGCGCGGTCCGCTGTTCCTGCGCCGTGCCGACGGGTGGCTGCTGCCGCTGGAGGTGGAGCGCTGGTGCGCACGCGCGGACGCGGTCGACCGGGAGGTGCTGGACCGGTGCGAGGGTGCCGTGCTCGACGTGGGGTGCGGGCCCGGACGGCTGGTGGCCGAACTCGCCGCCCGGGGCCGGACCGTCCTCGGCATCGACGTCAGCGAGGCCGCCGTCGCCCGCACCCTGCGGATCGGCGGCCAGTCACTGCGGCGCTCCGTCTTCGAGGCGCTGCCCGGCGAGGGGCGCTGGGACACCGTCCTCCTCATGGACGGCAACGTCGGCATCGGCGGCGACCCCCGCGCCCTGCTGGTCCGCGTCGCCGCCCTGCTCGCGCCCGGCGGTCTGCTGATCGCCGAGACGGCCCCGGTGGACGTCGACGAACGCGCCGACGTGCAGGTCGTCGACGTCACCGACGCCCACGCGGCCGGCGGTTCCTTCCCCTGGGCCCGCGTCGGCACGCCCGCCCTGCTCCGCCACGCGGTCGCCGCCGGCTGGCGGGCCACCGCTCAGTGGGCCTCGGGCGACCGCCGCTTCGTCGCCCTGCGCAGCGGCCGCCGCCGCCGCGGCGCCCGCAACGCCCGCAGCGCCAACAGCAGCGCCGAGCCGCCGAAGAGCGCACCGGTGATCAGCAGCCAGCGGGTGAGGAACCCGTCCGCCGACAGCCCGGCGACCGACCGGTAACGGGCGTCCACCCGGCCGCTGATGAGCGGGAACCACACCAACAGGAGCAGCCCGGAGAAGGCGGCCGGGATCCGCACGTACAGGGTCCACGTACGGCGCCCGGCCGCCTCCAGCCCTCGTACGACGGCCCGGTCGGCCACCGCGTACACGGGCAGCAGCACCAGGTCGTGCAGCAGCGCCGCCCCCACGAACCACAGGGCCACGCCGAGCCAGTCGCCGGCGAGCAGCCGCACACCCGCGTAGCCCGCGAGCGCGAAGGAGCACGCGAGGAGGAGCAGTTGGAAGGGGCTGCCGAGTACGGTCCGCAGCCCGCCGGCGCCTGAGCCGCGCACACGGTTCATCACAGGTCTCCGAACGTCATCCGGGCCACCCACTTGGTGTTCAGCACGCCGGGCGCGGCGGGCACGATGATCCGCGCCGGATAGCCGTGATCCTGGCTCAGCGCCGCGCCGTTGACGTACAGCGCGAGCAGGGAGCGCGGGTCGGCCACCTGGTTGGCCCGCAGGGCCCCGTGCCGGAACGCGCCACGCCGCTGGAGGGACTCCACGAACACGTCCGGCGGGTCGCCGTCGAAGCCCACGAGCGCGGCCAGGTCCCGCAGGCGCACCCCGCGCCACCGCTGGTCGGACGTCGACCAGCCCTCGACGCAGGCGATGGGCAGCGCGGCGCCGTACAGCGGCAGTCGAAGCAGGTCGGCGCGGCCGAGGCGGACGGTGCCGGTGCGCCCCGTGACGACGAGCCGCCACGCGTCCTCGCCGGTCTCGGCCGCGTCGATGCCCGCGTACGCGGCCGTCTTGTTGATCTGGAAGCCGTTCGGACCGGTGCCCGGCTCGGGACCGCCGTGCGGCGCGAGCAGGGCCGTCGCGCGCAGGGGCCCGTCGAAGTTGCGCCCGGCGCTGGTGCCCAGAAGCAGCAGCGAGCCGCCGCCGACCGTCCACAGGGCGCCGCGCCTCGACACGGTGGGCGCCCCGGGCCGCGGCGACACCAGGCCGTCGCCCTCCGCGTCCCCCTCGGCCCCTCCCCGCGCGTCCCCCTCGGCCCCTCCCCGCGCGTCCTCTTCCGCTCCTCCCCGCGCGTCCTCCGTTCCCGCCCGCATCCGCCGTACGTTGCGCACCGCCGCCGGCGCCTTGAGCACGGCGTGCGCGACGAACGCCGCGAAGAAGACCCAGGCACCGTAGAAGTGCAACGGGTAGAAGGAACCGGGGAAGAGGTAGTCCAACTGGACGTTGAGCACCCCGGTCACGAACTCGAACAGGGCGCCCCCGACCAGCAGCAGCAGCGAGATCCGCTCCAGCGCGTGGGCGAGCGAGCGGGCCGGCGGCAGCGTGAACAGCCTCGGCACGACCGACCACAGCTTGGCCAGCAGTACCGGGATCAGGACGAGCCCGAGCGTGACGTGAACGCCCTGCGTGAGGCGGTACAGCCAGGGCGGGTCGGTCGGCCAGGCGAAGAGGTAGAAGCCGAGGAGCCCCTTGCCCGGAGTCTGGTCGTTGACCGGGGAGAGGTTCGGGTTGTAGGCCGCGTACGAGAGCAGGCCGGTCAGGAACAGCACGGTGATGCCGGCGAGCAGGACGAGGCCGAGCACCGACGTGAACCGGGGGCCGCGCAGCGGACTGCGCCAGAATCCCGGCGAGGAGGGAAACCTTGGGTCGTGGTCGCGCATGTACCGACGGTAGGCCGGGACCGGCCCGGGAAAGGGGCCGCGACCCATGACGAAACGCTGACGTCCGCCGCGCGCACCACCCGGTGAGCCGCCTCCCGGCCTACGGTGCCGAGGTGACCCATCCCCGCCCCGTCCCCCCGTCCCGCCCGGCCCGGCAGCCGTCCCACCCGGCCCGCCGCGACCTGTACGCCGCCGCGGCAGCCGTGCTGCTCGTGACGGCCGCCGTACTGATCGGCCGCCACATCCAGGCCACCGACCGCACCCTGTTCGTCGGCTGGCCCCCGCTGGTGGGCCGCTGGGACCCGCACGTCGGCCCCGGCACCCCCGCGGCCGTCCTGGTGGCGGTGGCAGCGGTGGCGTACGGCCCGGCCGTCGCCGCCCGCCTGCCGTGGCGCGCCCTGCTCGCCGCGGCCTGGGGTACGGCGATGGCCTGGATCTTCTCCCTCGCCCTGATCGACGGCTGGCACCGGGGCATCGCGGTCCGGCTCACCACCCGCTTCGAGTACCTCCAGGTCATCGACCGCTGGCACGACATCCCGGCGACCCTGCGCGACTTCACGGCGCACATCCTGATCGACTCCCCCGACAACTGGCCCGCCCACGTCGCCGGTCACCCGCCGGCGGCCACGCTCACCTTCGTGCTGCTCGACCGCGTCGGGCTGCGGGGCGGGGGCTGGGCCGGGGTCTGGTGCGTCACCGTGGGCGCGACGGCGTGCGTGGCGGTGCTGGTGGCGGTGCGGGCGCTGGCCGGTGAGCGGCTCGCCCGGCGGTCGGCGCCCTTCCTGGTCCTGGCGCCGGCCGCGGTGTGGCTGGGCACGTCGGCCGACGCGTACTTCGCGGCGGTCGCCGCGTGGGCCGTGGCTCTGCTCGCCCTGGCGGTCACCGGCCGCTCGCTGTGGTGGGCGGCGGGCTCGGGACTGCTCTTCGGCCTGACCTGCTATCTCTCGTACGGGCTCACGCTCTTCGCGGTGACCGGGGCGGCGGTGCTCCTGCTGGGCCGGCGCCGGGTGCGGGAGCGTCCCGTGCTGCTCGTTCCGCTGCTGGCCGGTCTCGCGGTCGTGCCGGTGGCGTTCACCGCGGCCGGGTTCGACTGGTGGGAGGCGTACCACCTGCTGGTGACGCGGTACTACCAGGGCGCGGGCGGGGTCCGCCCGTACGGCTACTGGGTGTGGGCGAACCTCGCCTGCACGGTGCTCATCACCGGTCTGGCGACGGCGGCGGGCCTGCGGCGGGCCGGGGGCGTGCTGATCGGGCGGCGCGGCGGGGCCGTGACCGGCGAGGAGTTCCGGCTGGCGCTGCTCGTGGCCGCCGGGCTGCTCGCCCTGCTGGTCGCCGATCTGTCCGGGATGAGCAAGGCGGAGACGGAACGCATCTGGCTGCCCTTGGTCCTGTGGCTGCTCCCGGCCTGCGCGTTCCTGGGCCGCCCGCGCGCGTGGCTCGCGGCGCAGGCCCTGACGGCCCTGCTCCTCAACCACCTGCTGGCGACCGGCTGGTGAACGCGGGGGCCCGCCGACACGCATGAGGGCCCGGGCACACACATGAAGGCCCGTGCCCTCATGCAGGAAGGCACGGGCACACGCATGAGGGCCCGCACCTCGCGGTGCGGGCCCTCATGTGTGGTTCGCGCGCGTTACGCGGGAACGATGTTCTCCGCCTGCGGGCCCTTCTGGCCCTGCGTGACGTCGAAGTTCACCCGCTGGCCTTCCTGGAGCTCGCGGAAGCCCTGGGTGGCGATGTTCGAGTAGTGGGCGAAGACGTCGGCGCCGCCGCCGTCCTGCGCGATGAAACCGAAGCCCTTTTCGGCGTTGAACCACTTCACGGTACCGGAAGCCATGTCTTTTACTCCTAGGCAGTGCTGGAGGCCCGCACTGTGCGGACCTTCACCTCGCTGCGATGATCACCTGCCCGGAAAACCGGTAACACAAATGGCAACCACAACTGCAACTGATGTCCAGCCTAGCACGAAATGAATCGGCGACTCGGGAAATGAATCGCACGGAATGACGGCTCGGATTCACCACCGGATAACTTTTCCCGGCGTTCAGCGAATATCTGTTTCGCCGGGGTCAGGTTTTCACTTGCCGCGCCGTTCTCCGTTCCCGCCGGGGGGCACGACCTCGCGGCGGAGTTCCTCGTTCATCCGCAGCGCCGTCTCCAGGTCGTCCTCCAGGCGGACGATACGGCAGGCGGCCTCGATGGGCGTTCCCTGGTCGACCAGCTCGCGGGCGCGGGCGGCGCGGCGCAGTTGCCGGCGCGAGTAGCGGCGGTGCCCGCCTTCCGAACGCGTCGGGCTGATCAGCCCGGCCTCACCGAGGGCACGGAGGAAACCGGGCGTGGCACCGATCAGCTCCGCCGCCCTGCCCATCGTGTACGCCGGGTACCGATCGTCGTCGAGCCGGTCGGCGGCCTGCGGCCGACCTGCGGCGTTCAGCCTGCTCTCCGAGGGCATGCATACCTTCCCGCGGACCGCCGGGGGACACGATCCGCCGCGGGGAATCCGGTTCCCCCACGACCTGAACTCTAGTCGCGCCCGTCGGATACCTGTCGCGGCGAACACATATCCGCGAGGTTCCGGCGACGGTACGGGGGCAGTCGACGCGTGTCAGCGATGCGGCCGTGTTCCCGTCCGGGGACGATCGGGTCATCGACCACTGGTGGGCGTGACTGGAGGGGCTACGTGGCGAACGGTGTGGAGCCCGGCGCGGGGGACGCGGGACGGCGGTGGGCCGCGGAACCGGACTTCTGGCACCGGGTCGCCGAGCAACTCGGCACCGCCCTGACCGTGATCGACGCGGCCGGGCGGATCGTCGCGGCCAACCCGGCCGCCGAGCTGCTGCTGGACCGTCCGGCGGCGGCGATGCGCGGTGCGGACGTCCACGACCTGCTCCACCGGGGCCCGGACGGCGGCAGGATTCCGCGGGACCAGTGCCCGCTTCTCCAGGCGCTGGCCCGGGGGACCGCCGTCCGCGGCGACGGCGACTACTACCTGCGGGGGGACGGCGCTCTGACCGCGGTGTCCTGGTCCGCGTCCCCGCTGACGGACGACGGGTCCCAAAGAGGCATCGCCCTGCTGCTCACCGACATCGCCACGGACACCGCCGCCGACCGCGGGGCGCGCCGGGAACGCACCGCCTACACCAGTGCCCTGGAGGACCTCACCGAGCGGCTGACGCTGGTCGCGGAGATCACGGACGTACTCGGGCAGACGCTGGAGACCGACGAGGCCCTGGCCCGGCTGGGCCGCCTTCTGGTGCCCCGCCTGGCGGACTGGGCGGCGGTGGACCTCCTCACCGGCTCCGGGCAGGTCCACCGGGTGGCGGTGACCGGGCCGGCGGGCCGGGACACGGCGCGGGGTGACTGGCGCGGCCCGCTGCCGAAGACCGGGCGCGCGGCCCTGTCACCGCTGGCGCGCGTGCTGAACGGGGGTGAGCCCGTGCTGCAGAAGCAGGACCAGCGACACGAGAAGGAGAAGGAGAAGGAGGACAAGGAGCAAAAGCAGCATCGGGAGCAGGACGAGAACGGCGTCGGGGGCGGGGCGTCCCTGGACGCCGTGCACGGCGACTTCCTGCGGACCGTGGGCGCGACCTCCGTCCTCACGGTGCCGATGGGCGCCCACCGGCAGGTCACCGGCGCCCTGACGCTGGTGCGCACCAGTCCGGCACATCCCTTCGACGCGGGCGACCTGGAGGTGGTGGGCGACATCGGGCGCCGGGTGGGCCTGGTCATCGACAACGCGCGCCGGTACGGCCGCCAGCGCGCCGTCGCCGAGGCCATGCAGCGCAACCTGCTCGCCCCGCTGCCCCGGTTGGGCCCACTGCGGCTGGCCGCCCGCTACCAGCCCGCCCCGGCCGGCTCCCAGGTCGGCGGGGACTGGTACGACGCGTTCGGGCTGCGGGACGGCGCGCTCGCCCTGGTCATCGGTGACGTGGTGGGGCACGACCTGACGGCCGCCGCGGGCATGGCCCAGTTGCACGGCGTGCTGCGCTCGCTGGCCTGGGACCGCACCGAACCGCCCGGCGCCGTCATCGACCGCCTCGACGACGCCATGCAGGCCGTCACGACCGTCTCCATGGCCACCCTCGTCCTCGCCCGGGTCGAAGGCCCGCGCACCGGCCCGTGGACCCTGCGGTGGACCAGCGCCGGGCACCCGCCGCCCCTCCTGCTGACCCCTGACGGCGGCGCGCGGTACCTGGAGGCCGGGCAGGGGCTGCTGCTCGGGGCCCGCCTGGGCTCCGGCGGCCACCGGCCGGACGCCACGGTGGCGCTGCCACCGGGGTCCACACTGCTGCTCTACACGGACGGCCTGGTCGAGGTACCGGGCAGCGACCTGGACACCGGCCTCGGCCGGCTGCGCCGCAACGCCCTCGCGCTCGTCCACGAACCACTGGACACGCTGTGCGACGAGGTGCTGGCCCGCAGGCCGCCCGGCAGCACCGACGACATCGCCCTGCTCGCCCTGCGGCTGCCGGCGCCCTGACGCGGGGCCGGCTGCCCGGGTGCGGTCAGGGACGGCCGAGGACGAGAACGCCGTACGGGCCGAGCAGGGACGCCTGGAGGGTGTCGCCCTCGGCGTAGCGCCAGCCCCAGGAGCGGAGCGCCTGGACGGTCGCGACGTCGGTCCGGTCGACCAGCGTGACGCCGAGGGCGGCGTCGTGCCCGGCGAGCAGTCGCCCCTGCAGGCGGCGGGCGAGGTTCCAGGCGCGGTCCTGGTTCCGCCTGCGCACCCGCGCCGGGACGATGATCCCGGAGACCAGGAAGAGCCGTCCGGACGCGGCGACGGGCAGCACGCTCCCCGGCAGGTACGCGTCCAGGCCCCGCACGGCCCCGGTGCCGCCGCCGGGTACGGGATAGCCGTAGGCGCAGCCGGTCAGGACCGTGGTCTCCGCGATCAGCAGCGAGAACCCCGGCCGCCGTACGTCGGACGCCAGTTGCCGCAGGAAGGCGCCCCGGGCCTCGTTCCACGCCCGTGGGCCACCGCCGGAGGTCTGCGCGTACAGGTCGCCGAGGTCCCCGAACCGGTCCTCGATCTGGCGTCGGCTCAGCGGCCGGACGCGTTCCCCGGCGAGGGGTGAGGAGCCCCGTTCCGGCCTGTGTTTCCGCGGGCCCGGCCGGTCCGGCCCGGCGTGCCGCCCGTGGGGTTCTGTGGTCGTCGGCCGCACCGGCACGTTCACGGTCATGAGGCGAGTCCTGCCCCGGGCTCGGGCGGATCCGGCCCGGTGTCGTCGATCGCCGGGAGCGGCACCGGTGTCGGGGCCGGTGCGCGGCAGGCTCCCGGTTCCTCCACGGTACTCCCGGCCCCGGACGGCCGACCGCCGCCGGGAACACCGCCGCCGGGGCCCCGGTACGAGCGGCCCACCCCGGGGCGGCGCCATCTTCGCGGACGGCGACGGCGCCCGCAGACGCGGGCGGTGAGCGGTGACGGCCCCCGCAGACGCGCGGATGGCGAGCCGCGACCGCCACCACAGACGCGGATGGCGGCCGACGACGTCACCGCCGGCAGACGAGAGCGACAGCCGACGACGACACCGCCCACAGACCAGAGCGACAGCCGACGACGACACCGCCCACAGACCAGAGCGACAGCCGACGACGACACCGCCCACAGACGAGGGTGACGGCCGACGACGACACCGCCCGCAACCCGCGGACGGCAGCCGGCTCGTGTTCGCGCGGACGCGGCCGGTCGGCGGGCCGTAGCGCCGCGAGGACACCGCGCCCCCGGGTCATCTCCCGCAGGGCAGGTCCACTTCCAGGACGGTCGGTCCGCCGGGCGGACTGGTCAGGCGGAGGGTGCCGTCATGGGCCGCGACGCGGCGGCGGATCCCGGTCAGCCCGGAACCCCCGCCCTCGTCCGCGCCGCCCCGCCCGTCGTCCTCGATCACCAGCCGCAACCGGCCACCACGCGCCCGCACCGTCACCGATGCCCGCACCGCACCACTGTGCTTCGCGACGTTCGTCAACGCCTCCGCCACCACGAAGTACGCCGTCGCCTCGACCGACGCCGCACACCGCTCGGGCACGTCGGCCGCCACCCGGCACGGCACCCCGCAGTCCGCCGCCAGCCCCGACAACGCCCCCGCGAGCCCACGGTCGGCCAGCACCGGCGGCAGAATCCCCCGCGCCACCGCACGCAGCTCCCCCAACGCCTGCTCCGCCGCCGACTGCGCCCGCTCCAGCAGCTCGTCCGCACCAGCCGGATCACGCACCGCCATCCGCCGCGCGGCACCCAGCAGCACCGTCACCGACACCAGCCGGTTCTGCGCACCGTCGTGCAGCGACCGCTCGATGCGCCGCAGCTCCGTGGCGTGCGCGTCCAGCGCCGCGGCGCGCGTCGCCGTCAACTCCGCCACCCGCAACGACAGATCCGTGTCCGGCCCCGCCTCGAGCAGCCGCCGGGCCGGACCGGCCTGGAGCCGCGCCATACCCGGTCCCAGCCCCAGGATGATCGCGATCCAGCCGAGGCCCAGCAGGCCCACGGCGACGGCGTCCGGCCAGGACTCGGCGATCCCGATCCCGATCGACGTACTGCTGGAACCCTCGGGAACGAGCCACCACCACAGGGGGAAGGTGGTGTCCCGGACGGCGCAGAGGGGCAGCAGCAGGCCGAGCAGGCCCAGGAGGAACCCCGCGGTGGCGTGCCGGACCAGCCAGCGCAGCTCACGCCGGGTGGTGGGGTCGGCGAGCGCGAGCCGCAGCCGGGTGGGCGGCGGGTCGGGCGGGATGATCTCGGGCCCGCGGCGGGAGAGGCGTTCGCGTTCGCTGCGGGCCAGGGCGTGCAGGGCGCGCAGCACGGCGGGCGCGAGCAGGAGCCCCACGCCGGCCGGCGCGGTCACCGCGGCCACGGCCAGCAGCACCAGCACGCCCAGCGCCAGGACGGCCGTGCCGAGCCCGCCGACGAGCTGCCCGGTCGCCGCAGCGGCGGCCCGCAGGGTCCGTACGGCGGTCTCCCGCACGGACGTGACCGGGACCGGGACCGTCATCCGCGAACCCCCTCCGAGCCGCTGTCTCGCCGCACTCCGTCCCGCCCGACCCTATGCCGCACGGCTCCCCGGCGGCGGGTGCGGAGCCGGAAGGTACAGCCTGCTGTACCTGCGACCGGGCGGCCCACGGGATCGGCCGGAGGGGGCCCGGGTCCATAGCGTCGGTGGCGGACCGAGAGCGAAGCCCACGGAGGACGCCGCCATGACGCACCAGGACCCCTACCGCCTGACCACAGCCCAGCCCCGCACCCCCGGCGAGGACCCGGCCCCCGTCTCGCGCGGGGACGTCCTCCGTACGCTGCTGTGGGCCGTCGTCGTGATCAGCGCGGTCGCCAACATGGCCGCCTCCTACGCCGGTGCGCACACCCTGGTGCACCTGGCCAGCGGCATGGTCACCGTGCTCGCCGCCGGGACGCTCGTCGTGCGCGGTCTGCGGGGTCGACGATGAGCACCGCGGTCACGACGGCCACCGCGCGCAGGGCGCCCGCCATCGCGCTGGCGAACGTCGCCAGGGCGTACCCGGGCGGCGTACGGGCCCTCGACGACGTGTCGCTCACCGTGGAACACGGCACGTTCCTCGCCGTGATGGGGCCCTCCGGGTCCGGCAAGAGCACGCTGATGCACTGCGCCGCCGGGCTGGACTCCCCCACGTCGGGCAGTGTCCGCATCGACGGGCAGGAGATCTCCGGGCTGAACGAGACCCGCCGCACCGAGTTGCGCCGCGAGCGCGTCGGCTTCGTCTTCCAGGCCTACAACCTGATCCCCTCGCTCAGCGTCGAGGACAACGTCACGCTGCCGCTGCGCCTGGCCGGCCGGCGCCCGGACCGGGAGTGGCTGCGCACGCTGACCGAGCGGGTCGGGCTCGCCGACCGGCTGTCGCACCGGCCGGCCGAGCTCTCCGGCGGCCAGCAGCAACGGGCCGCCGTCGTCAGGGCGCTGGCGGCCAAGCCCGCCGTCGTGTTCGCGGACGAACCGACCGGCGCGCTGGACCTGCGCAGCGCCCACCAGGTCCTGGACCTGTTGCGCGCGCTCGTCGACGACCTGGGCCAGACGGTGGTGATGGTCACCCACGACCCGGCCGCCGCGGCCCGCGCACACCGGGCGCTGGTGATGGCCGACGGCCGGGTGGTCGAGGCGCTGGAGCACCCGACCGCACCCGAACTGGCCGAGCGTCTCGTCGCGTTGGGGGAGCGGTAGCCCATGCTGCGTATCGCCTGGCGCATGGCCGCCCACCGGATCACCGCGCTGCTCGCCGTGGCGTGCGCGGTCCTGGGCGGCGCGGCGATGATCACCACCACCGGCGTACTGGCCGAGTCCGGACTCCGCTCCCAACTGCCGCCCGGCCGCCTCGGCGGCGCCGACATCGTGGTCGCGGCCGATCAGGAGTTCCACCCGAGCGGGGACCCGCCGATCGCGCTGCCCGAGCGCGCCACGGTCCCGGACCGGCTCGTCGGCCGCCTGGCCGAGCTGCCCCACGTCACCGCGGCCGTCGGCGACATCGGCTTCCCGGCCGCTCTCGTCGACGCGCGCGGGCAGGTCGTACCGGTCACCGAGGATCCGGAGACGGCGGGTCACGGCTGGTCCTCGACGCAACTGCTGGCGGACCCGCGGGTCGAGGGCCGGGCGCCGACCGGTGCGGGTGAGGTCGCCGTGGACGCGGCGGCGGGCGTCGCGGTGGGCGACCGGATCGAGGTCGTGGCGAACGGCCGCCCCGCCGCCCCCCACCGGGTCTCCGCGGTCGTCCACGCCCCGGGCGCGGGCCTCTACTTCGCGGACGGCACGGCCGACCGCCTGGCCGCCCGCGACGCCGGCGGCGACGGACCCCGCGCCGGGACCGTCGACCTGATCGGCCTGCGGGTCGCCGACGGCGCCGGGGAGCGGGTCGCGTCGGCGGTCCGCGCGGAGGTGTCGGGCACCGGGCTGGAGGTCCTCACCGGCGCGGACCGCGGCGAGGCCGTGGCGCCCGGCGTGGGTTCGGCGCGCTCGCTGCTGGTCCTGCTCGCCGGTTCGCTCGCCGGGATCGTGCTGCTGATCACCGGGTTCGTCGTCGCCGGCGCGCTGGGCGTGACGATCGCCGGGCAGCGCCGCGACCTGGCGCTGATGCGGGCCGTCGGGGCGACCCCGAAGCAGATCCGCCGCCTGGCCGCCGCGCAGTCGACGGTCGTCGCCGCGGTGGCCCTGGTGCCGGGCGTCGCGGTCGGCTACCTGCTGGCGGACCGCTTCCGCGGGGCCCTGGCCGAACGCGGCGTGCTCCCCGGCGAACTCCCCCTCACGGTGGGCCCGTTGCCGGCGGTCGCGACGCTGCTCCTGATTGCGGGGGCCGTGCGGTTCTCGGCCCGGTGCGCGGCCTGGCGCACCTCCCGCCTGCCGGCCACCGAGGCGGTCGCCGAGTCCCGCAGCGAGCCGCGCACGCCGTCCCGGGGCCGTACCCTCGCCGGTCTGCTGCTGATCACCGGCGCGTGCGTGATGTCGGCGGCGCCGCTGCTGTCCCGGACCGTCATCGGGGCCGCCGCCACGTCCATCGCGGGCATCCTCGCCGCCATCGGCCTGGCGCTGTCCGGCCCGGCGCTGGTGAAGCGCGCGGGAGAGGCGGCCGTACGACGCCTGCGCCCCGGCGTGGCGGCCCCCACCTGGCTGGCGCTGTCCAACGTACGCGCCTACGCGCAGCGCCTGTCGGGCGTGGTCAGCCCGCTCGCCATGGCGGTCGTGTTCGTCCTGACGTACACGTTCGCGCAGACCACGGTGCTGGCCGCCACCTCGGACGACACCCGCACCGGCACGCTCGCCCACTACGAGGTGAGCGCGCCGGGCCTGGGCGGGCTGCCCCCGGACACGCTGTCCGCCGTACGGGACGTGCCGGGCGTGCGGGCGGCGGCACCCGTCGGCACGACCACGGTGGTGTGGGAGTACGAGGAGTTCGGCGAGCCCGCGGCCGAGTCCGCCTCGGCGATGGTCCTCACCCCGGACGCCCGCGACGTCGTCGACCTCGGTGTCACGGACGGCGGCCTGGACCGGCTCACCGGTGCGACGGTCGCCGTCAGCGGGGAGGCGGCACGCACCCGCGGGACGGGGCTCGGCGAGCGGGTCCGGCTGGTGCTCGGCGACGGTGCGCGGGTCGACGCCCGGGTCGTCGCCCTGTACGACCGCGGGCTGGGCTTCGGCCCGGTCGTCCTCTCCCGCGACCTGGCCGCCGGGCACACCACGACCGGCCTCGGCCAGAGCGTCCTGGTCCGCACCGACGGCACCGCCGCGGCCGGGCCGGGCCTGACCGCGCTGGCCGCCGGCCGGACCGGCCTGGCCGTGTCGAGCACCGGCCCGGACCGCACCGGCGCGGACACCCCGCCCGAGGTGTGGGTCAACCTCGCCACCGTCGTCGTACTGCTCGGCTACCTGCTGCTGAGCATCGCCAACAAGCTGGTCGCCGCCACCGCCCAGCGCCGTTCCGAGATCGCCGCCCTGCGGCTGGCCGGCACGACTCCCCGGCAGATCCGCGCGATGATGCGCCGCGAGTCCGCCGTCATCGCCGCCGCAGCCCTCGTCTCGGGCCTGCTCCTGTCCGCCCTCCCGCTCGCCCTCCTCGGCCAGGGCTTCCTCGGCCGCCCCTGGCCGGCGGGCCCCGCCTGGCTGCTGCCCGCGGTGGCGGCGACGGTAGTCCTGACGTCGTACCTCACCGTCGAACTGCCCACCCGGCACGCCTTGCGCACGCCGCCGGCGGACGCGCTGCGGGAGGCTTGAGGGCGGGTCAGGTATCGGCACCCCCTCGTCAGGCGTCCGGACGTACGAAACCGTCCGGCACCGCCGTTCTGGGGCTCACTTCAAGGGCAGTTCGGCCAGCATCACGGCGTAAACCGGTGAGTCGGGGAACGGCTGACGTTCCCCGATCTTCCGGAAACCCCAGGACTCGTACAGCGCTTGGACCCGGGGGTGCGTGACGTCCACCAGGAGGACGGCCAGGTCCTCCGGCCGATCCTCCAGGAGCGCCCGGGACAGCGCGTGCGCCACGCCCTGCTTCCGCCTCTTGGGGCTGACTGCCAGCTCGGAGTACGAAAAGGTCACCGCCTTCTCGGGCGCCGGGTTCAGATGCTCGCGCCACCACTCTCGACCCAAGGTGGCGGGAGCGCCGTACGCGAAGCCCACCGCCTCGTCACCGTCGTAAGCGATCACACAGGCGAAGTCCGGGTTGCCGCCCCAGTGGTCAACGAACCAGGGGAACTTCTTCTTGAAGTCGTCGTCCCGGTCGGAGCCTGCCGCTTCGGCGTGCAGATCGATGATCGTCTGCCGGATCCGCGGCAGGTCGTCATGCCCGAAGCGGCGGATGTCCAGATCGGCGGCGCTCACAGTCGGCTCCATTCGGATCGGTAGCGGTCGCCCCACTCTCGGGCGATCGAGGCGTCTGGCGCAAGAGTGATCAAGTCTCGGTAGTAGTCACCGAGGAGGGACCGCATCCGTCCAGGGATCGGGTGGCCGGACATCAATGTGAAGACTGTGGAGGCCGTGGTGCACGCCTGATCGACGTCGCGCTGGTGAAGCTGGGCGAGGGCAAGCCGTGCAGTGGCCAGAGCCCGGTTTCGGCGGAACTCCTTCGGGATGGCGTCCAGGGCTTTGTGGGAGGCGGCCTCCGACTCTGCGGCGTCCCCGATCCGATCTCGGACGATGGCGGTCATGGCCATCAGCTCAGCCGGCCCGTAGAACGCGATCCACGAAGGCCGGAACTCACCCGTATCTGCCTTGCCGAGGGCATCCTGAGCGTGCCCCAGTGAGCGCAGGGCGGCCTGTCGGTCACCGAGGTTCGAGTGGCCGATGGCCGTACGCGCGTGAGCCAGTGAGGCGTAGAGCGGGCGCCGCCGGGCGATCGTCGTCCCCTGGGCCGCGTAGGCCGCGTCGACGGCTTCGGTGTACTCGTCCTGGTGGTGGGCGAGCATCGCGTAGGAGTTCCAGACCCGCATCTCTGCGACGGGATCCTTCGCCATCCCGGCCAGGTACAGGGCGCGGCCCAGGAGCTGGGAAGCCCGATCCACCTGCCGGGCGTCGATCGCGCTCCACGCGGCGGTGGCCGTGTAGTCGGCAGCCACCGAGAAGAGCCGCTGGCGGATGCGCTGGGTGGCGCCGAGCTTCTGCTTCGCCAGAGCCTCGGCGGCTCCGGCCAACGCGGCCCGCTCCAGGCCCTCGTGTCCCCCTCTGCTGCGGTCCAGCTTCATCAGGGCGTCCAGCCCGCTGCGGAGCCGGAGCACGTCGGAGGTACCCACCCGGGGCGGGGGCCCGACGAAGGCAACCGCCGCGGCGGCCGTCGTGCCACCGGCTGTTGTGAGGAAGTTGCGGCGCCTCACGGGATCCTCCGCGGGGTTCGGGACGCGTCGACTTCGCGCAGGTGGGCTGAAGCCCAGCTCTCCGGCGGTACAGCCGAATACTGCCTCCAACGCCTCACGTTGCCTGCGGTGGGGCCACGTCGTTCTTCCGGTCAGCCAGGTACGGACGGTGCGGTCACTGACCGTCCCCTCGTGTCCCGTACCGATCAGGTGAGCGTTCACCTTGTCGGCCAACCCGGCCTGAGTGAGACCGCTCTCCCGCATGGCGCTGTTGAGGCTTTCGTTCCCCTGCACATACCCACGGTAGTGACCGAGTCCCCATCAGTAGTCGTTATGACAGCAGAATTTCCGGTCGGCGCCGAGACACGCGGCCCGCACTTTTCCTGCCCCTGTGCGGCCCGAAGCCGTTCACTCAGGTAAGGCCGCACCGCAACCGCACCTACGAGGTCCTGATGACTGTGATGGCAAAGCCACGCCCCACGGGGCAGCCTGGATACTCCGAGACACTCCCCCGCGCGGCGGAGAGTGCAGCCGTCGCCCGCAGGCTCGTGCGTACCGCTCTGGCCGCCTGGGGGCTGGAGGACCAGATCGACGACGCCGTGGTGGTCATCACCGAGTTGGTGTCCAACGCCGTGGACCACGGCCGCCTCACCTCGATCCGCGTGGTCGTTTCGCGGCCCACCGAGGACTGGGTGCGTCTCGCGGTGGTCGACCGCTCGATGGCCGTTCCCCTCATGCGGACCGACACCAACGACGACCGGATCCGGGGCCGTGGGCTTCTCCTGGTCGACCGCCTGACCGAACGCTGGGGCACCGACCGCTACCGGTGGGGCAAGCAGGTCTGGGCCGATCTGCGGTGCGAGTCGGCCCGGTGACCGAGAAAAGGACACCGTGGGTCGGTGACCAGGTGCACGACGCCGGCGCGGGCAAGGAAGGCGTCATCACTGACGTGAAGAGGGACGGTACGTACATCCTGCGCGAGGTGTGTTCATGGGCCCTGACCTGGACGGTCCCGAACGCGGAGAAGCTGTCGGTCACCGTGTCGCGCGAGGAGCGGATCAAGCGGGAGCGGTGGTGATGACCTGGCTCATAGTTCTCCGACCCCGGACTCCCGGCAGAAGCGCGGGAATCGCCCCGCCCGGTCGGATCATCCGCCCGGACACCTTGGACAGGAGAACGCCGATCTGGGCGGGGCCCGCACCACACGAACGCACGAAGCGACCAAGGAGAAGACTTGCGAACGAACCTCGCAGACACGGAGACCACCACACCGACCCCGTGGGGGCTGCGCCGTATGGCTCCGCTGCGCAACGGTGTCCCCTCGCCGTGGCGGTACGCGGGCATCGACCCGGCCACGCAGACCGGCCGATGGGTCGGGGCGGACGGGGCGATGACGCCGGCCGAACTCGGCAAGCACGGCACCAGCCTGAACACCTACCCGCCCACACAGGTCGGCAAGGACGGCAAGGTAGACGCCGACTCCGGCCACGACGCAACGCAGGACTAGGGAGTAGCGCCATGGACGGACGCCCGGTGCTGGTCTGCACGGAGTACGAGGACGCAACCGCTGATCTGGTCATCGCGGAACTGAACCGGCGCCGGGTGCCCGTCCTCCGGTTCGACCCGGGGCGCGACTCACCGGCGCCCATGGTGCTTGCCGCGCACATCGGGGCTGGGGGCACCTCCCGGACGAAGCCCGGGGGAGGCTGGTACGGGCGGCTGACGGTCGGGAACCGTACAGCCGACCTCTCCGCCGTACGCGCCCTGTACCACCGCCGTCCGAGCCCCTACCGGACGGAGAACGGCGAGCAGGCGGCTCGGTTCGCCGCGCAGGAGAACCGACGCGGCTTCGGTGGCGTGCTGGGCGCGCTGCCGGGGTGCCTGTATCTGAGCCACCCGCAGGCCATCGCGCGGGCGGAGTACAAGCCCGCGCAGTTGGACGCGGCAGCCCGGGCAGGGCTCATCGTTCCGGCCACCCTGATCTCGAACGACCCGGGGGAGGCCGAACAGTTCTGTGCCGAGCAGGCCACGGTCTACAAGCCGTTGCACGCCGGATCGTACGACGTCGGGGGTGAACCTGCCGGAATCTGGACCGCCCCGGTCGAGGCAGGTCAGATCGACGGCGCGGTGCGCCACAGCGCGCACCCGTTCCAGGCTCAGGTACCCAAGGTGGCGGATGTGCGGGCGGTCGCCGTCGGCGAGCAGGTGTTCAGTGCCCGGATCACCGCGCCTCCCGGGGTCGTGGACTGGAGAGCCGAGTACCAGAGCCTCACCTACGAGCCGGTCGCCTGTCCGGACGAGACGCGCGGCGCGCTGGTGCGGTTCCTCGCCTCCTTCGGGCTGAACTTCGGCGCCTTCGACTTCGCCGTGACCGCGGACGGCGCTTGGTGGTTTCTGGAATGCAACCCCAACGGCCAGTGGGCGTGGCTCGAAGACTCGGCCGGACTGCCCATCACACACGCAGTCGCCGACCTGTTGGAGAACGGAGCGAGCCGGCATGACTGACGCCCAGCACTCGCAACACCTACGGGCCGACCTCTCGCGGCATCTGTCCAAGTCCGGCACCCTGCGCAGCCCCGAATGGGAGGCGGCCGTCATGTCGGTGCCCCGCGAGGCGTTCCTCTCGCGCGGTTGGTTCGAGTACGAAGACGGCGGCTGGTACCGGCCCGCGGTCGGGAACTCGGCGGAAGGACTCGTGCGGATCTACGGAGACGACACCCTCGTGACACAGGTGGCAGGGGGCGTCTTCCCCGACCAAGTCGAGGGGCGCCTCGCCGCGGCCCCCACGTCGTCGTCCACGCTCCCGAGTCTGGTCGTGCGGATGCTCGAGAATCTGCGGGCGACCGAGGGGACACGCGTCCTGGAGATCGGCACGGGTACGGGCTACTCGACCGCGCTGCTCTGCCATGTCGTCGGCGAGGAGAACGTGACCACGGTCGAGGTAGACGCCGAGGTGTCCGCCCGTGCCGGAATGGCCCTCGCGGGCGCCGGGTACTGGCCTGCCCGCGTGGTGGGTGACGGACTGGCGGGCTACCAGGAAGGCAGTCCGTATGACCGCGTGATCGCCACATGCGGTGTGCACACCGTGCCGTCGGCCTGGCTCGCTCAGACGCACCCCGGGGGTGAGGTCCTGGTCACAGTCGGCGGGTGGATGCACGCATCCGAACTCGTACGGCTCACCGTCGCCGACGACGGCACTGCAAGCGGCCCGGTTCTCGGCGGACAGGTCTCATTCATGCTGGCCCGCCCCCACCTTCCGCCCCCGCTGGGCGTCCTGCCGAACCTCAGTGAGGGCGACGCGGTTCCCGCGGAGCTGGGTGCGGATGCGCTCGACGACTGGACAGCGCGGTTCGTCGCGCAGTTCGCCGCGCCGCGCGCACAGCGACTCGTGCTGGAGCGTGAGGGCCGGACGGAACACGTCCTGATCGATGTGGAGGCCCAGGCGTGGGCGGTCGTCTTCCAAGCCGACGGACGGTGGATGGCCCGGCAGGGCGGCACGGCGCGCCTGTGGGACGCGATCACCGAGCGTGTCACGCAGTGGCAGGCGGACGGGCGCCCGTCGGCCGACCGCATGAGGTTGCATGTGGGCCCCGACGGACAGCACCTCGTCTGGGCGTGACCGCAGGCTGACGGTCTCCGTGCTGCCCCGTCCGTCGTTCCCCCGTGGGTCAGGCCGAGGTCGTCGTCCACTGCCGCAGCAGTGCCAGTCGCTCGTCCCTGGTCGGGGCGACGTCCTCGGGCTCGTCGCGGCGCCAGGTGAGCAGGTCCTCCACGGGTGTGGCACCGGCGGCGAGCCGCGTGAGGAGGGCGCGGGAGAGGTCGTACTCGTCCGGGGTGTGGATGCCGCCGGGGACGGCGGCCAGGACGTCGGTCTCGACCGGGCCGTCGTGCTCGGTCTCCACCCGCACCGTGAAGGCCGGCGGGTGTTCTCCGTCGCCGGTGACGAGGACGACCAGCGAGTCGAACGCCATCGAGGCCAGTCGCCGCGCGGCGGACCGCACGGCCACGTCCCGGACGTCGATGCCGCGGACCTCGTCCCAGGCCCAGAACCGGCCCTGGCCGAGCCCGAGGGTCTCCACCCCGTCCTTGGTCAGCCGTACCCCGGACGCCGTACCGGTGGGTTCGGCGCCCACGTACACGCAGTCCTCGGTGATCCAGAACAGGCCGACCATGGCCATGAGCGCCTCCCCGCAGCGATACCCGTGCCGGTGCCGGCGCCGGTGTCGCTGTGGGAGACGCCCCCGGCCCTACGGAAGTTCCCGGGGCCGGGCCACGGTTCCCGGGGTCAGGCGACCGGTGTCGTCGGGCCCACCAGTTCCGTCAGGACGTCCTCCATCGTCACGAAGCCCAGGACCGCGCCCGTCTCGCCGGTGACGGCGGCCAGGTGGCTGTCCTCGGTGCGCAGGGCGGTGAGGGTGTCGTCCAGCGGGGTGTCGATGCGGACCCGGGTGACCCGGTGCAGGGCCGTGCGCGGGAAGGGGCGGTCGCGGTCGGTCAGGCCCAGGGTGTCCTTGATGTGCAGGTAGCCGAGGACCGTGCCGCCGGGGCCGGTGACCGGGAAGCGGGAGTAGCCCGCCTCGGCGGCCATGCGCTCCAGCTCGGCCGGGGTGACCGTGTGGCCGACGGTGCGCATCTTCTGGGCCGGGACCAGGATCTCGCCGACCGGGCGGGTGCCCAGTTCCAGCGCGTCGCGCAGCCGCTCGCCGTCGGCCGGGGTGAGCAGTCCGGCCTCGCTGGCGTCGACGACCATGCGGGCCAGTTGGTCGTCGGTGAAGACGGCCTCGACCTCGTCCTTCGGCTCCACCCGCAGCAGCTTGAGGAGCGTGTTGGCGAAGGCGTTGATGCCGAAGACGAACGGCTTCAGCGCCCGGGTGAGGGCGACCAGCGGCGGGCCGAGGAGCAGCGCGGTGGTCGCCGGGGCGGCCAGCGCGATGTTCTTCGGGATCATCTCGCCGATCAGCATGTGCAGATAGGTGGCGAGGGCCAGGGCGATCGCGAAGGCGATCGGGTGGACCAGCGCGTGCGGCATGTGGACCGCCTCGAACACCGGCTCCATCAGGTGCGCGATGGCCGGTTCCGCGACCGCGCCGAGCACCAGCGAGGAGACGGTGATGCCGAGCTGGGCCGTGGCCATCATCTGGGAGATGTGCTGCAGGCCCCACAGGGTCATCCGGGCCCGCTTGTCGCCCGCCTTCGCGCGCGGCTCGATCTGGCTGCGGCGTACGGAGATCATGGCGAACTCGGCGCCGACGAAGAACGCGTTGGTCAGCAGCGTCAGGGCGCCGATGAAGAGCTGTACGGCGGTCATCGGGCCATCTCCCGCTGCTCGTGCTCCGGCCGTCCGGCCGACGCGGGCGCCGTGACCCGCAGGCGGTCGGCGCGGTGGTGGTCGACGTCCAGCACGTCGATGCGCCAGCCGTCCAGGTCGATGACGTCGCCCTTGGCGGGGATGCGTGCCAGGTGGGTGGCGACCAGGCCGGCCAGGGTCTCGTACGGCCCGTCCGGCGCGGTCAGGCCGATCCGGGCGAGCCGGTCCAGGCGGAGCGAGCCGTCGGCCTCCCAGGCCGTGCGGCCGTCCGCCCCGGCGGGGGCGGGCAGCAGGTCCGGTATCTCGACCGGGTCGTGCTCGTCGCGGACCTCGCCGACGACCTCCTCGACGATGTCCTCGACGGTCGCCACGCCCGCCGTACCGCCGTACTCGTCGATGACGACGGCCATGGTGCGGGTCCGGCGCATGCGCTCCAGGAGGCGGTCGGCGGGCAGGCTGTCCGGCACCAGGAGCGGCGCGGTGGCCAGCTCGGTGACGGAGGTGACCGGGCGCCGCTCCGGCTCCAGGGCCAGGACGTCGCGGATGTGCACGGTGCCGATGACCTCGTCCAGGCTCTCCCGGTAGACCGGGAAGCGGGACAGGCCCGTGGCGTGCGAGAGGTTCGCGGCGTCGGCGGCGGTGGCGTGGGCCTCCAGTGCCTTGACGTCCACGCGCGGCGTCATGACGTTCTCCGCGGTCAGCTCGCTCAGGTGCAGGGTGCGGACGAAGAGTTCCGCCGAGTCCGCCTCCAGGGCGCCCTCGGCGGCCGAGTGCTGGGCCAGGGCGACCAGTTCCTCGGCGCTGCGGGCGGAGGCCAGCTCCTCGGCCGGTTCCAGGCCGAAGCGGCGCACGAAGCGGTTCGCGGTGCCGTTCAGGTGCCGGATGAAGGGGCCGAAGGCGGTGGTGAAGCCGCGCTGCGGGCCGGCGACGACCTTCGCGACGGCCAGCGGGCGGGAGATCGCCCAGTTCTTGGGGACCAGCTCGCCGACGACCATCAGGACGACGGTGGAGACGACCACGCCGAGCACGGTCGACACCGTCGAGGCGGCACCGCCCAGGCCGATCGCCCGCAGCGGGCCGCGCAGCAGCACCGCGAGGGACGGTTCGGCCAGCATGCCGATGACCAGCGAGGTCACGGTGATGCCGAGCTGGGCGCCGGAGAGCTGGAGGGTCAGGGACCGTACGGCCTTCAGGGCGCCGTCGGCGCCGCGCTCGCCGGACTCCGCGGCGCGTTCCAGGTCACCGCGCTCGACGGTGGTGAGGGAGAACTCGGCCGCCACGAAGAGGGCGCAGGCCAGGGTGAGGAGGAGGGCCAGCAGGAGCAGCAGGACCTCGGTCACCGTGCCACCCCGCTTCCCTCACGCACATACAGGGGGGACTGCGGGCCGGCCATGGCACGGCCGGTACTGGGAGGCTCCATTACGGAACGGGACTCCTTAACGGGTCGGCGGGCGCCGGTACCAGCCGGGCGCCCGAGGATTTCCCTCTCATGGTAAAGGACGAGCAAAAGCATGGGGAGTCCTCGAATGTCCTCGGACCCCTATGCTTCTACTCGCCTGTAGAGAACAGCCGGACGGTTCCGGTTGTTCCCCGCACGAATGTTCCGCACGAATGTTCCCGCATGGACGTGAAGGAGTGAACGCCTCGATGGTGTTCAAGCGGCTGCTCGGTTCCCTCGGCGTGGGCGGGCCCACGGTGGACACGGTCCTCGACCCGGGCGCCGCCCGGCCGGGGGGCGTGCTGTCGGGCCACGTCCATCTCGTCGGCGGCAGCGCCGACCACGACGTCGAGCACGTCGCGCTGGAGCTGGTGGCCCGCGTCGAGGCCGAGCGCGCCGGGGCCGCCGAGGACGGCGCCGCAGGGGGCGAGGGCGTCGTCGCCTTCGACCGGCACACCGTCGGCGGGGCCTTCCGGCTCGCGGCGGGCGAGCGGCACAGCGTGCCGTTCACGGTGCCGCTGCCCTGGGAGACGCCGGTCACGGAGCTGTACGGGCAGCCACTGGGCATCGTGCTCGGCGTCCGCACCGAGCTGGCGGTGGCCGGCGCCCGGGACAAGGGCGACCTGGACCCGCTGACCGTGGCGCCGCTGCCCGCGCAGGAGGCCGTCCTGGAGGCCTTCGGGCAGCTCGGCTTCGGCTTCCGCTCCGCCGACCTGGAGTACGGCCGCATCGGCGGCACCGGGCAGCAGCTCCCCTTCCACCAGGAGGTGGAGCTCACTCCGCCCCCGCGCTACGCCCACCAGGTCAACGAGATCGAGCTGACCTTCCTGGCCGTGCCGGGCGCCCTCGAGGTGGTGCTGGAGGCGGACAAGCGCGGCGGCCCGTTCTCCGACGGCCACGACGCCCTCAGCCGCTTCACCGTCCCGCACGACGGACCGGCCGGGCCGCAGGACTGGAACGCCCTCGTCGACGGCTGGATCCAGGAGCTGGTCGAGCACCGGGCGTCGTACGGCTCCCACGCCGTGTACGGCCACGAGTCCGGGGCCCTGTCCGGCACAGCCGGCGCCGTCACCGCCACCACCGCCGTCGCGGCGGGCGCGGCCGGGCTCGCGGCGGGGGTCGCGGGCGGGATGGTGGCGGCCGAGGTCGTCGACGAGGTGGGGGACTTCCTGGAGGGCGAGGACGAGGACGGCCTCGGGGGCGGGGCTGAGGACGGCTTCGGGGGCGGGGCCGAGGACGGCTTCGTCTGACACCCGCTCCGGCGTTCGCCGGCTTTGCCGTAGATTCCGTGCGGGCCCCGGGCCACGGGACCGCACCGTACGTTCACCAGGGGAGCGCCGTGTTCGGACTGAGCGAGCTCGCGATCATTCTCATCGTCGTCATCGCCGTTCTCGCCGCGAAGAAGCTCCCCGAGCTGACCCGCTCGGCGGGCAAGTCGGCCCGCATCCTCAAGGCCGAGGCCCGCGCGATGAAGGACGAGGAGCGGACGCCGGCGGACGAGCGCCGGGCGCCGCGCGTCATCCAGGGGGAGACGGTCAAGCCCGGGGACACCGGCACCGGCACGTCCCGGGGCTGAGGCACCTCACCTCACGCGTCGGCCTCGCGGCCGCCACCGCGGGTGCGGTGCGGGCCCAGTTCCCGCAGGACGTCGCCGAGTTCGGCGGCGGTGAGCGCGGGGGCGGGCAGGGGCGGCGGGACCGGCGCGGTGCGCAGGCCGCCGAGGAACAGGGCGAGGGGGCGGCGCCAGGCGTCCGGCGCGGTCGCGGAGGTCAGGGCCGGGACGGCACGGCCCAGCGCCGCGAGGGCGAACAGGACGTCCTCGGTGGTGACGTCGCCGCGGACGGTGCCCTCGTCACGGCAGCGGGACAGCAGGGAATCCACGGTCCGGCGGTTGTGCTCGTGGACGGTCTCGAGGCTGTCGACGCCCCGCAGGCGCGTGGTCATGAGGTCGTTGGTGCCGCGGTCGGCGGCCAGGGTGGCGAAGACCGCCTCCAGATAGGCGGTCAGGCCCGCCCACGCGTCCGTGGCGTTCCTGGCCTGTTCGCCGGCGGCCATCGTGCCCGTCAGCGAGTCGCGGAAGACGGCGTCCACGAGCGCGGCACGGGTGGGGAAGTGGCGGTAGAGCGTCGCGTTGCCGACGCCCGCCCGGCGCGCGATCACGTCCAGGGGCGCGTCCAGGCCCTGTTCGGTGAACACCTCGTGGGCCGCCTCCAGCAGAAGCTCCCGGTTGCGCCGCGCGTCGCGTCGCTGCCGGGGCGCTCCGTCGCGTGCACCGACGGTCATCCTCACGCTCCTGATCTCACAGGCGGTCTCACAGTCGGCCTCACAGTCGGCCTCACAGGCCATCTCGTCCGGCTTCACCGGGCTTCACCGGGCTTCCCGGGACTTTCCCGGCTTCGCCGGCCAGCGCCGGCCAGCGCCGGCAATCACCGGTCACCCTCGGCCTCCACGGCCGCCACCGGTCGTCCTCGGCCACCCGGCCACCCCGGCCCGACGATCCGACGATCCGACGATCCGACGATCCGACGATCCGACGATCCGGGGAGTGTTCCCCGCGCCTTCGGTGCCGATGCTATCGTCGGTCACCGAAATGGGGAGTGCTCCCCGTTTTATTCTCTTCACCGGGAGGTCCCATGACCGCGCCCACATTCGAGGAACTGGCCGCCCTGCGGGCCCGGGGCGCCGTGCACCGGGTGCTCGTGCCGGGCAGCGGGGAGAGCTGGCTGGTCGTGACGCGCGATGCGGCGCGGGCCGCGCTCACCGACCCGCGGCTGCGCAACGACATCCGGCACTCCGCGTCCTGGCGCACCGACGGCGGGCACGCCATCGGCCGCAACATGCTCCAGAGCGACCCGCCGCAGCACACCCGGCTGCGGCGTCTCGTGGCCGGCCGCTTCACGCCCGGGCGGATCGCCGCGCTGCGCCCCCGTGTCGAGGCCGTCGCGGGCGACCTGCTCGCCGCGCTGCCGCGACAGGGCACGGCGGACCTGGTCGGCCGGTACGCGCTGCCGCTGCCGGTCACGGTGATCTGCGACCTGCTGGGCATCCCGGAGACCGACCGCGGCGCCTTCCACACCTGGTCGAACGAGCTGGTCATGCCCACCTCCCCCGAGACGGCGGCAGCCGCGGCCGACGCGCTGACCGGCTACCTCACCGACCTGACCGGCCCGGCACGCCGCACTCCGGACGACACCCTGCTCGGCGACCTGGTCGCCGAAGCGGACAGCGGCGCCCTCACGGGCGAGGAGCTGCTCGGCATGGCCTTCCTCATCCTGGTCGCCGGCCACGAGACGACCGTCAACCTGATCTCCGCCACCGTCCACAGCCTGCTCACCCACCCCGACCAGCTCGCCCGCCTGCGCGCCGAGCCGGACCTGACCGAGCGCGCCGTCGAGGAGTCACTGCGGTACAACTCCCCCGTGCACGCCACCGCGTTCCGTTTCGCGGCCGAGCCGCTGGAGCTGGCGGGCACCCGGATCGCCGCCGGCGACTCGGTACTCGTCTCCCTCGCCGCCGCCTCCCGCGACCCCGGCCACTTCCCCGATCCCGACCGCTTCGACATCGGCCGCCGGGCACCGGGCCACCTCGGCTTCGGCCACGGCCCGCACCACTGTCTCGGCGCCCCGCTGGCCCGCGTCGAGGCCGCCGTCGCCGTACGGCTGCTCCTCGGTCGGCACCCCGCGCTCGCCCTCGCCGCCGACCCGGCGACGCTCACCTGGCGCACCGGCACCCTGCTGCGCGGACTGGCGGAACTGCCGGTGCGCCTCGGCTGAGCCCCCTGCCCGTCCCGAAGGACTCAGGACGGGTCCTCCGGTACGGCGGACAGCAGGCTGTGCACGACCGGCCCCGCCGAGCCGCCGCCGGTCACGCCCTCTTCGACGACCACGGCCACGGCCACGTTGCCGCGGTGGGCGACGAGCCAGCCGTTGTTGTCCTGGTCCTCGGAGACCTCGGCGGTGCCGGTCTTCGCGCCGATCTCGCCGGGCAGGTCGGCCAGGACGCGCGCGGTGCCGTCGGTGACGGTGGCCCGCATCAGCTCGCGCAGTTGGGTGACGACCTCGTCGGGGAGCGGCTCGGTGCGGGTCTTGTCCTCATTGCCCGCGGTGACGGACGGCTGGTGGAACTCGCCGGAGACCGCGGTGGCCGTCACCGACGCCATGATCAGCGGGTTGGCCTGGACCCGGCCCTGCCCGATCATCGACGCGGCCTTCTCCGTCTCGTCCTTGGGCACCGGCACGGAGCCGTCGTACGTCGGGATGCCGATGTGCCACTCCTGGCCGACCCCGAAGTAGGTGCGGGCGACCTCGCCCAGCTCCCCGTCGTCCAGTCGGCCGCGCAGGCTGATGAACGCCGTGTTGCACGACTCCGTGAAGTCCTTGCGGAAGGTGGCGCCGGGGTACTCGGACGTCTCCACGTTGTGGAACTCCTTCCCGACGGTCAGGTACTTGGGGCAGTCCACGACGTCGTCGGGCTTGACGGCGCCCTTGAGCAGCAGGGCGCCGCTGGTGACGATCTTCCAGGTGGAGCCGGGCGCGTAGGTGCCGGAGGCGGCGCGGTTGAAGCCGGTGGAGGGGGAGTTGGCGAGGGCGAGGACCTCGCCGTCGTCGATGCGCAGGGCGACGAGGGCGGCGTTCTTGCCGTCGGCCTCGGCGAGGGCCTTCTCGGCGGCGGACTGCCAGGTGGCGTCCAGGGTGGTGCGGACGGGCTTGCCGTCCGTCGCCGGGTCGGGCTCCTCGCCGAAGGACGCCTCGGTGCGCACGGTGTCGCCGGTGGCCCGGTCGATCAGCTCGACCGTGCCGCGCGGTCCGCCGCCGGTGCTGCCGGCGAGCCGGCCCAGCAGCGGGGTCAGGGACGGGTATCCGCCGCCCGAGAGGGAGGTTCCGTGGCGGTCGGTGACCTGCGGCGGGGTCGTCTCCTCCCGCTCCAGCCGGAACTTCGCGGTGTCGCTCAGTCGCGGGTGCACCAGGGACAGCCGCCAGTCCACCTTCCAGGTTCCGTCGTCCTGTTCGCGCAGCGGCAGCCGCGACTCGTACGACCAGGTGCCCAGGCCCTTGATCGGCATCTTGGCGGTGAAGGGCACGCCGAGGGTGCCGTCCTTCGCCTCCTTCGCCTCCGACACCGCCGCCGTCAGTTCCGGCTCGGCGATGTCGAGCCCCGCCGTGAAACTCTGCAGCACCTCCCGCGCGGTGTCGGGTCTGGTGGTGCGGCCGGCCGCACTGGGCAGGCGCCCGGCGGCCCAGTCGGCGAGGAACGCGCGCGCCTGCTTCGTCGCGGCGGGGTCCGGGCCGTCGTCGCCGCGTGCGAAGGGCCCGAATCCGGCGGCGTACGAGCCGCCCGCGGCGAGGGCGAGCACGACTCCCACCGCGGCGACGGCCCGCACGCCGTTGCGCGGACGACGGCGGCTGGGAGGGGTGAAGTGAGGAGCGTCCGGCATCGGGGTTCCCTGTCTGTGAGTCGGGGCGGGCTGTGGATCGGATCGGGCTGTGGATCGGATCGGGTCGGGACGCGTCGCCGGTCAGCCGGCGGCGAAGAAGTCGAGGATCGTGTCGGTGGCGTTCAGTGCCTCGCTGACCGGGCCGAACCCCTCGGGCGGGGGGACGGACGAGCCCGGCCAGGTGTGGCCGGCGTCGTGGACGACGAGGAGCTGGACGGTGGCCGCCGGACCGTCCGCGGTGGCCCCGAGGCGCCAGACCGTCCGGTCGTACCCCTTCTCCCGCCTCGTCGCCGGTTCCCCCGCGCCGCCCGCCGCCGCGAACGCCTCCGCGCTGTCCCGGGCGGACAGGCTCGGGACGATCGGCTCCTCGGGGTCCGGCGGCGGGGAGGGCCAGCCCGCGAGGGGGCGTACGGGGTCGTCGGCGCCGTAGACGACCATGACGGGGACGCGCCCCGTGGCCTCGACCGCGGCGGCGCCCGCGGGCAGTTGTCCGGAGACCGAGGCCGCGCCCGCCAGCAGGCCGGGACGCTGGGCGGCCACGCGCAGCGCCATCGAGCCGCCGTTGGAGAAGCCGGTGACGTAGACCCGCTCGGGGTCGGCCCGCTCGGTGCGGACCAGGTGCTCGATCAGCGCCTCGGTGAACCGCACGTCGAGGTCGGGGTCGGGGCGCCGCTCGGTCGCCCGCGTGCCCGCGCCCCAGCCGTTGTCCAGTCCCTCGGGATAGGCGACCAGCATGCCGCGCGCCCCGGCGGCCTTCTCCAGCCGGCTCTTCTCGCGCAGCTCGGCGGCGTCGGCGCCGCGGCCGTGGAAGGCGATGACGAGGGGCCTCGGGCCGTCGGCGGCGGGCCGGTGCAGAAAATACCGACGGGTGTGGCCGTCGACCCGCAGGTGTGCGCGGACGGCCGGCGCGGCGGACGCCGTGACGCCGGCCGGGGACGTGCCGCTCGCAGACGGCGCCGCGTCCGGGCGTCCGGACTCGGCGGCGCAGCCGGCCAGGGGGAGGACGAGGGCGAGGGCGAGGGCGGCGGGCCACCGGCGCGGGCCGGGCGAGAGGTCGCGGAAGGAGCGCATGTCCCGAGGACAGCAACCCCATCGGCCCCTGTCCAAGATTGATATGAATGTCGGATCGATCAATCCCCGATATGATTACTGGTCGTGGACCTGGTGCGGCACCTGGAGTGCTTTGTGGCTGTTGCAGAAGAGTCACACTTCGGGCGTGCCGCCGCCCGCCTCGGCATGGCCCAGCCGCCCCTGTCCCAGCGCATCCAGCGGCTGGAGAAGGAGCTGGGCGTCCGGCTCTTCGAGCGCACCAGCCGCCAGGTGGCGATCACCGAGGCGGGCACGCTGCTGCTCGCCGAGGCCCGTGAACTGCTCGCCCGCTCCGAGTCCTTCCGGGCCGCCGCGCGCCGCATCCGCGCCGGCGAGACCGGCCTGCTGCGCGCCGCCCTCGCCCCCGACATCTCCGGCGAGACCGTCGCCGCCCTGCTGGCGGACTTCCGGCGCCGTCGGGCCGGCCTCGAACTGGAGCTGCACGAACTGTCCACCGCCGAACAGCTCGCCGGTTTCGCCGCCCACGAGCTGGACGTCGGCCTCATCCACCACCCCTGCGACGTCACCGGCCTGGAGCTGGGCCCGGTCCTGCGCCGCGACCTCGGCGTGCTGCTGCCGCGCGGGGCCGCCCAGGCGGAGCTCGACGAGGTGCCGCTCGCCTCCCTCACGGGCTACGACCTGGTCCTCTTCCCGCGCGCCGGCGCCCCCGCGGTCTACGACGACCTGCTCACCGCCTGCGCACGGGGCGGCTACACGCCCGCCGCCGTACGGCACGGCCAGGGCGCCAGCTTCGTACGCGGCCTGGTGCTGTCGTCCGGGGCGGTCGCCCTGGGCCCCCGCGACACCCAGCTCGCCGCCCCCGCCGACGGGGACCTGGTCTGGCGCCCGCTGGCCTGGCGGCACTCCGTGGCCTGGCCCAGGGGGCGCGGAGACGCCGCCGTCGCCGCCTTCGCGGACGCGGCCACGCACGCCCTGCGCACCGCGGCCGGCGCCCGCTCCGAGGAACCCGCCCGGCCACTGCACCTTCGCCCGGCATCGGAGTTCTGGCTGTGACCGACACCGTCATCACCGGCCGCCTGCACGCGGCCTTCGCCGACGCCGGGGTCACCGGGTGGCTGCACGCCGTCGACATCGACTCCGGCGCGCAGGTCGAGGCCGGCGCGGACCAGCCGGTGTGCACGGCCAGTGTCCACAAGGTGTGCGTGCTGGTGACGCTGCACGAGCTGGCGGCGGCCGGGGTGCTGGACCTGACCGAGCAGGTCGAGTGCCCGCCGGCCGGCCGCACCCCGGGGCCCACGGGCCTGGCGGCCATGCTCGACCCGGTCCGGCTGTCGCTGCGCGACGCGGCGTTCCTGATGATGTCCGTCAGCGACAACACCGCCGCCGACCTGCTGCTGCGCCGGGTCGGTCTGGACGCCGTCAACCGCACCACGGACCGGCTCGGCCTCACCCGCACGCGGGCGGTGTACGGCTTCGGCGAGATGCTGGGCACCATGCGCGAGGACGCCGGGCCGGCCGGCGCCCGGGCCCTGACCGACCCGCACGTCATCACCCGGCTCCGCGCACTGGACCCGGCCCGCACCAACCGCAGCACCCCCCGCGACATGACGCGCCTGCTCTCGGCGCTCTGGCGGGACGAGGCGTGCCCGCCCGAGTACGGCGCCGCCGCGCGCCGCGTCATGGCCCTCCAGGTCTGGCCGCACCGCCTGGCCTCGGGCTTCCCCTTCGACGACGTCCACGTGGCCGGCAAGACCGGCAGCCTGCCGACCCTGCGCAACGAGGTCGGCGTCGTCGAATACCCCGACGGCGGCCGCTACGCCGTGGCCGTCTTCACCCGAACCGCCCACACCGCGGCCGTCCTCCCGGCGGCGGACGCGGTGATCGGCACGGCGGCCCGGATCGCGGTGGACGCGCTGCGGGCGCCGTGAGGCGGCGGACGGCGTAGTCTCGGCAGCCGATCTCGAGGGGGCACTATGAAGCGGGGAAGGGCGATCGCCCTGTCGGGGCTGGTGACCGTGGTCGCGGTGGTGGCCGCGACGGTGTACGGCGGCGGGGGTGACGAAGGCGGGGGGAGCCCGGGCGATATCGGATCACGGACGGTCGGCGGTCCGGAGCGGCACGTCATCCCGTCTCCGGAGGCCGGTGAGCGGGAGACGCTGCTGAGCGATCTGCGGGCCATCGACCCGGCCGTCGCCGCGGACGAGGACCAGGCGGTCGAGGACGCCCGCTGGATCTGTGTGGACATCCGGCGGGGGCAGCCCGAGGACGTGGTGCGGGACGGGGCGGCGCAGCGGTTCCGCGTGACGTGGGAGCAGAGCGGGAGAGTCCTGGAGGCCATCGAGGGCACGTTCTGCTGAGACCGCCCCGGATACCGCGCCCCGGCCCGTCCGGCCGTCCGTGACACCGCCCGCCTCAGCCTCCGTCCGTGACGGCCGCCGCCCGCGTCAGCCGTCGTTGTCACGCCAGCGGCCGCCGCTCGGGGCCGAGTCGAAGCGGGTCGCCGCCGACGCGTTGCCGCCGAAGTCGTTGCCCGAGACCCGGCCGCCGGTCCAGGAGGCCTCGTGCGCGATCCACAGGGCGTGGATCTGGGTGCGCGGGTGCCCGTCGTCCCGGACCCGGTTGCCGTGCACGTACGGGTGGGTCACGGCGGCGGCGGCGGTGAGGCCGGTGCGCGGGGCGGGGGCGTCCGGGAGGCGGTAGGCGGCGCCGGGCGCGGGGGTGCCGTCGGGCCAGGCCGTTGCCGCGCCCGGGCGTTCCGGGGCGAGGGTGAGTTCGGTGGCGGTGTTGTCGGTGACGACGGCTGTGACCTCCGGGGTGGTGGCCACCTCGGTGCCCCCGGCAGTGCCCCCGTCTGCGCCCCCGGCGGAGCCCCCGTCTGCGCCCCCGGCCGCACCCGCGGCTGTGCCCCCGGCAGTGCCCCCGTCTGCGCCCCCGGCCGCACCCGCGGCTGCGCCCCCGGCGGTACCTCCGTCTGCGCCCACGGCCGCGCCCGCGACGGTGTCCCCGGCGGTGCCTCCGTCGGGGTGGCCGCCGACCGTCAGGCGCTTGCCGCGGTGGCCGCCGGGGAGCCAGTCGGCGTTCTCGTCGGTCAGGGACAGCGGCCCGCAGCCCACGCCCGCGCCGCCCCCTCGCGTCCCGGGCGCGGCACGACGGCCGTTGTTCCGGATCCGGTTGCCGAAGATCGCCGGCTCGTGCAGCGGGGCGTCCAGGCGGATCCCGTCCAGGGCGTTGTCGTGGATGTCGTTGGACTCCAGGACGATGTCCGTGGCGGGCTCCTGGTCGCCGCCGGCCAGGTTGTGCTGCCAATAGCCGTACCGCCCGTTGCCGCCGACCCGGTTGCCGCGGAAGGCGTACGGCCCCGGGGTGTTGCCGAGCGCGATCCCGTCCCCCGCGTTGCCGTCGATCACGCATCCGGTGACGATGCCGCCGCGCCCGCCGACGCCGGTCGTGCCCTGCGCCGAGACGTCGAACCCGGCGACGTGGTTGCCGAGCATCGTGCAGCCGGTGACCAGGAGGCCGTCGGCGCCCCAGTCGGAGACGCCGTAGCGGTTGTCCTCGGTGTGGCAGGCGGTGACGCGGATGCCGCGGGGCGGTACCCAGTGGTCCTGCTGGAGTTCGAGGAAGATGCCGTTGGTGCCGTTGCCGGTCGCGGTGCAGTCGGTCACCGCCAGCCGTTCGACCGGCCCCCAGCCGCCGACCCCGATCCCGATGCCCGCGCCGCCCATCTTCTCGCCGGGGTCCTGCCGGCCGCACCGCTCGGCCAGCACGCCCTCGACGACGGTGTCCTGGAGGAAGTCGCACCCGAAGCCGGTGGCGGCGGTGTCGTGGATGTACAGGTCGGTGAAGCGTCCGCGCAGCACGTACTGGAGCCCGAGCCCCTTGGCCAGCACCTCGTACTCCTCGGTCCGCACCCGCGAGCCGTCGATCTCGAAGTGGGCGAAGGTCACGTCGGCGATGTGGTTGTCCCGTCCGGCACCGTGCTGGGCGGTGGTGAACCAGGCCAGCGGCACCGGCCGCGTCGGGGCACCGGGGTTGCACAGCACGAAGCAGGTGGCGCCGCGCCCGGCACCGATCAGCGAGACGCCGCTGCGCCAGAGCACGGGCCGGTCGCGGATCACGTACCGCCCGGCGGGCACGCGCACGGTGCGCGGCCGCCCGTCCGAGGCGGTGGCGTCACCCAGCGCGTCCACCAGTCGCTGCAACGCCGGCCGGTCGTCGGCGGCGCCGTCCCCGGCCAGGTCGTACTCGTGGGCGTCGGCCGTCAACGGTGCGGTCATGGGGCACTCCTTCCACCGGCGGCGCGGAGGCGGCGGGCCCGGGACGGCACCGCCGCGCCGCGGACCGGGTACCAACCGCCGGACCCTCTCAATCCCGGGGCTGCACGGGCTGTGTCACGGAGACGCGCCTGGCCTCCCGGGCCGCCCCGGGAGGCCACGCAGACATTCGGACATTCCTGGCGCTTTATCCCATTTGGGGGTACATAATCAGAACATGAGTACGGCAACGTATGAACTGCTGGCCGCGTCCTCGCACGCGCTCAACGTGACGATCGCCTTCATCGGCGGGCTGGTGATCGCCGGCGCGCTGATCTGGGCCGTACGCATGGGCATGAGGGTCATGGAACGTGAATCCGAACGCCCCCACGCCGACGAGCACGGCCGACTCCCCACGACCGGCGCCGTCCACGAGGAACAGGAGGCGCGGGAACCCGACGAGATCCCGCTGGCGGCGGACGGCAGCCCACGCCTCATGCCGTACCAGCTCCACCACTCGGGCAGCCGCCGTGGCGAGGATCAGAACCGCCGCCGCTGGCTGCCGGGCTCGAGCGGTGCCTTCGGCAGCGGCGGACCGGGACACGTGTGACCCGGCCGGCGACCCGGCACGGGGGACGCCCGCCGGCCGGCGGGCGCGCGCGGTGAAGGGCGAGCGCGAGCCGGCCCGGCCGGCCGCCGCGGCCGCGGCGGCCGACGCCGCGTACGGGGAGATCCTCGCGGTGCGGCCCGGGGTGTCCTGCCAGGAGACCGACCGGGCGGCCCGCGCGGTGACCGAGGAGGCCGGCCACGCCGAGCACTTCCCGCACCGCACCGGCCACGGCGTCGGCGTCACCACCCACGAGCCGCCCTACCTGGTGGAGGGCGTCGAGCAGGCGCTCGTAGCGGGCATGTGCTTCTCCCTCGCACCCGGCGTCTACCTGCCCGACCGCTTCGGCGTCCGCATCGAGGACGTCGTGACCTGTACGGCGGACGGGGGCCGGCGGCTCAGCACCGCCTCGCACGAACTGGCGATCGTGAAGTGAGCACCGCCGGCCCCGACGACCCCGCCGGAACTCCGGCGGCCCCGCCTACAGGCCCAGCCACACCGTCGTGTCCGGGCCCACGCGGCCGTCGTCCAGCGGTGCGCTGCTCAGCAGCACCTCCCCGGCCGGCCGGTCGACCGTCCTGCCGGAGAGGTTGGTGACGCAGCGCCAGCCGGGCGACCGGTCGAACTGGAGGACACCTTCCGGAACGTCGTCCGACCAGGTCAGCGACTCGCCGTCGAGCAACTTGCGGCGCAGGCGCAGGGCCGTGCGGTACAGCTCCAGGGTCGAGCCCGCCACCCCGTCCTGCGCCTCGACGGCGTACGCCGCGAAGTCCGGCGGCTGCGGCAGCCACGCCGCACCCGCGCCGAAGCCGTACGACGGTCCGCCCGTCGTCCACGGCAGCGGCACCCGGCACCCGTCGCGGCCCTTGCGGACGTGCCCGGTCTGCTCCCAGATCGGGTCCTGGAGGACCTCGGTGGGCAGGTCGGCCACCTCCGGCAGACCCAGCTCCTCGCCCTGGTAGACGTAGGCCGAACCGGGCAGCGCCAGCATCAGCAGCGTCGCCGCGCGGGCCCGGCGCAGCCCGGCCGCCGCGTCGACGGCCGGCGCGTGGCCGCCGGACAGCAGCCAGGCGTCGGTGTCGGTGTCCGGCGGCAGGGCGAGGCGCGTGGCGTGGCGGACCACGTCGTGGTTGGACAGCACCCAGGTCGCCGAGGCACCGGCGGCGTGCGCGTCGGCCAGGGACCCGGTGATGATCCCGCGCAGCTCCGCCGCGTCCCAGCCGGCCTGGAGGTACTCGAAGTTGAAGGCCTGCCCCAGCTCGTCCGGCCGGGCGTACAGCGCGCGCCGGGCGCCCGGCACCCACGCCTCGGCCACCGCCATGCGGGGCGGGGTGTAGGCGTCGAGGATCTTGCGCCAGTCGCGGTAGACCTCGTGGACGTCGTCGCGGTCGTAGAACGGGTGGGTGCCGGGGGCGAACTCCGCGAGCGCCGCCTCGCTGCTCAGTTCGGGGGAGCCGAGGTCGCGCAGCGGCTCGGTCAGGTCCTTGACCAGCGCGTGCGCCACGTCGACGCGGAAGCCGTCCACGCCCCGGTCGCACCAGAACTTCAGCGTGGTCCGGAAGTCGGCCCGGACCTGCTCGTTCTCCCAGTTCAGGTCGGGCTGCTGGGGTGCGAAGAGGTGCAGGTACCACTGTCCGTCGGGCACCCGCCGCCAGGCGCTGCCGCCGAAGACGGACTGCCAGTCGGTGGGCGGGAGTTCGCCCCGCTCGCCCCGGCCGTCCCGGAAGACGTAGCGGTCCCGGGCCGCGGACCCCGGGGCCGCTGCCAGGGCCTCCCGGAACCACGCGTGGCGGTGCGAGGTGTGGTTGGGGACCAGGTCGACGATCACCTTCAGGCCCAGCCGGTGCGCCTCGGCGGCCATGGCGTCGAAGTCGTCCAGGGTCCCCAGGCGCGGGTCGACGTCCCGGTAGTCGTCGACGTCGTAACCGCCGTCGGCGAGTTCGGACGGGTAGAACGGGCTGAGCCACAGCGCGTCGACTCCCAGGGCGGCCAGATGCGTCAGGCGCTGGGTGATGCCGCGCAGGTCACCGAGCCCGTCGCCGTCGGCGTCGGCGAAGCTGCGGGGGTAGACCTGGTAGATGACTGCCTGCCGCCACCAGTTGGGGTCCTTGGACGACAGGTCGGGCGTGCGGGTGGTGCTGCGTACGGTCACGCGGTCTCCTTCGCGGTGCGTGCGGGCGACACGAACAGATCTGTCCACATCACCCGAAAAGCGAACCCGTGCGCCCGCGACGCGCCGAGGACTACGCGCCTCGGCGTTCGCCCCGACGCTCGACCGCCCCCAGGTACAGGGCCACGTACCGGGCCACGTCCACGTCCAGCGCCACGTCCACCAGCGGCTGTTCGCGCGTGCCCTCGTGCAGTTCGGACTCGCCGGGGCGGACCCGGCGGTCGACGACGGTCTGGCCGCGGGCCGGGCCGGGGGCCAGACAGACCTCGACGGGCAGCCGGTGCGTGGTCAGGCCGGCCGGATCGATCACCGCGCAGACCGCGCCCGCGTCGCCCAGGCCGCCGCCCGGGTCCGCCTCGTCGGTGGCCGGGCCGCGGTGGGCGAGCAGCTCACCGGCGAGCCGGGTGCCGGGCTCGGCGCTCGCGCGCAGCCGGCGTACGTCGGGCCCCGGGACGATCACCCGCTGGAACACGTCCAGCCCGTACATCGTGATCGGCACCCCGGCGGTGAGCAGGATCGCGGCGGCCTCCGGGTCGTGCCACACGTTGAACTCGGCGACCGGCGTCGCGTTGCCGGTGGCCACCGCGCCCCCCATGAACACGATCCGCTCGATGTTGGCGGTGACCTCCGGGTGGGTGCGCAGCAGCAGCGCGACGTTGGTCGCCGGGGCGGTGGGGATCAGGGTGACCGGACGCGGGGAGGCGAGGATCTCCCGGCGCAGCAGCGTCACCGCGTCCACGCCGGCGGGGGCGCGGGTGGGCGCGGGCAGGCCGAGGTCGCCCATGCCGTCGTGGCCGTGCACGTGCCGGGCGGTGCGCACGCCCTCGATCAGCGGGCGGGCGGCGCCCCGGGCGACGGGGACGTCCGGGGCGCCGGCCTGCTCCAGCACGGTCAGCGTGTTCCGTACGACCCCCTCCACGTCCGTGTTCCCCGCCACGCAGGTGACCGCGCGCAGGTCGAGCCCCGGGTGGCGGACCGCCAGCAGCAGGGCCAGCGCGTCGTCGATGCCGGTGTCGCAGTCGATGATCACGGGGATGGGCCGCTGCTGCGGACCGGAGGCGGTCGTCACGGCGGAGGACTCCTTGGGCTTCGTGGGGCGCCGGTCGCCGTGACCCTACGCGGGCTCACGCCGGTTCCCACAGCTCGGGGCCGCGCGCCCGGACCCGGCCGGCGATCCGCCGCAGCAGTTCCGCGCCGGCCACCCGTCCGGGCCGGCGGCCGTCCCGCAGGCGTACGTCCACCAGGTCGCCGCCCGCCGCCTCCCGCGCGCCGACCACCGCCAGGTACGGCACCTTTCGCGCCGCCCGGACGCGGGCGCCGAGGGTGCCGTGCTCCGGCCCGGCGACCTCGGCGCGCAGCCCGTGGTCACCGGCCCGCCGTACGAGGTCGTACGCCGGGTCCCGCTGCGCCTCGCCGACCGGCAGCACCACCAACTGCACGGGTGCCAGCCACGCCGGGAACGCCCCGCCGTGCGCCTCGATCAGGTGCGCGACCACCCGCTCCACGCTGCCGATGACGCTGCGGTGCACCATGACCGGGCGGTGCCGGGCGCCGTCGGGGCCGGTGTAGCGCAGGCCGAAGCGTTCGGGCTGGTGGAAGTCGATCTGGACGGTGGAGAGGGTGGACTCGCGTCCGGCGGCGTCCGCGACCTGCACGTCGATCTTGGGTCCGTAGAAGGCGGCCTCACCCTCCACCGCCTCGTACGGCAGCCCGTCCAAGGCCTCCTCCAGCAGTGCGGTGGCCCGCCGCCACAGCTCCGGGTCGGCCACGTACTTGCCGCCCGGGCCGGGCAGCGAGAGACGGTAGCGGGCGGCCCGGATGCCGAGGTCGGCGTGGGCGCGGCGGATGAGGCCGAGGGCGGCGCGGGCCTCGGCGGCGGCCTGGTCCGGGGTGCAGAAGATGTGCGCGTCGTTGAGGTGGATGGCCCGTACGCGGGTCAGGCCGCCGAGCACGCCGGACGGTTCGGAGCGGTACATGGCGCCCAGCTCGGCGATCCGCAGGGGCAGCTCCCGGTAGCTGTGGGAGCGGGAGCGGTAGACCAGGGCGTGGTGGGGGCACAGGCTCGGGCGGAGCACGACCTCCTCCGCACCCAGCTCCATCGGCGGGAACATGTCGTCGCGGTAGTGCTCCCAGTGGCCGGAGATCTCGTACAGTTCGCGCTTGCCGAGGACGGGCGAGTACACGTGCCGGTAGCCGGCCCGGCGCTCCGCCTCGCGGACGTACTCCTCCAGGGTGTGGCGGACGATCGCGCCCTCGGGCAGCCAGTACGGCAGGCCCGCGCCCATCAGTGGGTCGGTGTCGAACAGACCCAGCTCACGGCCGAGCCTGCGGTGGTCGTGGTCGTGGTCGCGGTCGCGGAGGGGGGCGGGGTGCCGGTCCCGGGCCGGGGGCCGGTCCTGGGTCTGGGGCCGTTTCTCGTTCTGGGGCTGTTCCTGGTTCTGGTTGTGGTCGTGCACGGTGGTCTCCTCGGGACGGAGGACGAGCACCACGCGACGAAGCCCCGGGGCGCTCGCCCCGGGGCTTCGGACTTCTGCTCAGCAGTCAGCGCGCCGGGACACCGCCCGGCGTCGTCATCAGGAAATGGCCGACGCGCTTCATGGACGGGACGGTACGCGCGGGCGGACGCCGACGCGAGCCGTTTTCGCGCCGGGCGCCTCACCCGGACGGCCCCGCACGCTGGTGGCGGGGCGGGGGCGGTGGTGCCGTGGAGGGTGCGACCGGCCCTGAACGGCGCCGGTCGCCCCGGCCCGCCAGGAGGCCCCGATGCAGCACGCCCCCGCCGCCCGTCCTCTGCTCGCCCCCGCGCTCTCGGCCGTACTGGCGCTGACGGTGGCCGCCTGCTCCGCCGGTGGACGGGAGGCGGTCCGGCCGGCCGGCACCGGGGCGGCGACCGCGCAGTCCCCGGCCACCCTTCCGTCCCCCGCCGTACCGCCCGCGCTCACCCGGGGGCAGGCGCGGGCGGCGCTGATCACGGAGGCCGACCTGGGCGCGGCGTGGGTGCCGACGCGGGGTGCCGCGACCTGGCGGGACGAGGTGCTCAAGGCCACCGCCGAGCGCCCCGACTGCCGGCGGCTGCTGGACGTCCTCTACACCGAGGAGCTGTTCGGCGCCGCCATCGCCCCGAGGGCCACGGCCGCCCTGGACGACGCGGCCGGCGGGTCCCAGTTGCACTACCGGATCACCTCGTACCGCGCGGCCGACATCGACCGGGTGCTGGACTGGCTCGGGACGCTGCCGGACACCTGCGGGCGGTTCACGGCCCGGGCCGCCCGCGGCGCCGCCCGGGACGTCCGGGTCACCGGCATGACGCCGCCGGAGGCGGGGGACGCCCGGCGGGGCCTGCGGGTGACGGTGGGCGCCGGGGCCGCCGTCCTCACCGTGGACCTCGTGGCGGTACGCGTCGGCGACGACGCGATCAGCCTCACCAACGGCGTCCTGGGCGAACCGGCCGACGACGCCACGACGACGGCCGTCGAGGTGGGGACGCGGCGGCTGACGGAGGTCCGGCGGCAAGGGCGGGCGCAGGTCTAGCGTCGCGGCGGGTCGCAGCGGGTCGCAGCGGGTCGCGGCGAGTCGCACGTGACGCAGCGAGTCGCGGCGAGTCGCACGCGACGCAGCAAGTCGCGGCGAGTCGCACGCGACGCAGCAGTCATCGCAGGTCGCGCCGCGACGGGTGTCGGGCCCCGGCCGTGCCAGCCCGTGGTCCTAGTGGTCGCGGTCCAGGCGGCGGCGGTGGGAGAGCACGTCGCGGGCCACGTGGTGGGCGGTGCGGCCGCGGGCGAACGCGTCGGCGCGCAGGCGCGCCAGGGCCTCGTCGGCGCCGACACCGAGCTGGGCCATGATCATGCCGACCGCCCGGTAGACCTCGTCGTGGTCACCGGCCAGTTCGTCCAGCCAGGTCTCCTCCCGCGGCAGCGCCATCACCGCCACCGTCATGACGCCCGCCACGAGCCGTGCCGTGCGCAACTGCGGCCCGGTCAGCGCGCCGGGAGTGTCCCGGTAGAGGTCGAGGGTGCCCAGGCACCCGGCGTCGCCGCCCAGCGGCAGCGCGTACACCGCCCGTACGCCGACCGCGGTCGCCTGCTGGGCGAAGACGGGCCACCGGCCCGCGTCGGCACCGGCCGCCAGATCGCAGGCGAGCACCGCGGCGCCGGACTCGGCGGCGCTCACGCAGGGACCGTCACCCAGCGTGGCCTGGAGCTCCGCCAGGTAGGTCGCCCGGTCACCCCTGGCGCACAACCGCACCGGCACGCCCTCGACACGCAGCGACGCGCTCGCGCCGGTCACCGGCAGCAGCCGTACCGCCGTCTCGCACAGCAGTCCCGGCACCTCGCCGGGCGGGCTGCCCCGCACCTGCGCCTCGATCACCTCGGCGGCGCGTTCCCCGTCCGGCGGCCACCGGGGTTCTTCGCTGGGCCGCACGCGCACCGCCTCCTTCACTGACGCGGCCGGAGGCTCGACTACCCCTGCCCGAACAGGGGAAACCCGGGGCGTGCCGCGGGCCGCGGACCGTGCTCAGCGCTTCTCGTAGGGGTTCGCGGGCTGCTCCACCCGTCGTACGTCCGTCACGTCGAGGACCGGTGGCCAGGCCGCGTCCGAGCCGAGTGCGCCCTGCGGGTGCCAGGTGCCGGTGACCGTGACCCAGGTGTCGACGGGCGGCGCGTCGGCGCCCCGGGCCTCGGCCTTCGTGACGGTGGCGTCGGCGGCGCAGCAGGAGACCTGGAGCCGGGTGACGTACCAGGTGCCGTCGTCGCCGTGGGTGACGAAGCCGGTCAGGCGTATGGTGCGGCCGGTCAGCGAGCGCCCGCTGTCGTAGACCGCGCGGGAGCCGAACTCGGCGAGGGTCAGCTCCACCGGGTCCCCGGACGGCAGCGCGGGGAAGGTGCCGACGCCCTGCGCCGCACGCTGGGCCGCCTCGCGTTCGGCGCTGTAGGAACCGAGCGCGGGCGGCGGGAAGAGCAGCAGGGCGAGGGCGGGCAGGGTGAGGAGCCAGGCGACGCGGGGGCCGGCGGGGCCGTGACTGTGGCCGTGGGCGTCCGCCTCCCGGTCTGCCTCCCCGTCCGCTTCGCCGCCCGCCTCCCCCTCACCGCGCCGGGCCAGGACGGTGGCCGCCGCGAGCAGCACCAGCACCGCCCCGGACGCGATCAGGTACGGCCGCAGCCCCGGCTGCACGTACCGCAGGTAGAGGTCGCCGAAGAGCGAGATCCGCAACACCGCCGCGCCGGTCAGCGCGAGCAGGACCGCCGGCCCGTACCGCCTCACAGCAGCCACCACCCCACCAGCACACTGCTCGCCACGGCCACCACCCACGTCACCGACGCGAACCGCACCGCGAAGGCCCGGCCGAAGGTACCGGTCTGCAGCGCGATCAGCTTCAGGTCGACCATCGGTCCCACCACCATGAACGCCAGTCGCGCGGTCGGCGAGAACCCGCTCAGCGACGCGGCGACGAAGGCGTCCGCCTCGCTGCACACGCACAGCACCACCGCGAGGACCGCGAGCAGCAGCACGGACAGCCAGGGCGAGTCGGTGAAGACGTCCAGCACGGAGCGGGGCACGGTGACGTTGAAGGCGGCCGCCGCGCCGGCACCGACCACCAGGAAGCCGCCGGCGTGCAGGAAGTCGTGCCGCAGGCCGGTGACGAAGCCGCTCCAGCCGTGCGACGACGCTCCCGGCCCCGTACGGGCCTTCGGCAGCCGCAGCCACTCCTCCTTCCCGAACCGGACCCACAGCCAGCCCATCACGACCGCCGCCGTGAGGGAGGCGGCCAGGCGGGCCGCGACCATGGCGGGCTGTCCGGGGAACGCGATCGACGTGGACACCAGCACCACCGGGTTGATCGCGGGCGCCGACAGGAGGAAGGCGAGGGCCGCGGCCGGGGCGACGCCGCGCCGCATCAGGCTCCCGGCCACCGGCACCGACGCGCACTCGCAGCCGGGCAGGACCACTCCGGCCGCACCGGCGACGGGCACGGCGAGGGCCTGGTTACGGGGCAGGAGACGGCTGAACACACGCTCGGGCACGAACGCCCCGATCGCCGCCGAGACGACCGTGCCCAGCAGCAGGAACGGCACGCCCTGGACGACGACGGCGGTGAACACCGTCCACCAGGCCGCCACCGCGGGCGTGTAGAGGTCGAGCGCCACGGTCGGACCGAGGACCGAGGCCACGGTCGCGATGGCCAGCAGCGCGGTCCCGCCGAGCACGGCGTACACCAGCGCGCGCACGGCGAGCCGCAGAACGTCGGCCACTGCCCGGTCGGCCAGCACGTGTCCGGTCACCGGCTGGTCGGCCGGCGCCCGCCCGGTCACCGCCGGGTCGGCCGGCGCCCGGCCGGTCGCTGTCGGTTGGTCGTCCACGTGCCTCGTCCCGCTCGTCCGTGTGCCCGGGCAATCTAACCGGCGCGGCCGTGGGCCGGCCCCGGCGTCTCACAGGGGAGGCTGTGCGGGCGCCGGGCCCAGCGTGGTCGTGCCGGGCGCGGTGCGGTGCCCGAGGCCGGTGCGGTAGGCGTCGAGGGCCGCCTCCACCCGGCCGGTGCGGCGCAGCAGGTCGCCGAGGAGCCGGCACAGGTCGGCCAGGTCGCCGGCCGCACCGGCCCGTTCCAGCAGGCTGAGGGCGCGGACGTAGTGCTCCTCGGCGGTCTCGGTGTCCCGGGCGTCCTCGGCGATGATGCCGAGCAGCCGGTGGGCGCCCGCGGCGTGCACGGCGCCGCGTTCGGAGGAGAGGTCGTCCAGTACCCCGTGCAGCAGCTCGGCGGCCTCCCCGGACTTGCCGCGGCGGTGCAGTACGTCGGCCAGCTCCACGGCGACCTGGCTGCTGTAGAGGGCGGCGCGGGTGACGGAGAGCATGCCGAGGGCCTCCCGCATCTCCTCCTCCGCGCGCGGCAGCTCGCCGTTCTGGGCGTACACGTAGCCGCGCATCCAGTGACAGTTGGCCAGCTCGGTGCGGAGTTGCAGCGTGCGGTACAGCTCGGCGGCCTTGGCCAGCGAGGCGTCGGCCTCGGCGAGGCGGCCCTCGGCGAGCAGGGTGCGGGCGACGGAGCGGTGCATGCGGGCCACCAGCGCGGGGTCACCGGCGCTGGGCGCGAGGGAGAGGGCGAGTTCGGCGGCCTGGGCGGCGCGCGCGTGGGCGCCCATGTCCATGTAGGGGCCGATGGCGCTGGCGTAGAGCAGCAGCAGCGCGTCGGGGTCGTGCAGGCCACCGCGGTTCAGCTCGTCGAGGGTGGACTCGAGGAGGTAGACGGCGTAACGGAGTTCACCGGCGAGGTAGTGCGCGAGGGCACGTCCGCGCAGGGCGGGGACGCGGGCGGGCAGTGGGGCGCCGGCGTCGGCGAGGCACTCCTCGGCCTGCTCGAAGTACCGCCGTCCGGTGGCGATCTCGCCGGTCTCCACGGCGCACTCCCCGAGCCCGAGCAGCGCGGCGGCCCGCTCCTCGGGCAGCTCGTGGGCCTCGGCCTCGGCGAGCAGTGCGGCGTACTGCCCGGCCGCCTGTTCGGCGCCGTCGCCGGCGAGGGTGCGCCGGGCCTCGGTGAGCCTGAGGCGCAGATCGGTGGCGAGCCGCGCCGGGCGCCCGGTGACCAGCTCCTCGTAGCCCACGCCGAGCCGCTCGGCGAGATGCCGCAGCGCCTCGTCCGAGGGGCGGACGCGGCCGGCCTCCAGGGTGGAGATGTAGGCGGGGGTGTACGCGGGTTCCGCGAGCTGGCGCTGGGTCATCCCGCGCTCGGCCCGCAGTCGCTGCACCCGGCGCCCGATGGCCCCCCGGTCATCACGGTCGCCCACTGCCAACTCCCCCTGTGGCTCTTGCCGTTCGTCTCCGCCGGCCCTAGGTTAAACCGCGGGTTAAGCGCACTTAACCGCGCTTGACACAATCCCCGTACGATCCGCAGAGGACGCCGTGCCCGGACTCACACGCACCGCCGAACGTTACGCCAGAGCCCTCGCCGCCGCCGTCGCCGCCGTGGCCTGTCTGCTGCTGGCCGCGAACGCGGGCCCGGCGGACACGGCACGCCCGCCGGCGCCCGCTCCGGCGGGGGACACCACCGCGGTCACGGACTCGCTGGTCACCGTGGGCCGCTGAGCCGCCCGCGCGGCGGGAGGGCCCATCCGGGCGGCGGGAGGGCCGGTCCGCGCGGCGGGAAAGCCGGTCCCCGCGGCGAGAGGGCGGTCCGCGCGGCGAGAGGGCCGACCCCCGCGGCGGAAGGGCCGACCCCCGCGGCGGGAGGGCCGGTCCGGGCGGGGCGGTCAGTGGGGCAGGGCGCGTCTGAGGGCCTCGTCCAGGCGCCTCGCCAGTTCCGCGTCGCCCGGCGGATCGTCGGCGAAGAGGGCTCCCAGCTCGGTGGTGAAGGTCTGGGTGAAGGCGCCGTACAGCGGGGTGCGGGGACGGTGCACCGCCTCCCGGAGGGCGGGCAGCAGGATGTCGCGGGCGTACTCCGGGCGGCCGGCCGCGTCGCGGGGCACGGTGTCGGCGCTCTCGCCGGTCGGCGCCGCCGAGGGCGTGGCGGTGCCCACCTCGCACGTCACGGCGCCGTCCGTGTACGCGGAGGTGCGCGTCGCCGCGAAACCGGCGTCCAGCAGGCAGCGTTCGCTCTCCTTGCCGGTCAGGTGCCTGATCAGCTCGGTCGCCTTGGCCTTCCGCTGGGACGCCGCGGTCACGGCGAGGTTCTGGCCGCCGAGCACGGCCCGGCCCGGCAAGGCGGTCACACCGAGCCGGTCGTCGTCGGGGAACGACTGGTGCAGGGCGGGATACACGTACGGCCAGTGCCGCAGGAAGGTGGTGCGGCCGGCGGCGAAGTCGCCGAGGGACGCCGCCTCGTCGGAGTGGAAGGCGTTCGGGAGCACGTAGGAGGCCTCGGTGCGGCGGCGCAGTTCGGTGATGCCCTCCGTCAGCTCCTCGACGGTGGCGTCGTAGTCGCCGTCCCCGTCCGTGAGCGTGAGGCCCGGCACGGCCGACGCGAACGCCTCCACGGCGTTGACCGTCCGCCCCTCGTAGGCGGCGAGCTGGGTCGTCCATCCCTTGTCGAAGCCGTCGGGTTTGTGGTCGCCCACGGCGGTGATCAGCGTCTTCAGCTCCGGCCAGTCCAGGCCGCCGGTCAGGTCGGTCTGCTCGACGTCCGCCTGGCGCAGGTGGTCGCGCCGGTAGTAGAGCAGGCCGACGTCGCTGTTGAAGGGGGCGGCGTACACCTCGCCGTCCCAGCGGGCGGTGCTCGCGACGGGTGCGATGACGTCGTCGTCGAGCAGCGACTTCGGCAGCGGGCTGATGAGGTCCGCGGCGGCGAACTCCGGGACCCAGGTGACGTCGAGGTTGACCACGTCGTAGGCGGCGCTGCCGGACTGGAGCGCGCCCAGCAACTGGCTGCGCTGTTCGTCGGCGTTGCCGGGGAGCTCGACCAGCCGGGCCCGGTAGTCGGTGCCGGCCCTCTCCTGCTCGGCGTTCCAGGCGTCGATGAGCCGCTGGCGGATGCCGTTCTTGCCGGTGACGTCCCGGCCGCTGGCGACCACGATGGCGCCGGGCACGTCGGCGGAGGGGGGCGCCGCGGGTCCGCTCCCGCCGTCGTCGCCGCCACCGCCGCACGCGGTCGGCAGGAGCAGGAACAGCGCGGCCGGCAGCGCCGCGAGCCGTCGCCGGTACTGCCGTCGCAGCGGTACTCCGCGCATCACGCCTCCCCTGTTCCGGTGCGCGCGACCTCGTCGTGCAGGGCGGCGCCGAGATCGTCGTCGGCGTCCAGGCAGCGGCCGCCGCCGGCCTGGGAGACCCGGGCGTCCGGCTTCCCCGCGTCGCAGCCGCCGCCCTTCAGGGAGACCATCGCGATCGGCACCTCCCTCGCGCCCGCCAGGGCCAGGAGGTTGCCGAAGCCGTCGCCGGAGAGCCGGTCCGCGTCCTCGTCGTCGGTGACGAAGACGATCAGGCCGGGGCGCTCGTCGGCGGCGTCCCGCACCTCCATGGCGTCGAGCGCGGCCCGCAGCGCCCCGAGCGGGTCGGCCTCGGCGTCCCGGACCCCGGCCTCGCGGTCGATGGCGCGCTCGGCGTCCTTGCGGGTGTGCGGGCCGAAGGGCAGCAGGGTCTCGTGCGTGTCCCCGCCGCTGTCCGACACCGCCCACACGGCGTACTCGTCCCGGCCGCCGAGCCCGCCCAGCGACTGTTTCAGCAGGCCGGGCCCACCGCTGGGGCCCTCCCACTGGTCGGCCATCGAGCCGGAGCTGTCGAGCAGGAACAGCACGCGGCCGGGGCCGTTCGCGCCCCGGTAGCCCTCCAGTGACGCCTCCATCGCGTCCCGTCCGGCGGACTCGGTCAGCGGCGACGGCGCCCTCAGCACCCCTTCGGCGACCTCGGTGGCGTCCAGCAGGGCGCGGTCGCCGGTGGCCGAGCGGAAGCCGTCCCGGGCGAAGGCCGTCCGGCCGCCCTCGCCGGTGAGCCACGTCCGGAAGGCGTCCGCCTCACGGTCGCGGTCGGCCCCGTCGCGGTCGGCGCCCTGCCAGCGGACGCGGACGAAGAGGGGTTCCAGACCCGGTACGTCGCCCGGGTACTGGGCCATGCGCGGGGCGCGGCGGGCGCTGTCGCAGCCGACGCCGCTCTTGAGCAGGAACTCGGGGACGAGGGCCGCGGTGCGGTTGTCGACGGCGTCGTCGTCGGGCAGCGCGCACAGCAGCTCGGCGGCGGTCGGGGCGGGCGGCCCCGGCTGGTCCACCCGGTCCTCGGCACGCCGGGGGTCACCGGCGCCGGCCGTGCCCGGCGTGCCGTACAGCGCGATCGTGGCCAGCAGTCCGGTGTCGGTGAACTCCGGGTCGGGACGGCGCACCGCGGCGTCCGCGTGCCGGGCGCGCAGGTCGTCGATCATCCGGATGAGCGGGGGGCCGGTGCGGTCGTCGAGTCCGTCGACGGCGATGTCCTGCGGGACGGCGAGCACGACCGGGGAGTACGCGAAGGGCTCCTCGTCGGCGTCGAGTTCGGCCACGGCGTCGGTGTCCTGCCCCGCGACGACCCGGGCCGCGTCGGCGGGGGAGCCGGGTATCCACACGTCGGGCTGCGGACCGACGTCGCGCTGCGGGTTGGTGTCGGTTCCGCGGGGTTCCTGCCAGGCGCCGGTCTGCTTGCGCAGGGCGGTGACCGCGTCGGCGGCGCCCGCGCTGTAGACGGTGATGCCGCTGCGCCGGCAGCCGTCGCCGGTGGTGTTCGCCTCCGACGTCAGATAGGCGTCGGAGGCGGCCCGGACCGTCGGCTCCAGGTCGGGGTCGGTGAGCACCCGCAGCTCCAGGGGCGGGGCGCAGGAGGAGGGGCCGTCGGTCAGCACGACGTGCCGGTAGGCCCCGATACCGATGGCGGCGGCGGCCAGGAGCAGCAGTACGACGCCCCCGGCGACCAGCCGCCGCGACCGCCCGTCCCGCCCGCCTCCCCTCCGGACCGCCCGGGGCGGCCCGGAGCCGCCGATGCGACGGACCAGCGCACTCCCGGCTCCGCCCACCGCACCCGGCAACCCGCCCAGGGCCGCCCGGACCCGGCGGACGAGCCCCGGCCCGGGCAAAGGCGCGGGGTCCGGGACGGGCGCGGGGACCGGCGCGGGGTCCGGCGCGGAGTCCGGCTGCGGTACGGGCTCGGGCACGGGGCCCGGCTGAGATACCGGCCCGGGCGCAGGGCCCGGCTGAGATACCGGCCCGGGCGCAGGGCCCGGCTGAGATACCGGCCCGGGCACGGGGCCCGGCTGAGATACCGGCCCGGGCGCAGGGCCCGGCTGAGATACCGGCCCGGGCGCAGGGCCCGGCTGAGATACCGGCCCGGGCGCAGGGCCCGGCTGAGATACCGGCCCGGGCGCAGGGCCCGGCTGAGATACCGGCCCGGGCACGGGGCCCGGCTGAGATACCGGCCCGGGCGCAGGGCCCGGCTGAGATACCGGCCCGGGCGCAGGGCCCGGCTGAGATACCGGCCCGGGCACGGGGCCCGGCTGAGATACCGGCCCGGGCGCAGGGCCCGGCTGAGATACCGGCCCGGGCGCAGGGCCCGGCTGAGATACCGGCCCGGGCGCAGGGCCCGGCTGAGATACCGGCCCGGGCACGGGGCCCGGCTGAGGTACGGGCCCGGGCACGGGCGGCAGCCCGGCCGCCCTCGCCCGGGCGGCGAGGAGCACGTCCTCCCCGGGCTCGACGCGGCTCTCCGGCTCCCAGGCGTCGCCGCGCACCGTCCGGTGTCCGGCGGCGGACATCCGGGCCCGCAGGTCGTCCACGAGAGCGCGGAACGACACGTCGCCGCCCGCCTCCAGCACCTTCGCGAGCTCGGCGGTGAACGGCGTCGGGGTCTTGGGATCACCCGCGTCGATACGGTGATTGGCCTGCACGCTCATCAGCAGCAGCAACCGCCGCTTGTCGCGGGGGTCCGGGCGGATCCAGGCGGCGTTGCCCGCGAAGCAGCAGTCGAGGATCACCACGATCCGCCGGGCCGGACCGGCGGCGAGCACCGCCTGCACGGTGCTGAACATCTCCGAGCCGGGGAAGACCGCGTGCCCGCCCGCGACGACGCGCGCGTTGCGCATCTGCAGGAACAGCTCGTCGCCCGCGTTCGGTATGGCCCCGTGCCCGGCGAAGTACAGCAGCAGGACGCCCTCGGCCTCCTTGGCGGCCAGCCACAGTTCCCGGCCGAAGGTGACCTGGTCGGGAGAGCGGCACACCGCGATCTCCCGCTCGCCGAACACCCCGCCGTGCCGCAGCGCCTCCTCCAGCCGGTTCAGGTTGTGCTTGACCGCGGGCAGGTCTCCGGGCACGCCGTCCGGCGGCGCCGTGTTGTCGTATTCGGACACTCCGACCAACAGCGCCCGGTTCGCCTTCCCCCGCGGGTCGTAACCGGTCACCGGCCGCCTACCTGTCGTCGGGTCGCACCGGCTCGACGCGCACCTGGGGCGGCTCGCCGTCCTCCACCTCACGACGGTTGGCCCGCCAGGCCTCCACGGAACGCCGGACCTGGTCCACCACTCCCTGGAACATCGCGCCCGCGGCGCCCCCGATCACCGCCACGACGATGTCCATGCCGGTGCCCATCGGGGCGCCGGCCTCGCCGGTCCGGCTGTGCTCGTCGATGCGGAGCTGGTCGGTCCGGGCCAGGTCGGCGAGCGGTTTCTCGCGTTCCAGCCATTTGTGCAGGGCATCGATGTCACTCTCGCTCGCGGCCCCGTCCAGCCGGATCCGGATACCGCGCGTCACCACTCCGTCCCCCTCAGCCATAACTCACCATCATGGCACCGCTGTTGCACACTGGCGAGGGTCCGGACGCCGCTGCCGTGCCGCGTACGCGGGCGCGCGCGCCGGGACGGGGACCGCCCGGGCGGGCCTCAGCCCTGGGTCTGCAGGCGGCTCAGCTCGCGCCGCACGTGGTCGAGCGCGCCCTCGCGCTGCCCCGGCACCCGGCCCCGCAACGCGGCGAGCGCCCCGCCCAGCTCCCGCGCCCGCACGGTGTCACGCACCTGCCCCCACTGGTGGTGGGCCCGGTCCACGGCCGCCTCCACCGCGGGCGCCTGGGGCGGCTGGCCGGCGCCCAGCCGGGCCTCCGCCACCGCCAGCCAGGCCCGGCAACTGCGCACCGGGTCCCCCGCGAACATCGCGAGGTCGGCGCGGACCTCCGTCCAGTGCAGCGCCTCCTCGGAGGCGGGCCCGTGCGCCTGGGCGGCGGCCCGCTCGTGCCGGGCGGCGAGCGCGTCGGCGTCCGCGTGCCGCCCGGCCCGCACGGCTGCGGTGATGACGGCGTGCGGGTCACCCGCCTCCGGCCCCGGCGCCGTCAGCACCAGGTCCGCCGCCGCACCACCGCCCGCGACCTCGGCCGCGGCACGGGCCAGCGCCTGCTGGTGCAACTGGTCCGGCGGCGGCCGGTGCCCGCTGCGCAGGATCGTCGCGACGGCACGCATGTACGAGGGGGCCGCCACCGTCCGCCGCGTGGGCGGCGGCGCGACGCGACCGTAAACCGCGTTGTTGCGCCCGCAGTCCAGCGGGTTGGCCCGCAGCCACTGCCAGGTCTCCTGGTCGGCGTGCAGGTCGAGCAGCAGCGTCGTCGCGCCGCTCGGCCGCAGCCGCAGTTCCTCGCGGATCCAGTGCCAGGGCAGGGCGGTGTAGCGGACGGTCGCCGGTGTCGTGCGGGCCAGCGCCAGGTGCGGCAGGCGCTGGCGCCGGTCGAGCTGGAGCTGGCCCGCGACGTACACGGTCAGCGGTCCGGGGGCCGCCGCGGCGGCACGCAGCCGGGTCAGGACGGCCTGCGGCTCCAGCGGGTCGGCGAGCTCGACGACGTTCGCGGTGTCGGTGCCCGAGAGCACGGGGGGCGGCACGGCCGCGAGCACGGGGAGCACGGACGCGGCGTCCACCAGGCACCCCCTGCCCACGGGCGACGCCGCCAGCAGCAGCACGGTTCCCGGCATGTCCCTCCCCCTGTCGATCACGTACGGCAGCACCGTAACCGCTGCGGCTGCAAAGCGGGGCATCTAGGGCCACTCCGGTGGCCGTCCCGTCCGCCGTACCGCGAAGACCGTGGTGTCGTCGGTCAGCCGCCCCCGGCTGTGCCGCAGCGTGCCGTCCCGGACGAGCGCCACCAGCCTCGCCGGCGCCGCGTTCGACAGGTCGCCGGCGACCGCGCGGGCGACGTCCTCGCCGTGCCGGTAGAAGCGTCCCTCGGGATCACGGGCCTCGGTCACCCCGTCGGTGACCACCAGGAGCGTCTCGTCGGCGGCGAGGACCAGCCGGCGCACCGACACCGGCGGGCCGGGTGTCAGGTCGCCCATGCCCAGCGGCAGCCCGCCGGCGTCCGTAAGGGGCCGCACGCCGTCGGGGCCGACCGCGAGCGGGGGGTCGTGGCCGAAGAGGACGACGTCCACGGTGTCGGGGAGGTCCTCCGAGAAGCCGACCAGCACCGCGGTGGCGAAACGGTCGCCGTCCAGGTGGCCGAGGGCCGCGGTGTGCGCACGGTGGCGCTGCATGCGCAGCTCCAGGCGCTCGGCGACCGTCGCGAGGTCCGGCTCGTGGTAGGCGGCCTCGCGGAAGGTGCCGAGCAGCGCGGCGGCCGTGTCCACCGCGCCCAGGCCCTTGCCCTGCACGTCGCCGACGAGGACGCGGGTGCCGTGCGGGCCCGGCTGGATGTCGTAGAAGTCGCCGCCGACGCGGGCCTCGGTGTCCGAGGAGAGGTAGGCGGCGGCATGCTCGAGGCCGCCGAACCCCACCGGGAGCGGGCGCAGCACGGTCCGCCGGGTGGTCTCGGCGATGTCCCGCATGTGCAGCATGCGCTGCTCGCCGCCGACCCGGAGCGCGGCGACCACCACGGAGATCCCTCCCGCGAGCGCGACGAGGACCAGGCCGGGCAGCCCGGTCTCCTCGCGGTGCTGCCAGACGGTGTCCGCGAAGACGTACACGACCAGGGCGACCAGCGCGTACACGGCCGTGGTCCGCACCCCGCAGATCGCGGCGGCGACGCCGGGCACGAGCACGGTCCAGGAGATGATCTCGAACGCGCCGGTCGTGATGTCGGCCGCGGCGATGGCGACCAGCAGGAGCAGCGGGAACAGCCAGGCCACGCTGTGCCCGCGGACGCTGAGCAGTTCGTGCCGGGACGCGGCGTCCCCCCGGCCGGCGGCCTGGACGAGTCGGCCGAGCAGACGCCACCGGCCGCGCACCGGCCTGCGGTCACGACTCCTCACGGGCCCCAGCGAAACACGCGCCCCCACGGCCCGCATCCTGACTTGCCCGCCGGCCCGCACCGGTGTGCCCTGGTAGACGGGGGCGAGGCGAGAGGAGTGCTCTCATGGCTCACGCGGTACCGGCACGCGGAACATCCACCGAAACGGACACGCGCCGCCGCACGGCGACGCCCGACGTCTTCGGCGAGCGGACGCACAGGGTGGCGAGGTGGGCGGTGCCCCTCGCGATCGGGCTGGTCTACGGCTACTGGGCCGCGGCCATCCGCCGCCACGGCGACTCCGTCACCGGCTGGAACCTCCTCTTCGGCTTCCTGACCGTGCTCGCGTTCGTCGTCCTCTACGCCGTGGTGCGGGCAGTGGCCCAGCGCCTGCCGCGCGAAGGCCACGCGGTCCTGTGGGGCGCGTTCGCGGGCAGCGCGCTGGGGTTCCTGTACGCGCAGAGCGGCGTGGCCATGTTCACGTGCGTCGTCGTGTCCCTGCTGCTCGCGGCGGCGGTCTTCGCCACGTTGTTCTACCGCTACTACACCCACGAGGACGCGAAGGGCCGTCCGGTCACCTGACGCACCGCACGGGGGCGGGGCGGGCGGTCGCCCGCCCGGTGCGCCCGGTGCGCTTGGTGCGGGCAGTGCGGGCAGTGCGCCCGGTGCGGGCGGGGCGCCCGTCCGGCTCGTCGTGGGGGGCCATATGCAGTCACGCCGGTCGCCCGTGCCGTTCCCCGGGGCTTGCCTGGAAGCGTGTCCCCACGCCCCCGGAACGCCCTGTCGGCCGTCCTGATCGCCCTCGCCTGCCTGCTCGCGCCGTGCGGCACGCTGGCGGGCTGGGCGGTGCACGGGCCGGCCGACACCGGGCGGTACGTCGCCGCCATGGCACCGCTCGCCGACGATCCGGACGTACGGGACGCGGTCGCCGACATGGTGGGCGACACGGTGGGCGACGGGGTCATGGCCGAGGTCGCGGCCGGCCCCATGAACGGCACCGTGCGGCTCTTCGTGCAGGACGCGGCACGGTCGTTCACCCGGACCGAGGCCTTCCGCGAGGGCTGGAACGCGGCCCACCGCACCGTTCACGGCGCCGTCCTGCGCGCCCTGCGGGACGAACGGTCACGCGGACGCGCGGTCACCGTCGACCTCGCCCCCGTCACCGCCCGCGTCAAGGAGCGGCTCGCCGACGACAACGTGCCCTTCGCCCGGCGCATCCCGGTCCGGCACACCGCGGTGACCGTGCTGGCGGCCCACGAGACGGACCGGCTCAGAAGGGGCTACCACGTGCTCGACGTCGCCGCCCTGTGGCTGCCGCTCGCGGCCGTCGTCTTCGCGGTCACCGGCATCGCCGTCGCCGCCTGCCGCCGGCGCGCGGTCACGGCCGCCGGGATCGGCACCGCCCTCGGCGGGGCGCTGCTCGTCCTCGCCGTCGTGGTCGGCCGCCGGCTCACCGTCGCCGAACTCCCCGGCGCGGTCGACGGCGCGGTCGACGGTCCGGCCGCGGGCGCCGTCTACGACGCCCTCACCGAAACCCTGCGCACGGCCTCGTGGCTCCTCGTCGCCCTCGGCCTCACGGTCGCCCTGGCCTCCTGGCTCACGGGCCGGTACGGGCATCTGCTGCGCCGGCGCCGGACGCCCGCGGGAACCGCCGTCGACCCGGCACCGCCCCGGCGGACGCGGGCCCGGCTCTGAGCCGCCGCCCGACGCGGTCGCCGCCCCGGCCGGACTCCCGACGTGATCCCTGGCCGGACTCCCGACGTAATCCCCTGGCCGGGCCCCGGACCAGGCGGTCAAGGTCACCGGCCATGCCCAGGACGACGCCCCTGCGGCGCCCCGCAGGCCCCGGGGAACCGGCCCCGGTCGAGGCCTCGGACTGGACGGCCTGGCCGCCCCGCCTGCCCGAACAGCCGATCTTCGCCACCCGGTACGCCGGGCCGGCGGCGAGACGATCCTGGAGCCGTGGGTTCCGGCGGAGGAGCCGGCGGAGTTCAACCGGCACATCGTGGGGCGCGTCGAGGTGGTCCGGGAGTTCCACGCGCGGGCGTAGCGGTCCGCGACCCGCGCCCGGGCAACTTCCCACCCCCGGCTCCCGTCTTTCAAGGGAGTGTCCGGACTCCCGCGGCGGCAGGCACCACACGGGCGGAGACCGCACGAGCAGGGCAGTGCACAGGCAGGCAGTACAGGGCAGGCAGTACAGGGCAGTCGGGTACACGGGCAGGCAGTACACGGGCAGGCAGCGCACCGCGAGCGGAAGGCCGGGACTTGGACACCGACACGACGACCGGTGAGTGGACGGACTCCCGCGAGCGGCCGGCGGCCCGCCGTGCCGGGCGGCGGTTCGGCGCCTGGTGCGCGGGGCTGCTGTTCGCCGGGGTGAGCGTGGTCGTCGGCTGCCGCGTCGCCGACACCGACGGCGTCACACCCGTCCCCCAGCTCCTCGCCTTCCTCCCGTGGCTGCTCGTGCCGACCGGCGCCGGTCTGCTGCTCACCCTGCTCGCCCGGTGGTGGACCGGCGCGGTGTGGGGGGTCGCGCTGCTCGGACTGCTGGCGTGGTTCATCGAGCCGTACGGCAAGACGGGCGACCCCGTCGGGCTGCCCGTCGCCGAGGTGCGGGTGCTGACCTCGAACGTCGAGTTCGGACAGGGCACCGGCGAGCTGATCTCCGCCGTGCGGCGCGAGAAGCCCGACCTCGTATTCGTACAGGAGTGTGAATACGCCTGTGACGCGGCGCTGCGGCGCGACCTCGCCGCCGACTACCCCCACCGGCGGGCCGTCGAGGGCGGCGGCTCCGAGGGGTCCGTCATCCTGAGCGTCTTCCCGCTCAAGGCCACCCCCGGCGTCCCCGCCACCATGGGCATGCCCGGCGCCGTCGCCGACGTGCGCGGCCACGCCGTACGCCTCCAGCTCGCCCACCCGATGCCACCGCTGCCGGACCAGGTCGGCCTGTGGCGCGAGGAACTGGGCGCACTGCGCGACGTCGCCGCCGAGGCCGAGGACAGCGGAACCCCCGCCGTCCTCGCGGGCGACTTCAACGCCTCCCAGGACCACGCCGTCTTCCGCCGGATACTCGACACGGGGCTGCGCGACGCGGCCCGGCTGGCCGGGGACGACCGGACGGTCACCTGGCCGGCCCGGACCGCCCCGGCGTTCGGCGTGCAGATCGACCACGTCCTGGTGTCGGAGGACTTCACCGCACACCGCGCCCGGTTCCTGGACCTGGCGGACACCGACCACCGGGCCCTGGTCGTCGACCTCACCCTGCACGGGGCCGGCTGACACCGGCCCCGTGCGAAGAGCGGGCTCAGACGCCGATGTCGCGCCCGTCCTCGCGCCACACCGCCACGACCGCCGGGCGCACGTACGTCCCGGGTCCGTCCGGCCAGGTGCTGGCCGGCTCCGCCACGGAGGCGCCGTCCACCTCGCCCGGGTGCTGCACGGCGACCAGCACCCGCCGGTCCTGGATGATCGGACCGCAGGTCTCCGCACCGGTCGGCACCGTCAGGAACTGCTTCAGCTCACCGCGCCGGTCGCCCCTGGTCGCGACGCCGAAGAGACCGTCGTGGCTGCCGAGCGCGTTGCCGTCGGTGGACAGCCACAGGTTGCCGTGGTCGTCGAAGGCGACGTTGTCGGGGCAGGAGATCGGGCTGACCCGGTCCTTCGGGAAGCCCGCGAAGTAGGTCGCCGGGTCCTCCGGGTCGCCGGCGACGAGGAACAGCGACCAGGCGAAGCTGGTGGCGTCGGCCCGGTTCCAGCGCTCGGTCAGCTCCAGGACGTGGCCGTGCTTGTTGCCGTTGCGGGGGTTGGCCTCGTCGGGACCGGCGTAACCGGCCTTGCCGCGGTTGGAGTTGTTGGTGAGGGCGACGTACACCTTGCCGGTCTTCGGCGAGGGCTCGATGTCCTCGGGCCGGTCCATCTTGGTGGCGCCGACCTTGTCACCGGCCAGCCGCGTGAAGACGCAGACCTCCTCGGCGGTCATGCCCTCGACGTGCGAGACGGCGCCGTCCTCGGTGGCGGTGACCAGCGGGATCCAGCGGCCGCCGCCGTCGAACTCGCCGTCGCTCGGCAGTTGGCCCGTGCCGTCGATCTCGATCGAGGGGGAGTCGCCGGAGAGCTTGGCGACGTAGAGGGTGCCCTCGTCGAGCAGCGACAGGTTGTGCTCCCGCGCCCAGCGGGAGTTCCCGTGCCGCATCCGCTTGCTGCCGACGAACTTGTAGAAGTAGTCGAACCGCTCGTCGTCGCCGGTGTAGACGACCGGGCGCCCGTCGTGGGTCAGCCGCACGGTCGCCGCCTCGTGCTTGAAGCGGCCGAGCAGGGTGTGCTTGCGCGGAGTCGACTCCGGGTCGTACGGGTCCAGCTCGACGACGTACCCGAAGCGGTGCACCTCGTTCGGCTCCCGGGCGACGTCGAACCGCTTGTCGAACCGCTCCCACTTGCGCTCGGTGGCGCCGGTGCCGATGCCGTAGCGCTTGTCCGTCGGCCGGCTGCTGTTGGCGAAGTACTGGTTGAAGTTCTCCTCGCCGTGCAGCGTCGTGCCCCACGGGGTGGTGCCGCCGGAGCAGTTGTTGAGGGTGCCGAGGACCTTGCGGCCGGTGCGGTCGGCGGAGGTCTTCACCAGGTCCGACCCGGCGGCCGGGCCGGTCAGCCGGAACTCGCTCGTCGCGGTGACGCGCCGGTTGAGGCGGTGCCGGACCACGGGCGTCAGCTTCCCGCTCCGGCGCTCCTCCTCCACCACCACGGCGGACAGGCCGTGCGCGGCCCAGGCGATCTCGACCTGCTCGCGGGTCGGGTTCTCGGGGTCGTAGTCGCGGAACATGAGCACCTCGTCGGTGTACTCGTGGTTGGCGACGAGGACCTGCCGGCCG